>NZ_JAHLQH010000047.1 GCF_018918325.1 Clostridium sp. MSJ-8 | reverse complement strand
ATCACTCCTTTTGTTGTGGATTGTTGTTATTTATTTTATTCAACATTTGGGGTGATCTTCCTTTTTATTTAAAATAAAAACTAGATATTTAGCCGATGAGCAAATATGAAATTTGCTCAATTAATATCAAATTATTGATTTAAGTAAATTATCTATAATAGAATTTAGTATTTCTTATAATAAAAAAGTAAAGATCCCGTTAAAAATACTATACTGTCTGAGCTTTAGCGAGTTTATAGTATTTAGGGATCTTTACTCTTTTTTATTATATTAGTAAATACTTAATGATATTATATTATTTACTTAAACATATAATTTTGATATTAATTATTGTGAAACATAAGTTATTTAACAATAATACCTTAATTTTTTATATTTAGAAATACTTAATGAAATTATGCTATTTATGAAAACATATAATATTGATACTAATTATCAGAAAACATAATATTAATCAAACCAAATAACATTGGATTTTATCCATATTATCTTATTTACTTAGAACATATAATTTTGATATTAATTATTGTGAATTATATGTTATCTAACAATAATATTTATTTCTCTGCTGCTAATTTCTTATATCCTTCTAATCTTTCCATAGCATCTTTCTTAGTCTTTTCAAATAATGCTTCTGCAGCTTCTGGGAATGTTTTTGCAAGGGATGCATATCTTACTTCACCCATTAAGAATTCTTTAAAGTCTGCAGTTGGTTCTTTAGAATCTAAAACAAATGGATTTTTATCAGTATCCTTTAATGCAGGATTAAATCTATACATTTGCCAATATCCACATTCACCAGCAGCTTTTGCTTCTAATTGACTCTTACCCATTCCTCTCTTAATTCCATGATTAATACATGGTGCATAACCTATTATTAATGATGGACCTGGATAAGCTTCAGCTTCTGCAATTGCCTTTAATGCTTGGTTCTTATCTGCACCCATATTTACTTGAGCAACATATACATATCCATAACTCATAGCCATCATACCAAGATCTTTCTTCTTAGTTTTCTTACCACTTGCAGCAAACTTAGCTATTGCAGCAGTTGGAGTAGCTTTTGATGATTGTCCACCTGTGTTTGAATAAACTTCTGTATCGAATACAAATACATTAACATCTTCACCTGATGCTAATACATGATCAACACCGCCATATCCGATATCATAAGCCCATCCGTCTCCTCCAAATATCCATTGAGATCTCTTAACAAATAAATCTTTTTCTGCTAATATCTTCTTTGCTATTTCAGAATTATCAGCTTTTAATGCTGCTTCAAATGCATCTGCTCTATCTCTAGTTCCTTCACCATTATTCATATTATCAAGCCACTCTTGAGCTGCAGCTTTTGCTGTAGTTAATCCTGACTTTATTCCTTCTTTTACTGTTTCTGCTAGAGTTTCTCTTTGAGCTTTAACTCCCAAGAACATACCTAAACCATATTCTGCATTATCTTCAAATAAAGAATTAGCCCAAGCTGGTCCATATCCTTTTTTATTCTTAGTATATGGAGTTGATGGAGCTGATCCACCCCAAATAGAAGAACATCCTGTAGCATTAGCTATCATCATTCTATCTCCATATAATTGAGTTATTAATTTAGCATAAGGAGTTTCTCCACAACCTGCACAAGCACCTGAGAATTCAAGTAATGGTTGTTCGAATTGACTTCCCTTAACAGTCTTTTTATTCATTGGATTAGCTTTTGCTGATACTTCATCTATAGCATAATCCCAAGCTTCTATTTGTGAATGTTGAGATTCTTGTGGTTTCATTTCTAAAGCTCCTACCGGACATATAACTGCACAGTTACCACATCCTGTACAATCAAGTGGAGCTACTGCCATTGTAAAGTATAACTTTTCTTCTGATTTTAATGCTTTTGCATCTACAGCAACTAAACTATCAGGAGCATTCTTCTTTTCTTCCTCATTTAATAATATTGGTCTAATTGATGCATGTGGACATACAAATGAACATTGATTACATTGTATACATTTATCTGACTTCCATTCAGGTACATTAACAGCAATTCCTCTCTTTTCAAATGCAGCAGTACCTGCTTCAAATGTACCATCTTCCATTCCAGTAAATGTAGATACAGGAAGATTATCTCCTTCTAATCTATTCATAGGAACAACTATATTCTTAACAAAATCTGTTGCATTCTTAAGTGGTGCAACTTCTTCATCCTTAGCATCTTTCCATGATTCAGGAACGTCTATCTTAACTAGTGATTGAACACCTTTATCTATAGCAGCATTATTCATATCTACTACATTTTGTCCCTTCTTACCATAAGAAGTCACAACAGATTCCTTTAAATACTTAATTGCATCTTCTAACGGAATTATGTTGGCTAACTTAAAGAATGCTGATTGCATAATCATATTTATTCTTCCACCTAATCCAATCTCTTGTGCTATAGCAACAGCATTTATAGTGTAGAATTGAATGTTATTTTTAGCTATAAATCTCTTATAATAAGCAGGTAACTTTTCTTCTAATTCTTCTGGAGTCCATATTGTATTTAATAAGAATTTAGAATCTGGCTTTAATCCATCTAATACATTATATTTATGAACATAAGATTGATTTGAACATGATACAAAGTCAGCTTTATTTATTAAATATGGTGACTTAATAGCTTTCTTACCAAATCTTAAATGTGATACTGTTATACCACCTGATTTCTTAGAATCATAGAAGAAATATCCTTGAGCATACATATCAGTATGGTCACCAATAATTTTAATTGCGCTCTTATTAGCTCCAACAGTACCATCTGATCCTAATCCCCAGAACTTACAAGCTTTTGTTCCCTCTGGTGTTGCATCTATATCTTCTGTAACTTCTAATGAAGTGTTTGTTACATCATCAACAATTCCTAATGTAAATCCATCTTTTGGAGTTTCTAAAGCTAAGTTAGCATATACAGCAGCAATATGTCCTGGATTTGGATCTTTTGAACCTAAGCCAAATCTACCACCAACTATAACAGGAGAATTTTCTCTTCCATAGAATGCACTCTTAACATCTAAATATAATGGTTCTCCAATAGATCCTGGTTCTTTAGTTTTATCTAAAACTGCTATTTTCTTAACAGTTGAAGGTATAACCTTTAATAATTTTTCTATTGAAAATGGTCTATATAATCTTACCTTTACGACACCGACTTTTTGTCCTTTCGAATTTAAATAATCAACTGTTTCTTCACAAACATCTGTAGCAGATCCCATTGCTATAACTACTCTATCTGCATCTGGTGCACCATAATAATCAAAGCAATGATATTCTCTTCCTGTTAATTTTGTTATCTCAGACATATATTCTTCAACTATATCAGGAACAGCTTCATAATATTTGTTTACTGATTCTCTTTCTTGGAAATATATATCTGCATTTTGTGCAGTACCTCTTGTTACTGGATGATTTGGATTTAAAGCTCTTTCTTTAAATGCTTTTACTGCATCCCAGTCTAAAAGTTTTGCTAATTCATCATATTCAAGGACTTCAATCTTTTGAATTTCATGTGAAGTTCTAAAACCATCAAAAAAGTTTAAGAAAGGTATTCTTGATTTAATTGCTGCTAAATGAGCTACTGCAGATAAATCCATAACTTCTTGTACAGAACCTTCAGCAAGCATTGCAAAACCAGTTTGCCTTGTTGCCATTACATCTTGATGATCACCAAATATGTTTAATGCAGATGTAGCTAATGCTCTAGCTGACACATGGAATACACCAGGTAACATTTCTCCTGCTATTTTATACATATTAGGAATCATTAATAACAATCCTTGTGATGCAGTATAAGTAGTTGTCAATGCACCAGCTTGCAATGATCCATGTACAGCACCTGCTGCTCCTGCTTCTGATTGCATTTCCATAACCTTAACAGGTTGTCCAAATATGTTTTTTCTTCCTTGAGCCACCCACTCATCTACATGTTCAGCCATTGGTGATGATGGAGTTATTGGATATATTGCTGTCACTTCAGTGAATGCATATGAAACATGTGCTGCAGCAGTATTTCCATCCATTGTTTTCATTTTTCTCATAGTGAAAATCCCCTCTTTCAATTATATAAATAACTAGCATCCTCATAAGCACCCTTTACCTTCCTAAAAGCAAAACAATATACATTGTTAAAATATTAACAAGTATTTTTGCTCATAAAGTTCGCTTATATTTTTATTATACAGCACTTATATTCTTTTGCAAGACTATTACTTTCAGTAAAAAAATCGGTATTTTTTTACAAACGCCCAATTAGAATATTATAACATTAGTTGCAATAACCAATTCTTCAACATTATTCATACTAATCTGTAATTCATTATGATTATATTATTCTATATCTACCTATAATTCTAACCTTAACAATAATGGTTACTTCCACTAAGCTTATTATATTTTAATTATTTAAGCGTTATGGTGATTTTTAATATATCTATATTGTCTGCAAGTATCTTAAGTATTCAGTAATTCTTACTAAAAAAATTATTGAATATATTTTTTGATCACTTATTTTTCAGTTATTAATATCAAATTATTGATTTAAGTAAATTATCTATAATAGAATTTAGTATTTCTTATAATAAAAAAGTAAAGATCCCGTTAAAAATACTATACTGTCTGAGCTTTAGCGAGTTTATAGTATTTAGGGATCTTTACTCTTTTTTATTATATTAGTAAATACTTAATGATATTATATTATTTACTTAAGCATATAATTTTGATATTAATCAAACCAAATAACATTGGATTTTTACTTTCTTTATCTATTAATTACTTGATTTATAGTATTAATAACTGCTTCATTTCCTATTGAACTATGTGCCTTTTCCATATTCGCTATCAACTTATCTCGACTACCTACTAGTTCCTCTATCTTCTTAAGGAAGCTATCATTAGTAATCTCTTCTTCCTCCATTACTAATGCATACCCCTCTTTCTTAAATGAATTTGCATTTAAGATTTGATCACCTCTACTAGCCTTTTTAGATAATGGAATAAGTAAAGTTGGTTTCTTAAGAGCTAAAAATTCAAATATTGAATTAGCACCTGCTCTAGATATTATATAATCAGCTGCTGCCATAAGATCTGGTAATTCCTTATCTATAAATTCATATTGATTATAACCCTTTTTGCCCACAAGTTCCTTATTAGTATTACCTTTACCACATATATGAATAATATCGAACTTATTTACTAGCTCATCTATATTAGCATATATAACATTGTTTATTACAACAGATCCAAGACTTCCACCCATTATAAACAATATAGGTTTACTTCCATCAAAATCGCAGAATTTAAGTCCTTTTTCTCTCGAGCCTTGTAGTATCTCTTCTCTTATAGGACTTCCTGTTAATACACCTTTATCTCCTTTTATATAATTAAGGCTTTCTCTAAAAGTTACACATAACTTATCACAAAATGGTGAAGCTAATTTGTTTGCAAGTCCAGGAGTCATATCAGATTCATGTGCCACAACTGGAATCTTCTTCATTGATGCAGCTATAACTACTGGTACAGTTACAAATCCTCCTTTTGAAAATATTACATCTGGTTTTTCCTTTGATAATATCTTCTTTGCTTGGAATATTCCCTTGATAACCTTAAAGGGATCTGTAAAATTCTTCACATCAAAATATCTTCTTAATTTACCACTACTTATTGCATAATAAGGTATATTATTCTTTTTGATAATATCTTTTTCTATTCCATTAGTACTACCAATATATTTTACTTCAAAACCTTCCTTTTCTAAAGTTGGTACAAGAGCCAAGTTAGGAGTAACATGTCCTGCTGTTCCTCCACCAGTCATTATTATTTTATACTTTTTCAAAGAAAAGCACCTCTTTCTTATATCCTAATATTTTTTATATTCAATTGAATACTTGTTTTGCCATTAAACTCATTAATAGTTGGATAATATATTATATCCATATTAAATCCACCATATCCATCATCTTGTAGTTTAAGAAATCTTTCTTCTCCATATTTATCTGAAAAATCTTGCTTAAAATCTTCGTATTTATCAAAGTTTACACCTTCTATATAACTAGCTCCATTTATCTTAAATCTAAATTTCATGAAATTCTTCTCCTTCCCCATGAAGAATACCCTTTCAACTTCTAGATTTTTTACTGCAAATAATGGACTATTATTTGCTTTTCCAAATGGTCTTAATTTCTCTATATCCTCTATAAGATCAAAATTTAAATAATTAAGAGATAACGGTGAATCTATTCTTATTATTGGTACTAAGTCATCATCTGTCAATGTAGTTTTTTCATTTAATGCCTTTTTTAACTTAGGTATATTATCTTCTTCCACAGATAAACCAGCAGCCATTGGATGTCCTCCAAATTTGCTAATATATTCTTTGCATTTATTTAATTCCTCAAACATATTATAGCCTTCAATACTTCTTCCTGAACCCTTTGGCATATCTTTTCCTTGAGTCATTATTATTGTTGGCATATTATATTTTTCTCTAACTCTTCCAGCTACAATACCTGCTATACTTTCATGTATAGTAGGTTCATATACTAATATAACCTTATCCTGTGGTAATAATTCCTTGTCCAATCTTAAATATACCTTTTCTACACTTTCTAAAGTTAATTCTTGTCTATCACTATTAAGCTTTTTAAGTGTTTTAGCTAATTCTTCTGCTCTATTTACATCTTCAGTAATAAGTAATTCTACTGATAAATCAGCTGTTTCTAATCTACCTGTAGCATTTATACTAGGTCCTAACACAAATCCATAATGGTATTCACCTATAGTTTTCTCTTCTAATCCACATTCTTTTATAAGGGCTTTTAATCCTAAATTCTTGGTGTTATTAATTAGCTTTAGTCCATGCTTAACTATAATTCTATTCTCATCTAATAAATTAACAACATCACACACAGTTGCTAATGATGCAAACTCATATATATCACTATCGCTAGGTATGTCTATATTCATTTCCTTAGCTAACTCTATAGATAATTTTAGAGCAACTCCAGCACCACATAGATCTTTAAAGGGATATTTACAATCTAATTGTTTAGGATCTACCACACAATCAGCTTCAGGCACCACGTATATACGCTTATCATCTTCTTCAATATATGGAATATCATGATGATCTGTAACTATTACTGTCATCCCTAATTCTTTTGCATATTTTACTTCATTAATAGCTGAAATACCATTATCACAAGTTAATATAACTTCAGCACCTTCATCCTTAAGTATCTTTATTCTATCACTATTCATACCATATCCTTCTGATTCTCTATTAGGTATATAATATGTGAAATTAGCTTCTAATAGCTTAAGTGTTTTGTATAATATAGCTGTACTACACACTCCATCACAGTCATAATCTCCATATATAACTATTCTCTTCTGTTTAGTAATTGCATCTTTTAGGATATCTATAGCTTTTTTCATATCCTTCATAATCATAGTAGAATACATATCCTCTATAGTTCCATTAAAGAACATATCAGCTTCTCTCTTAGTAGTAATACCTCTATTAGCTATAACCCTTGCTATAAGTGGATGAAGCTTTACTTCTCTGTTTAAATTATCAAAAGCTGTTTTATTGTTAGTTACTATCCACTTTTCATGCATAACCTTGATTTGCCTCCCTTGAATTATATGTTTAACTTCTATATTCATAATTAATGCTTAGTACCTTATATATAGCACTAAGCATTAAATACACTATCTCATCAAGAAATTAAACATCATACCTTCTTGAAGAGTTTTATAAGCATCATTACCTAAAACTTCTAACATCTTATAAGCAAATGGTAAAGTAGTTGCAGGTCCTCTGCTAGTAATTAAGTTACCATCTACTACCACATTCTCATTATCTATGTAGTTAGCACCTGGTAATTCATCTTCATAGCCTGGATAAGATGTTATATTCTTACCTTCTATTACTCCTGCTGTAGCTAATACTATCGGCGCTGCACACATAGCTGCAATAAGCTTACCCTTATTGTTAAAATCTCTAAGAACCTCTATAACCTTAGGATCTTTCTGAAGATTAGTTGCTCCTGGAAGTCCTCCTGGTAATACTACTAAATCATAATCTTCTAATTTATCTGTTAATATTTTATCTGCTGTAACCTTGATATTATGTGCACTAACCACTTCAATATCCTCTGTACTAACTATATGGCACTCTTCTCCTGCTCTTCTCATAACATCAACTACTGTTAATGCTTCTATCTCTTCATAACCTGTTGCTAATAATACTGCTACCTTCTTCATAATTAATCCCTCCACATAATAATCTATAATACAGAAATATTCTTAAGCTCTTCATCTATATCAAGCATAACAATATTCCTTCCTCTTCCTGCTCTATTCTGAAGTCTTATATCAGCTAACAATATATCAGTAGATTTTTTACTACTAGATACAAGCTCTAACTGATATTTCTCTATAGGCGTTATTATATCATCTATTATCATAAATACTCTACCAAATATAACTTCATCATCTTCTTTAAGACTTATGCCTGTTACACCTAGTGCGTTTCTTCCCATAGAACTTACACTATCTAAATCAAACCTTATAGCCATTCCTCTCTTAGTTACAATAACAACATTACCATTATCCCCTCTAGAAATATCTACCATAACAACTTCATCATTATCCTTCTTAAACTTATGACATTGCATAATAAGTGATTCACCACTTAATTCCTCTAAGGCAGTTCTCTTAATTATACCCATCTTAGTAAATATATAAACATAATCATATTTATTATATTCACTTATTGAAAACATACTTACAATCTTTTCATCTTTTTGAAGGGAATCAACTAATTCTGTTAATGCTATCTCTTCCTTTATTGCTTTTGTTATCATAAATGATTTAATTTTTATTACATTGCCTTTATTAGTAAATAACAATAAAGAATTATCTGTATTAGTCTTTGTTTTTAATCTATCACTTTTAGATAATTTAGTAAATGTTTTTAAGTTACCTTTTGCAGTTATTCCAATTATAAATTCTTGTGCTTCATTCTCATAAGCTCTATTAATAGCAATTACTTCATCAGAATTACATAAATTGAATAATTGAGTCCCCAATACATTTCTAGGTAAATCTTCTAATTGTGGAACAGTTAAGGTGAATTCTAGTCCTTGTTTAGTCTTAACCTCCATATAGCTCCATTCATCTTCTATAAGCTCCACTGATATAAGCTTCTCTTCTGCTCTAAGCTTAGTTGTTTGAAGCTTAGAATAATTAGTTGCAAATTTGTCTAAGGAACTCTTCTTTAGATTACCTTTAGATGTCATTAGTTGAAGGAATCTATTACTGCTTAGTTCAGGTACAGATATTATATTTATTATATTCTCATTGTCTAGATTGATAGATTTTATAATAGTGTCTATTCTTTCACCCTTTTCCTTCCACTTCTGTTCTGGTAGGTTAACTCCTTTAGTTTGATACATATTTCCACTATCTGTAAATATCATTATATTATCCCTAGTATTAGCTTTTATAAGAAATGCCAGCTTATCCCCTTCTCGATACTCTATCTCATCCTCATTGAAATTAGATCTTATATAACTCTTCTCTGGAAATCTCTTTATAAAACCATCTTTAGATAAAGTTATCATAATATCTTCAACAAC
Organism: Clostridium sp. MSJ-8; assembly: GCF_018918325.1. GTDB lineage: Bacteria > Bacillota > Clostridia > Clostridiales > Clostridiaceae > Clostridium. The sequence continues at coordinate 70,136 of NZ_JAHLQH010000047.1, read as the reverse complement.
AATAAGTTCTTCTACATCTATCTTAGCTTCATTATCATTTTCTACTATCATAGTTCTTCTAGGGCTCTTATATTTATCACATATTTCTTGTAATTCTTTTTTTATTACTGATAATAACTCTGTTTCATCAGATAATATCTTCTTTAATGCTTTTATCTTTTTATTTAATTCTCTGTATTCCTTTTGGAATGTAGTTATTTCTAATCCTGTTAATCTATATAACATTAATTCTAATATTGCTGTAGCTTGTTCTTCTGTAAAGCCAAATTTTTCTACAAGGTTAATTCCTGCTTCTTTTTTAGACTTTGACTCTCTTATTGTTTTTATTACATCATCTAATATTCCTATAGCTTTTATAAAGCCTTCTACTATATGGAATCTTTTTTCTGCTATCTCTAATTCTTTTTTAGTTCTTCTTGTTACAATTTCTTTTTGATGTGTAACATAATGCCTTATTATTGTCTTTAAGCCCATTGTTTCTGGCTTACCATCTGCTAGAGCCACCATGTTAAAGCTTATATTACATTGAAGATCTGTCTTTTTAAATAAGTACTTTAATACCTTCTCTGCCATCTCTTCTGTTATGCTTTTCTTAAATTCTATAACTGCTCTTATACCACTTCTATCTGATTCATCTCTTATGTCTGATATAAATTCTAGAGCCTTAGAATGCTTCTTATCTCCTGTCATCTCAGATATTGTTTGAAGAATCTTTGCTTTGTTTCTCTTATAAGGGAATTCAGTTATTACTATACCTACTCTTCCATTTTCTAGCTTTTCTATTGAAGTTTTAGCTCTACAAGTTACTTTGCCTTCACCTGTTTCATAAGCTTGTAATAATGAATTAGCTCCTATTATTATACCTCCTGTAGGAAGGTCTGGTGCCTTTATATATTTCATTAATTCCTTAGTTGTTATTTCCGGATTATCTATATATGCTAATACACCTTTAGTAACCTCTTCTAGGTTGTGAGGTGGAATATTAGTTGCAAGTCCTACAGCTATTCCAAATGTACCATTTACAAGTAGATTCGGATATCTACTAGGTAGTACCTTAGGTTCAAGTTCACTATCTGAATAGTTTGGAACCATATCTACTGTATCCTTATCTATATCTTTTAACATCTCCATAGCTATAGCAGTAAGCCTTGCTTCTGTATATCTCATAGCTGCTGCACTATCACCATCTATAGATCCAAAATTTCCATGACCATCTATAAGAGGTTCTCTTGTAGTAAAATCTTGTGCAAGTATTACTGTAGCATCATATACTGATGTATCTCCATGTGGATGGAACTTACCTAATATATCTCCAACTATTCTAGCAGATTTATAATAGGGTCTATCAGGAAATGCTTTTAATAAATATGCACCATACAATATTCTTCTATGTACAGGCTTAAGACCATCTCTAACATCTGGAAGTGCTCTTTCTTTTGCTACTTCAACTGCATATGGTAGATAATTATCAGGCATAGCTTCTTCTAATAGTACAGGTATTATGTTATTATCTTTTGGTATTTTATTATTTTTCTTTGCCATGTAATTTTTCACCTACCTTTAAAATTCTGCGTATTTGTACATATATTTCTTTCTAGGCTCTACTACATCACCCATAAGTAAAGAAATCATTCTTTCAGCTTTTGCTGCATCTTCTATGGTTACTTGTAATAAAGTTCTAGTTTCAGGATTAAGTGTTGTATCCCACAATTGATCTGGGTTCATCTCTCCTAATCCCTTATATCTTTGAATAAGAGCACCTTTACCTATTTTATTCTTAGCTTTTTCTAATTCTTCATCACTATATGCGTATATATGCTTTTCTCCATCTTTTGTTTGTTTATATACTTTGTATAATGGTGGTTGTGCTAGATACAAATGTCCATTAGTAATAAGTGGCTTCATATATCTATATATATATGTCATCCATAAAGTTCTTATATGATAACCATCTACGTCAGCATCACTCATTATTATTATCTTGTCATACTTTAAATTTTCTTCTTTATAGTTATCTAATGTTCCTGTTCCTATAGCTGCATTAAATAATCTAAGCTCCTCAGATGCTAATACATTCTCTAGTTTTTGTTTCTCTGTATTCATTATTTTACCTTTTGATGGCATTATAGTCTGAAACCTTCTATCTCTAGCTTGCTTTGCTGAACCACCGGCAGAATCTCCCTCAACTACTATAAATTCACTTGATGAATTATCCTTCATAGTACATACTGCTATTTTACCTGCAAGAGGTGATGTACCCTTGCCTACTTTTTTCTTTTCAGCATCATTTATCTTCTTAATCTTATCACGTCTAAGAGCTGCTGCTAATGCATTATTCATTATAAGAGTTGCAAGCTCCTTATTATCTTCTATCCATTCTGAAAACTTGGTATACGCCAAGTCATTCATCATAGTATATGCTTCATTATTGCCAAGCTTTGTTTTAGTTTGCCCTTCAAATACTGGATTAGTAAGTTTAATTCGAAGGATAGCTGTCATTCCTTCTCTTAAGTCATCTCCTTCAAACTCCTTATCTTTATCCTTAACTACTCCAAGTTTTCTAGCCCATTCCTTAAATGCTCTAGTCATTCCTGTCTTAAATCCAGTTTCATGAGTTCCTGCTTCTGTAGTTGGAATATTATTAACATAACTTGCAATATTCTCAGTAGAAGAATCTGTAAACTGTATACATACTTCTCCATACATTTGAACATCATTAACCATTCTCTCACCTTCAAATAATATAGGTGTTTCATGAAGAGGTGTTTTACTCTCATTTAAATATTCTATAAAATCTAATAATCCTCTTTCTGAATAATATTCCTTATATACAGGTTCTTCTTTTCTATTGTCTATTAATTCCAATCTTATTCCTTTGTTCTGAAATGCTAATTCTTGAAGTCTCTCATCTATAATCTCATACTTAAAGTCTATTGTTGAAAATACATCTCGATCTGGTAGAAATGTCACCTTACTTCCTGTCTTATCTGATTTTCCTACAACTTCTAGTGATGTAACAGGAGTTCCTGGCATTTTTCTTTTTAACTCTTTATCATAAGCATATTCAAATCTCTGACGATATACATTACCATTTTGGTATACTTCTACTTCTACCCACTTAGATAAAGCATTCACTACAGCTGCTCCAACACCATGCAATCCACCAGATGTCTTATAATTCTTATTGTTAAACTTACCACCTGTATGAAGTTCTGTAAATACCATTTCTACACCGCTTTTTTTCTTAATAGGATGTATGCCTGTTGGTATTCCTCTACCATTATCTATTATTGTTATGCTCTTATCTTTATTTAATATAACAGTTGCTTTATCTCCATATCCATTAGATATCTCATCTATTGAGTTGTCTAATATCTCCCAAACACAATGATGTAATCCCTTACTTCCAGTAGAACCTATGTACATTCCCGGTCTTACTCTAACTGGTTCTAGCTTTTCTAAGGATGTAAGGTCTGTAACATCATAAGTTGTATTATTATTCTCACTCATAATAAACCTCCACTCTTTATATCAATTAAAAATATATATTTTTTTGTACTAATTGTCAAAAATAAAAGAAGGTATCTAAATAATATCTCATCTAATACCTCCTTGTTTAAACTTCGAATATTTTCATTATAGCTCAATACATTTATTATTTCAAAAAAATCTTTATCTTATCCTAATATCTAAGCTCTTTTAGAATTAAGTAATTTGGAAAATATAAATGCACAAATAGCTCCTATAATTAATCCACCTATGTGAGCAGCATTATCTATTCCTGATGAACTAAAACCTATAAACAAATTCAAAACCACTATTGTACCTATATCAGTAATTGCTCTTCTATTAACATTATTTCTATTAAGTATAAAAAACATCAACAATGCTCCTAACAATCCAAATATTGCTCCAGATGCACCTATAGAAACTGTATATAAATTTTCTTTAGATAAATTAACATAATAACTAAATAATGATGCTCCTATTCCTGACAATATATATATTATTATAAATTTAACTCTTCCGAATATTCTCTCTATCTGTGGTCCTAAATAAAATAGTGAAAACATATTACATAACAAATGTATAATACCACCATGAAGAAATATACATGTAAATAAACGCCACCATTCATTTAAGCTTTTAATGTATATTCCTACTTGTCCTCCCATATTAACTAGCGTTTGTGCATCTATATTAAATAAGTTTCCTGATTTAATTGCACTTATAATATACATAAGGACATTCAAACCAATTATTACAAGTGTTGTTATAACTGTTTTATCTTGCAATATATCAGAAGATATTACACTTTTATAATTACTATTTCCTTTATTATTATAAGAAACTATACTAACTATCCTAGCTAATACATCACATCTCTCATCGCAATATATAATATTTCCGTTATTCTCATTTACAACACATCTCTTTGTATTATATATTTTCTCTGCATATCCTCTATTAGATAATACTATTCTATTTAAATTGTAATGTCTTCCTCTACTATCCAAAAAATTAATTGCTGCTTGAGTATTAACCATATCATTATAATCATCATTTATAATAACTGCATATTCTCCATTTTGAACTTCTTTAATAGCTATATAATCAATGTTTCCTTCTGAATTTCTGAAACTCTCAATAACAAATCCTTGTCCGTTAGTAAGATAATTAATTATTTTATTTTTTAAATTTCTCATTAAATCACCTTCTCCATAAAACTAAAAAGGTAGACATATCTACCTTTTTAGTTTTAATATTAAAATTGTATTCTATAATTCTTCTAACATATCTAATAGTTCATTGAATCTAGCAATAGTTGCCTCTAGTGGTGCTGAAGTTGTCATATCTACTCCTGCTATCTTCAATATATCTATAGGATACTTACTTCCACCCATCTTTAAGAATCCTTTATATTTATCTAAAGCATTTTCTTGACCTTTTAGTATAGAATTTGCAAATGCAGAAGCTGCTGCATAACCAGTTGCATATTGGTATACATAATAATCAGAATAAAAATGAGGTATTCTAGCCCATTCTATCTTAATCTCATCATCTACTACCATATCAGGTCCAAAATATTTCTTATTTAAATCTAGCCATACAGAATTAAAATCCTCTACTGTTAAAGACTCTCCTTTGTATAATGCATCATGTGTATATAATTCAAATTCAGCAAACATTAATTGTCTAAATACAGTTGTTCTTATCTGCTCTAACTCTTGATTAATTAGATATAATTTTTTATTTCTATCAGTCTCGTTGTCTATCAAATAATGTATAAGAAGTGCTTCATTAGTAGTAGAAGCTACTTCTGCACAAAATAATGTATAGTCTGCATAATGATATGGTTGTTCTTTTCTAGAGTAATAAGAATGTAAAGAATGCCCCATTTCATGAACTAATGTAGATACATCATTAAGCTCATAGTTATAATTAAGCAATACGTAAGGCATTGTGTCGTAACTACCCCAAGAATAAGCTCCTCCTCGTTTGCCTTTATTCTGATATATATCTATCCATCCACTTTCTATTCCTTTGTTAAATATACTTAGATATTCTTCTCCTAATGGTTTTAGTGCTGCATTTGCTATTTTAACTGCATCGTCAAATTCAACATGATCCTTAGGTGTTTCTATAACAGGAACATATAAATCATACATGTGTATTTCATCTAATGATAATAATTTCTTTTTTATAGCTACATATCTATGTAATGATTCCATATTATCATTTAAAGTTTTTATTGAATTTTCATATACTGAAACTGGTATATCATTAGGTGCTAATGATGATTGTAATGGTGATTCATACTTACGAACCCTTGATGAAAAGTTAAAGCTCTTTATTGAGCTACTTAAAGTAGTTGCAAAGGTATTTTGAAGCTTTTCATATTCTCCAAACAATTGTTTAAATGCTGTTTCTCTTACCTTTCTATCTGTGCTCTTTATAAAAGATGAATAATTACCTTCTGTTAATTCTACAGTTTCTCCATCCTCATTGATAATATCTCCAAAAGTCATATCAGCATTTGTAAGCATATTATGTATGCTACTAGGTGCATCTAGACAATCTGATGCAAGAGCTAATAATTGTTCCATGTCTTTAGTTAATACATGAGGTTTTTCTTTCAAGATATCCATTAATAAGAAATCATATTGTTTAAATCTATTATCATCTCTTAATAACCCTTCTATAAATCCATCTTGTAATGATAAAATCTCTGGTACAAAGAAAGACGCATAACTTCCAAGCTCTGCCATAAACCCATCAATTCTGTTCATCATTCCTTGATATTTCTGATTAGTAGTATCTTCATCACACTTCATGTGAGCATAAACATATAATTTCTCAGCATTTCTAGAAACTTTCTCTGAGAATTTAAAATATTTAAGAATTTCTTCTTTATCATTTAATTTTCCTGAAAATTCTTGTAGCTTAGGACTCTCCACCTTCAGATTCTTGAATTCTTCTTCCCATTCTTCATCTGTACTATATATCTTGTTTAATTTCCATTTATATTTATCATCTATCTCACTACGTAATTGTACTGCCATATAGATACCTCCCTCTTAATCTACGTATTCTTCTTCTTTTCCTTCTATTGCCTTAAACACATTATTCATTTCTTGTTCTATAAGTTCTACTGCTCTATCTAATAATTCTTTCATCTCTCCATGTTCTTCTTTATAAGGCATTTCTAGTATAAATGTAGGATTATATTCATCATCATCTTCAGTTATTTTAAAGCCAGCTTCTTCAAACACCTCTGTATTAAACAAATCATATATAGCTGAATATTCCCATTCCTCTACATCTCTCTCTGTATCAAAATATAAATATACTATTCCATCTATTTCATATAACTTAGTTACATATACTGCACCTTCTGTTACTTCAAAGCTTCCTAATTCCTTCTTAATATATCCTGTTTCCTTGTCTTTCTCCATTATAACTAAACTTGAAAAATCCATTATCACTCTTCCTTTCACAAAGTCTTTTTATAATTATAAAATTTATTCTATAGTTATTGCAACATTTTATAGTAAATATTGTTTATTATTAAGAAATTTCATGTTAAAATTATGTTGTAATAATTTCCAGAAGGTTGAATATGAAATCTAACAAGAAAATTTTTAAAAAAATAATAAGAACCTCTCTATTAATTTTAGTATTACTCATTTTATCTATATTTATCCAAAAAATTTATATCACTTCAAAATGTAAAAACTTCGATTACTCTGTTAATTACTATCTTACAAATTCCTCTGCACCTTACCCACTTCTACGAGTACAAGATAATTATATTATATTCTCAAACAAAAACAAGAAAGTAATAAAAGCATATGGATTAAGCAAAGATTCTCCTCATAAAAAATTAACTTTAGAATGCCACTTTATAAAAGATTCTGATGGTGTATGGAAACTAGAGAATTCATATCTAGAATAAAGTAAAAAATAAAGATGTCATAACATTTTTAATATGACACCTTCATTTTTTATTTTTAATTAATTATTTTTTAAAACATTGGTGAAACTGTACCTGTACGTTTATCTACACTATACCAATTCCAAGTTGCATTATGATTCTCTACAACATCATATAAATGAAAAACATATTCTTCATTATCTTCAGACTCTAAAGTAATATATGATGGAGTTTTTCCATAAGATTCCATAGCATATTCCCTAGCAATTTCATAAGCTTGATCTTGAGATATAATATCTTGTCCGTTTGCATCAATAAGTACACCAGAAACATTTCGATATGCTTGTCCTTTATCATTTATATAAATTTCTGAACTTTGATCTCCTTCTGCAGTAGCATAATTATGATATTGAACTCCATCAATATTACTTTCACCAATATACATTACCATTTCTTCACCAAACCTATTAGCTGCAATTGAATAAACTAAATTAATAGTTGACTGAATATTAGAAAAATCACTTTCATTTATATCTGTCAAACTCACTTCTGTTTTATTTATATTTGCACTTATTTGTCCATCGTTATCTTTAAATTGCATAGTCTGATTATTACCATAATTAATAGTTATAGAGCTACTATCAGCTGAAACTATATTAAATGGATTACTTGAACTTCCTTTATCAAAACTTGCTATTGTAATAGAATTATCATCTGAAATTCTAATATATCGATCTACATTTGCTTGAGTATCTGTATATTTATAACATCCCTTGATATTTTCAACATTTAATATATTCTCAAATAATTTTTCCCCATTAAATTCAACCTTTGAATAATTATCCACATCATCAATTATTTTTTCTGCCTTTTTACCATTTTTGCTAATATATATTTCATTGTTACTATTTATATATGATATTGCATCATCTCCAACAATGTATTTCTTTACATCATTACCAATTTTACTTTTCTTATCACCATTATTAGATATAAAATATATATCGTTTTTAGCATCATAACAATAAATATAATCATTTTTATAATTTAATTCTACAACATCATTTAGTACATTCTTACTACTTGTTTCTGTATATTTTTTATAGTTCAAATTATCATCACTATTTATATAATATACTGAATCATTATTAGCTATAAATTGGGTAACATCTGAAGCTATCTTAACTTTATCTTTCTTAAAATCCTTACAATATAATTCGCCTTTTTTATTTTGTTCATCATAATCTGTTATAAACACAGCTTTTCCATCATTTGTTAACATAAACGGAGAATCATTACATGCTTCAACAAGTTTTTCCTTTTCATTATTTTCTATACTATAATAATACAATTCATTATTAGAAACATACATTGCATATTTTCCATTACTACTTATATCATATATAGATACATCTGAACCTATTTTATTTTTATCAAAATCAGTATTTTTTATATATAAATTATTCTCAGTATCTAAATATGAAATCATATTGTTTTTTATTATTTTAAAACTAGCAACATCATTAGCAATTTTTTCTTGTTCTTTATTTTTTTCTTTTATGTATAGTTCATTGTTGTTTGTAGTATAATAAATATTTCCTGCATAATCTATCTTATAGCAAGATATGTCACTTGATACAATTTCTTTGTTTCCTTTCGAATCTAAAGTACATAAACTATTATCATTATATTGTACAATATATTTCTTCAACGCATCAGAAAATATAATTGCTTTAACTTCACTTGTTATTTTTTCTCTATCTTTTTTATCTTGCAAATCATATACATCATCATTATTTTTATCATATAAGAATAATTTATTTGAATATCTTATCTCTGTTTTATTAAGTTCCTTTGTATTTGTTTCTTTTTTATTTTCACAACCTACAAAAGATAATGATAGTGATACTGCTAAAAATAAACTACTAATAAATTTAAAACTTTTCTTCATAATATATCATCCACCTTTATTTTATATGTCTATAAATATTTTCGGTTAATAAAATTAATATAATTACCATTTAATTTCATATTAACAAAATATTTATTTTCGCATTCATAATTGCAAATCACTTGCAAATAGTTGTATAATATTTAAGGATTTATTTTTTAGGAGTGATTTTATGATTAGAATAAACAATTTATGTTTTAGCTATGAAAAAAACTCCCCTATGCTTATTAATAATTTAAATCTAACTATTAAGCAAGGAATGTATTTATCAATACTAGGGGAAAATGGTAGTAGCAAAACCACCTTAATTAAACTTATATTAGGATTATTGTCTCCTATTTCAGGAAATATTACTATAGATACAAAAAAATTATCTTATGTTCCTCAAAGAGTTGATGGATTTAATTCTCAATTTCCTATATCAGTTTATGAAGTCCTTAAAACTCATGCAAATATATTAAAACTAGATAATTCAGAGATAGATAGAGTTCTAGAGATAGTTAAAATGACTGAATATAGAAATAGACTTATAGGTAACCTATCTGGAGGTCAGAGACAAAGAATATTTATTGCTCGTGCTCTTATGGGTAATCCTGATTTAATTATATTAGATGAACCTTCTACTGGTGTTGATTATAAGACTCAGCTAGATATATACTCACTTCTTACGAAGTTAAACAAAAATGAACATACAACAATTATATCTATTGAACATAACCTAGATGTAGCACTTAAGTATTCAACAGATATTTTACATTTTAATAAAGGTACTATAACACTACAATCCTGTAGCGAATTCAAGAAAAAACTAGAAATGGAAGGTGCTTAAACTATGCTTCATTTACAATTTATGCAAAATGCATTTATGGCAGGACTTATTGTTTCGATTTTATGTCCTATAGTAGGATTATTCATTGTTCTACGTAGAAATTCTATGATTGGAGATACATTATCCCATTCATCTTTTGCAGGTGTTGCAATAGGATTAGTATTAGGTATTCACCCTATTCTATCAGCTTTTATATTTACAACATTATGTGCTCTTATAATAGAACTTCTTCGTGGATACTTCAAAAAATACGCTGAACTAGTTATGTCTATTGTGTTAACCTTTAGTTTAGGTTTAGCAATTATATTCATAAGTACAGGAAAAGCTAGCACAAAGGTTAATTCAATATTATTTGGTAGCATATTAACTGTTTCTAGGGAAGACTTATTAATAATGGCTATATCTGGGGTTATCACATTAATTATATTAGCAATTATATTCAATAAACTCTTATATGTTACTTTTGATGAAGATGGTGCAAAGGCCGCAGGAATAAATGTTAAACTTATAAATTACTTATTTACTATCTTAGTAGGTGCTACTATTTCATTATCTATAAAAATAATGGGAGTTATGGTTATATCTTCTATACTTGTGGTTCCTGTTGCAACTGCTATGCAGCTAAGATTTAACTTTAAGAAAACATTAATTGCTTCTGTAGTATTTGGCTTTATAGATATAATGTTAGGTTTGGTACTTGCTTATTACCTAAATAGTGCTGCAGGTGGTACTATAGCTATAACCTCTGTAACTGTATTAATTATTACTCTCATTATTTCTAGATTTACAATAGGCGAAAATAATTAATAATAAAGTCAAATTATTTTTTCACTATAATTATGTTAATACTTAAGAGCATCAACATTTTCATGGAAAAGACAATAAGTACTTAAAATAATATCTATATCATCAACAATTACTTGACTTAGATATAAAATTTAGGATTAAAAACAAAATCGCCAAGGCACTACGGAGCCTTAACGATTTTGTTTTTTCTTCTTATGACTACATTCCTCACATACCCCTTCTAATACAAGGTCATGTTCGTTCAATGTAAATCCTGTTTCACTCTTCACTAATGCAGATAATTGCCTCATAGGACATGGTATCTCTATTTCTTTATGACATATAGAACATTTAAGTAAATGCTTGTGTGCATCTTCTACTACATCATAAGCAAATACTCCATCTTGTAATGGGTACTTCTCTACTATATTCTTCTCTTCAAATACTTCTAGTGCTCTATATACAGTACTCTGATTTACTTCTACACCATGTTTTTTAGTTTCTAGATATATAAAATCTGCAGTCAAATCTTTTTTGTATTGAAATAGAATTTTTAATATTTCTATTCTACCTTTTGTAACCTTAAGATTGTTATTTTTTAAGAGATTACAATAATCCATAGTACTCTCACCTACATCTATAATTAATAATTTATTAAGTTAATTATAGCACATACTCAAGGTTATTTCATTTACTTGTTTAAACATTTGCTTATGTGTTTCTTTAATGTATCTGCTGAAGATTTTAATTTTTCTTCTTCTGCTTTATCTAACTCTAAAGGTACTATTTCTTTTGCTCCATGTCTATTTAAGATAGTTGGAATAGCTAAATATATATCATCTATTCCATATTGACCTTCAAAAAGACTAGAAACTGTAAGAATTGAGTTCTCATCTCTAAATATAGCTTCAACTATTCTATTAACAGCAAGACCTATTGCGAAATAAGTAGCTCCCTTTCTGTTGATAACTTCATATGCTGCTCTTATTACGTCTTGAGATACTACATCCTTTATCTCATCATCCCATTCTAAATTCTTAGCCTTAGCATAAGTGTCTATAGGAGTTCCTCCTACTCTAGCACAGCTCCATGTAGTAACTGAACTATCTCCATGTTCTCCTATTATATATCCATGAATGTTGTTGTCATTTACTTCGAAATATTTTCCTAATACGTACTTATATCTAGATGTATCTAAAACTGTACCTGAACCAATAACTCTTTCTTTTGGGAATCCAGATAACTTATAAGTTATATATGCTAATACATCTGCTGGATTAGATACTACTAATAATATAGCGTTAGGGCTATACTTCGCTATATCAGGAACAAAACCTTGGAATATCTTATAATTCTTATCTATAAGATCTAGTCTAGTTTCTCCTTCTTTTTGGTTGGCTCCTGCTGTTATGATAACTATATCTGAATCTTTTGTTTCATCTATTCCACCTGCATAAATATTAACTGGTTTAACTAAAGACTTACCATGAACTAAATCTAAAACCTCTCCTAATGCTTTATCCATGTTAATATCATAGATGCATATCTCTGTTGCTATACCACTATTCATTAATGCGTATGCTATAGTTGATCCAACAAATCCTGCCCCAACTATTGATACTTTTCTACTTGTTTCACGAACCATATTAACTTCCTCCTTGTGTTTTCATAGATATTTTTAGTTTTCCATTAATTTATTATTCCTATTCAATAAATATAAATTATTTTTTATGATATAATATTTTCAGAATAGGAGGATTGATTAATGAAATTATTAGTTTTCGATACTGAAACAACTAGCATAAAACCAGGCCAAATATGCCAATTAAGTTATATTACTATAGATGCTTCATCAAAACCCCAACGTACTATTGGAAAAAACTTTTTCTTTACTGTTGAAGAAATGGACCCTAACGCCGAAGCTGTTCACGGTTTCTCTCTTCAGAAACTTTATGAACTATCTAATGGACAATACTTCGAAGATTATCTAGAAGAATTTATAAATGACTTCATCGAAGCAGACTTTATAATTGGTCATAATGTCAATTTTGATATAAAGTTCCTTAAGCATGAACTAGAAGGTATGGGAATTGAATTTACCCCTAAGAATATCTTCTGTACAATGCATTATTATATTAATATCTGTAAAATACCTAAAGCCAATGGTGAAATAAAAAATCCAAAGCTAGAAGAAGTAGTAAATTTCTTGCACATCTCTAAAGAACAGATAACAGAAAAAGCAAACGAATTATTCCAGGGTAGTGGAAACTATCATGATGCTCGTTTTGATACAACTGCTACTTATTTGTTAATAATTGAAGGTATTAAACAAGGATATATCCCACCGGGATACTTCTCTTCTAGGTTATAAGTCATTATATAATAAAAATAATTACTTATAATAAAACCTTAACTCTTATTACTGATATGCAATAATTTATTAGGACTGATTTTATTCGGTCCTTTTTTTATACCTTTATGATTTGCAATTTAGAATTCTCAATTTTCAATTCTTAATTAACAATCCTAATTTTAAATTTCCAATCTTAAATTCTTAATTAATAATTACTATTCTTTAGCAATAATTATTATTTCATATATATTATACAATTTTATTATATATTTTTCAATATTTATCAAAATAAATCTATCTTATGCCCTTTCCCTAAAAATCATTTTCTTCATATGTAATAATATTTATACACAAGAATAATTTACCATAAAAACAAAAATACACTCGGTTTATTCCCCAAGTGTATTTAAAATCATAGCCAAATATACTAATTAATAGTAAATTCTTGTTTATAATTATTATGCCCCTAAAAAAATATAATAAAATCTTATAACATAATGATTTTATACTACAATTCACTCATTGTAAATATTTTTTTATCATCAAATATTATTTTTCTATTTTCTTTATTAATTTAGCTACTATAAAATATATTTATTAAGTTCTTCAGTTGCATTAACTAACTCTTTCATTAATTCTTGAGTCTTTTCAGTTTTTTCTCTATTAGATTTACCTAATTTAACAGCCTCTGAAGTATTAGCAGTTAGCTCCTCACTTACTGCTGATATCTGATTAATACTATCAACTATAGTATTATTTGATTCTAATATATTGCTTATTCCACTATTTATATCTTTTACATTGTTATGTAATAAATTTATTTTATTACTTATATTTATAAATTTTTCTTCAGTTTCTCCTATTAATCCTTCTTCTTCTCCAGTTACTTCTAATACTCCTTTTATTGTCGTTCTAGTTAAGTTGGCATTTTCTTGTAACTCCCCAACAATATTGCCTATACTTTCTGTTAATTGTCTAGTTTGATCTGCTAGGACTCTTATTTCTTCTGCTACTACTGCAAATCCCTTACCAGCTTCTCCTGCTCTTGCACTTTCTATAGATGCATTTAATGCTAATAAATTAGTTTGATTAGATATATCAAATATTTCATTAGTTATCTTTTCTACATCCTCTGCATTAGAAATAAGCTTCTTCATAGAATTTACTACTACCTTATTCTCTTCTTTTATATCTTCACTCTTCTTTTTAAGATTATTAACAGCTTCTCTTCCTAATGTTACAGCTTTTAAGGATTCATTTGCAAAGGTAACCATTTCTTCAGATTTAGTTTTTGTAGCTGTAATTAATCCTTGTATATTATCTGTCATTATTGTTTGTTTAGAGATGCTTTCAGTGTTAACAGCATTTCCTTTTGATATTTCACCTAATGCATCTGATGTTGTATTAGTTGCATCATTTAAATCTTCTATAACTTTATTAACTTCAGTAGAAGTATCCTTGACTACTGAAGAAATCTTTAATACATCATTTAAAAGTTCTTTACTTTTATTCATTTCTGTAACTATTTCTGAATTTTTCTTTTTGTATAATCCCTGAGTGACTTTAGTAACCCAACTTAATATTTCAAAATGAAATATTACCACTAACAATTGTAGCACTAATGTTCCTGCATCTAAAGGATTACCTGATGGCATTGATTTCTTATAAAAGCATAAGTACAATACATATATTACATTTACAACAATTGCTCCGATAGTTGCATGTTTCAAAATCTTCACATCATTATACAATATAAATATAACACTAACAGCAAATGCTACTGTAAATCCGGCATCACTATGACTTACAAATAATTGAAGTACATATGCTATACCAAAACCAATTAAAGATGTATGTTTTAACTTATCATCTTCTGGATACTTTTTATAGACAATAATATTAGTAACTATTATTGCTATCATTGCAATAACTAATATAGTAGCTTTAACCATCTTACTTCCATCTCTTATTGCTGTTGCAAAATATCCTAATATCCCCAGAAATAAAAATACAAATATTGCACTTGTCATAATTAATACCATTCTATTTATTCTATGTTGATCACTTATTTCTTTTTTCATACTCAATCACCCTCCATGTTTATTATTTCGTTTTTATTTTTTAATTTTTTATATCACTTTGAAATAATTCACATGAATTTCGTGCGACATGTTTCTACATTAAAATAATACATTAAAATATAATAGTATTAGTTTCAGTAACCGATTGTTCCATATTATTTATACTAATCTGTAATTCTTCATGGTTATATTATTCTATATCTACCTATAATTCTAACCTTAACAATAATGGTTACTTCCACTAAGCATATTAAAATAGAATGATATTGATTTCACAAAGCAGTTTGCTCAATTTTATTCATACTGACCTTCAATTTCTCATAGTATTTTATATATTCTAAATATTATTAATTCTACCCTAGCAAAAAGGCTTTGTTCCATCAAATCACTTCTATTTTAATTATCTAATCGTTATGGTGATTTTTAGTGTATCTGTATTGTCTGAAAGTATCTTATGGCTTCAGAATTTCTAGTAAAAAAAATTATTGAATTAATCTTTTTTGATTACTTATCTTTTAAGTTAATTAATATCAAATTATTGATTTAAGTAAATTATCTATAATAAAATTTAGTATTTCTTATAATAAAAAAGTAAAGATCCCGTTAAAAATACTATACTGTCTGAGCTTTTGCGAGTTTATAGTATTTAGGGATCTTTACTCTTTTTTATTATATTAGTAAATACTTAATGATATTATATTATTTACTTAAACATATAATTTTGATATTAATTATTGTAAAATATAAGTTATCTAACAATAATGCCTTAATTTTTTTATATTTAGAAATCCTTAATGAAATTATGCTATTTATGAAAACATATAATATTGATACTAATTATAAACATAATATTAATCAAACCAAATAACATTGGATTTTATACGTATTATATTATTTTGCTCCGTATTGTGCGTAATATTCATCAATTTTAGCCTTCATTGCATCATCAATTATAATTTTTCCATTTAAAGGCTTATTATACAAATATTCTATAACTTCTTCCATAGTAACTATAGCGCAAGTTTTGAAGCCATACTTCTTCTCTAATTCAACTAAGGCAGATTCCTCTCCTTGTCCTTTTTCCATTCTATTTACTGATATAACTAAACCAACAACATCTACATTAGCTTGTTCTTTTAAGATAGGCATTGTTTCATATATAGATTTACCAGATGTAGTTACATCTTCAGTTATTAATACTTTATCTCCATCCTTTAATTTACTACCTAAAAGAATTCCTGTATCTCCATGATCCTTTACTTCTTTTCTGTTAGAACAATATCTAACATCTATTCCGTACTTATCTGCTAATGCCATTGTTACTGTTACGCTTAATGGAATTCCTTTATATGCTGGTCCAAATACTATTTGGAAGTCTTCATCGAAGTTTTCTTTTATAGCTGCTGCATAGAATTCTCCTAATCTTTTTAATTGACTTCCTGTTTGATAATTTCCTGTATTTACGAAGAATGGTGATTTTCTTCCGCTCTTTGTTATAAAATCTCCAAAAGTAAGTACTCCTGATTCAATCATAAATTCAATAAAATCTTTTTTGTATTGTTGCATTATTAAAATTCCTCCATTTTTTATTATTTTATTTCTATTGTAACATATTATACAAATTGTAATTAAAACTCTAAACTATTCCTACAATTTCATTTATATCTTTTATTCCTTGTTCCTTACAGAATTGTTCCATCTCTTCTATTATTTCTTTTCCTGCTAAAGGATTAGCAAAATTAATAGTTCCTATCTGAATAGCACTTGCTCCAGCCATCATAAATTCTATGGCATCTTTTCCACTAGCTATACCACCTAGACCAACTACTGGAATTTCTACAGCATGTGCAACTTCATGTACCATTCTAAGTGCTACTGGTTTTACAGCTGGGCCTGATAATCCAGCATAGACATTATTAAATACAGGCTTTCTCTTATACACATCTATAGCCATTCCTTTTAAAGTATTAATAAGACTTAATGAATCAGCTCCTGCCTCTTCACATTTTAATGCCATTTCTACGATGTTTTCTGCATTTGGTGATAACTTAACCATAAGGGGTTTTTTAGCTATTTTCTTTATTTCCTTTACAAATTCATAAGCAACATCAGCTTTAATTCCATAAGCCATTCCACCATGCTTTACGTTTGGACAAGATATATTTAATTCTATTATATCTACATCAGTATTATTTATCTTCTCTATTGCTGCTGCATAATCTTCATAACATCCTCCACCTACATTAGCAAGAATGTTTGTATTTAACTTCTTCATTTTAGGTAATTCTTCTGCAATAAATGCGTCAATTCCTGGATTATTTAATCCTACAGAATTCATCATACCTGAAGGTGTTTCTACTACTCTTATTCCTTCATTACCTTGTTTTTTATTTATAGTTAATCCTTTTGAAGATATACCACCTAAGATACCTACATCATAATAATTGTTATATTCAGCACCAAAACCAAAAGTTCCTGAAGCTGCAATAACTGGATTCTTAAATTCTACGCCGTTTATATTTACCTGTAACACTATACTCACCTCACTATTATAATTCTACATAATATCCGTCAAATACTGGACCATCTTTACATGTTCTCTTAAATCCATCTTGAGTTTTACATGTACATACCAAGCATGCTCCTACTCCACATGCCATATGTTTTTCCATAGATACATATATTTTTACATTCTTCTCTTTACACATATCTATTACAGCCTTCATCATAACTTCTGGTCCGCAACATAATACTGTATCATATTCTTCTGGTTTTAATATTTCAGTAACGAATCCTTTATGACCATGTTTTCCTGTATTAGTAGTTATATTAACTTTATCTGCATATTTTTCTAATTCTTCTGTCAAATATACATTATCCCTAAATCCAGCATACACATCTATTACTTGATCTTTATTTTTATTTCTTAATCTCTTTGCAAGTTCCACCATAGGAGCAGTTCCTATACCCCCACATACTAATGCTACCTTACCATAATCCTTTTCTAAATCAAATCCATTTCCTAAAGGTCCATTTAAATTTATATAATCCCCTGCTTTTAATTCTGAATATTCTTCTGTTCCTGTTCCTACTACTGCATATAAAAATGTTATAGTCTTATCATCTTTCTCACATATGCTTATTGGTCTTGGTAAAAGTGTTTGTCCTTGTAACTTTAACATATAGAATTGTCCAGCTTTAACTTCATTATCGTCTTCACATACCATCTTATATATATTATCTATAACTTTTTCATTATATAGCACTTTAGCTTTTTTATAATTCACCTTTATATTCCTCCTATAGATTATTTACTGCATTTCTTAATTCATCACGCATTCTTATTGATTCTTCTCTTGCACATACTGCATAATCCTTTTCAGGTCTATTTGCCTTTCTATATGCTAACAATATTCCTCTAGATGAATTTACTACTCCACCATTACCATTATTAAGATATAATGCAACATCTTCAGCCTTTCCACCTTGTGCACCATATCCAGGTATTAAGAAAAACATACTATTAAATCTCTTTCTTAATGCAACTCCTTCTTCAGTATGAGTACATCCTATTACTCCACCTATTGGATGATATCCACATTCAGATATAAGGTTTTCTCCCATTTTCATCAATTTATCTCCAACAGCTGTATATAACTTTTCTCCATTATCTAAATCAAGATATTCTATATCTTCTGCTCCCTTATTAGAAGTTCTTACAAGAGTGAAAACTCCTTTATTGCCTGATTCTAAATAAGGTAAATAAGGTTCTATACTATCCATTCCCATATATGGACTTAATGTTATAAAG
Organism: Clostridium sp. MSJ-8; assembly: GCF_018918325.1. Taxonomy (GTDB): domain Bacteria; phylum Bacillota; class Clostridia; order Clostridiales; family Clostridiaceae; genus Clostridium. Next base: position 50,890 of record NZ_JAHLQH010000047.1, on the reverse strand, counting down.
TCTGCTTCAAAGTCTCCTTCAAAATGTGCTTTTGCATATTGAGTTGCTGTAGCTGCTATATCTCCTCTTTTTATATCTGCAATAATTATACAATCATTTTCTCTTAAATAATCTAAAGTTCTCTTATAAGCCATCATTCCTGCTATTCCTAATGCTTCATAATATGCAATCTGAACCTTAAAACATGCTGCTATATCCTTAGTTGCATCTATTATTCCTTTGTTAAATTCTACTATAGCATCTTCTGCTGATTTACCTTCCTTAATAAATTCAGGCACATAATCTAGTGATGTATCTAACCCAACACACACTACTCCTCTTTCTTCAACTCTTTTATACAATTTATCCATTATTGTCATAAGAAAACCTCCTACAAAAAAAGCCTTCCTTTAAATATATTAAAGGAAGGCATAATAATCCTAATAAAACTTACATAAATACTATTATAATTTCTCTTCCTTGTTGATATCTCGTATCAAATTAAAGGCATAATTTTTATTATAATAACACTATTTTTACACATTGTCAATTACATTTCTTACTAGCATTTTAGTCAAGTCTATTACTTAATTTTAAATTTCTAATCATTTAATGATTGGTTTATAAAAACATTTTTGCTACAATGGTTCCTTCTAATACAGTAATAGCAATGGCATATAGTAAATCAAGCCATATTGCTGATCCTATAGCCCCTATATATATAAGGAAAATAATTGGAGCTACTATTACTCTAAATAATATTGAAACTTCTTTATTCTTCAAAACATCTGTAATCAATGATTTTGCATCCCCAGTACTAGGAAATGAATTTATCAATATCGATATTCCAATCCATGCTAGAATTATAGTTAATGGATCTCTATAATTTAACTGTACTAATCTTATAGATACAGGAAGCATTATTATAGCACCTAACAATGTATTAACTATAAATGGTCCTATAGATATTAATATATTAGCCCCGGGTCTTTCAGATCTTTCATGAAGAACATATCCTGCTGGATTTTTTAATTGAAAATACTTAACATCATAAACTGGAACTTTCATAAGCATACAAAATATCTGATGTGCTAACTCATGTACTATTACTCCTGGAAAAGTAACTAATGATATTATAAATCCTGGTATAACAAACATAATTACATATCTTCCCCCTTATCATTTATATAATAATCTTCTAATGACATCTTATCATCTAAAAGCTCTTGTGTATCTTCTTCTATTACACCACCTAAGCTTTCATATTCTTTTATATATTTTTCTGCCTCTTTAACTTGTCCATTCTTTGCTAATGCAATTATTAAAGTTTCATATACATAAGATGCACTTCTGTTACATTTATAGGCTTCTTCAGCAAGTTTTACAGCTTCCTCGGTATCATTAGATAATAACTTAATTATAGCTAATCCTCTAAATGCTCCCGCATTACTATCATCTATAGAAAGAGCTTTACTATACATATCTTCTGCAGTGCTTATATCTCCTTCTCTTCTATATATAGTAGCTAATTCAACTCTACTATCTTGGAACTTTTCATCATTTTCAACAGCTTTTTCATAATAACCTTTAGCTTCTTGCTGATCTTCTGTAAGTAATCCTAAGTAATAATAGCATACACCAGTATTGTAATTATTACTTTCAATCATATTATTTATTTCATTTTTAACTAAAGCATAATATTCTTCCATCGAAGTGTCTTCTGAAACTAAATTTTGTATACTCATAATATTATCAACAGTATCACAATATGTTTTCATATCATCATCATATGACATAACAATATTATATGTTGGATCACTCACTTTTTTATTTGCTAAATACTTATTAAATACTTCAATTGCAAAATCATATTGTCCCTTGTTCATAGCTGATGCATATATTTCTGCTGCTTCTACTACATTTAGGTTTAAATCATCCTTTACATCCATAAGTACTTGATAATTTCCCTCCCATAGCTCATCATAACTTTCATTATGAGCCCTATATTCCTTTATTGATTGAGGTAAAATTGTAAATGATAAAACTAATACTATAGCTAAAACTATTGTAATTCCAATAATAACAGCTTTCGATATAGGATACTTTTTATGTTCTTCCCTACAACTAGTACATAATATAGAATACTTAGACTCTGAACGATCTATTGGATTGTATCCACACTTTTTACACAACCAATTATTTTCTTCCATTTTTATCCCCCTATTTAATATATTTACAGTTAAATATATTAACTTATAAAGTTTGTATCTGTCAACAAAATATTTGTGATTAAAGCTTTATGGTGATCTTTAATATATCTATATTATTAACAAGTATCTTATTAAGTCTTCAGTAATTCTTACTAAAAAAATTATTGAATATATTTTTTTGATTACTTATCTTTTAAGTTAATTAATATCAAATTATTGATTTAAGCAAAGTAATATTATTATAATGAAAAATCCAATGTTATTTGATGATGCTAATATTATGATTTTCTTTTTTAGTATCAATATTATTGCTTTGAATAAATCTTCATAATGAATTGTAGGATTTATTAATGATAAAAAAATTAAGGTAGCGTTTAAAATGTTGTACTGTTTGAACTTTAGTGAGTTTACAACATTTAGCTACCTTAATTTTTTTATATTTAGAAATACTTAATGAAATTATGCTATTTATGAAAACATATAATATTGATACTAATAATAAACATAATATTAATTATACCAAATAACATTGGATTTTATACATATCATATTATTTACTTAACCATATAATTTTGATATTAATTATTGTGAAACATAAGTTATCCAACTACAAATTTATTGAAAATCATATACAAAAGTCTATTAGTTTTAAGATTCGAATACTACTTTTCCATTACATATAGTATACTTAACTTTTCCTAATAATTTTTCTCCTATAAATGGTGTATTAACAGCTTTTGATTCAAACTTATTAGGGACTATCCATTCTTCATCTTCATCAAATATAACTATATCAGCTTTACATCCTTCAGCTATATATCCTGCATCGAAATTATATAATCTTGCAGGGTTTATTGTCATTTTCTCTATTAATTTCATTAATGACAAATGTTTTTTCTTAACTAAGTTAGTAATTCCTAGTGCAAGTGAAGTTTCTAGTCCTATTATTCCACTTGGAGATTTTGCAAATTCTCTATTTTTCTCATCAATGCTATGAGGAGCATGATCAGTTGCTATTATTTCTATAGTTCCATCCTTTAATCCTTCTATTATCTTATGTTTATCTTCTTCAGTTCTAAGAGGCGGATTCATCTTTGCAAGTGTTCCATGTTCTAATACTGCTTCTTCTGTTAACGAAAAATGATGTGGAGTTGCTTCTGCATATACATTTGCTCCTAATGACTTTATAAATCTAATCATATCTACTGAATTACCCGAACTAATATGTTGAATATCTACCTTAGCTCCTGTTTTAAGTGCTAACATACAATCCCTAGCAACTAATACATCTTCAGCTGAATTACTTGCTCCTATAAAACCTAATTGTTTAGACACATTTCCATCATTTACTCCAGCCACGCCTATAAGGTTTGGATCTTCTTCATGAAAACTAAGCGGTACATCTAATTCTTTTGCTTTATTCATAGCTTCCATTATTACCTTTGAATCTCTTATAGGTAAGCCATCATCACTAAATCCAACTACACCTTTAGAGAGAAGTTTATTCATATCCACTAATTCTTTTCCTTTAAATTCCTTAGTAATAGCAGCTACAGTTTTAACATTTATATTTGTATCTTTAGCTTTGTCTAAAAAATATTCTAGTGTTTCTACATTATCTAATATAGGACTAGTATTAGCCATACAAACAACTGTTGTAAATCCACCTGCTGCTGCTGATTTAGCTCCTGTATCTATATCTTCTTTATATGTGAATCCGGGATCTCTAAAATGAACATGTACATCTATAAGTCCTGGAGCAATTATCTTATTTTTAGCATCGATTATTCTTTCATATTCTGAACTTACTTCAAAATGTCCTATCTTATATATTTTATCTTCTTTTATTATTATGTCTACAACTTCATCTCTATCAGTCTTAGGGTCTATTAGTCTTCCTGATTTTATAAGTATCATATATTTATTCTCCTTATACTCTAAACCTCTGATAATTTTGTTATGTGATCACAATATTCACATCTATAAGTTCCTTTTTCTGCATCTACTAATATAAATGAATGTGGCACATATTTTTCTGTACTAGTAATACAATTAGGATTATTACATTTTAAGATATTTTCAACCCTCTTTGGTAGTTGAGGTTTTATCTTTCTAACTATAACTTCATTCTTAATTTCATTTATAGTTATACTTGGTGATAACAATCCTAATACTGTATAATCTATTTCTTCACATTTTTCACGCTCTATTTTTATTATATCTTTTCTACCTAAATTCTTGCTCTCTGCATTTATTATAAGTGCTACTCTATGATCTGTCTTATCTAGATTAAGATAATCAAATATCTTAACACCCATTCCTGCTTCTATATGATCTATTACTAATCCATTTCTTAAACTTGTTATCTCTAACATATTATGCCACCCCCAACAACTTACATATAAGTGCCATTCTCACATACATAGCATACTCAGCTTCTTTAAAATAAGCAGCTCTCTTGTCACTATCTACCTCCATAGATATCTCATTAACTCTTGGAAGTGGATGCATAACTATCATATCTTCCTTTGCTAACTTCATCTTGTCTGCATCTAAAATATAGCTGTCCTTTAATCTTAAATATTCTTCTTCATTAAAGAATCTTTCTTTTTGAATTCTAGTCATATATAAAATATCTACTTCATTTATTACATCTTCTAATCTTTCAACTTCTCTATATTCTATATTATGCTTTTCTATAACCTCTTCTTTTATGTATTGTGGTACTCTTAATTCTTTAGGTGATATAAGTATAAATCTTGTATCTTCATATCTGCTCATTGCCTTTATTAATGAATGAACTGTTCTACCGAATTTTAAGTCTCCACATATTCCTATAGTATGGCCTCTTAATCCTTTCTTCAAACATTCTATTGTTAGAAGATCTGCTAATGTTTGAGTAGGATGTTGATGTCCACCATCACCAGCATTTATTATAGGTACTCTTGAAAACATACTAGCAACTCTTGCTGAACCTTCTTTTGGATGTCTCATAGCAATTATGTCTGTATATATAGATACCATTCTGATAGTATCTGCTATTGTTTCACCCTTAGATGCAGAACTTGAATTAGGTTCTGAAAATCCCAATATTTTTCCACCTAGTCTCATCATTGCTGCTTCAAAACTAAATCTTGTTCTTGTGCTAGGTTCATAAAATAGTGTAGCCAATATCTTGCCATCACATATTTTAGAATACTTTTGAGGATCTTTTATTATATCTTGTGCAAGTTTAAATATCTCATCTAGTTCTTCTACAGAAAAGTCCATAGGATCGATTAAATGTTTATTATTCATATGAATTGATCACTCCTTTTTTCTTAGAAAGTTATAATATTAAAATTGATATACTTTCATAATATGTAAAACAAATGCCTTCCTTAATAACTATCAAGGAAGGCATAATAATCCCAATGTTAACAATCGCATATAATTATTTTCTTCCTTATTGATCTCTCTGGATCATCTTAAAGGTTTTCTTACATTTAAGGATATCATCAATAATCTAGGTTGTCAATTCTAACATTAATCATTCTTCTATAGTTCTATTAAGTCTTCCATACATATCAGTCAATTCATATATTTGTTCACTTAATTCTTCTGTTAAGTCATCCTTTGAAACTCTCCATTTCCACCAACCTAATGAAGATGGAATATTCATTCTTGCTTCACTACCATATCCTAAGAAATCCTGCATTTGAGCTATTGCTATATTAGCTACACTACTCCATATTCCTCTAATAAATCCCCAGTTATATCCCTCATCTTCAGTAAGCTTTAAATAATTAATACAATATTCTATTTCTTCTACAGAACCAGATTCATCAAACCATCCCATAACAGTGTCATTGTCATGAGTCCCTGTATAAGCAACACAATTAGGTATATAATTATGTGGTAAATATGGCATATCACTTCCAGATTCACTATCCACATCAAATGCAAACTGAAGTAACCTCATTCCAGGATATCCTGAATTGTCTCTAAATTCCTCCAAATCATCTGTCATGAATCCAAGATCTTCTGCAATTATATTTAATTTTCCTAACTTCTTTTCTATAGTTTCAAAAAACTCAACATTAGGTCCTTTCACCCATTCACCATTTTCTGCTGTTTTATCACCATAAGGAACTTGCCAAAAAGCTTCAAATCCTCTAAAGTGATCTATTCTTATAACATCATATAGCTCCCTAGCTGATTTAAACCTTTGAGTCCACCATTTATATCCATCTTCTTTTTGTTTCTCCCAATCATATATAGGATTTCCCCACAATTGACCTGTTTCTGAAAAAGCATCTGGAGGGCATCCTGCAACCTTTTCAGGGATAAGATTATCATCTAATTTAAATAATTCTGGATTAGTCCACAAATCAACACTATCTTCTGCTACATATATAGGAAGATCTCCTATTATTTCAATGCCTTGAGAATTAGCATATTCTTTTAAATCCTTCCATTGTTTAAAAAATATATACTGTATAAATACCCAATAATTCACTTCATCTTCCAATTCAATCTTGTATTTATTTATTGCATCCTCTTTTCTTTTTCTAATACCATCTTCCCATTTAAGCAAACTTATGTTACCTAGTTTTTCTTTAATGGCCATATATAATCCGTAATCATTAATCCAATGACTTTGAGCTTTTTTAAACTCTTCTATTTCATCACTATATAATTCCTTTGAATTTTCATAAGCAATTCTAAGTATAGGTAACTTATTATTAAATATCTTTTCATAATCAACTTCTAATTCATCATTTCCAAAGTCAACCTCTTCATAATCTTCTCTATCTAATAATCCTTCATCACATAAAATGTCTAAATCTATAAGATATGGATTACCACTAAATGCACAACAACTTTGATAAGGTGAATCTCCATATCCTGTTTGTGTTAGAGGAAGTATTTGCCAATACTTTTGTCCTGCACTTACTAAAAAATCTACAAAATCATATGCTTCACTTCCTAGTGTTCCTATTCCATAATCACCAGGAAGAGATGTTATATGCATTATTATTCCACTTTCTCTCTTCATCCCTTTTTCTCCTTTTATATCATAATATTTATTAACAATAATATTATTATGCCAAAACTACTAAAAATATTACTTTCTTAAATGTTCTTGTATTTTATTTTCTTTAATTAGCAATAACTTTTTTAATATAATGTTACCTAAATATCCAATAAAAAGACCTATTATCACTCCTCCTATAACATCTGTAGGATAATGTACATATAAATACATGCGAGAAAATGAAATCAATATAGCTAACAATAACACGGGTTTTTGCATCTTTTTAGGTCCTGATAAAAAAATTGAAGCTACAGCTACAAACGAAGCTGATGTGTGTCCTGATGGAAATGAATAATCATGAGGTTTTGGTATTAATAATTGTATAGAATTATTAACATCACAAGGACGAGTACGTGCTACTATGTTCTTCAAAAGTCCATTACATATAACTACATCTAATAATAACGATATTAGCATTACAATTCCACATCTTCTAGTTGTTGGTCTTATAGCCAAAATTACAGCTAGTACTATCCATATAAATCCAACATCTCCGAGCTTAGTTATAAATACAAAAATATTATCTAATATTGGATTGTGTATAGTTTGTATTATATCCAGAATTCTTAATTCAACCCCCATATTATCACTTCTTTCTATCTATTTTTTACTATCTTAATTGCATTTTTATTATTTATATCTTTTACCATCTGCATTCCGACTACTAGTAAAATACCCACACCACAAGCAATAATACTAAAATTTTCAATTCCAAGTGGAGCTTTAGGAATTTTTAATGTTGTAGGTCCCATAATAATTGCATAAAAAGATCCAATCATCATTCCAAGTATTGAATATAAAGCTTGAGTTCTGAACTTCTCAAGACAAATTTTTATTCCTTTTACTACAGTTATCGCACCAAATAACACACCAAATCCAAAAAACATAATTGCTGGAATATACTTAAAATTAAATGCCATAATACCTTTTACAGCTGTAATTACTGGTATATAAGCTCCAAAAATAAGAAGTAAAGTAGAACCAGATATTCCTGGTAAAAACATAGCTGATATTGCAATCATTCCTATAAAGAATAACTTAATACCCAATCCAATGGAAAAATTACTTAAATCCATTGATGCATCACTACTAAAACCATTTAAAAATGTTATTCCAACTACTAATAAAACTCCTAATACACCAAATAAGATACCTTTTCTAACTTCTTTAAATCCTTCCCTTTCTTCTTTTATAATTAGTGGGATAGCTCCTGCAATAAATCCTATAAATAATGAACTTACTTCATATATATGATTTTCAAACAAAGCCGAAAGTGCAATAATAGCTAACATCATGCCTAATACCCATCCTATACCTAATTTAATAAGGTAAAATACTGATGATTTTTTTTCCTCTCTATTGCCAAATACTAAATTGTTAATAGCTCCAATAAATTTATCATAAAACCCCATAATAAATGCTACTGTTCCACCTGATACTCCTGGTACACTATCTGCCAACGCCATACAAAATCCATTAATTGCTTCTTTTAACATATAAAAAACCTCCTATTTGTTTATGTGGTTATATTACCAACTCACATTAAACACTAGGAGGTTAATTTCTAAATAAATTATAAATTAATATATAAATTTTATTTATTTAATCTATACCCTGCTCCCCATACAGTTTCTATAATCTTTGGGTTCTTACTATCATCTTCAATCTTTTCTCTTATTCTATTTATATGAACCATTACAGTAGCATTATCACCAGTATAATCATATCCCCATATCTTTTCAAATATCTGTTCTTTTGAAAAAACAACATTGGGATTTCTAGCCAAAAACTCTAATATTTCAAATTCTCTGTTAGGAAGTTTTATTTCCTTATCACCTTTATACACTTTCCAACTATTAACCATAATTCTTAAATCTTGTACTACTATTTCTTTTGATTCTTTTTCTTTTTGTTCTGAAGAATTAGATTTTATTCTATCATATTGTCTCATATTTGCATTTACCCTAGCTACTAATTCTGCTGGATCAAATGGTTTTGCAATATAATCATCAGCCCCTAAACCTAGGCCCCTTATTTTATCCACAGAATCTGTTCTAGCAGTAACCATTATAATTGGAATGTCTATCTTATCTCTAATTTCTCTACATACCTCATAGCCACTTTTCCCTGGCAACATTAAATCTAATAATATTAAATCAAACTTTTCTTTTTCTAAAATATTAATTACTTCTTTTCCATCAGAAATAATCTCTGTATCAAATCCAGCTGACTCTAAATATGCTTCTTCTATCATACTAATGTCTTCATCATCTTCTACAATTAAAACTCTCTTTTTATCTGACACTTTCTTATATACTCCTTATTCTTTATCTTTTATTGGTAACTCCATATATACAATTAAGCCCTCTTCATTCTTTGCATACACATTGCCCTTCATATCTTCTATTAAACATTTTACAATGTATAATCCCAAACCGCTTCCATCTTTTTGATTTCTTGATTCATCTCCACGATAAAATTCATCAAATATATACGGTAACTTATCTTCTGCTATTCCATTTCCGTTATCAGCAAAAGATATACATATTATATTATCTTTCTTTTGTAATGATAACTTAATATGTAGGGGCTTCTTATCCCCATATTTTTTACTATTTTCTAATAAATTATCAAATATCCTCTGTAATTGTTCTGGATCCACATAAACATTCTCATTAACATCATTAGTAACTGCTTCTATATCTATTTCTGATGAATCTATAATCTCTTTCTTACCTTTAACATAACTATTAATAAATGATCCTATTTCTATAATAGTATAATTCATAGGCATATTACCAGTTTCAAGTTTAGAAATATAGAATAACTGATTTAATAGAATATCCATTTCTCCAGCTCTCCTATAAGCAGTCTTTAAGAATTTTTCTTGTTGTTTAGGTGTTGTTACTACTCCATCCATCATTGCTTTTATAGTACCTTTAATTGCAGTTAATGGTGTTTTTAAATCATGTGATATTCCTGCAATCATATCTGTCCTTGCCTTTTCATATTTTTTGTTTTTTTCCTGCTCTTCTAAAATATGTTGTTGCATATCATTAAATGCTTCACATACATTTTCAAATTCAACATCGCCTTTATATATTATTCTATTACTCAAATCATTCTTTCTCATTCTATTCGCCCCATCCTCTAACTTATCTAATGGTGCACAAATGTGTTTAGTAAGATTTCTTGTAAATAAATTACTAACTACAATTAATGTTCCTATGCAAAGAACACCATCTAATACCATAAGCATAACAAAAGAATTTCTATGAATAGTCCAATCTTCTAACATCTCTTCCATTTGATTTTTATTCATAATTTTTTCCATAGATTGTTTCCATTCATTTTCAATAGATTCTGCATATATATTAACAATTCCTATATTAATTAATATCATAAAAACTAACGTTATTAATACCACCATTGCATTTGATATAAATATTCTACGCCTTACTGTATTTTTTCTCATAGCAATATATTCCTCCCTTATTAATTTCTATTATAACTCACCTCAGTACAAGAACAAGACTCCATATTAGTATACAAATATGTCTTTTCTGCAATAGTTTGTAATATTACTTGTATAGCTGTAAATATAAAACTATAATCTACCATTTTGTTTCCTGCTGTTTCTATATATTTTTCATGTAAATTTTCTATATCATTAAATTCTTCTATACTATTACTAACATGTAAATTGCTATAATAATCTAACTCATTAAACATTTCTTCATGTAATTCTTGTTCATACTTACAATGCTCTCTTAATGATCCTTTAAAAATATCATTATGTGGAAATGTAAAAGAATCTACTATATAGTGCATTAGTTTTCCTAACTTATAATAGTCATTAACACTAAACCTTTCTTTAGATTTTAAAATATTAAAAATCTTTCTCATAATAGGCAATATATTATTATAATTATGTCCTCTAAACTTCTTTCCTTTAATAATGCCATGTAAATAAGTAAAAATATTTTTATCAGGTTCAATATTTCCTATTATAAATGCAGTTTCATATATATATGGCAATTTAACATTAGCTTCTTTAATAACATACTTTGCAAGTATTTTATGATCTATAGTTTTCATACTAACCACTCCTTTAATGGTTATAGTACATTAGATACTTAAATAAAATTAACTATAAATTCTAAACAAATTCTAAAGAAGAAAAGTAATAAAAAAAATTAAGTTAGCATTTAAAATGTTGTACTGTTTGAACATTAATGAGTTTACAACATTTAGCTAACTTAATTTTTTTTATATTTAGAAATCCTTAATGAAATTATGCTATTTATGAAAACATATAATATTTGATATTAATTATTAAAATTCTATTTAACTGTATATGGAATCATTTGATAATCATAATCCCCTGCACTATCCATAACTTCAACCATTACATAAGCTGTTCCCTTAGTTGATGGTTTCCAGTTAACATAGTTTGTAGTAGAATAATTCTTTAATGTTTTCCATCCATTTACGCCTTCATGAACACTTACTTTATAGTATACTACATTATCAGCTGAAGATTTTCCTGTTGCAGTTATTTTTATTGTAGTTCCAACTGCTTGTGGACTTTCTTTACTAAACTTAACATCTGTTAAAGATACTGGCTTAGCATCCTTAACAACTAAACTCATAGTTTTTGTTGTTATTTTTCCTGCTGAATCTTTTACTTTAAAGTATAATTTATAAGTTCCTGCTTCCTTTGGTGTCCATGCTGCTGTCTTCTTAGTTGAATAATTTTGAGCAAAAGTAGTTTTTCCATCTTTTTGTGCTACAAATCTATATTGTAATCCTGATGTGCTTCCATTTATAGCAACACTTAAATTTACTACTTCACCAACCTTACCTTCAGATACGCTTGTAGATGGAGTTATTGTTATAGGATTTGACTTAACTGTATAAGTTTTAGTTGTCATTATAACAGAATTATTTCCATCCTTTACTTTGTAATAAACTTTATAAGTTCCTGCTTCTTTTGGTGTCCATGTTACTGTCTTCTTAGTTGAATAATCTTGAGTAAATACATATTTCCCTGATTTTTGTACTACAAATCTATATTTTAATGTTCCTTCTCCACCAGTAGCATTTGCTGATATTTTAACTGGAGTTCCAACATTAGTATTATCTGATGTTATAGTTGTGCTTGTAAATTTTGGCTTTGAAACCACTATCTTTTCTGTGATTTTATAACTTGCTGTTGCAGATGCCTGTCCTTTTGAATCCTTAGCAATTACTTTTATTGTATAGTTACCTGCTTCGTTAGGAGTCCAATTAAATGTTTTTGAAGATGAATAAGATTTAACAACTTCTCCATTTATCTCAAATTGATAAGATACTGTTCCTATAGCATCAGTTGCACTTGCAGTAGTAATCTTTATAGCTGTTCCTTCTTCTTGTGGTGAAACTTTGTCAAATGATATAGCATCACTTGATAATTTTATAATCTTATTTTCTGTAGGATTTACTAATGCTATTGATTTTCCATCAAAATGCATTGCCTTTCCTGCTTCAAAATACTTGCCTGGTTCTCTAGATGCAGGAACTTGATTATTTCCATCTGTAAATATTACTTGAGTTTTTGCTGTTTGATATTCTTCTGGTAATTTGTATTCATATCTATCTACTTCTGAATTATATGTCATCTTAACTCCAGGCCACTCAGCTATTTTAGTTGCAGATCCTGAACTTTCATTATACACATATGCATACATATCACCCCAACCACTTACTTTATCAGCATATAAATATCCTGCATTATATACTACAACTTTTTTCTTATAAGTATATGTTTCTGTAATAGGATTACCCTCTGCATCAGTTGCTGTTAATGTTAACTTAATTGATTCTCCATCTTTTAATTCTGAACCTAAAATTATCGATTGTCCATCTGTAAATGCTTCAGCAGCTTTATCGCCTATTTTATATTTTGCATTAGTACAATTCTGAGCACTTAATGTTATATCTATTGAATCTGTTGTAAATGTGCTTGATTCCTTACTAGCTTTAAGAATTGTTCTTATATTTTTTCCTTCGTATAATACTGTTATCTTTCCACCCTTGGCAGTTCCTTCTGTAAACTTTCCTCCAGATACTACGAATTTTTGGTTATAAACTTTATCGTAATATGTTCCGTCTGCTAAATTAGATGATGTACCATTTAAATTCTTATCTTCGCCTAAGTTAATAATTGTAACTCCAGCATTTTTTCCTGTACCACGTTCTATTGCTAATACTTGATTACTACCATAGTTTGTCATATTTTCATTTTGGCCTACCATAGCATTTCTAAATTGATTAACTGCTACTACTTCTGGATCTTTGAATTGATCATTACCTTTTGCTCCTAATACATTTTTACCCCATCTATTAGACCATCCATTAGATCCATCTGGTCTACTGAAGAATAAAGGTGTTCCATCTTCTCTAGCTGCTATTACAGCCCAACACATTCTGATTTGCCAATCATTCATCCATGCAGATGCACCTTCATTACAATAAGTATCGTGTGACTCAACCCATGTAACTAATTTACGTCCATTATTAGTTGGATGGCTCCAGTCTAATAAATCTCCAGAATTAAAACTCTTGTTTCTAATTCTATCTCTCAATTTATCACCATATGAACTAGCTGTTAAGCTAACGTATTGTGCATATTCTGTTTCCTTACAATTTCTATCTTGTAATACCTCACCATAATTGAAGATTCTATCCTTATCCTTTAATGTTACTCCCCCTACAGATTCCTTACCTGTTGCTACTGACCAAAAGTTATTACGCCAACCATTTGCAGATGTTCTAGAATCAACTGGATCAGAAGGTAATCCTATATGTTTTGCTGTATCATATCTAAAACCATCAGCTCCACAATCAATACAATCATTTAAATATTCAACAAAATACTTCTGGAAATCAGGATTTTCTGTGTTAACATCATATAATCCACCATTAGAGCATCCATGTAATGTACATTGATATCTATCATTATAATCATTTATTGGTTGATTATATCCAGAATGATATAACTTATCCCAACCTCCTGCTACATTTATTAATTCTTGACTTACTTTAGATCCGTTACCAGTAGTATGGTTAGGTACAACATCCACTATGACTTTTATACCATACTTCTCTGCTTCTGCACACATAGCCTTAAAATCATCCCTAGAACCTAATACATAGTTTCCTATCTTCCAATTAGTGGGTTGATAATACCACCACCATGCTCCATCAGAACCATCATCTGAATTCCCCATAAGTTTCATTGTTGTACAACTTTCATTAATATTATTAATAGGAGAAGTTTGTACAGCTGTATATCCCGCTTCCGCAATATCCTTCATATTAGCTTTTATTGTATTACATGACCATGACCAACAATGAAGAATTGTACCATCTTGAATATTATCACATAACCCATAATTAGTTCCTAAATATGTTGTTGTTTCACTTTGTATAGCTGTCATTATGTTACTACTATATGTTTCAGATTCATTTACTGAAACAGATGTAGCAGCTTTTGTTTCATATGCAGGAATACACGTAAATGTAAATCCCGACACTACAGCTAATGTCATAACAATACTTATAAATTTTTTAGATTTCTTAACCATAATTTATATCCCCCTTAATATGGTAAACCATTACTAGAATTATTATACAATATTGTGATAACCTTTACAATATATTTTTGAATTTTTTTTGAACTTTATATATTTTTTATGTATAATTTACTTTTTATATTAATATCTAATTTACATTATATAATTTTCTTTAGAATAAAAAGAACTGTTGGATCTTAAAAAACAAATCCAACAGTTCTTTTTATAATCTTCTATTTAATTACATAAGAGATGAAACTACTTTCACAATTATCATTTGAATCTTTTACATCTACCCATATAATATAATTTCCTTCAGATGCTGCTTTCCAATTTACATAATTCTTAGATGAGAAATCTTGTATAACTGTCCAATTGCCAAATCTATCATATGCCCAGAATCTATATTGTAAATTTTTTGCTCCACTTGCATTAGCAGTTATCTTTATTGTTTTTCCTGCTGCTTGAGGACTAGCATAATTAGTTTTTATTGAATTAATCTTAAGTTCTTGTGATTCTTCTACTACATAATTAACTACTTTGTAAACTGATTTTCCAGTAGAATCCTTTACTTTGAATGTTAATTTATAAGTACCTGCTTCAGTTGGAGTCCATGTTACTGAACTTGCAGTTGAGTAATCTTTAACAAATGTTGTTTTACCATTCTTTTGAGCTACAAATCTGTATTTTAATGTTCCTTGTCCTTCAGCAACAGTACTCATCTTAATAGCTGTACCTACTGTTTGTGGGCTCTTAACAGCTGTTGTTGCTGATTTTATAGCTAATGTTACTTGTGGTTCTTTTATAGTATATTTCATTGTCTTAGATACAGTTTTGCCTGTTGAATCTTTTGCTTTAAAATAAAGTGTGTAAGTACCTGCTTCAGTTGGAGTCCATGTTGCTGTTTTCTTAGTTGAAAAAGCTTGTGCAAATGTTGTCTTACCATTTTTTTGTGCTACAAATCTGTAATTTATTGTTCCATTACCTGTAGCTGAAGCACTTAATACGATACTCTTACCAATTTCTTGTGGACTAGCTAAGCTTGTCTTATAGCTATCTAATGTTAATTCTACTTGTTCGTCTTCTTTTTCAACTACATAACTCATATTCTTAGTAGCTTGTTTTCCATTTGAATCCTTTACTGTTACCTTTACATCATAAGTTCCTTCTTTAGTTGGTGTCCAAGTATATGAAGAAGCACTTGAAAAATCTCTTACAGTATTTCCATCTATCTCATATTTGTATGATAGAGATCCTGTACCACCTGAAGCTGCAGTTGTAAATTTAACTGATTCATTAACTTTAACAGATGTTTTGTTTGCAGTTAATGAAGATATCTTAGGATTAGTTACTTCTCCTCCACTTTCCTTACCTACTCTAGCTAATGGAACTGTTACATTATCTACATCTTCCTTTTCACCTGAAGTAGAATCATCAGCACTATATGCTTTTGTAGCATTATCTAAGAATGTTGGATCCATAGGAACTGAATTCATTCCAGATGCTCCAAATGTACTTATCTGCATAACACCTATACCATTATTCTCTAAGTAATCTTTTGAGATACCTAAAGCATCTAATGGAATAGACATTTCATACATTGTATCTTGACTAGTACTGTGTCCTTTGTCTAACATGTTAACCCAATCAGCTGAAGGATTAGCTAAATCTGATGGTACATATCCTTTAAATCCATTATTGTTTATACCATATAGAGTAGAACCTAAGAAGCCATCTCCATATTTGTATTGTACACCTGCATCCTTGAATGATAAACAAGTACCATAATCAAGCTTACCATTAACACTTGAGAATATAGCTGGTTCACCTACACCTGGTTTAGATGAAAAACATACAACTTTATCAACATTAGTAGTAAAGTTTGTATTCAATCCCCATACTGACTTACCATCTGAAGCTGTACCATCAGTATAATCTCCACTACCTGTATCAAGTGCTAACATTATAGGCATATTACCATTCCATGGCTTACCATTATCTGATATAGGATAACCTTGTTCTGGAGCGACTACATCAGTAACGTTTACAAATTGCCACATTAAATATAAGTTATCGTTATCCCATGCAGCATATAACGCATAACTATCATAAACTGGTCCTTCATGACATCCTCTAAATGCACGTGGATCATCGTTAGCAACACCCTGTGCTATAAGCATATCTTCTGACCAATCACTAAAACTTCCATCAATTGTTATTGTCTTATTCTTACCTACACCACCATTTGGGTTAGTAGCATAATAACCATTATCTAATATTGATTCTAATCCTGTATCTGCATTAGCAGTTACATCTCCTGATATTGACGTAAATAATCCTGACGCTACAACTGCTGTTGTAACTAGGCTAATCAACTTTTTAGTTGATTTCTTCATATGAATCCCCCCTATTATCTTCAAAAAATAAATACAACATTTTATTACAATAATATTATAACGTTTTCAAACATTTATGTAAACCTTTTTTTAATAAAATTACTAAAAATTTAAATTTATAAATTTTTTATAACATTTTTTATAATAAAGAAGAGAATGACTACTATCCTCTTCTTTATTTATATTAGCTATTTAACAGTTACTGTCTTTGTCTTATATATTTCTTTGCCTGTAGAATCTTTAACTTTAAAGAAAATCTTATAAGTTCCAGCTCCTTCTGGTATCCATAATGAATAATTCTTATCTGAATACTTTTGTACAAATACATTCTTACCATTTTTTTGTACAACAAATCTATATTGTAAATTACCTTCTCCAGTAGCACTTATAACAAATCTTCCTATTTTTATTGTTCCCATAGATGATATATTTGCAGAATAATCATTAATTGCTAACTGTTCTACTGGTTTTTCTTTTATTGTAACTTTTGCAGTCTTATATACTATTGTTCCTGCTTCATCCTGAACTTTATAATACAATGTATAATTTCCAGCTGCAGTTGGAGTCCATGATACTGACTTAGCTGTTGAGAAATCTTTAGTAAACACATATTTGCTTCCTGATTTTACAACAAATCTATATTTAAGTGTACCTACCCCACCAGTTGAAGTAGTTGATAGTGTTATCTTTGTTCCAACATAATTATCTTTTGATGTTGCTTTAGTAGATGTTATTTTAAGTGGTTCTGCAATTTCTTCTTTTGCATATACATATGTTACTGTTATATCTGAAGATGTATATAAACCTGTAGCATTCAAAGGTTTTACTGATAATTTGTATCCATCAATATTCTTTGCTGTAGTTGTATATTGTTTTCCAACAACTCCTGTCATAGTTGTTGATTTTGCTATTTCTTTATTAGTTGCTTTATCTACATATTTTACAATTACTTTTCCATATTTAACATCTGGATTATGATCATATACTACACCATTTTTTATCCAAACTTCACCTTCTGCTATATAACCATCTTGTTTTGCTGCTGGTTCTTGAAGTGTCCCTCCATTGTTAAATATTATATATCCTTCTTCATGATCATCAACTTCATATGACCACCATCCTGAACCTTCATCAGCCATCTTTGTTCCTGGCCATTTTCCTACATAAGCAGTTGCACCATCACCTGGCTTATCATATGCATATAAATAAACAGTTCCATAATTGTTAGCATTATAATAATGTACTGTTAAATTCTTAGTTACCTTTTCATTGTAATAATAAGTTACTGTTTGATTACCTGATGTATATACTCCACTCGCATTACTTGGTAATGAAGTTTCATCTAAAGTATATCCTTTTATAGTTTTAGCAGTTGTAGTATAGGCTTTTCCTTGTTTACCAGTTAATACAGTTGAATCTGCTATTTCTTTATTAGTACTCTTATCTATATATTTTACTGTTACAGTTCCCTTTGGAGTTGTATCTGGAGTATATTTATATGTTACTGTTGTAGTTCCTTCTACATAAATACCTGTAGCATTACTTGGAGTTTCTGATAATACATAATCTTCTATATCTATAGGAGATGTAGTATATTTTTCACCTACATTACCTTTCTTTGTAGTAGAAGTTGCTATTTCTTTTCCTGTTTTGGCATCTACATATTTAACTACTACAGTTCCTTTTTCATTAACAGGATGAGCATAGAAGCTTGTTGAATCTACTAACACCATAGTACTTCTTGCAGGAACTGTTATTGTATTACTATTAACTTCTGATAATTTTTCAACACCAGCAGTTTGTCCGTCTGCAATAACAACCCACTTACCTGGTAGAGTTGATGCAGATTGTAATGTTACTTGTTTACTACTAGCATTTGAATTGTGAATAACTGCAACATAATTCCATTCATTATCTGGATTTAACTTATTTTGCATTGTATATGCTACAACTCCTGATGGGCAACTTGCTCCCCATGAGAAGTATATTGTCTTATTAGAAGTATTAGTTGGATCTGTAAATGGTGAATATGCTTTTCTTATTGCAATTAATCCCTTGTAGTAATTAACTATGCTAGAAAATTGTTCTACTCTATTCCATGATAATTGATTAACTGATGTAGCAGAATTATAACTGTTACCCTCACCATATTTTGTTCTTGCAAATTCTTCACCAGCTTGCATAAATGCTACACCTTGAGAAGTAAGAACTATACCACCAGCTAATTTATTCATAGCAGCTAAATCATCATAATAATTATCATAGCCACTACCACCTTTAACTGACTTAATTAATTTATCATACAATGTATAGTTATCATGTGCCGAAACATAAGTTACTGTTTGTGATGGTTGCTTAGACCATTTATTACCTGATGCAACTGAAGTATTAGCTTGAATTCCTTGTTTAATAGCTTCTTCATATCCATATGCACCTTGTATAAAGCCTGTTGCATTAGCATTGAAGCAACTTCCTTTTATTGCATCTCTTATCTTATCATTAAATGCACCAACTTCTGCATCAACTAATCCCATATTGCTTTGAAGAGCTGTTGGTTTTGATGTTGCAACAGTTTCTGCACTCCATGGCTCACCATATATAACAACATCTGGATTAATTTTTTGTAATTCTTGCTTAATTAAATTCATAGTATCTACATCATGTATTCCCATAAGGTCAAATCTAAAACCATCTATATGATATTCTGTCATCCAATATTTTAATGAGTCTATCATATATTTTTGATACATTGCTCTTTCACTTGCTGTTTCATTACCACAGCCTGATCCATTAGCAAATCCCTTATTATTATGTCTATAATAATATCCATAAACAGTCTTATTAAACCATGATTCTTCTGTAGCATAAGTATGGTTGTATACAACATCCATTATAACCCCAATATTTTCACTGTGTAATGATTGAACCATTTCTTTAAATTCTTTTATTCTTACATTTCCATCATAAGGATTTGTAGAATAAGATCCTTCTGGAACATTATAATTCTTTGGATCATAACCCCAGTTATATTGGTCTTGGTCTAATTTTGTTTCATCAACAGAACCATAATCATATACTGGTGTTAATTGAACATGTGTTATACCTAAATCTACAAGATAGTCTAATCCAGTCTTAGTCTTTCCTGCATTATTAAGAGTAGTTCCTCTTTCAGTATAAGCAAGATATTTTCCTTTATTCTTCATTCCAGAATTTGGATCTATAGAAAAATCTCTCACATGGCTTTCCCATACTATAGCATCAGTTTGATCTTCACATTTAACAAATGTATCATTATCCCATCCAGCTGGATCTGTGCTATCCAAGTCTACTACCATTCCTCTATTTCCATTTACACCTACTGCTTTTGCATATATATCTACTGTTTCATTTACTTCATTATTTTGTGTAACTAAATATTCGTAATATTGATTCTTTATATCACCTGTTATCTGAATTGACCAAACTCCGTTGCTTCCTTTAGTCATATCTTCTGTTGCAATAATTTTTGCACCTGCTTCACTATCACTTCCAGTAGTGTATCTTCTTAATTGAACTTTACTTGCTGTAGGTGCCCATACCTTAAATGTTGTTTTTGATTTTGTATATGTGCATCCTAAATCTGTTCCACTATATGCTTGTGCGTCTAAATATGAATAATCAGCAGCTGCTGATACCTGCTGTACATTTATAGGTAAATTAGTAAATACAGAAGTCATCATAAGTGCTGTAACAACAGACGCAATAAACTTTCTTCCCTTCATTTAATTTTCCCCCTACGTATATTGTAATATTTATGTCTATTTAACAGTTAAGCCCTTTATACACTATATAAAGGGCTCAACCTTAATGTCTAATAACTATTTAATTACATATGACATTGATTTTTGTACTACTTTTCCAGAAGCATCTTTTACTTTGTAATAAATCTTATAAGTTCCTGCTTCACTTGGAACCCATATTGCTCTTGAATTACTTGTATAATTTTGTACAAATACATTCTTGCCACCTTTTTGTACTACAAATCTATAAGTTAAATCTCCATTACCACCTTTTGCAGCCATAGTTAATATCAATAATGATTCAACTGGTTGTGGTGAAGCAAGATTAACTTTATATGAAGTTATTTCTAGTTCACTAGTTGCATTAACTGTATAATTAAATGTTTTAATAACTTCTTTTCCTGTTGAATCTTTAGCTTTTACTGTAATTTTAAATGTACCTGCTGTAGTTGGAGTCCATGTTGCTGAATTCTTACTACTATATGCTTGAGTAAATACATATTTGCTACCTTGTTGTACTACAAATCTATAGTTAATAGCCCCTTGTCCTTGTGCTACAGCTTTAAATGTAACCGCTTCGCTTACATTTATTGGAGATTTCTTATCAACTGAAACGTTCTTAAATTCTAAGTTAGTGTTATTTTCTTCTATAGTAAATTTCATTGACTTAGTTACAATCTTATTATTGTCATCTTTAACTTTACCATAAATTGTATAAGTACCTGCTTTACTAGGTGTCCATGAAACAGTATTATTAGCTTTAAAACCTTGAATAACTTTTCTATCTTTTCCATTAATTACTATGAATTGATATAATGCATCTCCTTGAACGCCTGTAGCTTTTCCTGTTATTTTGATTGTTTCATTAACTTTTCTAGGTGAAGATACGTTAGTTGCAATTGTAAGATCTAATTTTGAAGGAGTTTCTCCTGTGTATTCATAATCTTGTGATACTTTCTCATTCATTGAGTTTTCAACTTCAACTCTTATTTTCTTATTAGTTGAAGTAGTAGTAAATGTATTATTAGTTGAATAATTTTGTCCTACTGTAACATTTCCCTTTGAATCTATAATGTAGAATTTATAGAATAATAAGTTTGTTCCTATTTTTCCACCTGAAGCTTTTACTGTATAAGTAATATTTCCATTAGATTCTACTCCTGTTACAGAGTCTATACAAGGTTTTTCTTCGTTAACTCTTGCTGTTACTTCTACTGTTTTACTAACCTTAGCACCTGCTTTGTCTGTAACTTCTAATTTGATTGTATAAGTTCCAGCTTTTGATGGTGTCCATTTTATAGTTCCATCTGTTGATGTTCCCATTGATACTGCAGAAGCTCCATCTTTTGAAACTGTATATTTATAAGTATAAGGTGCAGTTCCACCTGATACTGCAGCTGTAAATGTTACTTCTGTAGCTACATCTACATCTGTTGCACTTGCGTTTAATGAAGATAATGTTAATGCTTTATTGTATTCTTCCCATTTTCCATTTTCATATTTATAACAACTTCCAGCTGTATAAGTTAAGCCTTGTAATCCTGATCCTGGATATTGGTTACCATTTCCATCTGTAAATATTATATATCCTTCCCAACCATCTGGTAAATCATAACTATATAATCCATTTCCAAGGTTATTCATTTTATTTCCTGGCCATTTAGCAAGATTGCCTGTGCTATTATATGCATAGCAGTATAATGTACTTCCCCATCCTGATGGTAATTGGCAATATACATCATCAGTTAATACTGGAGTTGGTTTTTTAGTAAATGTATACTTTTTAGTAGTAGTATCTTTTCCATCTGTTGCAGTTAAAACAACAGTAACTGATTCGCCTTCAGCTAAATCTTTACCTATTACAACTTGCTTGCTGCTTGTGAATTTTTCTGCTGCCTTGCTACCTACCTTAACAGTTCCTGATGTAGCATTCTTTAATCCAACTGTAACTGTTAAAGAATCTCCTGTAAAATCTCCACCTTCTTGAGATATTGTTGGTGTTGGAACTGTAATAGGCTCTTCAGCTTTGTATAATACAGCAAATGATGATGCTGGTAAGTTTCCTGTAATTCTTCCGTTTGATACTGTGAATGTACCACCATAAGTTGCTTTATTAGTATAAGTACCATCTGGTAAATTAGTTGATGTACTTACTGATTGGCTAGATGTAGAAACATTAACTAATACAAGACCTAAGTTTCCTCTAGATATTTTCATTATATTATTATTGTTAATAGCTTCTACTGATTCTCCAGCATTGCTCTCTTCCATTAATGTATGGAATTTATTCATTTCAACTACATTTTGTTGTTTATAGTCATCTGAACCACTTTGTCCTACATCTTTATATGGTTCTCCTTGTGGATGAATGTAATCATTACCAAAGCTTTGAGATGTTGGTCTATTGAAGAATAGAGGTACTGAACCTTCTCTACCAGCTACCATAGCCCATGCTAATTGTATTTGGTTTTGAGATAAACATCTTGTTGCTCCTTCATTAGCATAAGTATCATGAGTTTCAACGAAAGATACTAACTTACTGTTAGGAATGCTTCCATCTCCAACTTGACCTTCCATATACTTATCAACTAATCCTTTACTAACAGTAGGAGTTACCTTACCTGTATGATTATTATTACCATCTAAAGTTCCATTTTCCCATACTTCATATCCTACAGCTGATCTTACATACCATCCATAAGTACTTGCTGTAACATTCATATATTTAGCATAGCCTGGGAAGTTAGTACCTGGTTCATCACCTTGTAATACTTCTCCATATATAAATGCATTAGGATTCTTTGATTTTATTGCTTTTATTATATTAGTCCAATAAGTACTAGTTACTGCTCCTGAAGCAGTTTCTTCTGGTAATTCTATACTCTTTGCAGCATCAAATCTAAATCCATCAGCTCCTGCATCTGCTAATTCATTTAGATAATTAATCATTTTATTTTGTACCACTGAATTACCTGTATCTAAATCTGGCATTCCAATTACATTACCTTGAGTTACTTGATATCTATTTGACCAATTTGTAATTGTACCAGCATGATGAACATGACTTGCTAGTTCACTGTCAACATATCCACTAGTACTTCCTTTTATATCTGCCAAATGGTTTCCTACAATATCAACTATAATCTTTAATCCATATTCATGAGCAGCTTCACACATTGCTTTAAATTCTGCTGCAGTACCTAATTGATAGTTTCCTAATGTATAATATGTTGGTTGATAATGATAATACCATGTTGGATTATCCTTTGTATTCTTTAAGCTAGTATCATTCCAACTTTCTCCCTTTCTACATGCTTGAGCAGGTGATGTTTGAATTGATGTATATCCTGCATCTGCTATTTCCTTAACATGATTTTTTATTTCATTAAATGACCAACACCATGCATGTAATATTACACCATCTTCTATTTTATCTGCTTGAAGTGATGATGAAGAATTAGAAGCAGTAACTGCTGTTTCTGTTGTTGCAGCTTGTGTATAAATTGGTGCACTTGATAAAAATAACCCTGAAGATATAGCTATTGAAGTAACTATACTTACAAGTTTTTTAGATAAATTACCCATAATGTCCCCCTTACATATTAATTATTTTTAGAGTATTTTTTATTAATTGAATAGTAGGAGGGCATCTATTATTGATGCCTTCCTATATGTCTATTCCTTTTATTATTATT
This sequence comes from Clostridium sp. MSJ-8, assembly GCF_018918325.1. Lineage (GTDB taxonomy): Bacteria > Bacillota > Clostridia > Clostridiales > Clostridiaceae > Clostridium. Next base: position 26,138 of record NZ_JAHLQH010000047.1, on the reverse strand, counting down.
TTACTGTGAATGTAACCATTTCACTTGTAACTTCTCCTGTACTATCCATAGCATCAACCCATATGAAGTAATTGCCTGCTTCTGTTGGTTTCCATGTTGCTGTATTTTTAGTTGAGAAGTCTTTTATTAATGACCAATCTCCGCCTACTTTATATGCCCACATCTTGTAGTAAACTACATTGCTACTTTGAGCATCTACAGTTATTTTAATGCTTGTTCCTGCTGCTTGAGGAGAATTTTTTGATAATTTTACTGAGTTTATCTTAAGCCCTGCTGCTTCATGAACCTCATAATAAACTGCTTTATATATTTCTTTTCCTGTCTCATCTTTTGCTTTAAATGTTAATTTATAAGTTCCTGCTTCACTTGGTGTCCATGTTGCTGTATTAGTACTTGAATATGCTTTAGTGAAAGTTGTCTTTCCATCCTTTTGTGCTACGATTCTATATTGTACTTTGCCTTGTCCACCACTTGCTGTCATAGACAATTTAATATTATCTCCAACTGTACCATTTTCTTCACTTATATTTGTTGATGCAATTGTTAATTTTGTTGAGTTTTCTTTTACTTCACAGTAAGCTATTTTATATATTTCTTTTCCTGCTTCGTTTTTTGCTTTAAATGTTAATTTATAAGTTCCTGCTTCACTTGGTGTCCATGTTACAGATTTTGTAGTTGAATATGCTTTAGAAAATGTTGTCTTTCCTTCTTTTTGAGCTACAAATCTATATTTTATTGTTCCTGTTCCTGTTGCATTAGCTGACATTGTTACCTTATCTCCAGCTTTTACTACTGTCTTATCTATTCCATATTCAGTCATTTCAAAAGTTGTTGATGGATTAGTAATCTTATAATCTATAGCTTCTGAAGCAGCTATATTTCCATCTGAATCCTTGCAATTAACTGTTATTGTATAATTACCTGCTACTGTTGGTTTCCATGTTGCACTTAATGATGTTGAGTAATCTTTTATAGTTTTTCCATTAACTTGGAATTCATAAGTGAAGTTTCCTGATCCTCCAGTTGCTTCAGTAGTTTTAATAGTTATTGATGTTCCCTTTACTTGAGGAGAAACTTTTGATGTTGTAACTGTTCCAGGTACAATATCAACTGAATCTTCAGTTGGATTAACTAAACTAATTTGACTTCCATCAAATACCATAGCCTTTCCAACTACATAATATTCACCTGGTTGTCTAGTTGCTGGATATTGGTTTGATCCATTAGAAAATATTACTTGAGTTGTTGCAGTTTTATATTCATCTGGTAATTCTAATACATATCTATTTTCTTCTTTATTGAATGTCATTTGAACTCCTGGCCATATTGCTGGAGCTTTAACTGTTGAACCACTTTCATCATAGATATATGCATACATTGGTCCACTCCATTTACAATTACCATTTACATATAATGTTCCTTCATCATATTGTATAACTTTCTTAGTTAATACAATTGTCTTACTTTCTATTTTAGCACCACAACCACATGATTTTTTATCTGTACCTGTTACTGTAATAGTAGTTTTAGCTCCATCTTTTAATCCTTTACCAATTGTAATCTTATCTCCATCAGCAAATGATTTAGCTGCTCCACCATTTATACTATACTTACCGTCAACTTTAGATCCACAACTTAATTTAACTTCTGTTGTATCAGTTGTATAAGTTGTATCACTTGATGGATTAATTCCTAATGTGTGTTCATCTATTTTTCCAGTAGCTTCTACTAATATTACTCCATTCTTGTCACAAGTAAATGTTGCAACTCCACCAGATACTGTTGTTTTTTCACCTGTATAAGCATCTCTTACTTCTGTTCCATCTGAGAATACACTTCCAACTTGAACATCATAAGTTCCTGCTGTTCCTGGTAATGAACATACAACTGAGTCTGATACGCCATTCTTATCATATACTCTACTGAATGTATAAGGTGATGCAGATATTTGTTTATGAGTACCAGCACCTACAGATATATGGTTAGCTCTGAATGTACCAACCTTTTGCCAGTGAGCTAATTCAGTAGTATCTATTGAATCCCAATTCATTTGGCTTCTCCAACTTTGCTCTGTATTACTTCCTACTGCTTTTCTATTAGTTTCATCACCATAATATATTTGAATTCCACCTGGTAATAATAATAAATCTGTACCAGCTTTAATCATATTTTCTGTTGTATTTCTTGATAATCCTTTATCATGTGATGAAATGTATGATAAAACATTATAGTTTGAATCCGAATTAATAGTATTAGCATAGCTTGAATAAGTTCCTTCTAAGCCTGAGTAGCTTGAGAATGCTGCTCCTTGATATCCAAAGTTAATTAATGAATTAAATCCATTTGAATAATATTCTTTATTATTTCCTAAACCATTATTCCAAACTTCACCAGTCATCCAGAAATCATCAGTCCATTGTGCACCAGCTTTAGTAGGATTATTTTGTCTCCATTCTTTTAATGCTTTCTCACATTCTTCATCTAATGCTTTCCATGAAGATAATGGAATATGTTTAGCTGTATCACATCTGAAACCATCTATACCATAATCTCTTACGTAATCTGATAACCATTTTACAACATAGTTGCTAACTGTTCTACTTCTACCAGTTGAAGCAAACCACTTATTTAAATCAGCTACTTTTTCATCATAAGTTCCTTCCTTCTTCCACTTATTAACTAATATAGGTGGTAAAGAAACTTCTTTAGAAGATTCCATCTTTAAGTCTGGAAGTCCTGATGAACACAATGTTATTTCATCTCCATTTTCTGATCCTTCATATCCTTTAAATCTAGTAGATACTGCTCTTATCCAATCAGTTCCCCACCAGTTAGAAGTCCAATCTCCGTCGTATACCATCATACCTGTCGAACCATTATTAGCTGCTTCACCAGCATAATCGTTATACCACTTGTAGCTCTTTTCACTCCAATTATAATAAATGTCTTGCCAATTAGATGCTAGCTTACCAAAGCCATATTCATTAGCAGTAACTGGATCTGCATATCCAACGTGATTCATAACAACATCCATTACTACTCTTATGCCATGTTCATGAGCTGTATCTACGAAGTTTTCAAGATCTTCAGCAGTACCCATATTCTTATCTACTTCTGAGAAATCTAATGCATAGTAACCATGATAAGCATAATGTTTAAAACCTGATCCTGCTAAAGCACCATGTATTTGTTCATATGGAGCTGTAAACCAAATAGCATTAATTCCAAGATCATCGAAGTAGCCTTCTTCGATCTTTTGTGTTAAACCTTTTAAATCTCCACCATGGAAAGTTCCTTCTCTGTTTTCATAATTAGCAGCATCTGCTTCTCCAACTGATCTTCCATATGAATGGTCATTAGATTTATCTCCATTTACAAAACGGTCTGTTATTAAGAAATAAACTGATGCGTTATCCCATGAGAAAGGTAAGTTTTCTCTATCAGTTGTTTTTGATGCTGGAAGTGAATAGTTCACTACTCCGTTATCATCTACATTAACATTTAATACATTCGAATTAGTGCTAGTTGTAGATGTTGCTGTTTCATCTTCTTGAGTTGTAGTTGTTGCTGTTGTAGTAGCTGCACTTACTACACTATTTGTTAGAAATGTTGCCATTACTGTTGCCATTGCTACAATTCTTTTTAGTTTTTTACTGTTCATGTGATCCCCCCTACGAATATTACATAACTCTAATATTTTAATACCCCTTATATAATAATAAGTAATTGTTATGTTAAACCTTTTCAATGAACTATACAAAATAAAGTTACGGTAAACACCACATAAACAGTCAACGTTTACTAGTACATATGTAGTTAACGTTTACTATTGCTAGATCACTAACCTTCGTTTGTATCTTTCACTATATATATAATAACTCTATTTTGTTAACTTTTCAATATCTTTGTATACATTTTATTCACATTTTTAACATTTTATATATTCATTATTTTTATATGTATTTTTTATTATTTTGTAATATTAATGTTATTTTTTGTTTTAAATTATTAAAAATTTATTACTTTTTGTTTTGTATGTTTTAGTAGTCTGTCAAATATATGCATTATTTTTTAATATTTTAGTTAATATTTATACCAATTTTATTAATTTTTTATTCAATATATTTATTAACTGTTCTAATTATTCAAAAATGCTAATAATAAAATCGTCAAGGATACTTATGAAGTCTTAGATTCAAATTTTATAAAATTTCCTATAAAGCAAAAAAAATTAAGTTAGCATTAAAAATGTTGTTCTATTGGAACTTTAAAAAGCTTACAACATTTAGCCAACTTAATTTTTTTATATTTTAAAATTCTTATATACCCTTTATCTAAAATGTATTTATTATTTATATTCTATAAATTAACTATCAATTCTACATATATCTGCACCCAATTTCTTAAGTTTCTTCTCAATATCAACATATCCTCTATCAATATGATATATATCTGTAACTTCTGTTTTTCCTTCAGCAATTAAACCTGCAAGAATCATTGCTGCCCCTGCCCTCAGATCAGTTGCTCTAACATTGCATCCTGTTAATCTATCAACACCTTCAATAAATGCTGTTCTACCATCTATATTAATATTAGCACCCATTCGTACAAGTTCAGGAACATGCATAAACCTATTTTCAAACACAGTTTCTGTTATTATGCTAGAACCTTTTGTAACTGCTAATAAGCTCATCATTTGTGCCTGCATATCTGTAGGAAAACCTGGATAAGGCAAAGTTTTTACATTAACTGGTTTTCTGTATACTCTTCCATCAATAATAAGTTTATTTTTATTACAATCTATAATAACTCCACTTTCTTTTAGTTTACCCATAAGTGGACTAAGATGTGCTTCATTTATGCCATTAATAATCAATTTGCTATTTGTAATTGCAGCTGCAATCATAAATGTACCTGCTTCAATCCTATCATATATAGGTAAATATTCACATCCTTTTAATTCCGTTACACCTTCTATTATTATCTTACCAGCTGATTCAATCATAATGTTTGCACCTATTTTATTTAAAAAGTTGATTAAATCTATAACTTCTGGTTCTCGTGCTGAATTTTCTATTATAGTAGTTCCCTCAGCTAACACTGATGCCATAATTATATTCTCTGTAGCTCCAACTGATGGAAAATCTAAATATATTCTATTTCCAATTAACTTATCTGCTCTAGCTTCTACATATCCATTTTGACTAGTTATTTTAGCACCTAATATTTCAAATCCTTTCAAGTGAAGATCTATAGGTCTACTTCCTATGTTACATCCTCCTGGAAGTGATATTTTACAATATCCAAATCTTGCAAGCATTGGTCCCATAAGTAAAAAGGATGCTCTCATTTTTCTTATTAATTCTCCATTTACCTGTGATATATTTATATTATCTGTGTTAATCTCAAGATTTTCATCCTTTGTTATATTTATAGAACAGTTTATTTCCCTTAACAGGTTTATAAACACTCTTACATCTTCAAATAAAGGCAATTTCTTTATTATAATATTATTAGGTGATAGTATTGTTGCTGCAATTATTGGTAATACTGAATTCTTAGCTGTACTTATATCAACTTCACCACTTAGTTTATTGCCACCTTTAATAATTATTTTTTCCATAATATCCTCCACAATGAATTGTTAGTATGTTGTATATATCATGGGGGTTCCTATAATAATATACCCACCTGTATTGTAATTAACTACGGCATACTGCACATTTTCTCCATCTATTAATTGACCTTTTCCAACATAACCATTATGGATTTTTAATGTTTTCTTATTAATTATTTTTTTCTTTATAATTTCTTGTACTTTCTCTTCATTTTTTATTTTTTCCTTTTGATAAATATAATATTTATTATTATATGCATTATCAACTTTCAGCTTATCAATTTGCTTCTTAAGCTCACTGAACTTATAATCTATTGATTTATTAGTAAGTTCTATAGAAACCTTATATATATTATTCATATTATATATATTACATCTTCCATATACTGTCCCATCATTAAATTCTAAACAAGATGATGTTTCATAAGTTATATTGTATCTATCCTTTATACTCTTTAAAACATAATTATCTACATACCAGTCCACATAATATTCAAGTTTAATTGAATTCTCTACAAATTCAGAATAAGGTTCTATTATTTTAAAAATATATTCTATATCATTATTTATATAATAACATTGTAATAACATTGTTATTATAACTCCCATAACAAGCGTAATCTGTATCTTTCTCATTATTAACAACTCCTCTTTATTGATTATTGTCAATAATTCAAATTCTATACATTTGCACTATAGAATATATTATTCTTTTAATAAAAAAAAGTGAACAGTATATTTACTGTTCACTTATACTTATTCGTATATTAGCCTTTAATAAAGATAATTCCGCTCTTTCTACATCATAACCATCTTTAGAAAGCCTTCTTTCAGCTCTCTCTTTAGATGCTTTTGCTCTATTTATATCTATATCTTGTGATAATTCTGATGATTCACAACAGAAATTCAATTTATTATTTTGTACATTTATTATACCATTTGATGTGAACACCTTAATAACTGTTCCATCTTCTAATACAAGCTTGGTACAACATGGTACTGTACTAATTATGCTAGGTGCATAATTATGTAGAACTTCTATTTCTCCACTATCACTTTTTGTAAATAACTTTTCAACATCTCCATCAAATACTACTTTATCTAATGTTAATATCTTCACTCTAAAGGTTTGGGCCATTTTCATCCACCCCTAACTTAATGTTTTTGCTTTTTCTACAGCATCTTCTATTGTTCCTGCAAATAAGAATGCTGATTCAGGAATGTCATCATAATCTCCATTTAAGATACCTTTGAATCCTTTTATAGTATCCTTTATAGATACATATTTACCTTTCATTCCTGTAAATTGTTCACCTACTGTAAATGGTTGTGATAAGAATCTTTGAACTTTTCTTGCTCTTGATACTATTGCCTTATCTTCTTCTGATAATTCATCTACACCTAATATAGCTATAATATCTTGTAATTCTTTATATCTTTCAAGTATATTCTTTACATCAGTTGCTACTTGATAGTGTTCCTCACCAACTATTCTAGGATCTAATATTCTTGAAGTTGATTCAAGTGGATCAACTGCTGGATATATTCCTAACTCAACTATACTTCTAGATAAAACTGTTGTTGCATCTAAGTGAGTAAATGTTGTTGATGGTGCTGGGTCTGTAAGGTCATCAGCTGGAACATATACTGCTTGAACTGATGTTATTGAACCTTGAGTTGTTGAAGTAATTCTTTCTTGTAATGCACCCATTTCAGTTGCTAATGTTGGTTGATAACCAACTGCTGATGGTATTCTACCAAGTAAAGCAGAAACTTCTGAACCAGCTTGTGTAAATCTAAATATGTTGTCTATGAATAATAACACATCTTGACCCTTATCTCTAAAATATTCAGCCATAGTAAGTCCAGTAAGTGCAACTCTCATTCTTGCACCTGGTGGTTCATTCATTTGTCCAAATACTAAAGCAGTCTTCTCTATAACTCCTGATTCTTTCATTTCATAGTATAAGTCATTTCCTTCTCTTGATCTTTCTCCAACTCCTGTGAATACTGAAAGACCTCCATGTTGTCTTGCTATATTATTAATTAACTCTTGGATAAGTACAGTTTTACCTACACCTGCACCTCCAAATAGTCCTATCTTACCACCTTTTTGATAAGGTGCTAATAAGTCTATAACCTTGATTCCAGTCTCAAACATCTGTGGTTCAACTGATTGATCTTTAAAACTTGGTGCTGGTCTATGAATAGGATATACTAAATCTCTATTTACACCTTCAGTTCCATCTAAAGGTTCTCCTAAAACATTAAATACTTTACCTAATACTTGTTCACCTACAGGAACTACTATTGGTTTTCCAGTATCTATTGCTTCCATACCTCTTCTTAATCCTTCAGTTGCTTCCATAGCAATTGTTCTTACTATATCATCACCCATATGCTGTTCAACTTCACAAACTACCTTGTCATCTCCAACAGCTATGTCAATTGCATTATATAGATTAGGAAGCGAGTCTGAATCAAATTTTATATCTACAACTGGTCCAATTACTTGAACCACCTTTCCTACTCTTTCAGGCATTAAAAATACCTCCTTCTATTTCTGTACTTCTGATCCGCCGATAATTTCAGTTATCTCTTGAGTTATCATTGATTGTCTGATTCTATTATACTTAAGATTTAAGCTAGATAATATATCATCAGCATTGCTTGTTGCTCCATCCATTGCATTCATTCTTGCACTTTGCTCACTGCATCTTGATGATAGCATAAAACTTCTTAGTTTACCTTTTAAATAGATATCTAAAGATTTCTTAAATACAACTTCTAGATTAGGTTCTACAAATTGTTCACTTGATGATCCTTCTATTTTATCTATAGGCAATAACTTTTCACTTTTCACCACTTGTTTAATAGGTGAAATAAAATCTGTATATACTACATACGCTTCTGATATTTCTCCCTTATCAAATAGCTCTAATACTTTTCTATATATAACTTTTATTTCTTTTTCAGTTGGAATATCTGGAATATCAACATATTCAGCTACCGGTGATAATCCCATTTTTTCAACGAAACTTATACCTTTATTACCAACTACAATAATCTGAGAATTTTCTTTTTCATCAGATATTAAATTTTCTAAATAATCTGCTACATTATTGTTATATCCAGAACAAAGTCCTGAATCAGATGATATCATAACATACAACTTATTAGGACTTTTATTCTCTTTGATATAACTAACATCTAAATCATCATCCATCATAGAAACAAGCGATTCCATATTATTCTTTGCGGCATCTGCATATTCTGTACTTGCTGCTAACTCTCTTCTACACTTTCTAAGTTTAGAGGTTGCAACAAGTCCCATAGCTTTAGTAATTTTTCTAGTACTCTCTACTGATTTTAGTCTTCTTTTTATCTCTATTAAACCTGCTGCTCCCATAAACTACCTCCTAAAGATTTTAACTAAGCTTGATTTATGAATACTTTCTTGAAACTTACAATAGCTTCTTCTAACGTACTCTTTATTTCATTTGTTAATACTTTTTCAGTTAAGATCTTCTTACTTAAATCTCTGTAATGTGTATCAATATATTCCAAGAATTCTTTTTGGAATAATTTAATTTTTGAGACCTCTATATCTGATAGGAAGTCATTTACAGCACAATATAACATAATGATTTGTTCTTCAACAGGCATTGGATTATATTGATCTTGCTTTAATATCTCAAGTAATCTCTTACCTTTTTCAAGTCTCTTAGCTGAATCATTATCTAGGTCTGATCCGAATTGAGCAAATGCAGCTAATTCTCTATACTGAGCAAGTTCCAATCTTAAAGTACCAGATACTTGTTTCATTGCTTTTATCTGAGCATTACCACCAACTCTGGATACTGATATACCTGCATTAACTGCTGGTCTTTGTCCTGAGTAGAATAAATCAGATTCAAGGAATATCTGTCCATCTGTTATAGATATAACATTTGTTGGTATATATGCAGTAATATCTCCTGCTAATGTTTCTATTATAGGTAAAGCTGTTAATGAACCGCCACCCTTTTCTTCAGATAATTTTGCTGCTCTTTCTAGTAATCTAGAATGGATATAGAATACATCTCCAGGATATGCTTCTCTGCCTGGTGGTCTTCTAAGCAATAGTGACATTGTTCTATAAGCTACTGCATGCTTAGATAAATCATCGTATATAATCAATACATCTTTACCTTTATTCATGAAGTATTCACCCATACTACAACCTGCATATGGTGCTAAGTATTGTAATGGTGCACTTTCTGATGCTGTAGAGCTTACTATTAATGTATAATCCATTGCTCCCATTTCAGTTAATGTATTATATATATTTGCAACTGTTGATTGCTTTTGTCCTATTGCAACATAAATACATATTACATCTTTATCTTTTTGATTGATTATTGTATCTATTGCAATTGCTGTCTTACCTGTTTGTCTATCTCCTATGATTAACTCTCTTTGGCCTTTACCAATAGGAATCATAGAATCTATTGCTTTAATACCAGTTTGTAAAGGTTCATTTACTGAACTTCTTTCTAGTATTGTAGGTGCTGGTACTTCTATAGGTCTAGTTTCTGTAGTATTTATAGGACCTTTACCATCAATTTCTTCACCTAATGAATTAACTACTCTTCCGATTAATGCTTCTCCAACTGGAACTTCAACTATCTTGTTACTTCTCTTAACTACGTCTCCTTCTTTTATGCCTTCTTCTGAGCCTAACAAAACGCATCCTACATTATCTTGTTCAAGGTTTAATGCCATTCCATAAACGCCATTAGGGAATTCTAGTAATTCACCTTCCATACAATCATCTAGTCCATAAACTCTTGCAATTCCATCTCCGACTTGGACTATTGTACCAGAATCTACTGTTTTTATATGTTTTTCATATTTTTCAATTTCTTTTTTTATAATTGAAGTTATTTCTTCTGGCTTAATATTCATGAATTCACCTCTAATCTCTCTTAAGCATTAAGTCCTTTAGTTCATCTAACTTTGACTTAACAGTTCCATCTATAACATCATTACCAACTCTAACATAAACTCCACCTAAAACACTTTTATCAACTTTTGTTGAAATAATTATCTTCTTGTTGTATTTTTTTTCAAGCTTATCTTTAAGTTCTTGTAACTCATCTTCTAGCATAGGAACTGCAGTTACTACTTTTGCTTTTAGGGTATTATTTTTTTCGAGATGTATCTTTTCCATCTCATTTAACTTTTCTCTAAGGAAAAGTATTCTGTCTTTTTCTATTAATATTAGTAAAAACGATAATAAATCTTCATCAATCTTACCTTTAAATATATTAATAAATGTCTGTTTCTTTTTCTTAGTACTAATTTGAGGATGTTTAATTACCTCATAAAAGTCCTTGTTATTATCTATAAGATCACATATTTCTCTTAGATCTTTTAAATATTCGTCTACTTTATTTTTTTCTTCTGCTACTTTATAGAGAGCCATTGCATATCTTCTATCTAAATACTCATACATAATTAACTACCTACCTTAGTAATAAAATCACTAATTAACTCTCTTTGTGTATCATCTTGAGTTTTTTCTTCTAGTGCTTTTACTGATAAATCAATAGCCAAATTAATAGCTTCTTTCTTGATTTCGTATTCAGCTTTTTCTTTTTCTCTCTCAATTTCAACTTTTGCTCTTTCAACAATAGCTTGAGCTTCTTTATTAGCTTCTGCTATTATCTCATCGTAGACTTTGTTAGCTTTTTCTTTTTTCTTTTCTACTATTTTTTTGCCTTCGCTTCTTGATTTACTAAGAACTCTTTCATTTTCAACCAAGTATAATCTAGCTTTTTCAGAATTTTCTTCTGCTTCAGCTAATTGATCTTCTATATATTCTTCTCTTTCTTGTATTGTTTTACCAATCTTATCCCAAAAGAAGTGTTTTAAAATTAAAACTAATATAAAGAAGTTAATTATTGTCATAATAACTATTGAAAAATCTATATTCACTTATAATCATTCCTCCCTTCGGAGTTCTATTTATATTTTTTTATTATGCTGTAAATATTAATAATATTGCTACTATTAAACCATAGATAGCTGTTGCTTCTGAAAGACCAGCTCCTAAAATTAATGCACTTTGAATTTTACCTGCAGCTTCTGGTTGTCTTGCAATAGATTCAGTTGCCTTACCTGTTGCAATTCCTATTCCTATACCTGCTCCTAAACCTGTTAATACAGCAATACCTGCTCCTATTAATGATAAATCCATTGTAATTCCTCCTTAAAAATTATTACTTTTAATGATGCTCTACAGTCATCTTCATATTAATTATTGTTAACATTGTGAAAACTAACATTTGTATTGCCCCATCGAATATATCGAAGTAAGCATGTGCTACAATAGGTAATCCTATACTTGCAAAAACAGCTATCTTGCATAATGCCTTGTATATTAATCCTATAAGCAATGACCCTGCAAACATATTACCATAAAGTCTTAGTGCAAGTGATACAGGTAATACCACTCTTTCCATTATGTTAATAGGTAACATTAACACATAAGGCTGACCATATGCTTTTAGGTATCCTATAGCTCCATTTTTCCTCAATGCTGTTATATTAATAACTAAAAATGAAGTCAATGCTAAACCAAAGGTAACACTTAAATTTGATGTTGCTGGTTCAACTCCAACCAATCCTGAAAAGTTTAAACAAATCAAATATACTACTATCGTTCCTACATATGGAATAAATTCTGTATAGCTTTCTCCAATATTATTAGTAACTAATCCTTCAACATATTTATATAGAGACTCTAAAACCACCTGTCTTTTCGACGGCACTCTTTTTAGATTTCTCGTAAGCAAACAAGCTATTATGAAGAGCATCAATATAATAACCCATTGTACTATTATATCTCTCGTAATGTTAACTACAAAAGATCCTATATTGAAAGATAAAATAGGTGAAGCTACTTCCAAATTCAAGCACTTCCTTTCTTGTTCGTTGCATTTATAATCATATTAAGATAATGCGTTAATAATCCTAAAACATATGCAAGTACTAATGTTTTTTCTTTTGCAAAAGGTATAATTATAATTGCTATTACTATTATCTTAAAAAAAGTAATAACACAAAGTTTAAACTTTTTATCTAATAATCTAGTAACACATATGTAACTTATTATGTAATTAAGTAAGCCTATTAGCACACCACTTAAATATAATATTGCAACTTTATAAGATACTATAAATAAACAAACCAGAAAGATTATTATTGAACTAACAATGTCTAATAAAATTAGTCCATTGAATTCTTTCTTCATACATAATCTCCTTTCTATTTTGTTCACTTTTTAATTATTATATTCTCCTTGAAAATTATATGGAAACATCATTTTCTATTAAATTTATCTATTTTTTTTGATTTTTTCTTATTAAGTTAAATTTGCCTTTATTTTCTTATTCTACTTCGTAATAACTCTTTTTTTCTATCTTTATACATAAGACAGTAATAGTCAAATCATTAGTTAGAATTTTCAGAAAACTTCAAATTTCAACATTTTTTTCTGATAACATTTTCACTAGTTATTTTTTTCACAAAAATTTTTCAGAAACTATTTTCATATCAACTTTAATGCATTGTTGTAAATATAGTATTAAATACCATCAAACATAATAATGACGAACGGTCATTAATTTAATGCATTATTTTTTCATTTATTTTTCACTTTATTGATTAATTTTCTTCAATTATTCCTTGAATTGTAGGAGATAAACTATATATTTTGCTGTATATCTCTCTTTTCCTCTCTGCAGTCGCAATAGTAGGTATATAATCATTTTTATAATTTACAGAAGAAATAGTAGTTGGTATTATTTTATATGTTTTATCAACAACATTGTTTCCATCAATAGAAAAATGAGTCTGCAATATAAATGTATCTTTATCCATAGGATTATTATTTCCTCCAAAACAAAAATTACCTAGAGAATAAGCAATTATAGTATTATTATAATACTCAATAGTTTGTATAACATGAGGGTGTGATCCTAATACTAAATCAGCACCACAATCAACTGCATATCTACCAATTTCAACTTGAGTTGCATCAGGATAACTCTGGCTCTCTTGCCCCCAATGAAAATATGGAATAACAATTATACAACCTGCATTTCTTAATTCTTGTATATCACTTGATATTTTATTCTTAAGTTCATCTGTAACATACCATGCAGAATATCCTAATAATCCTATCTTAACTCCCTTAATCTCTCTTATGATCTTGTATCCATTTCCACAGTAATCAATAGCGTTCTCTGATAGGACTTGTATTGTATCATTAAATCCTTGTTCTCCATAATCATATATATGATTATTATCTACTGTTACACCTTCTATAGATCCTTCCTTTAATATATTCACATATGACTTATCACCCTTAAAGTTATAAAATACATTGCCTTGCTTATATGCCTTCTCATCTGAATCAGTAAAAGTTGTTTCTAGATTAACAAAAGTATAATCATCTTGATTAAATACATCATATACATTCTTCATAAAAGTCTTATAATCATATCCATATAATTGAACAGCTTCTGTGAAACTACCACTATAAGAAAATTTAGTGTCTGTTCCTAATGTAAAATCACCAGCTGCTGATATTATAAAGTCTATTTTTTCTTCATTATCTTCAGATTCTGTATTCTGTTTTTCTTTAGGTTCTTCTATTTCAATATTATTATCCTTATCTTCTGTAATAACTTTATCTGCATTATTACCTTTAACATCAATATTCCTATATAGTATTACCAATAATATAATTATTATTCCTATAATACTTATAAATATAATTTTTCTTTTTTGTGTTTGTTTTTTTCTCTCTAATCTTTTTCTTCTACTAACCATATTATGTTCTCTCTTTATCCTTTATAATACACATTAAATATTGTATTTTTATATTTTCTTTTTATTAATAATTTTATAGTCTTTTCCCTAAAAATGTTTATAACTCACTTATAACAACTAGTAAACATAACAAAATTTAAACAACCTATTATTATATATCAACATATTCATGGAAAAGACTATAAATACTAAAAAAATCGTAAAGGCAATTATGAATCTTTAGATTTTGATTACCATTATTAAAAGAAAAAGCTCTTGCATATTAAATACAAGAGCTTTTTTAAAATTAGAAGAATCTATAAACTACATTCTCTCAACGATTAATGCAGTTCCCATTCCTCCACCTATACATAAAGTTGCTAAACCAGTCTTAGCATCTCTCTTCTTCATTTCATATAATAAAGTAGTTAATATTCTAGCACCTGAAGCTCCAACTGGATGTCCTATTGCAATAGCTCCACCATTAACATTTACTTTGCTCATATCAAACTTAAGATCTCTTGCAACTGCAATACTTTGAGCAGCAAAAGCTTCGTTTGCTTCGATTAAATCTAAATCGTCAACTGTTAAGTTAGCTCTTTCTAATGCTTTCTTTGTAGCATGGAAAGGACCATATCCCATTATAGCTGGATCTAATCCCTTACTTCCGTAAGAAACTATTTTAGCTAATGGCTTAACTCCTAATTCTTTAGCTTTTTCAGCACTCATAACAACAAATGCTGCAGCTCCATCATTGATACCTGATGCATTACCAGCTGTTACTGTACCATCTTTTATAAAACAAGGTTTTAATTTAGCTAAAGTTTGTTCTGTTGTACCAAATCTAGGATCTTCATCAGTATCAAATACTATTGGATCTCCCTTTCTTTGAGGAACCATTACTGGAACTATTTCGTCCTTAAATCTTCCTTCTTTAATTGCTTTTTCTGCTTTTTGTTGAGATGCAGCAGCAAATTTATCTTGATCTTCTCTTGTAATATTCCATTGCTTTGCTATATTTTCAGCAGTAACACCCATGTGATAGTTGTTAAATGCATCCCATAAAGCATCGTTTATCATACAGTCAATTGTTGGAGTAGCGTTCATTTTATGTCCCCATCTCATATCTTTTAATGCATATGGAGCTTGAGACATGTTTTCCATACCACCAGCAATAACTACATCAGCATCTCCAGCTTTTATCATTTGAGCTGCTAATGCAACTGTTCTTAATCCTGATCCACATACCTTATTTATTGTCATAGCTGGAACTTCTTCAGGTAAACCTGCTTTTATTGTAGCTTGTCTAGCTGGATTTTGTCCTAAACCTGCTTGAATAACGTTACCCATAACAACTTCTTCAACAACTTCTGGTTTGATTCCTGCTCTATTTATAGCTTCTTTAATTACTGTAGCACCTAAATCTACAGCTGATACTCCTTTTAGTGTTCCACCAAAAGATCCAATAGCAGTTCTTACTGCACTTGCAATAACTACTTCTTTCATTAACTTACCTCCTAATATTTCACAAACAAATATACTTGTTAATATCTTAACATAATGTAATTATACCATTTTCACCCTATATTTCAAGAGAGTTTTGTTAAAAAAAAAACAAAGTCTTGTTAATTAATATTTATTTATAAAGTCTACTATTTTAATACCACGTAATTTTTATACTTTCTTTTATGAAAAAAGTATCCTAAACTAAAGATACTAGTTTAAGATACTCTTGTAATTTTCATTACTTAGTTCCAAAAAGTCTATCTCCTGCATCTCCAAGACCTGGTACTATATAACCTTTTTCGTTTAATTTCTCATCTATTGATGCAACATATATATCTACATCATCATGAGCTTCTTGAAGTGCTTTTATACCTTCAGGAGATGCTATAAGGCACATCATTCTCAGCTTAGTTGCACCTCTCTTTTTTAGTGCTTCTATTGCATCAATAGCAGAACCACCTGTTGCAAGCATCGGATCAACAACAATAACTTCTCTTTCAGATATATCTTTTGGAAGTTTACAGAAATACTCTACTGGCTTTAATGTTTCCTCATCTCTATACATTCCAATATGTCCTATTTTAGCAGCTGGTATTAGATTCATTATACCTTCAACCATACCTAAACCTGCTCTAAGAATAGGAACTACTGCTACCTTCTTACCAGCAATCATCTTACACTTAGTAGTGCATATTGGTGTCTTTACATCTACTTCTTCCATTTCAAAATTTCTAGTTGCTTCATATGCCATAAGCATAGCTACTTCACTTACTAGTTCTCTAAATTCTTTTGAACCTGTAGCTTCATTTCTTATATAAGCTAACTTATGTAGTACTAGTGGATGATTAATTTCCATTACTTTACTCATTACTTTATTCCTCCGAGTCTTCTACTTACTGTATTTTTCTTCTATTGCAGTAATTTTGTTAATTCTTCTTATATGTCTATCCCCTTGGAATTCTGAAGTTAAAAATGTCTTTACTATATCTAACGCAAGTCCTGGTCCAACTACTCTTTGACCCATTGCTAATATATTAGCATCATTATGTTCTCTAGTTGCATGAGCACTAAATGTATCTGAACATAAAGCAGCTCTTATTCCTGGCACTTTATTTGCTGCTATACTTATTCCTATTCCTGTACCACAGATTAATATTCCATAAGTATATTCCTTAGCAGCTACAGCTTCTGCTACTTTAAGCGAGTAATCTGCATAATCACATGATTCCTCTGAGTATGTTCCAAAATCTTTAACTTCATATCCGTTTTCTTTTAAAAATGTTATTATTTCATTTTTAAGTTGAAAACCACCATGATCACAGCCAATTGCTATTTTCATAATTAATTTCCTCCTATACATTTATTATATTATATCCAGCAGCCTTCTTCAGTCTGTTCATTACAGCTATTCCCACACCCACTTCTTCAAACGCTTCTGATAATATTATATCTACACCTCTATCATCTAAAGTTCTAAGCGATTCAAATAAATTCTGTGCAATCTCTTCTAATGAACTTCCTATATCAATTACTTCCCCTTCTTTATACAAAGAAAAATTACTGCTACTAGCAAGAATACCTACCTTTTTTCCTTGGCATATATAATTGTGTATCATTTCATTAATTTTTTCAATAGTTTTTTTATTATCACCATTTATTATTTTTACTGGTGCCTTTGGTGCATAATGTCTATACTTCATTCCTGGTGCTTTTGGTTTTAAATCTTTACTTGGTTTCTGTAATATTGCTTTATCAATTTCAATTCTTGGATCAATTTCCTTAAGCATCTCTAAAGTTATTCCACCTGGCCTTAGAATAACAGCAGGCTCTACTGTACAGTCTAATATAGTTGATTCAACTCCAACAATACTCTTAGGTCCTCCTAATATATAATCAACTCTTCCATCTAAATCTTCCACGCACCTTTCAACATCTGTTGGGCTAGGTCTACCACTTATATTAGCTGATGGAGCTGCAATAGGTACAGCTGACATTTTTATTAATTCTCTAGCAATTTTATCACTTGGCATCCTTATTCCTATACTCTTTAGTCCAGCACTTGTTACATTAGGAATTATATCTTTTTTATTTAGTATTATTGTTATTGGTCCTGGCCAAAATCTATCTATTACTTTTTGTGCTAATGGTGTTACTTCCATTACTATGTTACTAATGTCTTTATCTGCCACATGCACTATAAGCGGATTGTCTTGTGGTCTCCCTTTTGCTTCAAAAATTTTTTTTACTGCTTCTTCATTTAATGCATTAGCACCTAATCCATATACTGTTTCTGTTGGAAATGCTACTATACCGCCTTTTTTAATAATATTAGCAGCCTCATTAATATATTTATTATCTTCTTGTAGATTCTTTATAATTCTAACCTTTGTATTCAATGTAAATGTCACATCCTTTTAAACTAAAGTCTGACCTCTTGCTATCTTTATATTTTCAATACACTGATCAGTATAGACAGCCTTAACACAATTTTTGTATATTGTATCTAATAACATGTATTTCTTAAGTCCACCCCTCTTCACTTGTTGAAAATATATAATCCTACCTGGATTATCTCTCCTAACCTTCAGATAATCTTCCTCCACACTTGGAATTCTCTTAAGTAAACTTTTACCTACTAACTTTAATCTTTTGTTTTTAAAATTTACAGTTGTAAATATATATATTTCTATATCATCTTCCATCTTTTCTGTATGTACTAACACTACTTTATCACAAAAAATCAAATTTTCCTTTGAAAATAACCCACTTGTTATTTTCAATCTATTATTATTACAGGAATATCGTATTTTAGTTGCATTTCTTTTACTAATTACTGCAAGAACAATCATTAATTCTATTATAAACAAAAAGATCACATAAAATGCAGTATACATATTAGTCATATACACAGATAAAGGTAAAAGAACAAAAAGTGTTCCCATACTGATATAGAATCTTTTTAAGAATTTTCCTTCTTTTTTTAGTGCTTTAAAAATATTCATAATACCCCCATACATTGTATAAAGCCCTACATTATAATCAATGCAGGACTTTATTAGAGATTATACTTCTAAATTTCCCATTTGTTTCATCTTTTCTGCTTGTTCTGCTGTTATCAATGCATTTATAACTTCATCAATATCTCCATCTAAGAATGATTCCAACTTATATAGAGTAAGTCCAATTCTATGATCTGTTACTCTTCCTTGTGGATAATTATAAGTTCTTATTCTTTCACTTCTGTCACCAGTACCTACTTGGCTTCTTCTATCTTCTGCTATTCCTGCATTTCTTTCAGCTTCAGCCTTTTCATATAATCTTGCTCTTAATACCTTTAATGCTTTTTCTTTATTCTTAAGTTGTGATTTTTCATCTTGACATGAAACAACTATTCCTGTTGGAAGGTGAGTCATTCTAACTGCTGAATCTGTAGTATTTACACATTGACCACCGTTTCCTGATGCTCTAAATACATCTATCTTTAAGTCTTTTTCATTTATCTCTATTTCAACATCATCTACTTCTGGTAAAACAGCTACAGTTGCTGTAGAAGTATGAATTCTACCACTTGATTCTGTATCCGGAACTCTCTGTACTCTATGTACTCCACTTTCATATTTTAACTTAGAATATGCTCCATGACCTTTTATCATAAATACAACTTCTTTGAAACCTCCAATATCAGTTTCATTTAAACTCATTATTTCTACAGACCATCTATTTTTTTCTGCATATCTTGTATACATTCTAAATAAGTTGTAAGCAAATAATGCTGCTTCTTCTCCACCAGCACCACCTCTTATTTCAACAAATACATTCTTATCATCATTAGGATCTTTTGGTAACAATAAAATCTGAATATGCTTTTCTAGTTCTTCTTGTCTCTTAGTTAAAGAAGATATATCTTCCTGTAACATTTCTCTCATATCTCTATCAGATTCTTCTTGTAACATTTCTTTATTATCTTCTAAATCTTGTATAACTTTTTTGTATTCTTTATATGCATTAACTATAACTTCTAAATCAGCATGTTCCTTACATAACTTTCTCCATTCATTTTGATTCGCCATAACAGCTGGATCACTAATCTTTACAGAAAGTTCGTCATATTTATTTTCAGTAAAAGCTAACTTTTCTAACAACATGTCTATTTATCACTCCTATATTTTCATATTTAAATATTATAGCATAATCTGTTAACTTTTATCAAGGAATGAGCTTTCCTATAACAACTCTATCTAATGACGCTAAATCCTTATATACCTTTACCTCAGTATATCCATTAGATTTCATAAGTTCACTTACTCCTTCACCTTGATCATAGCCTATCTCAAATGCTAGATATCCTGATTCAATTAATATATTCTTACTCTGATTAATTATCTTCTTATAAAAATCTAATCCATCTTCACCACCATCTAATGCTACCTTAGGTTCATAATCCTTAACATCTTCCATAAGTGTATCTATTTCTTCACTCTTAATATAAGGTGGATTAGATACCAATATATTATATTTCTTGTTTAAGTTTATCACTTCTTCTAACAAGTCACTCTTAATAAATTCTACTCTATCTTGAAGATTATTCTTCGCAATATTAGACTTGGCTACTTCTTCTGGAATGTCATAATAATCTATAAGATCTACTGTTATATTATGCCTGTAATGTGCTAATGATATACCTATTGCACCAGTTCCAGTACATAAATCACACACCTTCATGTCTGATTCATCTGGTATAAGCTTAAGAACTTCTTCTACTAAAACTTCTGTATCACTTCTAGGAATAAGTACACCTTCCTTAACATTAAAATCAAGTCCCATAAAATCACATTCACCTAATATATATTTTATAGGCATTTTATTTTTTCTCTTTTCTAGCAATTCTTGATATTCATGTTTGTACTCTGTATCTATTTTTTCATCTTTGTTAGTTAATAGATATAATTTATCTTTATTTATTACCTTACACAATAGCAATTGACTATCTAATCTAGCAGTATCTATACCATCTAATGTTTCAACACCTAAATTAATAAGTTCTTGTATAGTCATCTTTTTTTCTATTCCTTCTGCTGCCATAAGTGATTCTATAGCTACTTCTATCTGACTGTCATCTGGTTCTCTTGTAGTTAAATATTGTAACTTCAATCCTGGAGCTGCAATTATCTTTGCTAGCTTATTATCACTTCTTCCAAGCCATTTAATTATTTCATAACTAATTCCTGATATAACTGGAATTAATACTACTCTTAATAATAACCTCTGCCAAAATGCTCCCCATCCTGTAAATGCCATAACAATAATACTTATAAACATTATTAAAAACAAAAAATTTGTTCCACATCTAGGATGTAATCTAGATTGTTTTCTTACATTCTCAACTGTTAATTCTTCTTCGTTCTCATAGCAAAATATAGTTTTATGTTCAGCTCCATGATATTGAAAGACCCTATATATATCCTTCATAAAAGCTATAAGCCACATATATAATATAAGTATAAGTATTCTAAGAATTGCTTCTATTAAATTAAGTATTATTGTCGATTCAGTTATATGTTTAAATAAATTTGCAATTATAGTTGGAATACCTACAAATATACCTATTGATAATGCAAATGATATTAGCATTGTTATAGTAATTAAAATATCATTAGTCTTTCCATTAAACTTTTCATTTAACCACTTTTCTAGCTTGGTTGGTTCTTCTTCTTCATCTTCAAATAGTGATGCTGAATAATTAAGAGCATTTATACCTATCTTCATTGAATCAATAAAAGCAAATACTCCTCTTAATAAAGGAATATTAAGCTTTGGATATCTTTTGCTAAATGGTTCAGTGTCTTCAAATCTTACAACTATTTCTCCATCATCTTTTCTTACCGCTGTTGCAACACCTTCAGAGCCTCTCATCATAACTCCTTCAATAACAGCCTGACCGCCTACATCTCCTCTTGACATACTTTCCCTACTTTCCTTATTTTTTATATTTATGATTTAAATAACCTTATACTTCATCTACAAGTATACAACTTATTTTGTTATTTTTTGATACTTTTTTATATTTTGATAAATATTAAAACTAGAATCCACTATAATATCAGCTTTTCTTTCAACACCCAATCTAAAAATTATATATTCTCCACCTTTTTTGTCTACGTTAGGTTTTAAAATCAATACATGCATCCCTCGTTCTTCATAATTATAAGCAACTTCTATAAGATGTGTTGTCTTCCCTGAATTCATAGCTCCATACCTAAAAATATAACTTACTCATTCACTCTATTTTCTCCTTATTTTATACTACGATTATAGCATTATAACTAATAATCAAAAAGTACTTTTTATATTGCCATTTTATTGACTTTAATATCATAATGTGATATACTAAACGAGTTGTTTAAGTCAACAATTTGCAAAAATCGAAAGAGGTGAAATAAATGAGACAAGGCATACATCCAGAATACAACCACGAAGCTGTAGTTAAGTGTGCATGTGGAAATACTTTTACAACTGGTTCAGTTAAAGATGAACTTAAAGTAGAAATATGCTCTAAATGCCACCCATTCTTCACTGGTAAGCAAAAAATCGTTGATATCGGCGGAAGAGTTGATAAGTTCAATAAGAGATTCAATCTTAACCAAAAGTAGTCAACTTATGAGAAAGGTTTTTAACCTTTCTCATTTTTTATTCAATTTAATATAAAAAAAATTAAGTTAGCGTTTAAAATGTTGTACTGTTTAAACTTTAGTAAGTTTACAACATTTAGCTACCTTAATTTTTTTATACTTATCTATTAGTTTGTTTCTTTTGGAATACACCTATAAATTCTTTATTAGATTTTGTTTTTGATAATGTATTAATTAAATTTTCAGTTATAGCCTCTATGTTACCATCCTTATACATATTCTTTCTTATCATATACGCAACTTCTCTCTCATCAGGTTCTAATAGTAAATCTTCTTTTCTTGTACCTGATTTATATATATCTATAGCAGGGAATATTCGTCTTTCTTGAAGTTTTCTATCTAAATGAACTTCCATATTTCCTGTACCCTTAAATTCTTCAAATATCATATCATCCATTCTAGAACCTGTATCTACAAGTGCAGTAGCAAGTATAGTTAAACTACCACCATTTTCAATATTTCTAGCTGCTCCAAAGAATTTTTTAGGCATAATAAGTGCACTTGGATCAAGTCCACCTGATAATGTTCTACCTGATGGAGTAACTGTTAAATTATATGCTCTTGATAATCTTGTTAAACTATCTAATAATATTACAACATCCTTGCCTTGTTCTACTATTCTTTTTGCTCTTTCTAAAACAATTTCAGATACCTTTGCATGATTTTGAGGTTCTTCATCAAATGTAGAATATATAACTTCTCCTTCAATACTTCTCTGCATATCTGTTACTTCTTCTGGACGTTCATCTATCAACAATACAATAAGGACCATTTCAGGATGATTCTTAGATATACTTTGAGCAATTTTTTTAAGCAAAGTTGTTTTCCCCGCTTTAGGAGGTGCAACAATTATTCCTCTTTGACCTTTTCCTATAGGACATATTATATCCATAAGTCTTGATGATAAGTCATTGCTTCTATCTGTTTCCAATCTTATTCTTTCTTCTGGGTATATTGGGATGAGACTTTCAAAAGCTTTTCGTCCTTTTGCTTTTTCTGGAGATTCTCCATTTACTTGACTAACATATATAAGTGCTTTAAATTTTTCTCCTTCCTTAGCTTCTCTTACTTTTCCTACTATCTCATCTCCAGTTTTAAGATTAAATCTTCTTATCTGTGAAGGCGAAACATATACATCCTCACTACTTGTAAGATAATTCTTACATCTCAAGAATCCAAAACTATTATTTTCTAATATCTCTAATATTCCTTTTACTGAAGTATCTGTTTCATCTATCATTTCCTTCAATTGAGCTTTTTTTTCTTCTGTCTTTATGTCATGATTTCTATTTCTTCTAGAATTCTCTTTAGGTGCTATCTTTTCTTGTAATAATACTCCATCCTTATTAAAACTCTTTTGACTATTTGCCATTATTTCATCTATTAATTCACTTTTTTTGTATTTATACAAATTCTTTATTCCTAATCCTGTAGCTATTTCTTTTAATTTAGCTAAAGTCATATTACTATATTCTTCTCTTGTCACCAAAAGGCACCTCCAAATTTTTATAATAATTTTGCAACCTGTTATGGGAAAACATAGATTGTAGAATTGATTTTTAGAATTGAATATATTTATTATATATATTTTTCATAACTAAAACAACTGTTATTTCTATTCATCTATAACTATAATTAATAATTTAACAAATGCTCGAAATCTTTTTCATAATAATAAGCTTCATATGAATCTTAAATTCTCATATTGAAGCTTATTATAAATTTCTATATTCTCTATACTCCTAAAGTACAAATATAATTTTTATTATTTCACTTTAATATCCATTACTAATTCAGTAGGTAATGCTTTTTGTCCTGCAACAGCCATATCATAGCATATAATTAGTTTACCACCATTTTCATCTACATTTATATCTACCTTCTCTGTTACAATTGTTAATTCTAACATACCATATGGGGTATTATATAGTGATACAGTTGGATCTTTTTCTGTAAAAATCATTTTTGTTTCTGTAGTTCCTATTCTTTCTAGTACCACTTCATCATTTTTTATTGTTAGTATAGTAGTTGTTCCTTCCATACCAGATAATTCTGTTTCCTCATACTTAATTCTATAAAGATCTTTTTTTATTTCAAATTCACCTGGTGAAATTACTTCAATCTTATCTCCGTCTGATATACTTGCATTACTTACAATAGTAATAACTGCCTCTTTTTTCATAAATTAATCCCCTATTTCTTTTCTTGAATTAAATACTTGTTTATCACTTCATCATTTGCTGGTTTAATTGCTTCAGTTTTGTTAAAGTTAGTTCCATTTTGTCCATATTTAACAACTACTTCATCTGAATCTTTTCCCTTGCTATATCTTGCAACTATCTCACATATTAACTTAATATCATCTTTGTTAAATTCTCCATGAACTATACCCATTGCACCTATATGGCTTTTTGGTAAAAATACTGTATCATTCGATGTTAAAAGGCCTTTAATAGCTTCTCCTTCTTCTCCTGTTCTAGATACTATTACTCTTGTACCATTATCAGTTCTAAAATGTCTTCCATATCTTAATAATTGTAATTCTTCTTCATCTATATTTTCATTAACATCTAATGCTTCTTTTAATCTAACAGAATAATTAGGTTCTGTTAATCTACATCCACCTGCTGGTGATGGATAATCTTTTATGTTATATTTTTCAGCTAATTCCATTTGAACTTTTCTACTTCTACCAGATATGTTAAGTAACTTATTTCTATCTACAAGTCCATTAAGTTCCATTTCTGTAGGTTGTAAATTAAGAGCACATAAAGGTCTTAATATCTTATCTGAATATCCTGATTCTTTTTTAACTAAGTTTAATGCACTCTTATTTTGAGACATAGGTCTTTGGTTAAGTACTTCTCCAGTAATAATAAAATCAGCATCGAATTTTTCTAATAAATGCCCTGCATAATTCATCATCATAGCATGACAATCTACACATGGATTCATATTCTTTCCTCTACCATGTTTTGGATTTTTAACCATTTCAAAATGTTCTTTTGAGAAATCTACAACTTCTAATCTTACACCAATCTGTTCTGCCATTCTAACTGCATTCTTTTCATTAAAGAAATAAGATCTAAAACATAATCCTATTACTTCTATTCCCTGTTCCTTTATTATCTTAGCAGCTAAAACACTATCTAAACCACCTGACATCATTGCTAATGCTCTAGTCATAATCAAACTCCTCCATATTATAAATAATATCTATATATTATGATTTTTATTCACATTTATCAAGAGGAAAATAGTTCTTTTATTATTTCAATTATTTTAAAATCATATTCTATTTCCTCATCACTTAGCTGTTCATCTAATTTTTTCTTTGTTTCCTCTTCACGGAAGTTTGACACTTTCTTAAAACAAAAATGCCCGCAAGCCTTGATATAGGCTTATTTTTTTGTCAATTTTCAAAATTTAATATTGCGTGATATTGCGTGGCGTGGTATAATATAAGG
>NZ_JAHLQH010000045.1 GCF_018918325.1 Clostridium sp. MSJ-8 | reverse complement strand
CCTTATATTATACCACGCCACGCAATATCACGCAATATTAAATTTTGAAAATTGACAAAAAAATAAGCCTATATCAAGGCTTGCGGGCATTTTTGTTTTAAGAAAGTGTCAAACTTCCGTATTTAATTTTTAAAAAATAAATACTATCCCTACATGCATTATATAATGATATTTATAGTAATAAAATTAATTATTTGTTAACACATATAGCATTAACTTACTTTTTATGTAAAATAATGATATAATGTTTATTATTTGAGATATATGGGGGAATTTTATGAAAGCGTTATTAGTTGTAGATATGCAGAATGTATTCCTAGGTAAAGGACATTCTCCATACTTTAAGTATAAGGACAATGAGTTATTAACTTCTGCTAACAAAGTTATTGATGATAACTCTGAAAACTTAACAATCTATATAAGAAATTTAACCAAAAAAAACATTGCAAGTATCTTTATGCCTTTTAGAGCTTACTCTAACACTAAAAGAGCTGATTTAGTTCAAGGCTTAAATATAGTATCAGATTACAAATTTGATAAATATGAAGGAGATGCTTTTTCTAATGAAGATTTTAAAGATTTTTTAACTTCACACAATGTTGATACTGTAGAAATAATAGGAATTGACGGTGGAGGTTGTGTTTCATTAACTGCTCTTGGTGCTATAAAAAATGGTTTTAAAGTAATAATGAACACATCTGCAATTGGAACAATGCTTATAAAAAATGAATTAAAATTATTTAAAAAATTAAAAAATCTAGGTGCAGAATTCATATAAATTATATGCAAAAAGAATCTGTAAAAAAACTTCAAAACAGAAAGTCGCTGTAGGCATTATGCTTTACAGCGATTTTTAAGTAATAGATAATTAAATTTCAACCTATGTTATAATATTTATAAAATTATATTTTATTCCAAAAAAGGGGTTTATTTTTATGAAAAACAAAATATCTACAACTAAAAAAAACATAACTGCTTACTTAGCCTTATGTTTCTTAATTACATATATCACTTGGGGATCAATTGCAGTGTATTCTCAATTATATAATGTAAATTTTACTGAATATGCTTGGATGTATGTTCTATACATTATTGGGGTACTATCTCCTGCTATATCTGCCACAATAATTCAATGCAAGTTAAATCACTATACATTAAAGCAAAATATATCTTATATATTTAAAAAACCTAATAATAAAATTGATTGGTTTATATGCTTATTACTATCATTCTTATTTTCTTTTCTTCCTTATATTTTTATGGGTGGAGAAAAATTAGGTTCAATTATAAATATATTTATATCAATCCCAATGTTCTTCATTATAGGTGGTTTAGAAGAAGTGGGGTGGAGAGGCTTTTTATTAGAAAACATCTTATCTAATACTAAAAATTCAAAATTTTTATCAGTTTTAACAATAGGTTGTATCTGGGAATTATGGCACCTTCCATTATTCTTTATGGTAGGAACTTATCAAGAACAATATCTTAGTTTTGGTATTCATACTTTATGGACTATTGCAACATCTTTTATATTAGGAGCTATATATATACGTAGTCATAGCACTATAGTATGTATATTATCCCATTGTATAATAAACTCAGTTACAACTGTATTTATAGTCAATGTATCATGGTATGAAGCTATAATTAAACTTATAGTATGTATGTTAGTATTTATAATCTTAGTATATTGTAAACCCAAGAATAGTCGTCAAAAATAAAATTTGATTACTTTTTTCAGTTGATCAATATCAATTATTTATAATAGATTTTAGTGTTTCTTATAATAAAAATAGTAAAGATCCCATTAAAAATGCTATATTATTTGAACTTTAGTGAGTTTATAGCATTTAGGGATCTTTACCTATTTTTATTATCTTATAAATTCTTAATGATATTATATTATTTACTTAGAACATATAAAATTGATGCTAATCATCAGAAAACCTAATATTAAATTAACATCAGATTTTTCTTATTAATTGAAGTATCTCTTTAATAATCCTTCAAATGCCTTTCCATGTCTAGCCTCATCTCTAGCCATTTCATGTACAGTATCATGTATTGCATCTAAATTAGCAGCTTTTGCTCTCTTAGCTAAATCAGTTTTTCCAGCTGTAGCTCCATTTTCAGCTTCAACTCTTAATTGTAAATTCTTCTTAGTTGAATCTGTAACAACCTCTCCTAATAATTCTGCAAATTTTGCTGCATGTTCTGCTTCTTCAAAAGCAGCTTTTTCATAGTAAGAACCTACTTCTGGATATCCTTCTCTATATGCAACTCTAGCCATTGCAAGATACATTCCTACTTCTGAACATTCTCCTTCAAAGTTAGCTCTTAAGTCTGCTATTATATCTTCTGGTGCTCCTTGAGCAACTCCAACAACATGTTCTGCTGCCCATGCTAATTCTCCTTCTGTTTGTTCTATAAACTTATCTGCACCTACTCCACATACTGGACATTTTTCTGGTGCCTTTTCTCCTTCATAAACATATCCACATACTGAACATACAAATTTCTTCATATTCTCTTCCTCCTAAATCACTTGAAAATTTCTCTATTTATCATGTTTTTTGTTGTTTGTTTCCTGTTGATGTTTTTATTATATAATAATAATTATTAGTTGTAAAGTATTTTTTATAAATAATTATTATTTACTTCATAATCTTTTTTATTAATTTTATTTTTTCCTCATAAGGCGGAAATCTAAAGGAGAATTCAATTTTACTTCCTCTATTTACTACAGATTTATTGTGAGTAAATTCATCAAATGAAGCTCTTCCATGATAAGATCCCATCCCACTATTTCCAACTCCACCAAAAGGAAGGTTAGGCATAGATACATGAATAACAGTATCATTTATTGTTACTCCTCCAGAACTAGTATTATTAAGTATCATTTTTATTTTATTTTTATTTTCTGAAAAATAATAAAGAGCTAATGGTTTTTCCTTATTACTTAAATCACTTATAACTTTGTAAATGTCCTCAAATTCGTATACAGGAAATATAGGTCCAAATATTTCTTCTCTAGATATACTTGCTTCCTCATCTACATCTACTAATATTGTCGGAGATATATATTTCTTATTTACATCCACTTCTCCACCATAATAAATTTTTCCTTCATCTATATATTTACTTAATCTATTAACTTCTTTTTCATTTATTATCCTAGGATAATCTATACTCTCCTTAATGTTGGTACCATATTGTCTCTCGATTTCTATGACCATCTCTTTCAATAAATCTTCTTTTATATCTCTATGAACTAATAAATAATCAGGTGCAACACATGTTTGTCCAGCATTTAAATATTTTCCCCACACAATTCTTTTTGCTGCCATTTTTATATTAGCATCCTTATCCACTATACATGGACTCTTTCCACCTAATTCTAGAGTTACAGGTATTAAATTTCTTGAAGCCTTCTCCATAACAATCTTCCCAACCCTAACACTACCAGTAAAGAATATCTTATCAAATTTCATATCTAATAATGTACTTACGACCTCTTTACCTCCTAACGGATCTACTACTGCTATATATTTTTCATCAAAGTTATCATTTATTATTTTTTCAATAAGCTTAGATACATTTACTGAATGCTCTGATGGTTTTATTATGCTACAATTTCCTGCTGAAATAGCTCCTACTAATGGATTCATAATCAATTGAAATGGATAGTTAAAAGGTCCTATTATTAAACATACTCCATAAGGTTCTTTATATATATAGCTTTTACTAGGAAAATATATTAATGAACTCCTAGCTTTTTCTCTCTTACACCATTTCTTTGTTTTCTTAATAGCATAATTAATTTCTTCATATACTAATCCTATTTCTGTAGCATAACCTTCAAACGATGATTTTCCCAAATCTTTATGCATAGCATCAATAATTTTTTCTTCATTATCTTTTAAAACCTTTTTAAGTTTTTTTAACATGCTTATCCTATATTCAACATCAAGTGTTTTTTTAGATGCAAAAAAGCTTTTCTGCATAGCAAAAATTTTATTTATATCTTTCATTTATCAACAACCTCATTTCTATTTTTATTCACATATACATATACCTAAAATGACGTATATATCAGTGTTTACTATACTTTACATATTTTATACACAGTATAATTCACAACATCTTAACAAGTTATCCACAGGTAAATGTGGACAATGTGGATAACTTCAATTTTTTACCATTTATTTGCTTTTACATTCCCTTTATGTTAAAATATTCAAAATAATTATTTTAATTAAGGAGAAAATTTTTTATGAAGAAACAACTTATATTTCCTATATTAGCGATAACATTTATATTATCTTCAACTATTGTTTCATGTAATACTAGTTCTAACAAGAAGAACTCCAATAACAAAACAAATATAGAAACCACATCCTCTGACAAAACTAATTTAAAAGAAACTCCACTAGAAGAAACAGTTAAACCTCTAAATAAAACTAATAATTTTAATGGTGTTACTGTATCTACAGAAAATGTAAAGGTTCCTATATTATATTATCACTCTGTAGACGAATCAGAAGCAAACGAGGTAATCATTTCGCCACAGAAACTAAAAGAAGAATTACAATATGTTTTAGCACAAGGATATACCCCTATAACTTTAACTGAATTCAATAACTATCTAGTTAACAATGAGCCTATTCCAGAAAAAAGTATTATGATAACCTTTGATGATGGTTATATGGATAATTATACAAATGCATTTCCTATATTAAAGGAACTAGGAATAAAAGCTACTATATTTTTGATGACCGTTGGCGTTGACGAAGGATATTATTTATCTTCTGATCAAATCAAAGAAATGATTGATTATGGAATAGACATACAAAGTCATACAGTTAATCATCTTCACTTAAATGAACTATCTTATGACGAACAATTAGCTGAACTAAAGAATTCAAAAGAATTCATAGAAAATATAACACATAGAGAAGTAATAGCCCTTGCTTACCCTTATGGAGATTACAATGATGATTCTATTCGTGCTGCAAAAGAAGCTGGATACACTTTATGTTTTACTACTAATAACGGATTAGCTTCTAGTGAATCAGATTACTTTCAATTAGAAAGAATTTATGTTAGTTCTAATTATAATTTAGACTATTTTGCAACTAGACTTAATCCTTAAAAATAGAGTGCTAAAATCGCCCATGCAACTAATAGCGCCTTAATATAATTTCCTATAGAGTAAAAGAAGTTGTAATATAAATACACTATTACAACTTCTTTTTATTACTCTTCATCTCTCTCATTCATTATACTCTCAGATAATTTATGTTGTACTCCTGCATTATTTATTAGTAACTTTATATTATTATCTACAATATAATTTCCCGTTTGTTCTAATAGACCATAATCAAGCCTTCTACCCACAACAGTAACATTTAATCCTTCCTTTGGAATCATATCATTCTCATATGCATATTTGACACATTGTTTCAGAACATTATCAATATTATCATCCACAGATACTTTTTTTAACATATCCTTGCCTTTTTCTGATTCAGCATAAGTGTAAACCACATTATTATATCTATTTATTTGAAACTTAATATCTGATGTTGTTTTTAATACAATAGTACTAACTGGATTATTATAGTCTCTATATGCACCTATAACTATAAATAGAATAACCAAAACTCCAATTGCTATCTTAAGTTTTATATGTTTTATTCCCGTCTTTTCTTCTCCAGATACTTCCTCTCCAATTCTAGCTGTATCGTCCTTCTTAAGCTTTATAAATTCTCCATTACTAGTCATAATTATCATATGTTTCTTTTTAACTTCTAATACCATTCCCAAATAATGTTCCTTACTAATACTTGCAATTGGATTAGAATTTTTCTCTGCATATTCAATCTTTAAATAATCTTGAAGTAATTTATAATTGGGATTATGTAAAATAATAATATATGCTATTATGTAGTCTTGCCATAATTCAAAAAAACTAGATGGCATGTGCATCAATCGAGATAACTTATTAATCTGTAATCTTCTCTTACTATTGAATTCTTCTAGTAATTCCTCATTCTCAACTATATAATAGGCTATATTTAATATTATATTTTTTTCATGTTCCTTTGGTTTTTTTAGAATCAAGTCCTTAGTTATAACTTTATACAAGAAAAGTTCCTTAAGTAATAAAGATATTTGATTTTTTCTTTCATTAATGATTTCTTCATTTTTTTCCTGTATTGTTCGTATGTTCGAAAAAATATATTTATTTTTTCTAAATGCCTCCATTATTATACCCTCCATACTATAAACATACTTAATTATATCACATAATATGCACTGAAATGTTTATTGTGGACTACAATTATGTTAAAATAAATTTAAATTTATTTTTATAAAGGATGTGAGATTATGAGAATAGGAATGGGATATGATGTTCATAAACTAGTTCCAAATAGAGACTTGATAATAGGGGGAGTTAATATTCCTTTTGAGCTTGGATTATTAGGACATTCAGATGCTGATGTATTACTACATGCTATAATGGATTCAATATTAGGTGCTGCAACACTTGGAGATATCGGAAAACATTTCCCTGATACAGATGATAGATTTAAAGGAATTTCTAGTATATTACTTCTAGAGAATGTAGGTAACCTCTTAAAAGATCATGGATATAAAATAATTAATATAGATGCAACTATAATAGCTCAAAAACCTAAAATGTTACCACATATAGATAAAATGAGAGAAAATGTTGCTAAAGCATTAAATATAGAGTTGAATCAAATAAACATAAAAGCAACTACTGAAGAAGGATTAGGGTTTACTGGTAAACTTGAAGGAATTTCATCTCAATCAATTTGCCTAATTGCAGAACAAAATTAATATCTATTATTAACGATTTAAGTAAATTGTTATTATTTAGTATTCCTTATAATAAAAAAGTAAAGATGCCCTGAAAATGCTATACTATCTGAACTTTAGTAAGTTTATAACATTTAGGCATCTTTATTTATTTTTATTATTCATAGAAATACTTAATCTTAATGAAATTATACTATTTATGAAAACTTATAATATTGATACTAATAATCAGATAACATAATTATATTATCTCTGTTAAATTGTTTTGTAGTATATCTCTGAATCTTTCTCCCATATCCTTGTTAGTAATCGCTTCTTCACATACATTCTTCCATGATTCTAGATCTAATCCTACTTTTTCTTTAAATTCATCTTCTCCACCTATCATTAATGCAGAATTCATTACAAACTTCTGTAATTCATTAACATCTTTTAATATCTTAATGTACAAGAATTCTCTGTTATCTCCAAACCATGTTTTGTTAAAGTTTCTAGCAAACTTTTTAAGTTCTTGAACAATCTTAC
The DNA here is from genome assembly GCF_018918325.1 of Clostridium sp. MSJ-8. Lineage (GTDB taxonomy): Bacteria > Bacillota > Clostridia > Clostridiales > Clostridiaceae > Clostridium. Next base: position 72,853 of record NZ_JAHLQH010000045.1, on the reverse strand, counting down.
TATCTGATAATGACCATAAACTATTTATTTTATCATATTGTTCTTGCATTAATTTTCCTACGCTCTTCTTAATGTCACCCTTTTTTATACCATCCTTAACTATCTTTTCTACAGTCATAGATGGAACATTCACTATAGCTTCTTCTCTTCCATTAATCCATGTATAAAATGCTTCTTGCAAAAAAGAATATTGAATATACCCTAGTAATGCCTTTACACTTGGAAAATATGCAAAAATATTTTCAATTCCATTCTTCTTGGTAAAAATCAAAGTATGAACATAAATAGACTTATCATCTGGAGGATTTTTCATAAACATATGTCCTCTTATAGTTTTGTTCTTGTTAATTTTATCTTCCCAATAACTAAAGGAATTATAATGTTCTCTCAAAATTGGCACCCTCTTTCTCTCTCAAAATAAGTAGTATTAAATACCATTTATTTGTTTATATTATATAACATTTTATTCATTTTTTCAATACAATTGTATACATTTACACGTCTTAATACGTTGAATTTAATTAAATATTAATATATAATTATTTTATAAGTAAAGGGGGAAGTTTTTTGCACTTTTGTGAAATTTGTAACAGAGAAGCTGATATACATCATATTGTTCATAGACACGAAGGCGGATTAGATATTCAGATAAATTATATGTATTTATGTCAAGAACATCATAGAGGGAAAAATGGTCCCCATAAGAATATTGAAGTAGATATAGAATATAAAATAAGACTTCAAAATAAGCTAAACAAATTGCTTCCAAAACCTTATTATACTTTTAAAGAGCTATGTAAAATTCTTAATATATCAATTAATACTGCAAAAAAAATAACTAAAAACATGAAATTACATAAGGAAGGTTATGATAAAACAGAAGTAATATTATTTCTTATGGGTGGTAAATCATACACACAAGAAACATTAGAAGCAGTTCGACTAGAGAAATTATTTTAATCTATATATATTGACAATTATTTTTCTTAATTCTATAATTAATATAATCAAATTATGAAAAACATTGATGAGGACAGTAGGTTATTTTTTCATCTTCAGAGAGAGAGTATGTAGCTGGAATTACTCTTATTTGATTTTAACTGAAAACCACCTCTGAGTGACTTTAATACAGTCCGCATTATATCACGTTACGATATACATAAGTGATTCATAGAATATTTTTCTATGAATAATTAGAGTGGAACCACGGAATTATACTTCGTCTCTATATTTTTATATAGACGAAGTTTTTTTTATATGAAATTATATAGAATCCAAAAAAAGTTTTGGAACCTATCATAATAGCTAAACATTTTATTTATTGAGAGGAGAAACAGATTAATGATTAAAGTAACATTAAAAGATGGATCAGTAAAAGAATTCGAATCTAGTCTATCAGTACTAGATATAGCAAAATCTATCAGCGAAGGATTAGCAAGAAATGCTTGTTGTGCTCTTGTTGATGGAAAGGTTGAAGACCTTAGACATATTGTAGATAAAGATTGTGAACTTAGCATTTGTACATTTGATTCACAAGAAGGAAAGGATGCAACTCGTCACAGTATATCACACATACTAGCTTATGCTATAAAAAGATTATACCCTACTGCTAAACTAGCTATAGGACCTTCTATAGAAAATGGTTTCTATTATGATTTTGATGTAGAAACTCCATTCACATCTGAAGATTTACCTAAGATTGAAGATGAGATGAAAAAAATAATAAAAGAAAATCCAACTATCGAAAGATTTGAATTACCAAGAGATGAAGCATTAAAGCTAATGGCTGATGAGCCATACAAGGTAGAATTAATTAATGACCTTGCTGAAGATGCAGTTATTTCATTCTATAAAATAGGTGACTTTACAGACTTATGTGCAGGTCCTCATTTAATTTCTGTTAAGAATGTAAAAGCTATAAAATTAACTAGAAGTGCTGGGGCATATTGGAAAGGTAATGAAAACAATAAAATGCTTAGCAGAATCTACGGTACTGCTTTCCTTAAGAAATCAGAACTTGATGCTTATTTAGAAGCAGTTGAAGACGCTAAAAAAAGAGATCATAATAAACTTGGAAGAGAACTTGGAATATTTATGACTGATGAAAATGTAGGTCAAGGTCTTCCTCTATTAATGCCAAAAGGTGCTAAACTAATGCAAGTACTTCAAAGATGGATTGAAGATGAAGAAGCAAAACGTGGATATCTTCTAACTAAAACTCCATATATGGCTAAAAGTGATTTATACAAGGTGTCTGGACACTGGGATCATTACAAAGACGGAATGTTTGTTTTAGGTGACGAAGAAAATGGTGATGAAGTTCTTGCACTAAGACCTATGACTTGTCCATTCCAATTTACAATATATAATGCAGAACAACATAGTTATAGAGACTTACCTATAAGATACAATGAAACTTCTACTCTATTTAGAAAAGAAAACTCAGGTGAAATGCATGGATTAATAAGAGTTAGACAATTCACTTTAGCTGAAGGACATTTAGTAGTTACACCAGAACAATTAGAAGATGAATTCAGAGGAGTACTAGATTTAATTCAATATGTTATGAAAACTCTAGGAATAGATAAAGATATCTCTTATAGATTCTCTAAATGGGATCCAAACAATACAGAAAAGTATATCAACAACCCAGAAGCTTGGGATCGTACTCAAGCAACTATGAAAACTATACTAGATCATATCGGATTAAATTATGTTGAAGCAGATGGTGAAGCTGCATTCTATGGTCCAAAACTTGATATACAATTCAAGAACGTACACGGAAAAGAAGATACTTTATTCACTGTTCAAATAGACTTTGCTCTAGCTGAAAGATTTAACATGACTTATGTAGATAAAGATGGAGAAAAGAAACATCCTCTTATAATTCATAGATCATCTCTTGGTTGCTATGAGAGAACAATTGCAATGCTTATAGAAAAATATGCAGGTGCTTTCCCTACTTGGATGGCTCCAGTTCAAGTTAAATTATTACCTATATCAGATAAATACAATGATTATGCCGAAAAAGTATCTAACTCATTAAAAGCTAATGGTGTGAGAGTTGAAACTGATTATAGAGCTGAAAAGATAGGATATAAAATAAGAGAAGCTAGACTTGAAAGAGTTCCTTATATACTTGTTGTTGGTGAACAAGAAGCAGCTAACAATACTGTATCAGTTAGAAGTCGAAAAATTGGAGATGAAGGAAGCTTAGACTTTGAACAATTTAAAGCAAGACTTCTTAATGAAATAGAAACAAAAGAAAATTACCTTGAAGAAAAATAAAGAAATTCAATAAAAAAATATTTTTAACAATAGTTTTATTTAATATTATCAAGTGTTTCTAACACCAAGAATTTGGTTTGCCTAAATACTATAAACTCATTTACATTCAAACAATATAGTATTTTAAACGGTAAACCAAATTTTTTTACATTATGATAATATTTTAGTTTCTATAATATATGTGTTGTATATATTCATAAACAAAAGAGCAGTCATATTTTAAAATAAAAACATGACTGCTCTTTTGATATATTTATAAATAAATTTGTAGTTATGAAGGCAACTTTATTGTCTCTATGTACTATACTAGTATTATAGCACATGTAAACCTATACTTCTTATATAATTACATCAAATTCTATAACAATTCTGTCATTTTTTCGTAATAATTTGTTCCCCTCATTTTTTCCATTAAATATTGCTTAATCCTAATTGTAAATCTGCTAAAATATCATCTATATTTTCTAACCCAACAGATAATCTTATTAAACCTGGAGTAATTCCTCCAGCTATTAATTGTTCATCTGTTAATTGTCTATGAGTAGAACTTGCTGGATGTAATACACATGTACGAATATCTGCAACATGAACAACGTTAGAACATAACTTTAAACTATCCATAAATTTTATAGCAGCATCTCTTCCACCTTTCACTGAAAAAGAAATAACTCCACTAGGTCCTTTTGGACAATATTTCTTAGATAGTTCTTGATATTTATTTCCTGGTAATGTTGGATAATTAACAAATTCTAATTTATCACTTTTACTTAAGAATTCAGCTACCTTTTGAGCATTTTCACAGTGTTTATCCATTCTAACAGGTAATGTTTCTATACCTAAATTAAGATAAAATGCTGCTTGAGGTGTCATTGCTGCTCCTAAATCTCTCATAAGTTGAGTTCTTGCCTTTGCAATATATGCAGCTTTTCCAAAGTGTTCAGTATATACTACTCCATGATATGTTTCATCAGGTTCTGTAAATTCTTTAAATTTTCCATTTGCCCAATTAAAATTACCACTATCTACTATAACTCCACCTAATTGTATTGCATGTCCATCTAAATACTTACTAGTTGAATGAACTACAATATCAGCACCATGTTCTATTGGTCTACATAAATATGGTGTAGCAAAAGTATTATCTACTATAAGAGGTATATTATTCTTATGAGCAATCTTTGCAAATTTCTCTATATCAAATATTGCTATTGATGGATTTGCAATAGTTTCACCAAATATTAATTTAGTATTTTCCTTAATATTAGATTGGATTTCTTCTTCTGATGCATCTGGATTAATAAATGTACATTCAACCCCAAATTTCTGTAATGTTACTCCTAATAGATTTATTGTTCCACCGTATGTGTTAATAGAACACAATATATGGTCTCCTGCACTTGCAATATTCATAACACTTATTAATGTTGCAGCTTGTCCTGCAGAAGTACATAATGCTCCTACTCCACCTTCTAAAGCTGCTATTTTTTTCTCAACTGCATCTACAGTTGGATTAGCAAGTCTTGTATAGAAAAATCCTTCTGCTGATAAGTCAAATAAATCTCCTACTTGTTTAGTAGATTCATATCTATAAGTTGTTGTTTGATATATTGGTAATGCCTGTGGCTCACCATTTTTAGGTTTATAGCCTTCATGTAAACACTGAGTTTCAATATTCATATTTTTATTTCCTTCCTATAGTTTATTTTTATTGCATTAATCCTTCCTATAATTATTTTTTATTACAACAATTATTATAATTCTATTCACACGACTTATCTACATTTTTTTCACTTTTTTCAGTTATTATACAATTAACTAATATATCATGCTCTTCCTTCGGAACAGATTCTATTACTTGGAAATCATATGCTAGTGCTATCTTATACTTATCTTCTGAACAATCCATAAGAAACTTATCATAATATCCCCCACCATATCCTAATCTTCCACCATCATTATCAAAAGCAACTCCTGGCATAACAACTAAGTCTATATCTTGTTTATCAATAACCTCATAGTTTGACTTAGGTTCTAATATTCCATACTTATCTTCTTCTAGGTTATCTAAACCTCTTATTATAACAGCTTCCATAGTTCTATCTTCTATATTGGTTTTGGGAATACATACATTCTTGCCATCTAAAAACATATCTTTTACAAGGCTAATTGTATCTATCTCACTACCATAACCTAGATATATAAATATATTTTTACTATTAATGTATTCACTTCGTTCTCTTAATTTTTTAAATATTATTTTGTCATATTTTTGTTTTATATCTTTGTCTAAATTATTTCTAATAGTTAGTATTTTACTTCTTAATTCTTTTTTATTCGTCTTTCTCACCTCATTAATAACAAATAATAATTTAATTATATTTCTTATAACATTTTTGTCAATTTATTAACATCACTATATTTAAACGTATACAGCATTTGATGCCATTTTGCACACTTCCCTTAAATAATATTTTTTTTAAAATTACTGTTGTAATTTGCTAAAAAACATACTATAATCTACCTATCAAGAAAAATTTTATAAATTAAGCTAAACAATGAAAGGCAATGACAAGGAGAGTAATCTATAACAGAAGCTTAAGCGAACTAGGGTATGGTGCAAGCCTAGTAGTGGAGTTTTAGAGGAAGAACACCTTCGAGCTGTCTACCAAACGTAATAGAAGCAATATATAACTTAGAACTTTTATTATTAGTAGGCTAGAACGTAACCAATAACGTAACTATTGGCGGGTATCGAGTACTAAAATAAGTATTTTCCGTACCATGTAACTGATAAATTATTCATCTTAATTTTGATTTATTTTTTTAGTTATAAGGTAAACTCGATGACTCGCTAATGCGAGTCTTTTATTTTGCTTAAATATTTAGGAGGTTTTAATAATGTGTGGTTTTGTAGTATTAAATTCAGGTGAAATTGCTATTCAAGATTTTGAAGGCGCGTTAAAAAAAGTTTATCATCGTGGTCCAGATAATAATAGTGCAACTATAAACTATGATATTGCATGGGGATTCAACAGATTATCAATTATGGACTTATCTGCAAAAGGTAACCAACCTTTTATTTACAAAAATTACGAAGCTGTTTGTAATGGTGAAATTTACAATTATCCTGCTCTAAAAGAAATGCTTAAAGATGAATATGAATTCAAATCATCTAGTGATTGTGAAGTTTTAATACCTCTATATGAAAAGTTTGGTATAGAAACATTATGTAAGTTCCTAGATGCAGAATTTGCCTTAGTAATGTATGATGGAAACACTGATACTATTATGGCTGCTAGAGATCCAATGGGAATACGTCCAATGTTCTATGGATATACAAAAGATACTCATCAAATATCTTTTGCTAGTGAAGCTAAAGGATTAATAGATTATTGTGATGATATAATGCCATTCCCACCAGGACATTATTATAAAGATGGTGAGTTTGTATGCTACAATGACTTATCAAATCCTAAGATGATTAAAGATGAGCCTATAGAAACAATATGTGCTAACATAAAAACAAAATTAGAAGCTGCTGTTGAAAAAAGACTTCAATCAGATGCTCCAGTTGGATACTTATTAAGTGGTGGTCTTGATTCATCATTAGTATGTGCAATAGCTCAAAAAATGCATGATAAACCAATAAGAACATTTGCTGTAGGTATGGAAACAGATCCTATCGACTTAAAATATGCCAAGCAAGTTGCTGATTTCTTAGGAACAGATCATACAGAAGTTATAATGACTAAAGAAGATGTTCTTAATTCATTAAGAGAAGTTATCTATCATCTTGAAACATGGGATATAACAACTATCCGTGCTAGTATAGGAATGTACTTATTATGTAAATACATTCATGAAAATACAGATCTAAAAGTTATCTTAACAGGTGAAGTTAGTGATGAATTATTCGGATATAAATACACAGACTTTGCTCCAAACGCTGAAGAATTCCAAAAAGAATCTGAAAAAAGAATAAAAGAATTATATATGTATGATGTATTAAGAGCTGATCGTTGTATATCTGCACATGCATTAGAAGGTCGTGTTCCTTTTGCTGATATAGATTTTGTTAACTATGTAATGAGTATAAATCCAGCTAAGAAAATGAACACATATAATAAAGGTAAATACCTATTAAGAAAAGCATTTGATGGATATGATTATTTACCACATGATATATTATTCAGAGAAAAAGCTGCATTTAGTGATGCTGTTGGACATTCTATGGTAGATTACTTAAAGGAATATGCAGAAGAAAAATATACAGATGCTGATGTAGAAAATGCAAAAGAAAAATATCCATATGGTACACCTTTCACAAAGGAATCTTTATTATACAGAGAAATATTCGAAGAATTCTATCCAAACCAATCAAAATGGATAAAAGACTTCTGGATGCCAAATAAATCTTGGGAAGGTTGTAACGTTAATGACCCAAGTGCAAGAGTCTTATCTAACTATGGGGATTCTGGAAAGTAAAAAAAGACCTAAATGGTCTTTTTTTACTTTCCTATTCCTTTTTCTTTATTTAAGACCTAAATGGTCTTTTTTTACTTTCCTATTCCTTTTTCTTTATTTAAGACCTAAATGGTCTTTTTTTACTTTCCTATTCCTTTTTCTTTATTTAAGACCTAAATGGTCTTTTTTTACTTTCCTATTCCTTTTTCTTTATTTAAGACCTAAATGGTCTTTTTTTACTTTCCTATTCCTTTTTCTTTATTTAAGACCTAAATGGTCTTTTTTTACTTTCCTATTCCTTTTTCTTTATTTAAGACCTAAATGGTCTTTTTTTACTTTCCTACTATTTCGCTTAATACCAAATCTGCAATTTGAAGAGTTTTCTCAATATCTTCTCTAGTATGAGCTGTAGATAAATATTCTCTACCTCTACGATCAGTAAACCTAACTCCATATTGCTCACATCTCGATACAAATTTTCTATACATATCAGTATCAGCTTTATTCATCCAATCTCTAAAATCCTCTGGGTCATCTTCAAAGCCAAAGAATAGTATAAATATACTGCCTACATGCCTTGCATATATTTTAATATTATATTTATCTGCTAATTTCTCAAACCCATCTTCTAATAATATTGCTAATTCTTCTATTCTTTCATATACACTAGGTTTAGATAATTCTTGTATAGTTGCTAATGCTGCTGCAGTTCCTATAGGATTTCCATTAAATGTTCCTGAAGCATGTATGCCACACTCCATTATTTCTTTCTTACCTACTACAGCTCCAAATGGATAACCTGATGCAATAGCTTTTGCAAATGTTGATATATCTGGTATAACGCCATAATATTTTTGTGCTCCTCCTATAGATACTCTAAACCCTGTAATAACTTCATCAAATATTAATACAACTTTATACTTAGTTGCTATTTCACGTACCTTTTGTAAATATCCTTCTTTCGGTAAAATAGGTCCTGAATCACACATAATTGGTTCCATAATTATAGCAGCTATATCATCATTTTCTTTTAATGTTTTCTCTAAAATATCTGCATCATTCCATGGTAAAACTATTAGATCATCTGCTGAACTTAATCGTTGACCCTTTGTATGAATAATTTTGTTAGGATGCTCTCTTGGTCCCATTTCCTCAATATTTTTTGCATCTATACTTATCTTTTCTTCATCAGACCATCCATGATATTGACCTTCAAATTTGATTATCTTATATTTACCAGTATATGCCCTTGCCAAACGTAACGCATACATAACTACTTCTGTTCCAGAATTCTGAAAACTAACTGCTTCTGCAGATGGTATAATTTCTGTTAACTTCTTTGCTAATTCTCCCAATTCAATATTAGGTGCTGAAAAGTGGCTTCCTTTATGCAATTGATTTTCTACTGCTAAATTAATTGCTGAATTACAATGTCCAAGTAACATAGGCCCAAATCCAAGGATATAATCAATGTACTCATTTCCATCTACATCATATAACTTAGAACCTTTTCCATGGGTCATAACAATAGGATAATCTCTATATGAACTTATATGAAAAAAGCTACCAACTCCATCAACTAAATATCCCTTCATTTCATTATATATTTTTTTTGATTTTTCAGTATTGTATATCTTCATAAAAAAAGCCTCCTTATTTTATATAGTTTTTTATAAAGTAAAAAGGAGCTAAAACTACTATTTTAGTAATTTTGGCTCCTTTGCAATAAGTCTAATATATTTTAATTATAATATGTTATCTTTTTATTTTGTCCAAAAAGAGAAACCTTCTCTGTAACTTCACCTATTATGTTATTTGCTGATATAGACTTACTTGCCCAATATCTACTATCATAAGAACTATTTCTATTATCACCCATAAAGAAATATTCACCTTCTGGTATATCCACTTTCAAATTTACCTTTGAAGTCATCTCTGATGAAACATATTTTTCATTAAACAACATACCATTTACATATACATTGTCATTTTCAACAATTATATTATCTCCACCTACACCTATGCAACGAAGATACATAATCTGACCATCTTTATTTATCTTATATACTTTTCCTCTTTCAATATCTCCAAAATTCTTCTCTACTTTTATTCTATCACCCATTTGAAATGTTCCATTCATATCACTTAAATTAACAGTGTCTATAGTGAAGAAAAAAATACTTCTTATAACATTAAATAAAACAAATAACAGTATGACTATACCTACTATAATGAATTTATTTCTATTTTTCAATAAAAATTTTCGTCTGTTTTCTCTCTTTATCTTTCTTAAATATTCTATTGTTTGTGGACTCTTTTCAACACTCTCATATACCATATTAGCCTCTCCCTTATACCCTATTTTATCTCTTTAGGTTATTGTAATATTTTGGGAAGACATTTTCAATATATACTTCTACTTTTTTACCAAATGTTTATATTTGTAATCCATTATTAATATTTATTTTTGATAATATATATCATACACGTCATACTCTACTCCAACACCAGCTAAAAACGCTTTTCTCTTCGCCTCTTCATATATAGTGTTTCCTAAATCTATGTGTTTTAATAATAAGCCTTTTCTAGTATAATAATCCACTTTCCAATCTGCACTTAATTCTATCTTAATATATTCTATATCATTATCTTCCATAAGATGTAGAACAATTAGTAAATCTTCTGGTTTTATTTTTATAAGATTTTCTTGATATTTTATTTCTTCTATACCTAAAGATTTCTTTTCAGCTTCAATACGTTCAGTATCTTCACAAAGCGATACTATTTCTCTAGAATCTATTAGTTTTTTTACATCATGTTTAGATATTTTAGTCATTTTTAAATATTGTATATCATCTACGTCATTAATCATATTTAAAGTAAAGAAACTAGTCAAATAGAACACCAAAACTCCCCCTTCTTATTATAAATTATACTACAAATGTTTATCTTAAAATAGTCCAAAAAGGAGATTTATATGCATTTTTTCACATATTTGTAATTAAAGCATTTCACCCTTGATAAGTTATTATATATTATTTGTCTTATTTTATAACTTCCTTTTATTAAATCTTCTAATTCATCTTTAGATATTTGTTTATTACTATATTTTGCCTTTAAGAATAATTCTGTTAATCTATTAAACCATTTTATATCAATAAATTTAATTTCATTATTTATTGTTTCTGCAAATTCTTTGTATGACTCTATAACTATACTCTCCCCTAAATAGAATTCTATTGATTTTATTAGTTTGTTGTAAAAATAAATGGCAGATTTGTTTCTGTCAGAACTCTTCTCCATAACTTTATTCTTATAACTAAATATACATCTACTAATAACTATAGTTAAGATAAATACAGCTATTATTGTTGCAACAATTATAACTAAAATATTTAAAGTTGTAGTCAATATGCTACTATCTTGATTAGCATCTACCTTAATATCTTTTGGGTTTGTGCTTTCTGTAGTATTAGATTGGCTTGGTTCATTTTGATTAACAGAATTTTCTTCACCTGAATTGCTTGCACTTTCAATATTTAATTCTTCTTCCATAGATTCATAATCATCATAATCGCTGTTCATATTACTTGGCGTAAATTCTACAGGATACCAACCATATCCATCTATATACACTTCTACCCAAGCATGCGCTCTTGCATCTGTTAATTTTACTTTTGCACCTTGTGATTGAACTGCTGTTGAACTACCTGCTGAAAATATAGAATCATAATCCACTTCATCTACTCTCTTTACCTTGTTATCTTCAATTTTATAATCAACATTCATAAATCTAAAGGTATTATCTCCAGTTTTTTTGTATTGATCATCCACATCATAAATGCCCACTACTTGATCAATAATTAATTGATATATCTCACCATTTATATTATACATAGTACTATATGTTTCATTTATAGTTCTTTCATCAATGTCTTCAACAAATGCCTCATCAAGCTTTTCTAATGACATAGTATTTAATATAGATATATCAGAAATATTATATTCTATAGGATCTGCACTTAGATAAAATGATGCAAGTTCAAAATCCTCAGGATATATAACATATCCCTCTACATATCTAGCAGGTACTCCCATAGCTCTTAGTATCACTGCTCCTGCACTAGCAAAATGAACGCAATATCCCTTTCTATTTTCATTCAAGAAATACTCAACAAAGTCTTTTCCCCAAGGTAATGTTCCAGGTTGTAAGTCATATTTTGTTCCTTCTAAAACAGCTTTTTTGGCAATATTTATACAAGAGATTAAAGAATTCCTTTCTGATAATCCTTTATATTTTTGTTTTATATCTTTTAAACTATTGCTTGGTAACTTAGTATATACTTCATATACATAATTCCTATATATAGCTTCTAACTTATTTATATCATTATCTCTCTTACTTGAGAAAATATTCTCTATAGTATCTATATCCTCTTCATAATTATAATATTCTACTGAATATTTATCTTGATTTTTCGCACTACACCCTAAATCTTTTGAATATATAAAATCATCAGTATATATAGAAGCATAAGGAAGATATGCATATTCTTTGTTTGCATCTATATTCTCTATTTGCATCTTTCCTTTATAGTTAATAAACTTCTCACTTGTGCCTTTTAATGAACCATTAACTTCTGCTATCTCACTTGAACTAATATTCTGTACCATACCACTAATATCTTTATTATCTAACTTTTTTTGAAGATCTTTATAGTCATTATCATTAACTTGCTTCCAACAGTTGCTATTATATTCTCCACCTACATATCCTTTTAAATATATATTTCTATTTAAATTTTCTTCTACAGGTAAGTTAACTATAAGATCAGTACTATTATCATATTCTAACTTTGATACATTTCCCAATTCACCTCCACTTACACCTCCTGTAGCTACAATATTATTTTTAAATATATTCTTAAAATTCTCTAAAGACATATCTTCCATAAAACAATCTATATTGTTATAAACCGGTAATAAATCTCTACAAAGGCTATCATAATCTTCTTTAGTGAATACATGACATATTCCCATTATAATAGCGAAAGCTATCATAATAGCTGTTATCCCTATAATTGCATTACTCTTTTCAACTGTTTCTCTGTCAATATTCATCTTTTTCTTCTTGACATTCATAAACAATATAGATAATAAAAAAGCTATTAACATAGCAAATGATACATTAGAAGGAAGTTTACCACTTAGAGTTACAATTAATAAAAATGGTAATGTAACTATAATTGCTAATATTATGCTAGGTTTCTTCTTAACAATAAGGGTAATAAAAAATGCTAATAATATTGAGCATATTCCAACAACTATTACTCCTTCTGTTACACAATACTTTTTATAATTATTAAAAACTTTTACAAAGGAATAGACTATATTGTGTATATTAATAACTCCAACAATAAATATTACAATTGCTATTATTATATTTACTTTCTTTTTCTGTTTAAACAATATACACATCACTAATGTAACTATTATTGATTCTATTATTATTAATTTCTCATATACATGGTTCCAATTAAATGCGGTAGTTATAATTAACATGGTAGCCATAACGCCTATAAGAATTATAAAATACTCAAATATATTAGTTTTATCTTTTCCCTCACTATATATAGTTGTTTTTATTTTGTAATTATACATATTATTTTTATTTTTTCTCATTTTCATAATTCAATACCTTTTTATATAATCAATTTTTTAATGTCATCTTCAATATTATTTACATTAACAATGCTACATCTAGTAACGTTCGCAGAGGAAACATTGATTTCATCACATTCCATATCTGTTACAACTATTGTGTTTAGTCCTATTTTGCTATCAACATCATTATATACTGATGTAAAATATATTCCTCCACTTGCTTCTGGTTGCATAGTTCCCTCTGAATATAGCGATAATGCCTTAAGAGCATCTAAATATAAATTACAATTTAATATATCTTTAATTGTCCTATGAAAATCTTCAAATGAAGTTATTCTTTCACTAACTAATTCTTTAATATCTTCTCGATACCATACTATATTATGTTCATGACCTTTTTGAATTAAAGAACTTGATACTGATGCTACTGTTTCTATTAACCCATCCACTATCTTCTCCCACTCTTTAGACTTATCCACATATAATTCTAGTAATAATTCAATTCTTGTTGATAAAGGATATCCAAATTCCTTTACAACCATATTGTCATATTTACTACTAAGCTTCCAATGAACTCTATTAAGCTTATCTCCTTGAACATAATCTCTTATGTCAAATATCTCTGAATTATCTTCTCCACTAATATATTCTGAATATCTTGTACCTTCATCGCATTCTACTTCAGATATAGCTATATCATTATCTACATTGTAAACATTAGGTAATATAATTATGCTAGCTCTTTTATTTATCTTTTTCCTAATTTTAAATAAGGATAAATAATCATATATATAAACCTTTTCAATTGCTATATCTATAATTCCACAATACTTTACATCTATATTATAAGTAATATTAGTTATTGATCTACTATTAGCCAAAGTCTTTATCTTAACTACAGACTGTTTTCCATATCTATCCTTACAAATAACATTAAACCTAATCTTAGATATAGGAAATATTGATTTATTATCTATAGCTATATCTATCGGAACTTCTGAACCTTTATTAAATGTATTAAATTTACTATTTATTCTTATTTCCAATAATAATCTAGATATCATTGTAATTATAAATAGTACAATAGGCAGAATTATTTCTAATAAAATTATTACTATTGGAAAATAAAATCTATATAAAGCTGCAAATATTATAGTTCCCACCACTAAACATAAATATAATATTATACTTATTATCATCTCTTCACCCTTTTGCCTTGTGCTACTTTACTTCTTACTTCTGATATAACATCAGATATAGTGTAATTATTCAACCTAGCATTTGAACTTAATATTATTCTATGAGACACTACATCTTCAAAGCATCCTATTATATCTTCAGGTATTACATAATCCCTACCATCAATAAATGCAGATGCTTTTGCCATTTGTGTTAATGCTACAGTTCCTCTAGGGCTTATTCCCAGTTCAATTAAAGGATTGTTTCTAGTTTCATACACAAGTCTAGCTATGTAGTCAAATATGTCGTCATGAACAAATACATTTTCCACTTGTTCTTGCATAATTAACACTTCTTCTTTATTGACAACTTCTTGCACACTATCTAATGGAACATTATTCTGTTTACCTTTTAACATATTTATCTCACTCTCAATATTAGGATAACCTATAGTTATCTTTATCATGAATCTATCTAGTTGAGATTCTGGTAACATATGAGTACCTACAGATCCTATTGGATTCTGCGTAGCTATAACTATAAAAGGTTTAGGTACGCATCTAGTTATTCCATCTACTGTTACTTTCCCTTCCTCCATAACTTCTAATAATGCCGATTGAGTTTTAGAAGATGTTCTATTAACTTCATCTGCAAGAAATAGATTAGTCATTATCGCTCCTTGCTTATATTCAAAATCCTGAATATTCTTATTGTATATACTAAATCCTGTAATATCCGATGGCATAACATCTGGTGTAAATTGCATTCTTCTGCATTCTAATGCCATAGCTCTTGAAAAAGCTAATGCCAATGTTGTCTTACCCACACCTGGAACATCTTCTATAAGTATATTCCCTTGTGCTAGTATACTAGTTAGTACCTTCCTTATTACTATATCCTTCCCCTTTATAACTTTCTTCACTTCAACAATTATGTTATTTACTTTTTGGTTATATTCTCCCATAGTCCCCTCCACTATTTTATTATTAATTATATATATAATTGATTTATATAATTCTTTTAATTTTTCATACCTTCATAAATGCAAGATAATTATTTAGTTAAACTCATTTTCTTAATCTTATTTCCTATCCTTATAAAAAATTCATTGTCTAATATCTTAATAATCTTTCCATTCTCATAGTTTATTTCAGAATTATCCATAAGATTCTTTAATTTATTATCTATTATTAAATATATATTTCCATCTTCACTTAACATAATATTATTTCTATCAGTATAACTATTAATATCCATTTTGTTCCAATTGTCATTCTCAATATCTTCATTGTCTAAATTCTTATAATATATCTTAGAAATTTTATTATTCTCTTCTTTTGCTATATATAAGATATTATTCTTCATTCCAAGTATCTTTAATCCACTATCTATTGATATCTTTTTAGTCACACCTGAATCTGTATAATATATAGAATTATCATCAAGATTTTCATAACACACTTCATCTTTTTCCTTCATAATCACATAATTACCTATATTATTGCATCCTAGTGATAATGCATAAGTATCTCCTGATATATCTAATCTATTTATCCAATCTGCAAGCTTATTCTGAACTTTAAGATATAATATAGTATTATAATTATTAATTGCAATATCCGTTATTTTCTCATATATATTATTTAAATAATATGTTCTCTGCTGATTATTATAATCTAAAGCAGCATTCACTTCTTTACTCTTAGGATCATATATATACATCTTAAATCCCACTATGTTATCTTCCCCCGTAGATGCTATTATTATCTTGGATTCAGTATCATGCCAAGTAAGTAGTGTATTCTCACCTCTTAACTGAAAATCTATTATTGAATCTTCTCTAGTATCATAATTAACCACATGTGCTTGATCATTGTATACATATAAAATATATTTCCCATCATTAGATATCATTACATTCTGAGCTTCCTCTGGTATATCTACACCTTTATCTTCTTCATACTTAGATTCCGTTTTAGGTTTTTCCGTAACATTATTAAATGTTATTGCCAAATCACTATCTATATAATATTTCTGAATAAATATTAATGCTAGTGTTTGTACTGCTATAGATACAATTACAGTAACTATAACTCCTATTATTATCTTACTTCTTCTCTTCATATCTTCACCGCTATTTCACATAAATTATATCTGGAACACATCTCTCTCCTGTTAAATTAGAAGGAGTGTTTATAACTTCTCCATCATAATACATAACCGAAGACCCACCTCCATCTAAACACATAGCATTAACTGCACCTAGACTTAACATAACTTCTTGTACTTGCTCTAATGTAGCACCAAATTTTAGTCCACGTCTACCATCTATAACTAGCATTATTATACTTCCGTCTTCTCTCTGTCCTATTGCAGTTCTAGGATTTATTCCATGTAAAGTTGTTTCTGATATATAAGGTTTACCATTAACAACTAATGTAGGTGAAAATGATATAGCTTCCATATATCCCTTATCTATTAAATCTTGTGCTGAAGCTTCTCCTACAAACACCTTTCCAGAATTATCTATAGCAAATACAGCTGATTCAACTTTAGAGTAATCTGTACTCTTATTAGGTGATAATATTTTTCCTTCTGATATAAGTATTCCTATTGGAAGCCCTCCATTTCCCCCAGAATACCCTACATTAGATATATCCTTATAACCACCACCATTTATTGCCGCTATTGCTCCATATCTATCAGCCATAGCTGATACTGTTTCCCCTACTTCTCCTAATTTTTTAGAATAACCTATCTTAACTCTAGTAGAATCTTTTATGATAATTGCCATTCCATTAAATTTATTAGTATTGATTTCTATAGTCTCTATATCTGAATTTGTTTCATCAATATCTATCGGTGCTATTGCTTCTACAGCAGTTTTACTTATATTTGCATCTTTTTCTATATTATTTTGTTTATTAGCCTTATTAAGTATATTCTCTATTTCCTTATCACTAAAAAACATCTTAGCAACAAACTGATAATGTGTCGTAGACATAGATAACCCCACTACCATATCTCTAACATCTTTAAACGGTCCATAGAAAACATACAAAGGAAAGGTAATGGTAGATACTACCACAAATACTACTAAAAAAAATATTGATATCTTTAATTTTTTCTTTTTATTTTTCAAGACAATAAACCTACTTCCTAAATTTTAACTTGATACTTCTTTTAATATCCCCACAATTAATTACATTATACCAATACTAATGCATATTTAACATATTTTTCTTAAAATTATCTGTCCACCTATAGTACCTAAAATTTTGTTTATCCTTCATGATAAGTTTCAAAACTTGTTTTGAAATTCTATGTAATTTCCTAAAGCGTAAAAAAGGACCTATTCCTATTAAGAATAGATCCTTTTTGTATAATTATGCAATGAATTATCTCATTTTCATTAAGCTCAAATTAGTTGTTTATTAATTTGTCTTCACCATTCCAGCTATATAATTTACGGATTTCTGCACCAACTTTTTCAGATGGATGTTCAGCAGCTAATTTTCTTAATGCTCTGAAGTGAGCTTGTCCACCAGCTGAAGACATATCTAATAAGAAGTCTTTTGCAAATGTACCATCTTGGATATCTTTTAATACAGCTTTCATTGCTTTCTTAGTATCTTCAGTTATTATCTTAGGTCCAGTGATGTAATCTCCATATTCAGCAGTGTTAGATATAGAGTATCTCATACCTGCGAATCCTGATTGATATATTAAGTCAACTATTAACTTCATTTCATGAATACATTCAAAGTATGCGTTTCTTGGATCATATCCAGCTTCACATAATGTTTCAAATCCTGCTTGCATTAATGCACAAACACCACCGCAAAGTACTGCTTGTTCACCGAATAAGTCAGTTTCAGTTTCAGTTCTGAATGTAGTTTCAAGAACTCCAGCTCTAGCTCCACCAATTGCTAATGCATAAGCTAATGCTAAATCTTGAGCATTTCCAGTAGCGTCTTGTTCAACAGCTATTAAACAAGGAACTCCTTTTCCTGCTTGATATTCACTACGTACAGTATGTCCTGGTCCCTTTGGAGCTATCATAGTAACATCTACATCCTTAGGTGGTACTATTTGACCAAAGTGAATGTTAAATCCATGAGCGAACATTAACATATTTCCTGGTTCTAGGTTTGGTTCGATATCTTCTTTATATAATTTTGCTTGAAGTTCATCATTTATTAATATCATTATGATATCAGCTTTTTTAGCTGCTTCAGCTGAAGTATATACTTTAAATCCTTGAGCTTCTGCCTTTGCCCAAGACTTACTTCCTTCATATAATCCTATTATTACATTACATCCTGATTCTTTTGCATTTAATGCATGTGCATGTCCTTGGCTACCATAACCAATAATAGCTATTGTTTTTCCTTGTAATAATGATAAGTTACAATCTTCTTGATAAAAAATCTTTGCCATTTTATCTAACCTCCATTAAATTAAAATATAAAATATTGTGTATATGTAATTTAAGAGTTCATCACTGAGCACTTAATTATTACTCTATCTTGATTTATAATGATAATGTTTTAATTCTTCATTTCTAGAGAATAAATCCATTAATTCTTTTGCAGCATTTCGAAGTCTTTCTTTCTCTTCATCATTCAAATACTGAATAACTCCAGCCACCTGCTTATCTGCTCTATAGTTAATCTCTGCTAATTCCTTCTTGCCTTCCTCTGTAAGAGAAACATAATGTACTCTCTTATCTGTTTCTGATATCTTTCTCTCTATCAAGCCATTCTTCTCGAATCTCTTTAAGATTCTACTCATATAGCTCCTATCGAACTTCAATATCTTCACCATTTTATTAGCAGTGCATTCAGGTATTCTATCAATCTCTATCAATACACGTATATCTGTTACTGAATATTTAGTTTCCAACAAATGTTGGTTTAAGTAGCCAAAATAATTTGTATAAAATAGATTGAACTTACGAATGTCTGAAATAATGTCCTTCTTTTCATCCATTATATTCACCTCAAAATTGTTGCCACTTTCTATAAACTAATATATTCCTTTTTGTTGCCTTTGTCAACTATTTTATTCACATTTTTTCATTTTTATACATTAATGTTATTGATAAATAACATTTGCTTACTATGTCTATATATATAATTTTATTACATTAATGATGTAACAATTACATAATACAATTTAGTCCTTATTTTATAATTTTAGTTTGAATAGATACTATTTTCTTATAAAATAATTCCTTATTAATAATTTTTTTATGTATAATATTATTTGTAAACACAAATAATTAAATATTGTATATAAGTTATACTTTATACAAAAGTTAATGGAGGCTTATTTTTTATGAAGAGAGCAAGTGAATATCAAGTAGGAGAAAAAATTACTAATAGTTATATAGGAATTATAAGTGCAGATATATTACCCTATTCAAGAGGAAAATATTTATTAATAAAATTTAATGATGGTGCTAGCATCGGAGTCGCAAAAAAATGGAATCATACTGAAGATGATTTAATTCCTGAAATAGGTAAGGTTTATAATGTTTCAGGAGAAATGAAGGACTTCAGAGGTAAATATATAGATATATCTAATATAGAATTAAATACTGAACCAGATGCAATAAAATATGTTACAAAAACCTCATATATTCCAAAAGAAAGCTTAAAAAAAATAATACGTTCTGCAGTTGATTCAATAGAAAATGAAGAAATAAGAGAATTTACTGAAGGTGTTATAAGTGGAGAATTAATACATACTCAAGAAGATTATTTCAATGCACCTTCTGCAGTAGGAATTCACCACAACTTCATTGGTGGAAATGCTCAACATAGCACAGAAGTTCTAGAATATGCATTATCTATGGCAACTATTAAGAATAAGACAACTGGAGATAGAGCTATTAATTTAGATCTTATAAAGATGGGTTCTTTATTGCATGACATAGGCAAACTAAATTGCTATACAATGAAAATATTCGAACCGCAAATGACAGAAGTAGGCAAGTTAAATGATCACATTGTTGAAGGTATAGGATTATTATACGAAGCTATAAATAATTTTTGCACCAAAAAGAATCTACCTCAAAAACCTAATTGGTTTAAACTACTTATTCATATTGTAGCTAGTCACCATGAAAACCTTGAATGGGGTTCTCCTGTTAAACCTTCTTTTGAAGAAGCGCTTATAATTGCTAGAGCAGACAATATGAGTGCTAGTTTAGTATCTATGTCTGAAAATATAAAGAATATTGAATCAGAAGATGGCTTTGAAACAAAGAGAAACTTCCAATTCCAAACTAGACTATATAGACTTTAATGGAACAAAATCTAAAGCTATACTATATACCCTTAGATTTTGTTTAGCCATTATGACAGGTTCTAAAACTTGTTTTTAGAACCTGTCATGGTATTATCTTTCTTTATTACGAAAAATAGATCTAAATATAAATCTAGCTAATGGTCCTACCAAAATTAACTGTAATGGAAGTGCAAATAAAAAGTTTCTGCAATATGTAACTATATAATTAGGTATAAACTGTATTATTGATTCTCCTTTTGTTTTTGGCATGTTATTCCCCTCCTAATTATTTAATTTGTTAAATTATATTTCTAACGACTTGCTAAGCGTCTCTTAAATCCATGAAACTTTTATACTTTCTAAGACGTTAAAAAAGACAATAAACATTGCTTATCCGTCCGACATAAGATAAGCGACATTTATTGTCTAAACTTAATATTCTTATTTAATTTAACAACCTTAAAATACCATAATAACAATTTACTTATTCATCATTTAAATATAAAACTCTCTTTTTAAGTATATCTATAATATCATTTCGTATATTTTCTGGTGATTTTACTACTACATAAGGCCCAAGAGTCAATATCTTTCTTATCATTTCATCTTTATTAAATGTATAATAAAATATCTTAACCTCATATTTATTATCCCCTAAACTCCTTGTACTTCTCTCATAAGAAGAAAATCCCATAAAACATCTAGCCATTGCACCCTTTATATCAGTCACCTCTAATACTATTGGCTCTTTGCAATATTTCTTCTGTTTAAGATTATCTATTATATCTGATCTCTTAATATCGACTTGCATATCTTCTAGAATTTCAATTTCTTTAACGTTGCTTAATAATAACATTATGCTTCTCTTTTCTACTAACGAATACACAGAAACCCTAATATTCTCATCTTTTAATGAATAATCTATTCTTATAGGTAATGCTAATATGTCTTTATATTCATTTCCCATCTTATCTACACTAGTGTATTTTATTATTTTATTTCTCTTTATTGAATCTATTAATAGAAAAAATTTATCCTTTAGAACACTATAATTTTTCTTATCATATGTAATTTTATTAGTCTTTTCTATTACATCTTTGGATATACTCTCTACATTTGCAAGTTTATTTTCTAGTTTATTTATTATTTCTTCTCCTAGCAATTCTCTTACCATATCGTCACTTATCATAGATTTTAACCACTGTTTCTCTATAGTTGATAATCTGACACTAAGTGCTAGACTTTTATTATTCTTTATAATAGGATAAAATTTATCATTTTCTTCTGTTAATAAATTCAATCTATCTTCTTCATCACATTCATTTAATAACATTCCCTCAAAGGTTACTAAATTTTTAGATATTAATTTTTCATCATATTCCTCTTGATCTATTAATGATATAATCTCTTCCCTACTCAATCCTCTTTGAGATAAATTGAGCAACTTAAAAACTAAGTTAAAATATCTATTTTTATATTCATGAAATAACTCCATAGTTTTTAAGCATCTCCTTCCAATCCCTATTTATCTTCTTTCTTATGTATGCAGGTTCTATTACTTCAATCCTTCCTGCATATCCTCTTATCCATGGTGTCAGTTCATTACAATCATTAACTATTTTGGTGAATAGATATGTATATTCATCTATTTTCTCTACCTCATATGTTTCTAGTTCTGCCTTTATTTTATCAATAATATAATTTTCACTACTATCTGATATACTCACTTTAAATTTAAATACTTCAGGTTCTGTATTACCATTTATCTGTACTGCTGACCAACTATACATCATTGCCTTTTTATATTTATCTTCAAGACAATCTTCATTATAATTTATATTAAGTATCCTTACATCCGCTATCCTATCTAATCTAGATATAAAACACTTATCTCCTTTAAAGCTTATTAAATACCATCTTCCACATTCAACATCATAACGTATCTTGTATGGAATTATCTCCTCTGAATTATATCTACTTCTGCTATTAATATTTTTATTATATTCTAATGCAACCCTCTTCTTATCCTTAATAGCATTTAATAATTTCCATAAAACCTCTTCTTCAATTATTGGATGAAAATGTAACTTCTGATATTGAAATATATCATCGAAACAATAATCTATCTTTCTCTCAAACTTCATATATTGCTTCAATGTATCTTCTAGATAATATCCGGATATATTAGGGAAAATAATATTTTTGCATAAAGAAACTATATCCATGAGCTTATCAAGTTCTTCTGAAGTAAGATCTAAAAATATATCATCTGCTATACTATATACTTTACTACGTCCTACTTTCTTAGATTGAATAATGCCCATGGAATCACTTAATTTTTTCACTTTTCTCTCTATTGTCTTGCTACTTATAATTTCATAATCAATCAGATTATTTTTCACTAATTCATCTTCAATTTCATTCATTGTAAGGGGCTTATCACTCCTATTTAATATAAGAAGTATATTATAATGAAGTACTATATCAGTTTTAGTGAAACTTTTATTAAGATATGTGCTTACCAAAAAGTTTTTAGTATTAGTTATAGCATCATAGCTCAAACTAAGAAGTTTCACTTTTCCATCCCTATCTATTCTAATAAATTCTTTTTCTATATATTGCTGAATTCTCCTTATCTCATAACTAACCTTTCTAGAACTCCCTATCTTCTTATTCTCATAATCCTCTCTAGAAAAGCAACCATATAAAAACATCTCTCTAAGTATAGAGCGAATGTTATCATAATGTTTTATAAAATCAGCAAACAAATTATTCTCCCCCTTACCTCATACAGTTTATTCTTTTGCTTTGAAGTTATATATTGGTTTTATTATATCAATAATATCAACTGTATCACATATATTTTTGATAATTTCCTCCATAGGCTTATATACCATAGGGGCTTCATCTATTGTTGATTCACAAACTGATGTTGTATATATTCCTTTCATGGAATTCTTGAATTCTTCATAACTTATTTGTTCTTTTGCCTTAGTTCTACTCATTACTCTACCAGCCCCATGAGGTGCAGAATAATTCCAGTCATCATTACCTTTCCCTATGCATAGAAGACTGCCATCTCTCATATTTATAGGAATAATCAACTTTTCTCCTTTATAAGATGATACACTACCTTTTCTTATTATATTATCTTTAAAATTAATATAATTGTGTATAGTTTCATAATGTTCGAAGTCTTGTAAACTCTTATTCATAAGATGATTTAATATAATATTTGCCATAGTTTCTCTATTTAGTGTTGCATATTCTTGACATATATTCATATCATTAAGATAATCCTCCCTATACCTTCCTGTTAAGAAACATAAATCTTTAGGATATATAGGTTTTAGTTCTTCATATAATGCTTCTAATTTTTTTAATTCTTTCTGTATTTCTTTTCTTCTTCCTTCTTTTTTGAAAGTTTCTATTATCTCATCTCTCTTGGTATAATAATCTCCTCTACCTGAACATAAGTCTATGGCTAACTTTTGATATATTATAGCGACTTGATTACCCAAGTTTCTACTACCTGAATGGATAACTAAATATAATTCTTCATCATCTGAAATATCTACTTCTATAAAATGGTTTCCACCACCTAATGAACCTATACTTCTTTCGATTCTCTTGGTATTTTTAAGAGATCTATAACATTTTAGCTCTTGTAATTTAGGATATTTTATCATTCTTCCTTCATGTACATTTTGTCCTGATGGAATAAACTTATTTATTATCTCATCTAACCTCTCTAAATCTATATCTACCTTGCCAAGCTTTATAGTTAACATTCCACATCCTATATCTACACCTACTATATTAGGAATAACTTTATCTCCAAGATCTGCCGTAAATCCTATAACACAGCCTGATCCTTTGTGTGTATCAGGCATTATTCTTACCTTACACCCTTCTACAAAAGGTTGATTACATAATTCCGTTAATTGATCTATAGCTTCTTCTTCTATATTATCTGTAAAAACTTTAGCCATAGTATATTTACCCTGTATAACCTTCATAACTTATATTTCCTTTCTTAAAATAGTAATTTTCAATTTCATTTAACATTTTTTTCTTTCCAGAATCCTCAACTGAAGATATAAATTTAAATATATTTTCACTCCAACCCGAAATTATATTTACATTACCTCCCCAAAATTGTTGAGTTCCATATCCATTCATATCTATTGCATGTACCCATACATCTGGATTAACTTTACATCTATATTCATCAACATATTGTTGGCATATTCCTTTATATGAATATCCTGCTTCATTATCAGATAAAATAATTATTCTATCTACATATATATAGTTGTCAATTAAATATCTAAGTGGTGCAATCATGTTGGTACCCAAACCTGTTATAGGTACACTTTTTGCATTAGCTATTATTCCTCCACTACTACTCATA
This sequence comes from Clostridium sp. MSJ-8, assembly GCF_018918325.1. Classification (GTDB taxonomy): domain Bacteria; phylum Bacillota; class Clostridia; order Clostridiales; family Clostridiaceae; genus Clostridium. The sequence continues at coordinate 47,550 of NZ_JAHLQH010000045.1, read as the reverse complement.
GGATATAGTTCAAATGTATCGCTGAAAGTACCTGTTATAGCTTCTTCGCATATATAATTTGCAATAGCCATCATTACTACTGCAATATCTGCTGATGTAACTTCACTTCTACTACTTATAGGCATAGTCATAGAGCCTGAAACATCTGCAGCTATAAAAGTTCTTCCAGATATTTTGTCAATATTACTAGTTGAATATTTTATTGCATCTTCTAATACACTATATATCTTAGAAGTTCCCATACCTTCTCTACATAATGTATTATAAGCAGAATAAAATCTAAAAGGTAATTGTTTACTCTTTAATACTCTATCTTCATTACTTAATATTTCGTAAACCTTATCAATATTACTAGGATTGCATTTTAATATATTTCTCAAATTTCTAAGTATAGCCATATAGCCTAACTTATCACTTGCTATAAGCTCTTCCCAAGCTTCCTTTGTATTGCCTATAGTAGAAAGCTTTGTCTGCCATGTTAATGTTTTTTCTAATTTTCCTTCTATAAGCCTCTTAAACATATCATTTTGCTTTTCATCCTTTGCCTTTGGATGAACAAGGCATAATATATCTTTTAGTTTTAACTGGCTATAAGCACTGTTATACTTTGCTAAACTATATTCATCAAATCTAATGAAACTATCTGCTATTCCTTTCTTAAGAGAATTAGGTATTGGTTTTCCAAAAGTATTTATATAATATGAAAGAATCTCAGTCATATCATCTGGTCTTGTTACAATCTCTTTTGTAACTTCTCTAACATATTTTTTACCATTATTAGAATGAGCAAGTTCAGCTACAAGCATATGAGATATACTTCTTAAATTCATAACACACCTAGAATATATAGCCAAATTAGCAATAAAATCAGGTTCTATTTCAATCATCTTTCTAACATTTTGTATTATGTCATTAGTATTGTCATTATAAAATTTTAATTCTCCAAAAAAACTAGATAGGGCTTCTACTACTACTAATTCTTTAAGTTTCATCTTATAAGCAATATGGCCTTCATTGTTAATTGTTAATTTATTTTTTCTTACAATTATATTATTAAATTTACTCATTCTATTTCACCCTTTCATAATAAAAAGATTATTTTATAAAAATAGGAGAAAATCAAAAAGTGTTTTGCTCATTTCCTACTTAAGAGCTAACATAAAATCCGAAGTAACACTTTTCTACACTACCTATTTTATTCATGGAGAAAATCTATTTGAGTAATAATCCACTCATTAATCGAAGTAACTCAAATATTCACTGCCATGCGTTTATCTTACAGTGATTATTATATATATCCATAAATACTTATTACAGACAAAAACTTTGCAAGTTTATCTATTTAATATATTTATTTCTAATTACTTCTGTAATTTCAACTTAATTTCTTCGATCATTTTCTTTAAATTTAAAGAAGCTCACATACAACATTTCCTGTTGATTTATGAATATACATACACCCGTCCATATTCTTCTTCAAGCAAACACGTTCTAAAAATAGTTCTTTTTCTTTACTTATTATTTCTTTTGCAGTCTGTGAATAAGATGTAACATAGTTAAAAATAGTTTCTTCATCTGGTACAAGCAAATCATTGTCTTGTTCTTCAACCTTAAGCACTTTGAAATACTTCTGCAATTCTTCTTCAGCGTTTTCTAATAAAATATCAAACTTTTCTGAAGCGACTCCAATACTTGGATAATATTCCTCAATAAAATCATTAATCTCTTTCATATGATTTTTCCCAATTAAGCTACATGAAAAACGTCCTCCCTTTGTAAGTAAAGCTTGAATCTTATGATATAACTGAATTCTACTGTCCTTACTCATGTGAAATAATACATGATTTGCCATAATTCTATTAAAACCTGAGACAGGATAAGAAAAATCGGTTGCATCCCTTTTGTCCACCACAAACTTAAGACATTTCTCAGGATATTCTTTCAAAATATCATTTACACTTTTTTTAGCACTTTTAATCATGCCTTCAGAATAATCAACTAAATGAATCTCAAGATTTTTTGGAAGATCCTTTGCTACTCTCTTCCAAAAATATGCATTTCCACATCCTATGTCTAAAATCTTCATATTTTCCTTTAGTTCTATCCTTTCTAACAACCAACTGTAAAAGCTTTGTTTAGAAGTACTAAAGTTATGAATGGATATTCTGTTAATTAAGTTCTCATCAGTTGCATACTGTGCAACCACCTCTTCTCTTTCTCTAGTAATCTTAATGGTACGAAGCATGTTATCCCAAAATTCTTCATCCGAAGAATTTTCAGTTTTTCTAACAGCATCAATTATTCTTAAAATATGCTCTTTCTTCTCAATTAGCATCAATTCCTGTTCTCGTAAAGATTCCCGAATATCTCCGCCATCATTTTGTATAATTCCTGCAATCTGTTCTAGAGAAAAATTCATAAACTTCAACATCATTATTTTTTGTAAACGTTGAACACTCTGCTCATCATATAAACGATATCCTGAATCTGAATATCCACATGGTATTAAAAGTTTTTTCTCATCATAAAATCGTATTGTTCTTGATGAAACTCCTAATAACTTTGCTAATTCTCCTGCTGTATACTGCATAACACAAACTCCTTTCTCTTCTCATTATCAAAATCGCCAAGGTAACTATGGCGTAAATTAAGTTTACACCTTCACGTAACGTAAAGGTCAACCCCCTAACTTGTAAATCTTATGTTCACTATAGAGTAAAAAAAATCGGCTTAATTGTACCAAATCGTCTTCCCAAAAAAATTAGATTGAAAAAATCTAACAATTGGAGTTCGGTACACATTAGCCGAGTTTTTAAATTCATTTTTTATATTTAACTAAATCTTTTTTTCTGTTTCTATATCATCTTCATCTACCAAGATTCCAATGTATTTTTTTACTTCTTCAATATATTTCTTGCCTATATCACTTATTACTGAATTCTTTCTAGTTATATAACCTATTTTCATAACTTCTTCTGTCTCAAGTGGAACAGCAACATAGTCACTACCATTTAGTTCTTCACATATAATACCAGAACATAGAGTATATCCATTTAATCCTATCATAAGATTTAACATAGTTGCTCTATCACATGCTTTTATTATCTTGGGATAATTATATGTACTCAAAATTTCTTCAGCAAAATAAAATGAATTATTTTCTCCTTGTTCAAAAGCTAAGCAAGGATAAGCCTCTAAATCCTTCATTGTAATAATATCATTTTTAGCTAAAGGATGATCCTTCCACAAATATACATATCCTTTACACTTAAATAACTCTTGAAACTTAAGTTCAGAAGATTTTATTAGCTTAGTTAAAACTTTTTCATTGAAATCATTAATATATAATATACCTATTTCACTTTTGCCAAGTTTAACGTCCTCTAATATATCATTAGTTCTAGTTTCTCTAATAGCAAATTCATATTGATTCATATCAAAGCCTTTAACCATCTCAACAAATGCCTTTACTGCAAAAGAATAATGTTGAGTAGATATTCCAAACTTTTTCTTAATCTTATGATCCATATACTTCTCTTCTAAGAGATCCATCTGTTCCATAATTTGTTTAGCATAAACTAAAAATTCTTCTCCATCTTGAGTTATAATTACACCCTTATTAGTTCTTGCAAATATGGTTATCCTTAATTCTTCTTCTAAGTCTTTTATAGCACTCGACAAGTTAGGTTGGGATACAAATAATCTCTTGGCAGCTTCATTAATAGAACCTGTACTAGCAACTGCAATTACATATCTTATCTGTTGTAAAGTCATTTAATATCCCTCCCCTAATAACTTATCTTTAATATATCATAACTTTTTTTTCAGTTCAAATATACCTATTTTACTGCTTTAAATGCTTCATCTAAGTCTTCAATTATATCATCAATATTTTCAGTACCTATTGATAATCTTATTGTATTAGGCTTAATTCCTTGTTCTAATAATTCTTCTTCATTAAGTTGTGAGTGTGTTGTTGATGCTGGATGTATTACAAGTGACTTAACATCTGCAACATTTGCAAGAAGTGAGAATAATTCTAGATTATCTATGAAGTCTTTAGCTTTTTGAGCATCTCCCTTTATTTCAAATGTAAATATTGATCCACCACCGTTTGGGAAATATTTCTTATATAATTCTTGTTGAACTGCATCTTCTGAAACTGATGGATGATGTACTTTTTCAACTTGAGGATGATTATTTAAGTATTGAACTACTTTTAATGCATTTTCTACGTGACGTTCAACTCTTAAAGATAATGTTTCTAATCCTTGTAAGAATATAAATGCATGAATTGGTGATAATGTAGCTCCTGTATCACGTAATAATATTGCTCTTATCTTAGTAACAAAAGCTGCTGGTCCAACTGCCTTTGTAAAACTTATTCCATGATAACTTGGATCTGGTGCTGTTAATGATTCAAATTTTCCACTTGCTTCCCAGTCAAATTTACCACTATCTATTATTACACCACCTATAGTTGTTCCATGACCTCCTATGAATTTAGTTGCTGAATGAACAACTATATCAGCACCATATTCTATTGGTCTTACTAAATAAGGTGTTGCAAATGTGTTATCTACAACTAGTGGGATTTTGTGTTTATGGGCAATTTCTGCAACCTTAGCAATATCAACGATATCTGAATTTGGATTACCTAAAGTTTCTATATATACTGCTTTTGTATTATCTTGAATAGCATTTTCTATTGCTGCAAAATCACTTGGATCTACAAAAGTTGTAGTTACTCCATACTTTGGTAAAGTATGAGCAAGTAAATTATAAGTTCCTCCATATATATTTTCTGCTGCTACTATATGATCTCCATTTTGTGCTAAATTTTCTATAGTATAAGTTATTGCTGCTGCACCTGATGCTACTGCTAATGCTGCAACTCCACCTTCTAGAGCAGCTATTCTCTTTTCAAATATATCTTCTGTTGGATTAGTAAGTCTTCCATATATGTTACCTGCATCTGTTAATCCAAATCTTGCTGCTGCATGATCACTGTTTCTAAATACATATGATGATGTTTGATATATTGGTACTGCTCTTGCATCTGTAACTGGATCTGGTTGTTCTTGTCCTACATGTAATTGTAATGTTTCAAATTTAAAATTTCTATCTTCTCTTTTCTTTGTCATAATTATCTCCTCCAAAATTTCCATTTATTATTTCTTTATCTTTTAATTCTTCGTTTTTTTCTTATATAACCTAATACTTATATACACATTCGTTCTACCATCAATTCATTTTTAAAGTAACTATCAACAATTTTCATTTTCGATCAGCTCCTTTTTTCTTTTTTACATTTCATATATGTTTGCTAGGAATTACTATGTATTTATCTTACCAAGTTAAGTCTTCTTTGTAAAATATATAAAAGTTCTAACTTGTTATAATTTTTATTTATAACAAGTTGGTCTGCTATTTTATCACATATTATACAATATAATTTTTTCCTTTGGGGCTATATTTATATAATGCATTATTATATTGTTGTGATAAGTAACAGCAATGTAAACTATGATTTATTGTATACAAAAAGGTCTCTGTTAATATTATAAAGTTATAAGTAAAATACAAAGAAGAAATAAAATATGAGTTTAGTATAAAAATTTAAAGATTATAAAAAAAAGCTAGTTTGTCACAAAAACAACTAGCAGAAAACAAAAATATTTCTAATTAAAATTTAATTACAAGTTATTTTATTTTTAGTGGTTATAATAATTGTACTAAATATAAATAATATACCTAGTACAATCATTGCTGTACTTCCAATTGAAGATAGTTGTAATAAATTCTTAAAGAGAATTGTGGCCACAAAAAAACCTACTGCTGTTGTACTAGCTAAAAATGCTCTTAACTTATTAAATGGTCTACAAGCTTTAATAACTGCTAATATACTAACAAATCCTACTATGTAATACATAACAGTAGTAGCTTCATCATATTTAATACCTAATGGTTTATATAATAAATACATAATTATTATATTAATTATTATTGTTACAGAATATATCCACACATTTCTTATAACACTTCTAAGGAATGTATCTTTAATTCTCTTTTGATTTTCTTCAAATGAAAGGAAAAATGATGTATATCCCTCTATAGCTAAATCTATCAAAGTTATCTGTATAGGAATGAACGGGAATTGAGTACATGTTACTATATTTAATATAGATAATAAAACTGAATAGAAAGTTTTAATAAAGAATATTCTAGCAACATTAGTTATATTATTTACAACTCTTCTTCCTTCCATTAATACATCTTTTAACACGCCAAAATCTGATTCTAATAATACTACTTGAGATACTTGTTTAGCAACATCACTTGCTTCAGGCATAGTTATACTACAATCAGCTTGCCTCAACGCTATGACATCATTAACTCCATCTCCAGTCATAGCTACTGTATGACCTTTTTCTTGTAGAGCTTTAACAAGCAAATACTTCTGATCTGGCGATACTCTTGCAAATATAGAGTATTTATCTACTAATTCTGGTATTATATCATTTGATTCTATATCTGATAAATCTATATAAGAATTATATTCTTCAAGTCCTGCTTGTTTCGCTATACTTGAAACAGTTATAGGATTATCTCCTGATATTATCTTTACTTTCACTCCTTCTTCTTTAAAGAAACCTAGCATTTTTTTAGCATTCTTACGAAGTGGATCTGTTAATTCTATAGTTGCTACAATATTAAGTTCTGGTAATTCCCCTTCTATTATATCTTCATTGGTAAATGCAATTAACAATATTCTCATACCACTTTCTTGAAGCTTAATCTTTTCTTTAGGCATTACAAAACTACTTTTCTTCATAAGTCTCTCTGGTGCTCCAATAACTATTGTTCCAATATCTTTAATTGTTACCGAACTCCATTTTCTTTCTGATGAAAAGTTCACTTTATCTATTACTTCAAATTGATGATCATCTTCTGTAAAATAATTCTTAAGAGCTTCAAAGGTAGCATTATTATCCTCCATATTATTAACAAATGCCCCCATCGCTTTGTTAACATCTATAGGAATAACATCCTTATCAAATATATCCACATTAACAACTTTCATTTTTCCTTCTGTTATTGTTCCTGTCTTATCCAAGCACAACACATCTACATGAGCTAATGTTTCTACACTATATAGATCTTGAACTAATACTTTTTTCTTGGCAAGTTTCATAACTCCAGTTGCAAGTGATATACTTATTAACAAAACCAATCCTTTAGGCAACATACCTAATAGTGCTGCTGATGTTGCAATTACTGATTCTTTTAGTAGATCACCTCTAAAAACATATGCTTCAATAAATAATATTGCACCTACTGGAATTATAATAAAACTAGTTAATTTAGTTACTTTCCTCATAGAATCTAATAACTCTGAATGTAATTTCTTGTGCTTTTTAGATTTCATAGCTATCTGAGTTGCAAAATTATCTTTACCTACCTTCTCTACTATAGCACTACATTTACCACTTACTACATAACTTCCCGAAAAAAGTTTATCTCCAGGATTCTTAACTATAACATCTGATTCACCTGTCAATAATGACTCATTAACTTCTATTCTTCCATCTGTGACTACCGAATCTGAAGGAATCTGATCCCCCATACTAAGTATTATTGTATCATCAATTACTATATCACTAACCTCTATCTCACAGCTTTCCCCATCTCTAATAACATTAATCTTAGACACATTTAATACTGATAGTTTCTCAACCATATTCTTAGCATGTATTTCTTGAACAATTCCAATACATACATTAATTCCAATTATAAGCATAAAAGCCAAATTAGAATAAGCTCCAACAGCTGTTAATGCCACTGCAATTATAAAGTTAAATAAGTTAAACAATGTAAATACATTTTCAGAAATTATCTGCCAATTACTCTTTGTATTTTTATCCTCTATAATATTTACTTTTCCTTGTGTTATTCTCTCCGAAACTTCTTCAGTAGTTAATCCTCTAATTCTATCACTGTTATTCATAGATCAATATACTCCACTTCACATTTTTAGTTAATTTTTTACATTTACTTGTTTAGTATATCTTCTTTATGTAAAATCTATGTTAAAAATAAGTAAAATCCGCTTTAAAAATGAAAAAGTAATTAATTAAAATAGAAGTGATTTGATTTTACAAAGCGTTTGCTCAATTTTATTCATACTTACCTTTAATTTCTTACAGTATTTTATTTATTATAAACATTATTAATTCTTCCCTAGCAAAAATGCTTTGTTCCATCAAATTACTTCTATTTTAAATATTCAAGCGTTATGGTGTTTTTTTAGCATATCTCTATTATCAACAAGTATCTTATGTATTATGCACTTCTGTATAAAAAATTAGTTAATTAATATCAAATTATTGATTTAAGTAAAATAATATTATTATAATGAATTTTAGTATTTCTTATTATAAAAAAATTAAGGTAGCGTTTAAAATGTTGTACTGTTTGAACTTTAGTGAGTTTACAACATTTAGCTAACTTAATTTTTTTATATTTAGAAATACTTAATGAAATTATGCTATTTATGAAAACACATGATATTGATACTAATAACAAACAGAATATTAATCAAACCAAATAACATTGGATTTTATACATATTATATTATTTACTTAAACATATAATTTTGATATTAATTAATTGTAAAATATAATTTATCTAATAAATATTGCAATAATTTTTTATTCTATATTAAACTTCTGTTTTATTGCTTTACATATTAAATCTACAGTTCCATCTACTCCGAAATAACTAACATCTACCATAATGTTTTTTCCATCTCTATCACCACGGTTTTTTCCTGTAACATATTTATAGTAATTATGTCTCTGCTTATCAACTTTCTTAACCATCTTTTCAGCCGCCTTTTCATCTAATCCATACGCTTCTGCAATATGTTTGATACGATACTCTAAAGGTGCATATAAGAATATATTAAAGCAATTAGAATATTCCCTCAAGAAATAATCAGAACATCTTCCAAATATAACGCAAGTTTCTTTATCTGCAATTTCTCTAACGACTTCAGCTTGTGCTTGTATAGCCTTTTCTGAATAGAAATTAGTTGAAGATCCATATAAAAATTCTTTTAATGTTCTTGTAACTTTCTCATCATTTTCTTTTATTATATCTACATGGATTCCTGCTTTTTGTGCAACTAGATCTATCATATCCTTATCATAAAATTTAAGTCCTAATTGTGATGATATTCCATGTCCTATATCTCTTGCAGCACATCCGAATTCTCTACTAATTGTTATTACATATTTCATATCTAAAACCCCCTTGACTTATCTTGAACTCTTACTTACCTTTCTTTCTACTAACTTAACTAATAATGACAATGGAATACATATACATAAATATACAAGTGCTAATATTGTATATGATTCAATAGTTAAGAATGTTTGAGCAGTATATGCCTTAGTAGTCATAAGGAACTCTTGAGCTGTAATGTAAGCCATTAATGAAGTATCTTTTACTAACATTACAAGATAATTTCCGAATACAGGAACAGACATTTTAAATGCTTGTGGTAATACTATTCTAAACATAGCTTGTCTAGGTGATAAACCTAATGCTAAAGCTGCTTCTGTTTGTCCTTTATCTATTGATATGATTGCTGAACGAATTACTTCTGATATATATGTACCATAATTAATTCCCATACCAATGATACCTGCAACTACTGGTGTTAATTCAACCTTATTATCATTACCTGTAATCAAATATACTATTACTTCTATTAATAACGGTACAACATAGTAGATATATACTAATTGAACTAGTAATGGAGTACCACGAATAATTTCTTGAAATACAATTACTATTCTATTTAGAACCTTATGCTTAGATACTCTTGCAAGTGCAAGAAGAAATCCTAACACTAGTGCTAAAATAAAACCAATTATTGTTACTGTGACAACTATTCCCAACGCACTTCCTAACAACTTAGGAAGTAGCTCTTTAAATGCTCTTAGAAAATCTAAGTTTTGTATAACTCTCATGTCTGATTCCTCCTGCCTCTAATTATTTAATACTCTTGATAAGAATGCTTTTGTACGTTCATTCTTTGGATTAGAGAACATTTCTTTTGGACTGCTCTCTTCAACAACATATCCGCCATCCATAAATATTGCTCTATCAGCAACATCTCTTGCAAATCCCATTTCATGAGTAACAACAACCATTGTCATTCCATCTTTAGCTAAATCTCTCATAACATTTAATACTTCTCCAACTAATTCTGGATCTAATGCTGATGTTGGTTCATCAAACAACATTATTCTAGGCTCCATAGCTAAGGCTCTTGCTATAGCTACACGTTGTTGTTGTCCACCTGATAATGTAGTTGGATAAACATCAGCCTTATCTTTAAGTCCAACCTTGTCTAATAATTCAAGTGCAACTCTTTTAGCTTCTTCCTTGTCTTTCTTTAATATTAAACATGGTGCAAAAGTTACATTTTCTAATACAGTCATAAATGGAAATAAATTATACCTTTGAAAACACATTCCTACTGATTGTCTATATTTTTTTACATCAAATTTTTTCTCTAATATATTCTGTTTATCATATATAATCTCACCTGATGTAGGTGTCTCTAGGAGATTCAAACACCTAAGAAGTGTACTTTTTCCTGATCCAGAAGGTCCTATTAATACAAGAACTTCTCCTTCTTCTACTTTTATATTTACGTCTCTTAAAACTTTTAAATCTCCAAAACTTTTTTGTAATCCCTTAACTTCTAATAAAGCCATAAAAAAGACCTCCTTTTTTGCTATACATCTCTGTAACACTCTTTTAACTTATAACGTGTAGGCTTAAATCGCCTACACGTTAATATTTATTATTTTAGCTTTCTGGCTCATATACACGTTCATCATTAGTAATCATATGAAGCTTTGGATCTAATCCATAATCTTCAAATACTTTATCTATAAATCCTTCATCTCTCAATTGTACAACAACATCATTTATCTCTTTCATGAAATCTTCATCGCCAAATGCTACTGCTGGTGCAATATGACCTATTGCTGATTTTTCGTCTTTATAGTTCTCTGCCATCTTTAATCCTTTTACTGTATCAGGTGAATTAGCAAACCAATTTTCAACAACTGTTGAGTCTGTTATATATGCATCTATCTTTCCATATTGTAATGCTACTACTGATTCAGATTGATCTCCTGTTGCTACAGCTTCTTTGATTAATCCATCTTCTTTCCATCCTTCAACTATTCCTTGCCATATAGTTCCTGGTGTATATCCTACTTTTGTTGATTTTGGATCAAAATCATCTACAGATTTTATATCACTGTCTTCAGGTACTAATAGTCCTCCACCTTGTGTATACCATACTTCACCATAATAAATTTGTTTTGCTCTTTCCTTCTTTATATACATACAATCTGCTATGATATCAATATTTCCTGAATTTAAATTCAATATTAATTCTGAGAAAGGTATTAATTGCATTTCTACATTTTTAATTCCAAGTCTTTTTGCAACTTCTTTAATTATTTCAGCATCAACACCTTTAAATTCTTTTGTATCTTGATCAATATATGCAAATGGTGCATCACCAGAAGATCCAACTACCAAAGTACCTTCTTTTCTTAATCTTTTTAATGTATCACTTACTTGTTCACCATCTGAAGAACTTCCCCCATCACTTCCTGAATCACCTTTTCCACATCCCATAATTCCAATTGACATTACCACTAATAACATTATTGCTAATCTTTTTAACATCTTTTTCATAATTAGTTCCTCCCCTATTGAAAAATGCTTGATAAGTTTTTTAATGCTAGCTTTAAAAAAAACAGGAGCACATTCCATTTACCAACTAAATGGATGTGCTCCTTTGCAACTAAAATTTATTTGCTTTATTTATTATCTGATTACATAATAACAAATTAGTATACCTTGTTCAATGTTTAATCCACCACATTTTTATAGCTTTTTTTGTGCAAGTGCACATTTTGTACAATTCTACTCAATCTTCTTTTGTTTCGCTGATTTAATTGCCACTACCTCAACTGCACCTATTATACATATAAAGCCAACTATGTCTATTATTTTAAAAGTAGTCTTTACTATAATCATTGCTAACAAAGCACTAAATATAGGCTCTACTGTTACAAACAAACTAGCCTTTACATTACCTAACCATTCTACTCCTTTGCCATATATAACAAAAGGAATCATAGTTCCAAATAGAGTTATAATAACTGTTAATACGATTGTATAGTTGTCGAAAGTAACTGGTGTTTTATAACATCCTGTTAAAACAAATAACAATGCTCCACCTATTATAAATGCCCACGACATAATTGTAAGTAATCCAAACTGTTTGTATAATTTCTTTGGATACACTGTATAAAACATAAAAGAAAGTGCCGACAATAATCCAATAATTAAAGCTTCTGTTGAAATACTTAAAGATGAAATATGCCCATGAGTTGCTATTAATACAACTCCAACAAATGCTATTATGATTCCGCATGTCTCATATAATTTAGGTAACTTTTTCATACTAATTGATGTATATAATAATACTAATATAGGATAAGTATATTGTATTACTGTTGCTGTTGCAGCATTAGATGCTTCTACTGCCGCAAAATAAGTATACTGAACTGCCATAAGCCCTACAACTGTGAATATAAAAAATGATAGTATTTGTTTTTTTTCCTTCCATATTGAAAAAGTTTTTTTCCCTTGTTTAATTATAGAATATATTAAGATAATAACTCCTGAAGCAAACATTCTTAATGATACTAACCATCCTACACTTATATCACTATTTTCAAATAAGAGCTGACCTAATACTCCACTTAATCCCCATAGCATTCCACAAATTATAACTATTATTATTCCTAATCTTTCTTTTGACTTCATATTTGCTTCACTCCTAACTAATTCACTAACGTCTATTCAAATTATTACTTTAACTAAATATTCATAATAAATTTTAATATTTCTCATTGTAAAAAAATTAAGGTAGCATTTAAAATGTTGTATTATTTTAACTTTAATTAATTTTCAACATTTAGCTAACTTAATTTTTTTTTACTCTATAAGCAACTATGTAATTTATTACCATAACCTTTTATATATATCAATCAAATCCTCCTTAGAAACATCTTTTATTGTGTTACTAGGGCTACCACTATCTATTGCATCTTGTGCCATCTTGTCTATAACTTTATCAAAATCAGCTTTATCTATTCCGTATTCTTTTAATGTTGGTATTTCACATATTGAACATAAATTATCAAGAGCTTTTATAAATTCCCATGAAGCCTCTTCACAAGTCATAAAGTCATGAGATACATTAATGCACTTAGCAAGTTCACTGAATTTCTCATAGCACCCATCTAATGCATAACTTAAACATTCCTTTAGAAGCATAGCATTTGACAGTCCATGTGGAATATGAAAAATTGCTCCTATAGGTCTACTCATTCCATGAACTAATGTTACAGAAGAATTATTTATACAAACTCCTGCTTCAAATGCAGCTATAGCCAATTCCTGTCGTGCCCTCTTATCACTTCCATCTTTATAAGCTATAGGTAAGTATTCAAATATTCTCTGTATTGCACGTAATGCATACATATCTGTTAATGTATTTCCTCTTCTAGATGTAAAACTCTCAATTGCATGAGTAAGAGCATCTAATGCTGTTTCTGCTGTAATATTCTTAGGTGCTGTCACCGAAAATCTATAATCAATAACAGCTAAATCTGGTAATAAATCTTCACCTTTTAATAACATCTTTATATCATTTTTAGTATCTGTAATTATAGTGAATTTAGTTGCCTCCGATCCCGTTCCAGCTGTTGTCGGTATAAGAACAAGCGGTGGAAAATCCCCTACAATATCTTCCCCCATATAATCTGATATATCACCATCTAGAAACGTCATAGCCCCTATAGCTTTCGCACTATCTAAGGTACTACCTCCACCTATTCCAATACAAAAATCACACTTATTATCTACATATACCTTTACCCCATCATGTATCATCTTATCTGTAGGTTCTCCGATTATTTTATTATATATCTTGTATTTTATCCCCTTTTCTTCTAATAAACTAACTAAATATTCTACCGTTCCATTTTTCATCATAACCTTGCCACATACAATTAATGCCTTTTTCCCTAAACCCTTAATTATATTCATACTTTCTATCAATGCATTCTCACCGATAATAGTTTTGTTTGGTAATATAAATTCATATGCCATGTTCCTCACCTCGCCAATACTCGTATAAAAGTACAAAAAAAGAGCCCTCTCTTATAAGAAAGCCCCATTGCCTAAATTATATTCTATTATATTGTAATTATATTATGTTGAAAAAGCACTTTCAATTCACATATGACTACAATTCATTGTGCATCTGCATACAATTACAAGTCTTTGTTATATTATATCCTTTATTAAAAATGCCATAATAAACTTAAACTTATTATTTAGCTCTAAAGGATTATAACCTGTAATCTTCTCTATCTTTTTCAATTGATTATTAACAGTATTTCTATGTATAAATAATTTTTCTGCAACTATTTGTTGGCTACCATTATTATCAAGATATACCTTCAAAAATTCCTCTAAATCTATATTATTATCTTCATCATATTGTGCAAGCTTTCCTAATGTATCATTATAATAATCAATAAGTATTCTCTTATCTTTACTTGCTAATAATATCTTATATATATCTAATTCATCATAATATTTTATATGTTCTTCTTTTTTTAATGCTAGAGTAAGAGAACTAATAGCTTTGTCAAAGCTGTCTCCTAATTTATCTATTCCTTCTATATTAGGACTTACACCTAAATATGCATCTATCTTATTATGCGCTCTTTCAGTTTGTTTAATAAACTTTTCTATAAACTGTTTCACTTCATATTCTCCATAATCCACTAAAACAACTATTAAACAATTATTATGTACAAATGATATATATAATTCATGAATACTCCTAGCAACTCTTTCTGCAATCCCCTTCATCCTATCCATAGTACTATTTATTTCAGAATTATTATCAAATGATATTGCAACTACACAAAATCTAGCATCCCTCATATACCCATATCGTTCCATCTGAAGTATTTGAGTGTCTAAATCTCCTATTTTAAATATTATATTCTTTATAGTTGTTGCCATGCTCATCTCAACATTTTCATTACGCATTATCCTATGACAAAAATCTCTAGTCATATCTACCATACGAGTTTCCCATGGAATTGTAAATAGAGGCATTCCTACATTATTACAATATTCTATAACTTCACTAGGAATTTCTTTAACATATGGTCCTAAATTAACTACAAATGCACTTGCTCCAACTTCATATAGCCTCTTAGCAAAATTCATCAGCCATTTACCACCATTATTCTTAATTCCTGCTGTAAAAACAAGCTCTTCTCCATGTAAAAATTTACTTACGTCATCATCTTCTATAATATGAACCCAAGTAACCAAGTTATCTAATCCATTTCTTCCTGCCACAAGTTTCATATTATACAACATAGTAGCATTTTTAAATAGCTTTGCCACATTAACAGCCATGAAGTCTTCCTCCTTTTATATATTAATAAGCATGTATACATCTAACACTTGTATACTTTTTAGACAAAAAATATATCTTATTTATTATAGTACTATAATAACATATTTTAATCACACTTCCATTATATATTATATAAAATTCCATTTATATATAACAATTGTCTTGAAGCCTACATTACATAATAGTAGTATAATTATGTAGAAGTAATTTACACCACTTACTTCTCTATACATAGAAAGGATGATAATACTTATGGAAATAAAAGAACTAAAAGAAACAATAGACACTATTATTTCTAACATAAATACCGTTATAGTTGGAAAAGAAAAGCAAATCAAATTATTACTTACTGCAGTCCTTGCTGAAGGACATATTTTACTTGAAGATGTTCCAGGCACAGGTAAAACTATGCTTGCAAAAACTTTTTCAAAATCAATTGATGCTAATTTTAAACGTATACAATTTACTCCCGATTTACTTCCTTCAGATTTAACTGGAATAAATGTCTTCAATCAAAAAACTAATGAATTTAACTTTATATGTGGACCAGCATTTACAAATATATTATTAGCCGATGAAATTAATAGAGCTACCCCAAGGACTCAATCAAGTCTTCTTGAAGTAATGGAAGAAAGACAAATAACTGTAGATGGTGAAACTAGAATATTAGATAAACCTTTTATAGTTATAGCAACAGAAAATCCTATAGAAAATGCCGGAACCTTTAATCTTCCAGAAGCTCAATTAGATAGATTTATGATTAAATTATCAATGGGATATCCAGAGGATGATGAAGAATTATTATTAATGAATAGGTTTATTAATAATATAAGACTAAACACTATAGAATCAGTATGTAATAAAGATACAATAATAGAAATGCAAGATACAATAAAGAAAGTATATGTTCACAAAGATATCCAAAAGTACATTTATGAAATTGTTAAAGCCACTAGAAACAATAGTGAAATCAATTTAGGAGTTAGCCCTAGAGGAACCTTAGCCTTCTTGCGTGCTTGTCAAAGTTATGCTGCAATTAATGGAAGAAATTTTGTTACCCCTGATGATGTAAAAGACCTTGCAATCCCAGTACTATCTCATAGAATAATAGTACAAAATACATACCTTACTTCTAAAATAAATGAAGATATACTTATTAAAATACTCGATAGCATAGATGTTCCTACCGAAGATTGGGAGAATTAATCATGATAATATTCTTATTATTTGTATTTGCATTTTGTTTATATGGATTGCTTAATAAATTTTATGAAAAAATTTGGACTAAAGATTTATTTATTTCACTTAACTTTTCTGAAACTAGGGTATATGTTGGGGATAAATTAAAATTAATAGAAACTATTGAAAATAAAAAACCGTTTCCTCTTTCTAACTTAAACATAAAATTCAGAATATCTAAAAATATAGAATTTACTAAAAATAAAAATGCAATTATAACAGATAAATACTATAGAAACGATATATTTCAAATACAATCTAATAGCAAATTAATAAAAAGCATGGATATAATCCCTCACAAAAGAGGATACTATACAATTAGTAACATTGATATAATAGGTCATAATATTTTCTTTAATATGACTGATACTAAGAACCTACACAGTAATTGTTACTTATATGTATTTCCTAACATTTGCAATACACCAGAAGTCTTATATCCTATACAATCTATGGTTAATGAAGGAGTATTTAATGATAATATATTTGAAAATTCATATATTTTCAAGGGACTTCGCGAATATCAACCTTATGATGGTTTTAAAAAAATTAATTGGAAAGTATCTGCAAAAAAATCCACACTTATGGTTAATCAATACGAAAATATCCACATGTTTAAAGTAAATATACTATTAAATGTGGATAAACCTAACATAGGTGGTGAATCCCTTGTGGAATATTCCATAAGAATAGCTTCAACATATGTAAGAGAATTCTGTAATAAATCTATTCCTATAGCTTTTACTTGTAACTATTCATTCCGAGAAGATCAAAATAAAATAATTATAGATGCCGGCACATCTAATGCTCAATACATTAAAATAAATGAAATACTAGCTAAAGTAAAAATTGATAAACCTAGTATTGCTTTTGAAAATATAATAAAACAAAACTATAAAGAGGATTCTATAAATATTATTATTAGTAGCAATATAAATAATAATATTACTGATGCTTACAATGAATTAAATACCCGAAATATAAAAACTATGCTTGTAATCCCTACTTATTCAAAAGACGATATTAGTATAAATAGTGGCAAGAATATATTTGTTATGGAGGTGAAAAGAGATGAATAAAAGAATAATTATTATAAGTGATTATATTGATCTTGTTATGCATTCAATAGCATTTTACATAATAACATTAAGCTTAATATATATAACAACTAAAGAAATAAATTATATTGCAGCACTATATCCATGTATAATTGTCTTCTTATCATACTTCGCAAGAAAGCTATCTAAAAAATACTATCAGTTTATTATTTTTCATACACTTATGTTTATTCCAATAATAATAATGAAAACCAATATAGTCTTACTACTTGTTATGACTGCAACATACCTTATATTATTTAAACTATCAAGCTTCTATTACAGTAAAAAAATTGACCATATAAATATATCTATTCCTAGCATATATCTAGTAGCAATCTTCGGTATATTAATTTTAAGCATCAATAACAAGAGCATTTCTTCTCTACTTAGTATTCTTACTGGAATATATATAATATTATTTTTTATTGCTAAATATGTATTTAACGTTAGAGAATATCTACATTTGTATGGAGATGGTGAATTCTTAGACCCTCATAAAATGCTTAAAATAAATAACATCTATATAGTAGGATTCTTACTATTACTAATTATATGTCTTATAATGATAAAAGCTTTTGATATAGACAAACTATTTAATGTATTATTTTCACCTATAAAAAATCTATTTTGGTTACTTTTAGATAGTGGCTATGGTTTCTTGCAAAAAAGCTTAAATATAAACCGAAAACATATAACTATGCAAGAACAAGATAATTCTTTAGAATTATTAAATATGCAAGATGTAACTTCTGGAAATAATGTACTCCAAATAGCTATGATAATATTAAAATTTATAGCATTTGTTATGATAATGGCATATATAATATATACAGTTTTTATGTTTATAAATAACTTTATTAAGAATAAAGTTCAAGTTGTAAATGAAGATAGTACTACAATAAAATTAAACGGAAATGATAATTTATTCAATTATCTAAAGAAAAAAAATACTAACTTTCCTGACACTGAAAACGGAAAAATAAGATTAGAATATTACAAAAAAGTCAGAAAATACAAAAAGAAAATATCTAAGTTAAATAACTTAACCCCCAATGAAATAAACAACATAATAACTAAACAATATAAAAATGACATAAATGAATTAACAAAAAAATATACTCATGCAAGATATGATAAAGACAACAATTAAAATATAATTTAAGGTTGAGCACTTATTTTTTCATTTGATTAATATCAATTATTACTGATTTAAGTAAATTATTTATAATAGTATTTCTTATAATGAAAAATCCAATGTTATTTAATAATATTTCTATTATCAAATAACATTGGATTTTATTTTAGGACTTCATAACAGCCCCTTTTAGCTATATGTATGATATTACTACATTAAATGTTTCTAACAATAATATTCCTTTTACAAGTATACTTATCATTCCAAATAGCACTAAACTACTCTTAATTCCATCTTCTCTCTTAAAGAATCTCTTTACTTCTGCTTGTGCTTTTGCATCTAAATTATATGAATTAAATATTGTGGATAATATCCAATATCCATCGAATTTTACAAATGGTATTGTATTAAAAATAGCTATTCCTAAATTAATTATTGCATATACAATTAAAACATCAATTCTATTATTAAATCCTATTAATAAAATATTATAAAGAATAATTGCTACTGATGAACAAAAAATCTGAGAAAGTATTCCTGCTGAATATGTAGCTATTTTTTTCTTTTTATCATCTATTAGATATAATTCACTTAAATCACAGTAAGCTATTAATTGCAAGAAATAGAACTTCAGTCCTATTTTGCTTACCTTCATATTATAATGCACAAGAGTAAGTGCATGTGCCAATTCATGAATTCCTATAGTAATTATTACTCCCAAGTATACGAAAAACATTTTACTTAAATCTTGCTTAGTATAAAAACCTAATGAAAAAATATCTATTCCTTCATTTTTTATAAAATGTAATGAAAATAATGCAATTAAAATAGTAAATATATATATACACTTAAATTGTTTTGTGAATATTATCTTATTAACAGCAGATATTTTATTTAATAACTTATCTGGGTTTATTTCTTTTACTTTAAAATTAAAAATATTAAATTTTTCTTTATTGTTTTTTATTTCTTGATTCTCACCAACTATTATATTTACATCAAGAAGAGCGTTAAAAATATCCCTATCCTCTTTATTTAAAATTTCTGCATCTTTGTAATCTAAAAACATTAGATATACTCTATATTCATTATCAGTAAATCTAATAAATGAATTATCAACTTTATTTCTAAGTAGATAATAATCCTCTTTTTTATATATATCAAAATTACTATTTACTATATATTGCATTATTCTCACCTCATTCTTTCCTTAGCTACATTTATATTATGTTAATGTAACTATTGCTACTACTACTCCTACTCCTGCTGCGAAACAACATCCATGACATGGTGCTTGTACCTTTTCTAATTTTTCTACTTTTATTTCTGTATTCATATTTTTTTCTCCTTTTCCATTACATTTTATTTTTATAATTTATATTTTATATTATGTTAATGCAACTACTGCTACTACTACTCCTACTCCTGCTGCAAAACAACATCCATGACATGGTGCTTGTACCTTTTCTAATTTTTCTACTTTTATTTCTGTATTCATATTTTTTTCTCCTTTTCCACTACATTTTATTTTTATGATTTATATTTTTTATTATGTTAATGCAACTACTGTTGCAACTAAACCTATACCTACAGCGAAGCAACATCCATGACATGGTGCTTGTACTTTTTCTAGTTTTTCTACTCTTATTTCATTATTTTTCATTTTATTTCCCTCTTAATTGATCTATATATTTTTTATTCATTATTTACTTATTAAGTTAATGCTATTATTGCTATTCCTACACCTACTCCTGCTGCAAAACACCATTCACATGGAGCTTGTACCTTTTCTAATTTTTCTACTCTTACTTCATTATTTTTCATTTTATTTTCCTCCTAATTAATCTATATATTTTTTGATTTATTATTTACCTATTATGTTAATGCTATTATTGCTATTCCTACGCCTACTCCTGCTGCAAAACACCATTCACATGGAGCTTGTACCTTTTCTAGTTTTTCTACTCTTACTTCATTATTTTTCATTTCATTTTCCTCCTAATTAATTTTAATATTTTTTATATTAGATTATTTTTATTTAAATAATATTTTTGCTATAAATATTGGTATTATTGGTATCATTGGTCCTATAATCATAATATCTTTCACCTCCTAATTTATTATTTTTTTATATTAAAATTATCAATAATAATGATAATTCAATTTTCATACTATCTTTAAAATATCTGAATTAAATTATTATTTGATTCTCACTCTCGTCATTTGGCACTGGCTCTTTTGACAAAAGAATCAATATATTATTTATGAACTCAACCATATTTACTAGATCCTTTCATAAAACTTTCTTAAGAAATTGCTACTCTTTTTATAGCATTCTCAATATCTTTTATTCCTGCTAGCCATTCTTCCTCTGTTGTAATGAAGGAAGGCATTAATGTTAATCCAGAACTAATACTTGTATAATATCCATAAATAAGAGTTCCTTTATAAACTAATTTTTTGATTAATTCTTCTATTCTAAAATCGTCTATTTTAAGACGTTCAGTCTTGCTCTTACTTAATTCTATGGCAAACATAAATCCAACTTGCCTTATTTCAAAAACACTAGGATATTTTCCTAATTTGTTAATTAACATTTCTTTAAATTTTTCACCTTTTTCTCTAACTATCTCACAGTAATTCTCTTCTTCATATATCTCTATAGATGCTAATGCAGATGCACAACCTAATGGATTACCATTTTGAGTAGATAAATGAAAGAAAGGTTCTTCTACACTACTCATAACTTTATTCACTTTATCATTAATAAGTGCTGCTCCCATTGGAATGTATCCATTATTTATTCCTTTAGATAGAAGCATTATATCTGGCTTAACTCCATATAATTCATATGCAAACATACTACCTGTTCTAGCAAATCCAGTTGCTACTTCATCAAATATCAATAATATGTCTTTTTCTTCACACACCTGTTTTATTCTATTCATATACTGTTTTGGAATAGGAATCACCCCTGCTGATCCTAAAATAGGTTCTAATAGAAATGCAGCTAATTCATCACCATTTTCCTCTATAAATAGCTCTAAATCTGACATGAATTCTTTCATGCATGAATCCTTTATATCTTCAGTTTTACAACACCTACACATTGGAGTTTTTAAATATTTTATATTGTTTAAAATTTGACCATAGCCTTCCTTAACAAAAGGATAATCCATTCCACTTACAGACATTGACCCATAATAAGTGCCGTGATAAGACATGTCTAATACCGCAATATTTTTTTTGTCCTTATTTCCCAATATATACTGATATTTATGAGCTAACTTAATTGCAACTTCTATTGATTCTGAACCTGTACATGTATATATTGTCTTAACAAATTCCTTATCTGTCATTAGATAAAGCTTTTCTGCTAACTTTTTATCTATATCATTAGACAAGTTAAATAAATTAACATATGGTAATCTATCTAATTGATCCTTTATTGAATTTTTAACTTTTTCATTTGAATAACCTAATGGCATATTCCATAAGCCACTAATAAAATCTTTATATTCTTTTCCTCTTGAATCCTTTAATATAATTCCTTCTGATTCAACTACTTCTACATAATCTTCTCCCTCTTCAAAAGATCTTAAAGGATGATATAAATTATACATTCTATTCACCTCACTTCATTAATACATTCATTCTTACGTCACCATTTAAATGTTCATCTAAACAATTATCTTCATCAAAATAAGAATTAATAATATGATTTTCTATATTCCTTTTCATCATCATATTTTTTGTAGTAGATGATAAATATTTTTTATTATCCTTTTCTACATAAAAATTCACTATTGTTTCATGATTATCATAATCTATAAATTCTTGATATATGCAATCTTCATTCTTATCAACTACAATAAAATTCCTATTTCCATTAATGAAGCCAGATTTGCTTTCATCTTCATTTTTATAATCAAATATAAACTTTCCACCCTTTTTTATTGCTTTATATACTTTGTTGAATAATATACTTATCTCCTCTTCATTTAATAAACATATTGTAGTTGCTGGAAATATTACCATATCAAATTCTTCTTCATAGTCTAAGTCAAGAATATTCATATTTTTGATGTTAACATTTTTCCTTAACTTTCTTGGCAAACCTTCTAGGTTTCTTCTTAATACTCCCAACATAGATTCTGACAAATCTATAGCTTCAACTGTAAAACCTCTTTCTAATAATGGTATTGTTATTCTTCCAGTTCCACATGCAAGTTCTAATATCTTTATATCTCTTCTATTGAATGAAAACGCTTCTTGTAAATAGAAATCCAAATCATATGTAGTTATTCCACAAAATTTATGATAGAATTCTGCAAAGTAATCATCATATATTTCACTTTCTATTACATCTAAATCAGTATCCTTTATATCTTGAAACATTCCATAATATCTCATATCTATGCAATCCTTTCTATAATTTCTGAATATTCTAATTGTGCTGTAGCTTCTTCTATACATTTTTCAATATCATTATTGTCTTCAAATTCAGACTTCGATATTTGCTTTATTTCCTCTAAGTGATATCCTTTCATATAACCTTCTAAGGTATATGAAACTAATGATGATATTGCAATAACATTATTAGTAATAAGGTCAAATAACATAACTTCATCTCTAACTTTTATCATTACTACGCTCTCTTTTACTATACTATTTGAATCTTTCTTAACACTTTTATTAAATAGATTATTAACATTTCTATTAATTATCCTTATTTCTTCTACATCTATATCACTAAAATATTTAGAAGAATCCATAAGCATCTTAATTACCAAAGAACTAATTATAAATTTATCAATATTATCAACTTCCATCATCAATGAGCAATACTTTTCTCTACTCACCACCCCTGGTAGCATCTTACAAGCTCCACACTTATCTATAGCGCTACATTCTGAACAATTTCTATTAATTGTTTCTTCACTAGACTTTTTATATATATTATTCATTAAGTCAAAGTAGTCGTCTCCTAATTCACCTATTTTATATTCACTATCACAACTACTAATTTTGCCTTGTCCATCTATATCGATTCTTGGTATTGAATTGACTTGGCATCTTCCCTTCGGTAAAAATCTACATGAGTTCTTTAATATTCCATTAACCATATATATAGGAAGCTTTCCAACCTTGTTAAATATCTCTATGTCATTTCTAAATACTTCTAGATCTTCATCATCTAATATCTTTAACATATAATTATTACCTGAAAAGTCTGATATATTTCTTACTTCTTTATATTGAACCTCTATATATCTTTTTCCAAAGGAACCTTTGTCTAATCCTATTTGAATATTTGATTTAACACCTTTTTTTATTACATGTTCATGTTTGCTATACGATATTCCACTATTTTTATCATTTGAATTTGATATAATTGCATGATTTACAGACGCTATTTTATCTAATTCCTTAAGTTTTGATTCTTCTATATGTTCACTTAAATATATATGTTTTACAGTATTATTTAGTGCTGTTGGAGGATATGTGCCTTGGTACCACATCATAAGCCCATTTTCTATAGCCATATTCTTTATACCAGTAATACTATTTACATAAACACAACTAAAATTCTTTTCTTCATTTGAAACAAACACTCTTATTCTTGTTGCACTTACCTTCATCATTAACTCTTCTATCATTGAATTATGTTTATTGGCATCATAATCTGAAACTATAATTGCCACTTCACAATTGTCTTTTACTTTATTAGAAACCTCTTCAGAATAAATATCCTCTAACATTTTAGTTCTAAATATTATACTTGAATAATTAAACTCCTCTAGCTGATTAAGATCATTAATTGCTTCCACCATTATTCCGTATTGTCCGTTATTTTCCTGAGTAATATTTATAATTTTCTTCAAGTTTTCTTGACCTATATTAATTAATTCTTTAGATTTAAAAAATATTTTTAAATCTTCATTTTTGTTTAAAATATGTTCTATATTCTTCTTTATAATCTCTAAATCAATTACCTCTGAATTATAATCTGTTAAATCTACAAGGAAATTCTCACACTCTTTTATTCCATCTACGTTATCAAATTCATATATATCCATATTGGAAAGATCATAATTATCAATTTCTAAATTTTCTAAAATGCCAGTTATATAATCCTGATTTTCATTATGTATCTTTATGCCTTCTATTTCTCCCTCTACATCTCCAAACAATATAATATTTGCATCATCACATTCTTCTTTTAATAACTCTATCAATTTGCAAACCAACTTATAATTCATATCTGTTACTCTAAATATTATATTTTCTTCAGTAAATGATAGTATCTCGTCAACAATATCTATAACATTAGGTAAACTTGATTCAATATACTGAAAAGTAGTAACATTATTTTTCTCTAAAATATTTTTTAACAAAATTGTTTTATTGCTTTGTCCTATCGAATATATACAATCTAAATTTAATTTAATATCTACTAATACAACTTCCTTCATACTTTTTATCCCCCTATATACTAGTGTAACCACCATCTATTATTATATTTTGTCCTGTGATTAGTTCCGAATCAGTATCACTTAAGAATACACACGCTTTTGCAATATGTTCGGGTTTTGCATATTTTTTTATTGGTATTTTATTTAAATATTCTCTTTTACCTTTACTTGAATTTAAATATTCTCTATTATTGTCTGTTTCAACATATGTTGGACTTATGCAATTAATTCTTACACCATACTTCGCCCATTCATACGACAATGCTCTAGTCAAATTAATTATTCCTGCTTTACTAGAACAATATGCTGCTCTATTCAAATTACCTATCACTCCATGTTGAGATGCAATATTTATTATTGAACCATTAATATTATTTACTATCATACTTTTTACGACATGCTGTGTCATAAAAAACGTTCCTTTTAAATTCACATCTAATACTTGATCCCATTCATCTTCTAAAAGTTCTAGAGAATCTTTAATAATATTTATTCCAGCATTATTAACTAAAATATCTATCTTATTAAAAGGTTCTTTTAATTCACCTAATTTTTTTCTAATATCTTTTATATCTTTTATATCCAAGCACAAAATTTCAATGTCAACTTGAAACTTCTCTTCTAGCTGTTTCTTTACTTTTGTTAATTCTTCAAATCTTTCTTTAATTTCCGTTAATACTAATGTTGCTCCTAAACTTGCAAATTCAGTTGCTATTCCTAATCCTATTCCTCTGCTACATCCAGTTATTAGTACAACCTTATCTTTTAACTTAAAATTCATTTCAAGCCTCCTTTGTTATTTTGTTGTTCCCTTGGAACATCTTTATCTTACCTTATCTTTCTCTATATATTTCATCTATTACCTAAAAGGTTATTTTATAATACACAAAAATAAGTCAAACTTAATTTTGTGCTTTACATATTATTCATAATTACTTTTATTCTTTTTCTTCTTATGTTTTTCATCAATATTGGCATGAAAATATGTAGTTTATTAATGATAACGCCTAAATTTCTATAATCATCTACACGAAAATCACTATACAGTACACGAAAGTAATTATTTTAATTTTATTAAATACTTCATTCATATTTTTAGGCTTTATTTACATAAAACCGTTTTGAAAACCTTTTCCAATATATACTTAGTACATACTAAATAATGATTTTGAGGTGTATTTAATATGTTTTATTTATTTAAATATTTTTTTTGTTAAAATAACTTAATTAGAAAAAGTATCTTCTATTAGTAGTTAAAAACTACTAATAGAAGATACTTTTTTTATGCCTGTAAATTGAAAAAATAATTTACGCTTCATAAACGAAACGGAAGTTAGTCTTGCAAATAATTTGATATAATTAATCTAATATTTTTGCACATCATAAACACGAATGGAATACACAGGACTAAAATATTTTATTGTAAAAAAACTGTCGCATTAAAAGTTTTTAACTTTTAATACGACAGCTACTTTATATCAATTTTATTTTTTCATTTTCTTTGGTTTAACAGCATAAGCTATTAACATTGATACACCTATTCCTGCTAACAATAATATAATATGATTCATAAAATATTCCCCTCTCTATTTAAATATCGATAAAAATGATAATTTTTTACTATCATTTAATGTTCCTTTACTATATATAAAACTACCTATTAATGAGAATGCTACTATTGTCATTACTAAAAGTACTGCATTTACAATAATGGCTGTATTACTTATATCTGCCATTACAACTCTTATTATCATAACCATAGGCGAGAATAACGGTATACACGATAAAGTATTTAACACACTTATATTAGGATATATTAAATATGCCATAGCTAAGACAACACTAACCATAAAACATATTGTAACTGGTAATATAGCTTGATTTAAATCATCATTATTATTTGCAAAAGAAGCTAATGCTCCAGCTGCTAACGAATACATTAAATAACCTAGTATGAAGAATACTACTACTAATGCTAATTGTCCTTTTGTTAATATTGATAAGTCTATTGAAATACCTTGAAATTCAAATGGTTCAACTCCACTGATCATATATGTCCCTACTCCTACTATACCTAACAACACTATTTGTGCTATAGAAGCCATACAATTTCCTACTATTTTGCCAAAGAATAATTGAGTAGACTTTGCTGATGTTAACAATACCTCTATTACTCTATTATTTTTTTCAGATACTATTGTTCCTGCTACTCCTTGAACATAAAAATTAAGTAATATCATAAATGCTAATGTTAAAATATAAGCTATAGCCATTCGGCCATCTGATGTTTCACTACTAGTGCAATATTCTATTTGAGGTTCTGCCATTAATGCAGTTTGTATAGTACTATCAACTTCTAATTGCTGCATTATACTATATCTAGATAATTGTTTTGTAGCTTCTGCTAAAGTGCTTATTTTACTTGCATCTGCATGTCTACCCTTATATATTTTAATATCATATATTTTTTCCGCATTATCCTCTATACTTAACATCATATTTTCTAGATTTTTATTTAATATTTTTTTTGCTTCTCTTGAGTTATCTACAAACGCAATATTGTCATCTGGAAACAATTTCTCCATTTCTTCTTTATCAACTATAAATGTCTCACTCATATTATTTATAATTATAGTTGCTGATTTAGAAGCAGTAGAATCATCTGTAAATATATTCTTTAAAGCTGTAAAATTCATTCCACCTATAATCAAAACTCCAAATATTATTGTTGATATTAAAAAGAACTTACTCTTAACCTTATTTTTAAATGTAAACCACACAGTATTTAAAAAATTATTCATTTTTCTTCCTCCATACCTTATGATAATTTTTCTATAAATATTTTATTTAATGACACTTGATCAACACTTATATTATTTATAAGTATTTTTTCTCTTACAATATTTTCAATCAAATGACCTATGTTATAAGCATTATCTAATGTAATCTTATATGACGAATTTACTTTTTCATGTTCTAATTCTAAGTCATTTAATATTCCACATATCTCTTTATCTGTTTCTAATGTTAATATTTTTTTCCCGAATTTATTTTTTATTTCTGAAACAGTCCCATAATCAACTATCTTTCCTTTATTCAACAGTACAACATTGTCACAAAATTCTTCTACATCATCAATTCTATGACTTGAAAAAATAATAGTTTTCTTTTGTTCTAGCAGTTCTTTAAACACCGATTTAAACAATTCCACATTAACAGGATCTAATCCACTAAAAGGTTCATCCAAAATAATAATTTCTGGATTATCAATTAACGCTGTTATTAATTGTACCTTTTGTTTATTTCCCTTAGATAACTCCTCAACTTTTCTATTATAATACTCAGATATTCCAAGTCTCTCAAGCCACTTTTTTGCATTTATTTCTGCTTGTTTACCTGATAGTCCCTTTAACTTACCAAAGTATTTAAGTTGTTCCTTAACAGTAATTTTTAAATATATTCCTCTTTCCTCTGGAAGATATCCTATTCTTATTTTTTCTTTAAATATATCTCTTCCATCATATAATATTGATCCAGAATCCTTACCATATATCTGCAATAATATTCTTATTATTGTAGTCTTTCCCGCACCATTTCTACCTAGCACTCCAAAACTTGTACCTATAGGTATGCTTAAACTCAAATTATCTAGTGCGACAATCTTCTCATTGTTAAAAGTCTTT
The DNA here is from genome assembly GCF_018918325.1 of Clostridium sp. MSJ-8. Taxonomy (GTDB): domain Bacteria; phylum Bacillota; class Clostridia; order Clostridiales; family Clostridiaceae; genus Clostridium. The sequence goes on along the minus strand of NZ_JAHLQH010000045.1, from coordinate 18,304 downwards.
CTTAAATTCTTTATCTCAAGTTTCATATTAACTCCTCCTGTATTTATCTATGTACTTATATTATTATATTCAGTACTTAAAATGTTTTATTATGCATAAAACAGAAAAATATATACTTATAATTCCATACAAGAATTGTGATTAATAGTGAAACAAAAATAAGTTAGCTAAATGTTGTATTGTTTGAACTCTTATGAGTTTACAACATTTAACTAACTTAATTTTTCTATATATTTATATCCATAATCATATATTGATTTTTTATATAGAAGTTTATCTTTCCTTTTCTTTTTTCTATAATCTTCTTGGATAAAGATATTAGATTATCTTTATCATTTTTTTGAATATATTCTAAATTAACGTATTGATTCACACTAAATTTTAAGCTTAATGAATTTTTATCATTATCTTTTGACTTTAATTCTATATATCTCTTCTCAGAATTCATTGATAACTTAATTGCCTCATTTAACAAACTATTGAGAACATAAGATAATTCTGAATCTGTTAATTTCGACTGTCTCACATCCATATTTAAATTATTATACTCGAAACTTATATCATTTATATCACATTCTTGAAGCTTATTATATATAATTGCTTTTATAAGTGTATCATTTATATACTTAAGTTTTGAATATTTATCTTCTATTATTATAGCATCTGTATAATTATGAACCTTACATTTCAATCTATCACTACCTTGAGAATCCACTATAGATACTAACTTATTAATAGAATTCATATATTCTTGTTCATTATCCTTAAATTTATTAATTAATTCGTCAATTACCTTTGTATATTCTAACTTAATTTTTAATTTTTCCTTTTGTTCTAACATCTTGTAAATAGATATATATAAATATATATTTATTACAATAAATATTATAAAACTCCCTTCAATAAACACAAAAATAGGCTTACTAGTACCTAATGTATCAATTATAAAATTATTTAAGAAAAATATACAAAGAATATTAATAATTATGTACCAAGCATTCTTGCTTTTTATTAGATATATCTCTAAATCTTTATTCGTTTTTTTCATTATCCAATTCATGAAAACACTACACATGCTATTACATATAACTATTATTAATATATAATACTTATTTTCTATATTTTGCCCTACTGAAGTATATTTTAACCCAGCAATTACCAAAATTAATACCATAAGTATAATGTTAGCCATTATCATTTCCATAAATGATAAAATCACTTCTTTATTCAATATCTTACTTTCTATAATTGCTACAATAAAAATACATACTAACGAGTAATAATCATTTGTAATATTTAATATCTTAAGCGAAAGGCAAGTATAGCATATACTAATTATTGTATGTAATATAATATTTTTTTTCCAATCCCTATTAAAAAGAATATTATAAAAAATAAACATAAAAAAAGTTTCTATACATCCTAAAATAAACATCATAAAAAAAATCTCTCCTGATAAAATAACTACTCTTGTAAACTAAATAGTTATTGTTAATATAAAATATTCATCCTTCGTATCAACATCTATACTCCCATTATTTTTTTCAACGACTCTCTTTACTGTATATAATCCATATCCTCTATTATTTCCTTTAGAGGATTTTCCTTTTTTAAATATTTCTGAAAGATCAATTGATTTAGTTGTATCATAAGTATTACTCACTTGAATTATATATCTAACATCATAATATATTTCTATATTTATTCTTCTATTTTCTAACAATGCCACTGCTTCTATAGCATTATTAATCAAATTATTAATAACTATAGATAATTCTGTATCTTGGATTGAGCAATCAGTCATATTACTCTTTACACTATAATTAAATTTTATATTTTTCTCTTGGCATTCTTTTATTTTATTATAAAGAACTGCTTTAATTATTACATTATCAATATATTTCAGATTAGAATATGCATTAGACACAGCTATCTCTTTTACATATTTATTAATATCATTACTTAACGCTTCATCTCCGTCTAAATTAACCATTGCAGCTAATGTATTTAGATGATTTTTATATTCATGTTCTGTAGCTCTATATTTATGTATTAATTCATCCATAATATTCTGATACTCTACGTTTATCTCAAGTTTTTTCTTTTCTGATACATTTCTATATATATCTCTCACAAAAAATATATTCATTATAATAAAAATAACTATAAGCAATAAGCTTTTCTTCAAAAATTCCCCTCTTAACAAATCATTATTTGCTAAAAATCTTATTAATATTATGTAATATGCAAAGCTGAATATAAATATATATAGGTTCTTATTTTTCAAAACTTTCTTAATCATGTTAATTTATTTTCTCCATCACTATATCTTTATATTTATATCCTAATGGAATATTATCAGTACAATTCCAGAAAAAGATATCCCATATTTTATTTTCTATTTTAACAATTTTTTCTATAAATCTTGTATTCACAGCAAAAGCTTTATGGCATTGCACAATATCTTGATTCTTTATTTCCCCTAACAATTTTGCCAGTCCAAATCCTTTAGCCACGATATCTTTATCTTTAGTTTTTATCCTACAATTTCTATTGGCATATTCTATATAAATTATGTCCTCAGAATATATTTTTGTTTTAACACAACCATCTACTGTTACAACTATATATTCTCCCTCTTTTTCTTTTACATCATTATTTCCTTCAAATAAATCTATAATTTTCTTTACATCTGCTTCATTATATGGTTTAACCAAAAAATCATAACAATGTATGCCTTTAAACGCCTCCATTATATGTATGATATTATTTGTAATAAAAACTATCCCTGTTAATGAATATTTCTTAATACTTCTTAATTGTTTTGCCAAATCCATACCAGATCCATCAACAAGTTCTATATCTAATAAAAATAAACTAATATCTTTTTCCTTTGCTATCTCTAATGCTTTTTTTACTGAATCTGTACTATATATTCTTGAATCAAGATAATTTCTTTCTATCATCTTAACTAATGCTTCTCTTTGTTCTTTTACGTCCTCTACTACTAAAATATTCATAAAAGTCCTCCCAAAACCATCTATAGTTTTATTTTACAATGCATATACTTTTTTTTCAACGCAATTATTTTCATGTATATTATTTTCCCTTTTATACATATCATCTCATTTAACATTATTAACAAAGTATAATATACTTATAATATTATATAGGAGGGTTAAATTATGTTTACTAAAATAGAGCAGATTGTATTGTCATTAAATTATAACTTTAATAATATCAACTTAATATACATTGATGATACTATGACCACAGATTATATTACCTCAACATTAGAGCTTAATGAGAAAAAAGAAAATACCTTTCTAGTTGTTTATAATTCATCTATCACTAATTGTTCTAAACTAAATAAATTACTAAATGAATTTAATAAAATCAATATTATTTATCTTGATAATGAATTAATTTTAGGTTCAAATATAGATTATTCTTTAAACCTACTTAATTTAAAAAAGTTTAAAGTAGAAGACTATTCTATACAAGAATGTAGCAATATAATCAAGAATATAATACTATTATTATCTCAAACTCTTTTAGATAATAATAAGCTATATTCAATAAAGAAAAATAATAATGATATTACTCTATGGAAACTTAATTCTTCATTTAGTTAATTAAAATATAATTTTGGTTATAATAAAAAAGTAGTAGTGTTAAATTTCAACACTACTACTTTTTTATTATGATAATTTAGGGGCTTGATCTACAAATTCAAATGATGCATTTGCTTCTTTCGCAATTCTCTTCATTTGCATTTTAGCTGTTGCTGTGCTCGGATTTATCAAATATACTTTTCCAAATTCTTTATCATATTTAGAAAAACATTCTTTTAATATCGGAATTAACTTAGGACTTGCAGTCATAAGATCCTTACCATCCAACACTAAAATGCTATCTTTAGTATTTTTTATATCACTTACTGCATTATTATAATCACTCATAAAATTAACAGCATTCTCTTCATTGTAAAATCCTTCGAATTTAATAGTTAAATTCTTACCTTCTCTTATAAAACTATGTTTTCCTGACACATTTATTCACTCCTTTGTTTATTATATTTATCATAGCTTTATAATACTCCTATATTTACCTTATTTCTATAAATATGGATTTTCTTAAAATATATTTTACAAAATACAAATTTTGTTAATATCTTAAAATTATTGCACAAGAAGTCCAATATACTCCTACAGACCAAAATGCAACATATTCTCCTCTGTGTATCTTGCCTTGCTTAATTCCTTCATAGAAAGCAACAAAAGGTGAACTTGTTCCAGTATAACCATATCGATCCCCAATATAAATAAATTTTTCTTCTGGTTCATCTAATTCTTTTATAATGCCTTCTAACATACTTTTTGCATATTGTGATAAACAATAATGGTCAATATCTGCAAATTTCATATTATGTGTAACAAGAATATCTTCAAACATATCTTTTGTACATTTAGGAACAAAACTTGCATCAAAAGGAATCCACTTTAATTCTGGCTTTATATTATTATAAAATCCTTCTTTTGGATAAAGCACATATGTATCAGCTTCTTCACTATTAACCATATAAGTAGATCCAACAACACCTTCTTCATCTGTTTTTTCTAATATTAATGCACACCCTAAATCTCCAAACATAGGATATGTATATTCATTATTTATATCACATCCATAAGTCATACAGTCCGCTCCAACAATTAACGCTGTGTTAAATCTATCTTTTTGTTTTAAATAACGTACCGCTTCATCTACAGCTGCAAGCATCCCTAAGCAATTAGAATTAACATCCTGAACCATTGTTGTAGGCTTTCCTCCTATTGCTTTATGTATTTGTAATGCTTGAATAGGGCATGTATTTTGAGGAAATTGACTAGCAAATAAAATCATATCAATATCTTTTCCTTCTAGATTGGCCTTTTTTAATACTTTCTTAGCAGCACTTATTCCTAGAGATACCGTATTCTCCTTATGTTTGTCCCCTACATACCTTTCATTTCTTCCAAATGTCTCTAATAAACCTTCTATATTTTTACCCTGTCTTTTAAAATGATCTATATAATAGTCATTTGAAAATTTAGTCTTAGGCACTACAATTTCAATTTCTTTAATTTTTACATTTCTCATATTTAATTCTCAACTCCTTTTATATAATTTCCCCAAATAATAAAAAACCCTTTTATTACCCTCAATACTACTCTTTACTTAATATTTCTCCTTCACACTTCAACAACACACTATGCTTTACCCACCTATAAGCAATTAAACATATTATTACTGATAACAATGATCCCGCAGGTGCCGCAAGTCCCATTGGAAATAATGTATTGGGAAAATACTTAGAAGCATAATATGATCCTGGTACCCTCACTAATATAATAGCTAATATATTATGTGAAAATCCAATATAAGATTTACCATAAGCACAAAAATATCCAGTAAAACAAAAATGAATCCCAGCAAAGATACAGTCCCAAATATAACTTTTAATATATTGACTCCCTAATAAAATTACTATCGTATCTTTAGTAAATAAATTTATAACTGAACTTGCTATTAATTGTATAACAAGTACTACAATTATACCATAAATGCTAGTTAGTATAATTCCATAATGTAATGTCTTTTTAGCTCTATCATGTTTATTTGCCCCTATATTCTGCGCAGATACTGCTGAAACTGTAGCTAGCATTGAAGAAGGTATAATAAAAATAATGCACTTATCATCTTCTCTACGATTCCTACAGCAGCTGCATCATCTAACCCTCTATGATTCGCAATAACTGTAATTATAACAAAGGCTACTTGAATACAACCATCTTAAACTGCAACAGGAATTCCTATCTTCAACACTTCTGATATAACAGATTTCTTAAGTATAAAATCTTCTTTTTTTAAATTTATGCCAATATTTCTCTTCTTAATTGTTATAAGTGCGATAATAACGCTAATAGTCTGAGATAATGTAGTTCCTAATGCTACTCCAGCAGCCCCTAATTTAAATACAAATACCCCTATGCAATTTCCAATTATATTTATTATATTAGTAATTAGATATATATACATTGTTACATTAGTTTTTCCTATACTTCTACATAAAGATGCTCCTGCATCATAAATAGCCAATGCTGGAAGAGAAAGAGTTGTTATAACTAGATATATTTCACAGGCATTCATAACATCTGCTTCAGTTTTTCCAAATAAAAGTCGCAACAAAGGCCAACGGAATATTAAAATCAATACAGTGTTAAAAGAAGTTGTTAAAGAAACTCCAGACACATCAGCTTCACTAGAGAAACTAACCACAAAGGTATCTGCAATACCTACAAACATCAAAAGAAATTGTTCAATAAAAAGAGGTATAATATTTCCTCCACATAAATATAATAAAAGACTAGTCTTTTAAATTCTATTCAAAAGACTAGTCTTATCTAATTACATAACTTTATTTACTTTGCCATTAGAATATGTGTAATATCCTATACCGAATTCATAATTTCTTCCACCAGCACTATCCCAATGTCCATTTCCATCATTAAAGCACGCTGTTAATTTATCCTCATATCCTAAATCTATTATTATCTTGTAATCATATCCTTCCTTTTCAGAAGTCTTTTCCATTTTAACTCCTGGAACGTTAGTCCAATTTCCATTACCTACTTTGTAATGAATATATGGATTGTCATATCCTTTATAATATATTGTTGTTATGTTTTTTGAATTTTCTTTAACATTTATTATCTTTTTTAAAGTAGTATATCCACCTTCTGCTTCTCTTGCATATGCTGTTATTTCATATGTTCCTGCTTCTGTTGGTGTCCATGATACTTTATTAGATGTTTTATCAGTCATTATCGACTTTCCATTTACTTCTAAATCGTAGTAATTTTGTCCTTTTCCTCCTGTAGTATTAATTATTAATTCTGTAGTTGACCCTGCTTCAAAAATATCTCCATAAGTTGATGTTATAGAACTGATTTCCAAATTTTTATATTCTTGTATTTCAAACTCTAAAGTCTTTCTATCTTCATTACCCACTGAGTCTTTTGCTTGTACTGTTAATGTATATTTTCCTGGTGTACTTAATAAAGTTGATAAAGTATTATACTCTGAATAATCTCTAAGTACTCCCGAATCTCCTGTAGTATTGTTTTTATATTCAAATCTATATTCTACTTTTCCTTCACCATTTGAAGATTTAACTGTGAATATATTTTGATTTCCAGATACATACAAACTTCCAAGCTTTGAATCAATTGAATTAATTTTGAATTGTTTGTTTGGTTTTTCTATTTCTGTACTTACTCCATTACTATAAGTATAATATCCAGTATTAAACTTATAATTTTTTCCTCCATTACTGTCCCAATTTCCATTTCCATTGTTAAAACATGCTTCTAATGTATCTTCATCGCCTAAATCTATTGTTACTGCATAATTATAACCTTCTATATCTGAATTTTTATCCATCTTAATTCCTGGTACATTTGTCCATGCTCCATTTCCTATTCTATAATGAATATACGGATTATCATATCCTTTATAATATATTGTTGTAGTAGTCAATTTTGCCGGTTCTGTTACTGTTACTTCTATTGTTTTATTTGCATAATTTCCTGCATTATCATTACAATTAATCTCAATCTTATAATTACCTGTTTTACTAGGTTTCCATTTTACTTCTTCATTATTACTATTCTCTTTAAAATATTCATAATTATTATCTTCATCTATTGCTACTAAACTATATTTCTTCTCTCCATATCCTCCTGACAACTTAATGGAAAAGTTAAATTCTTCTCCAAGCTCTATTGTATCTTTGTTTGCTTTAAATGTATCAATAGTTATAGGATCTGTTTTAACATTAAAACTTAAATTACAAGTATTAACAATTCCTCTACTATCCTTTCCTTCTATAATTAAGTAATGATATCCTCCCTTTGTAGCCTTATACTTTAATGTATCCGAATATGAAAAATCTTGTATCACTTCAGATTGTCCACTATAATTATCAATTACTTTATATTTTACTTTATCAACGTTGTATCTACTTTTAAATTTAAAATTAATAATACCATTTATTTCGACTTCTTTTTTATCCATCTCAGGATAATCTATCTTTAAATCCCCCTGAGTAATTTTTAATTTTTTGTATGCTGTTGTTGAATTTCCTGCTTCATCCTTAACAATAACTTCAAATTTATATTCACCAGGTTTCTCTAAATTAGGATAGAAACTTTCCCAACTAACATTATCAATCTTGTAATACTTATTATTAAAATAATAACCATATTGATAACTATAGTTTCCAACTCCTCCAACAGCAACTGTCTTTAAGCAATAAGTTTCACTTGCTTTTATTTCATCTAAATCTTCATAATCACTATAACTTTGTTGAGCTTTAAACGAACTTACACTTAATTGTCCTTCTTTTATTTCATAATTAAAAGTTATGTTATCTTCTTCTCCAGTAGTATTATTTTGAGCTGTTACATAAAATGTATATGTTCCAATCAATTTTGTTTCAGTAAATTTATATTTGTCGTCTTCTGTATAATCTCTATATACATTTCTCTTACTACCATCTGGTAAAATTACATATACATCATAACTTATATTATTATCTGTATTATCTACATTAGTATTAATACCGAAAGATATATTTGTATTTCTTAATTGAGGTGATTTCTTTTCAAAATTAATACCTGTTATTTTAAAATCTTCTTTATTTTTTACAATACATTTAATTTCTTCACTTGAAACACTTTCATGAGTTATCTTATCATAAACACTATATGATATAGTATATTCTCCTGCTTCTGTAGGTTCCCAAATATAATAGCTTTTACTAACAAGAATACTATGTTTTACTTTTTTATCTATATTAAAGGTATAACTATATTCACCTGAGCCACCTGAAACATCAGTATATATTTTTATAGCCTCTCCTACTTTTAGTGATGTTTTACTAACTTGTATACTATCAATTTTCAACTCACTATTTTCTTTATTAATCTTTCCATTTTCTAAAGTATTTGAACCTTTGTCAAATAAATAATTACTTCCATTATTATTATCCCAAGAATTTTTCCCATTATTAAAACATGCTTCTACCTTACTTTTTTCTGGGTACTCACTCATATCTACAATATATTCAAAATAACCATCTTTACTAGTTGATTTATTCATTTCTTTACCTGGTACAGTTGTCCAATTACCATTATTTATTCTAAAATGAATATATGTTGAACTGTAATTATTATTTTTATAATATATTTTGCAATAAGTATTATTCACCTTCTTCTCTACTCTTTGAGATGTTTTTCCTTCTTTATCTATTGCTTTTACTGAATAAGTGTATTCTCCATTTAAATCTTTTTCATCTAAAAATGTTGTATCTTCAGTAGAACCAATAAGTGAATTATCTCTATATATTTTATAATAACTTATATCATCAGATGCTTTATCCCACGATAACTCACCATGATTGTCTTTATTAATATTAACTTTAAAATTAGTTGGTGATTTTACTTCTGAAACTTTAGATTCTACTTCTATACCTTTTCCATCTAATTTAACACTTTTATCTAATAAAGATGTTCTTGAATTATTAGATTTATCTATTAAGGCTACATCTTTTACCGTTAAATCTACACCATCTTTTTTTGTATCATCAATATTTACCTTTATTCCGTCCTTTAATATCTTTTCCCTAGTAAGTGTATCATTATATCTACTTAAATCAATTACAAATTTACCATCAGAGGCATTAGTTGTTCCATCATAACCATGTTTTCCTCCACGATTGTCAAATATAGGTTTTAACATAGTTATGTTTTCTTCATCTCCTGTATAACAAGTAATAGCGACTGTATTTCTTAATTCTGTATTTAAATCTAATTCTAAATACAAATCATCATTATTAGCAGTATCAGTCATATTAATTCCATATGCCATATAATCTTCAATAACACCTATTCTACTTGATGAATAATCAGATAAAACTGAAGATTTATAATTTAATGCATCATATGCAACCCATACAAAACCTGAATTTTTATATCCTTTTCCCCATGAGTTTGCTATTTTTATAGCACCCATTTCTCCTTCATCTACTTCATTATCATTATCTATATCAACCCATATATTATCATCATAACCTACTATAGTCATTTCATGATATCCATATTCACCTTCACAACTTGTTACTATTGTTTCTCCAGCATGATCATATCCTTCGTTAATAGTATCATATTCAAATGCATATATATATGTGCTAAAACTTAGTATTTCTCCTTTAGCTAACACGCTTTTAAGAACATTCAAATTAGAATCATTTGGTGACTTAATTGGTGTATCCTCACCTAATTTTCCTATTTCTACAGAATAGCTTTCACTAATCCTATTTTTTAAAGCATTTTCCCAAATGTTATCTCTTGCAAAATAATCATAATGAAAATTTTCTGGCATCATTCCACTATATGATCTTGGAACATCTTTAATACTTGCTGCCCCATTTCTTTTTAGTAAACTAAGAACGCTAGAAACTGATGATCCACTATTATTTCCATCATTAGTTAAATTGTAACACCACCTAGGTGACATAAGATTTTCTTCACAATCTGCACTAGTATTATGATACTTGTTATATTCATAAGTCATTAAATAATACCCTATTGAATAGCTTACACAAGAGCTTCCATTCTGTCCTACTATAGGTGGAAAATATTTATTCTTGCTATTATCCACACTACTTGGGATTTCTTCACTTTGAGAAGCTGCCTTAGGAACTTTTTTAGGTGATCTGCTATTATTATTTAACACCTCATATACTTTTTCTTCTGAATCAACTTTTACTAAATTTTGATCAAGCCATTCTTGTCCAGCTTTATCTTCTGGAATAAGTCCAGTTTCATATTGGTTATAATTATTATCATCTGATGTTTTTGCTTGTACCTTATAGTTATACCCCGTAGTAAACATGGAAAAAAGCATAAATGATGACATTATAACCGAAAGAATTTTTTTCTTCATTTATTTATCCCCCTCTTTCTTAAATTAGAAATACCTATTAGACCAGCAAAAGGTTGTATATAGGAATTTACTTACATGTAAATACTAACACGGGAGTGATTTATTTACAATAGAGTTTAATTTATTTAAAATCATAAGAAAACATTTACATAAACTCTTTAATTATATGGATTTTTCTCATAAAAAATGCTGCACCTTTTAGTGCAGCATTTAAGCCTTTTATAATTAATTAATTTTTGTTATATTTCCATTTGAATAAATATAATCTCCTACACCAAATGCATAGTTCTTTCCATTATTGCTATCCCATGATCCATTTCCATTGTTAAAGCATGCTATTAAATTATCAGCATCTCCTAAATCTATTGTAATCTTGTAATCATAACCTGGTTTTTCTGAAGTCTTCTTCATTTTAACTCCTGGAACGTTAGTCCAATTTCCATTACCTACTTTGTAATGAATATATGGATTGTCATATCCTTTATAATATATTGTTGTTATGTTTTTTGAATTTTCTTCAACATTTATTATCTTTTTAAAAGTAGTATATTCACCTTGTTCTTCTCTTGCATATGCAACTATTTCATATGTTCCTGCTTCTTCCGGTGTCCATGATACTTTATTAGAAGTATCATCAGTTATTATTGATTTTTCATTGACTTGTAAATCATAATAATTTATCCCTCTTCCACCTACAGTATTAATAATTAATTCTGTTGTTTCTCCTTTTGAAAAAGAGTCTCCTAAACTTGATGTTACTGATTCAATCTTTAAATCTTTATATTCTTCTATTGTGAAATCTAAAGTCTTAGAATCTGTATTTCCAGCTTCATCTTTTGCATAAACTGTTAATGTATATTTACCTGATGTACTTAAATAAGTTGATAGTGTATTATATTCTGAATAATCTCTAAGGACCCCTGAATCTCCTGTAGTATTATTTTTATACTCAAATCTATATTCTACTTTTCCTTCACCATTTGATGATTTAACTGTAAATATATTTTCATTTCCAGATACATATGAAGTTCCAAGTTTTGAATCAATTGAATCAATTTTTAATTGCTTTGTTGGTTTCTCTATTTCTGTAATTACTCCATTACTATAAGTATAGTATCCAGTACTAAACTTATAATTATTTCCTCCATTACTGTCCCAATTTCCATTTCCATTGTTAAAGCATGCTTCTAATGTATCCTTATCTCCTAAATCTACTGTTATTGCATAGTTATATCCATCTAATTCAGAATTTTCTTCCATCTTAACTCCTGGTGCTGTAGTCCAAGTTCCATCTGCAATTCTGTAATGAATGTATGGATTATCATATCCTTTGTAATATATTGTTGTAGTTGTTAATTTTACTGGTTCTGTTACAGTTACTTCTATTGTACTATTTGCATAATTGTAAGCATCATCATGACAATCTAATCGAATCTTATATTTTCCAATCTTACTAGGTTTCCATGTTACTTCTTTTGAATCACTATTTTCTTTAATGTAAGTATATTCTAAATTTTCGTCTGAAGCTAAAATATTATATAATATTTTGCCATATCCCCCTGATAACTTGGTTTCAAGCTTAACACTTTCTCCAAGTTCTATTGTGTCCTTATTCGCTTTAAAAGAATCAATTACAATTGGATCAGTTGTAACTCTAATATTTACGAAATTAGAATTAACAACTCCTCTGCTATCTTTACCTTCTATAAATAAAGTATGATATCCTCCCTTTGTGGCTTTATACTTAAATGTATCACCATAAGTAAAATCTTGTATTACCTCAGACTCACCATTATAATTATCAATAACTTTATACTTTACTGCATCAACATTAAACTTACATTTAAAATTAATGTTAAGATAATCATTTAACTTAACCTCTCTGGTGTCCATTTCTGGAGGTAAAATATTCAAATCTCCTTGAGTGATTTTTACATTTTTATATACAGTTGCTGAATTTCCAGCCTCATCCTTTACAACTAGCTCAAATTTATAATCTCCAGGTTTCTCAACTTGTGGATATAAATAAGAATAATCATTACCATCAATTTTATGATATTCATCATTATAATAATATCCATATTGATAACTATATCTACCAACACCTCCAACAACCTGTGCTGCTAAATAATAAAAATCACTTGCTTTAACTTCCTTTATCTCTTCACTATCATAATAATTTTTAACAGCCTTAAATGACTTAATAGTCAATGGTCCATCTTTTATTTCATAATTAACTGTTTTGTTTGATTCTTCTCCTGTATCATTATTTGTAGCTTTCACATTGATAGTGTATGTTCCAATTAAATCAGTAAAATAATATTTGAATTTAGTTATATCTGAAGCTTCAGGATACAAATTGCTTTCATTTCCACTAGGATCAGTTATTAATACTTTATAAGATATATTATTATTAAGATCATCTGCATTAGTCTTTACATTAAAAGTTATTACAGAATTACGTAATTCACATGAATCATCTGAAAAGTCTATGCCTGTTACTTCAAAAGGTTTCTCATTTATAATTCTAAAATTGACTGCATCTGAATATTTTGTTCTTTCCCCAGTTACTTTATCTTCTACATAACAATAAATCTGATAATTTCCAAGTTCAGTTGGTTTCCAATAATAAATTTTATTAGTCCCAACATACCAAGCATGCTTTTCTTTTTCAATTGCTAGAGAACAATAATAATCTCCTGAACCACCTTCTACTATAGGAGTTATTATTATAGTATTACCAATTGATTGAGGTGATTGACTTTCAATATTGACTCCTACTAATTTAAGTGGTTTTTTCTCTTCATTAACACATCCATTTTCCACTGTAAATATGCCTTTTTTTAAACTATAATTTTTACCACCGTTATTGTCCCAAGCACCATTGCCATTATTAAAGCATGCAGTAATATTACTATTTTCTGAAGATTGGCTTAAATCAATAATATATTCTGAATATCCTTGTTTATCCGAAGAAGAATTCATTTTAATACCTGGTGCTATAGTCCAAGAATCAGAATTTATTCTATAATGTATATATGATGATGAATAATTTGAATTCTTATAATATACTTTACAATATGAATTATTTACACTTGTATTTTCCTTTTTAGATTTATTACCATTAACATCAACGCTTCTTACAGCATACGAGTATTTACCATTAAGATCTGAATCATCTACAAATGTTGTGTCTGTTGTTTGCCCTAAGTATAACCCATTTCTATATACTTGATAGTAAGCTATTGATTCATTATTCTTTATTGACCAATTTAATGATACTTTTCCATTATCAACTTTTGCAGATAAATTATTAGGCGCTTCTACACTAATATCCTTTGAATAAACTTCAACTGTTGATTTCTCAACCTTAATAGGTTTTTCAATTAACGATGTCCTTGAATTATTATTCTTATCAACTAATACCAAACTTTTTATTGATAAATTATTATAATCAGGCTGTATATTTGTAATATTTATTTTTAATCCATCTTTTAATATTTTATCTTTAGTTAATATACTATTATATCTACTTAAATCAAAAACAAATTTTCCATCTGTTGCATTAGTTGTTCCATCATACCCATAAGAACCTCCTCTAAATCCATCTAATACTGGATATAACGATTCTATTTTGTCTTCATTAATATCTGAAACATTTATTTGGGTTTTAGATCTATCAGAAGAATTTGCCACTACCTCTAAATAATATTCTTCATTTTCGCTTTTATCTTCCATAACTAATCCAATTACTTCATTATAATCAATAGCTCTATACCTTGTTGTGCTACTAATATTTTTATTATTAACACTTGATACTTCATTTAATGCATCATAAGATAACCATACGAATCCTGAATTTTTATAAGAAGTTCCCCATGAATTAGCTACCTTAAATGCACCTTTTTCACCTTCATCAACTATACCATTTTCATTAATGTCATACCATATGTCATCATCATATCCTACAATAGTCATTTGATGAGGACCACCAGAACCATAATCACATCTTCCCACTATATATTCGCCAGCATATTTGTCATTCTCTGGCACCTGACTATTTTGAGAAATTATTCCATATCTAAATGTATATATATCTGTTCCAAAAGAAAAAATTTCTCCCTTAGATAATGCATACTTTATTAAATTTAAATCTTCATCTTTAGGTGATGTTATAGGTGTACTTTGCTTACTATCTCCTATTTTTATATAATATCCATCTTTAATTCTATTATCTTGAGCATGTTCCCAAATATCATCTCTTGCAAAATAATCTGTATAATAGTTTGTAGGCAAACTACCAGAATATTTTATAGGAACTTCACTAATTGATACAGCTCCATTATCTATTAATCTTCTAACACAACTTGATGCAAATGTCCCTGCATTTTTACCTCCATTTGTCAAATTATATGTCCATCTAGGTGACATAATATTTTCATCACAATTAGCACTTGTATCATGATACTTATTATAGTCATAAGTCATCACATAATATGTAAGTGAATAACTGACACATGACCCACCAATTTGATTAGCTATTGGTGGAAAATATTTCGTAACACTATTATCCACGCTAGAAGGAATTTCGCCTTCTATTTCATTATATGAATTTTCTGCACATGGATTAGCTGAATACGATTGTATTTCATCACTTCCATTTTCAATTACTTGATTCACTTGTTCTTTTGACTCAATGTTAAGCATATTATCATCAAGCCATTCTTGCCCCTCTTCTGTCTCTTCAAGACGTCCTGTTTGATAACTACTATAATCTATATCATCTGTATTTTCTTTAGCTTGTACTATTGGAATACTTGAGCTAAACATTGAAAAAATCATAGATACCGATACTATAGCAGCTATAAATTTTTTTTTCATTTATTTTCCCCCTCTTTTGTAAATAGAAATACCTATTAGTTATTTTAAATTGCAAATTAGTTAAATATTGAATATAGGTAATTTTCTTACACGTAAATATTAGCACATAAACAATTTTTTGACAATAAAATTTAATCTATTTAAACTTTTATGAAAACATTTACACAGAATCTTTACTATTGACACATTTCCCTTTACCTTTTTTTACAAAAAAAAAAAAAAAAACTACATACGGAAATAGAAATTTAGGTATGCTAAAATAAGCTCAGATATTAGGAAGTAACTAATACCTGAACTACAGTTTAATATTTTTTATTTTATCATTATATATATAACTAAAACGTAATCGTCAAAAATTTCACGTATTTTAACTATAAATATCTGATGATAAAATAAACTCAGATAGTAAAAATGCTTACTGTCTGAGTTACAATTTAATATTTATTTTGAAGATTTAAGTTTCAATTCCTCTGGAATTGTATCGGACCAAGGTATCAATTCTAATAATAAATCTTTTTCTCTAATTTCCATATTTGATAAATGATCAAATAAATAAATTAAGTACCTTTCTATTTTTAGATTATTAGCTTTAGCTGTCTCTATTATACTATATATCGTTGCACTTGCCCTTGCTCCTTTAGCAGTATTAGCAAATAACCAATTCTTTCGGCCAATTACAAATGGCTTTATTGAACGTTCTGCTGCATTATTATCAATTTCTAAAGAACCATCTTCTAATATGTTCTTCATTGTTGGAACTGTTTTTTGAGCATATTCTAATGCTTTTCCGAGAGGACTTCTTGGAAGTGCATCTTTGATTTCTATATTTATATACTTTTCAAAAGCTTCTAAAATCGGTGATAGTTTTTCAAGCCTTATTTCATAACGTTTTTGATAATAATCATCATCGTTACCATATTGTTCTCTTATATCTTTTTCTAATTTATAAATTTGCTCACAATAATTAAACCCTATAATTGCTCTTGAGTTTTTTAGGGCTTCATCACTTAAATTATTTACAATTTCATGGAATTTTCTACGTATATGTGCTAAACAATATACTCGCTTAACATTTTCAACTTTATTGTATCCTTGATACCCATCGGTTTGCAAGAATCCACTAAAGCCTTTCAAAAATTCCTTAGGGCAAGAACTAGATCTTGTTTTTTGATAATCATAAAGTATTATCGGATTTCGGCTTGAACCTGTTTTATATAGCCACATATATTTTTTTGCTTTAGATTCATTGCCATTATGTTCAATAACTTTTATCGTTGTTTCATCAGCTTGAACATAATTAGACTTAAGTACTTCATCTTTCATTAGATTATATACATCCGTAAGTTCTGCAGCTACTCCAATAACCCAATTAGATAAGGTTTGTCTAGATAAAGTAGCTCCTAACATATTAAAGTAATTTTCTTGCCTATATAATGGAACTGAATAAAGAAATTTTAATGAAATAACATGACTTAACAGATTATTAGAAGCCATTCCTTTATTAATTAGATTTTTAGGAGCTTTTGTAGTAGTAATATTAGAATTTATGTTGTCTGCTTCGCATTTACGGCAAGCGTAGCTATATGTTATATGTTATATGTTCTTCAACATATAATCTCGCCGGAACAAATTTTAATACTTGTTTAGTAGAATTAACTCCTATTATTTCTAATGGAGAGCCACATTCCTTACATATAGCTTCTTCTTCAGAAAGTTTATGTTCTATAATAACCTTTTCTAACCCTTCTAAATTATCTTTCTTTCCTGTATTATTAGAAGATTTCTTTCTTGTATAGCACACTTCTTCAATAATAGGTTCATTTATATTTGAATTACTCTCTTTTTCTGCTTCATTAAAAAGAGATAGTTGATTAGAATCTACTTTTTCACTTGAAGAAGAGAAGATCTTTTTGTTTCTATTAGCCAGTTGTGCTTTCAAATATGCTAACTCATTTTTAAAATTATTAATTTCATCATTTTTAGATTTTAATTCTTCATCTTTTTTATCAAGTTTTTTTTCCATTTCAGCTATTAAAGATTTTGTTTTTTCATCTAATTGATTTTCTAAAAATTCGTCCTTCATTTCTTACCTCAAAGCCTTAGTTTTACTACCTCTATTATACCATAAAAGCCCTTTGTTTCCAAAGGGTTTCGGACATTTTGCAATATATTATTAATAGTAATTTTTTTGAGTAACAGGCTTGAATTTTGATGTATTTCTAATTTCATAACCTTTTAATAACCATTTTAGTTCATCCTTATTTACCTTAAGTGCTTCTTCTGGATTCTGAGGCCATTTAAAGTGACTATGTTCTAATCTATAATAGTAAAGCCAGAACCCTTCATCAAAGTGCAATATCTTTAACTTATTCATTTG
>NZ_JAHLQH010000023.1 GCF_018918325.1 Clostridium sp. MSJ-8 | reverse complement strand
AGAATAAGTTGTGATTATATTTTTCATAGCAAGAAAATTTTATCACAAAAAGAGGACTTTTGCTCATTTATATGAGTAAAAATCCTCTTTTTTTATTTAGGGGTTATTTCACAGCCCCTTTTTAGTTATAAATTATTTAATTCTTATAATAAGCTCTCCAGATTTAACTTGTTGACCTTCTTTTACAAATACTGATTCTATAACACCAGAAGCACCTGCAGTTATGTTAGTTTCCATCTTCATAGCTTCTATTACTGCCAAGCTTTGTCCTTCTTCTACAGTATCTCCTTCACTTACTAATACCTTGATAATTGTTCCTGGTATACCTGCTCCTACTTCTAGATGATTCTCAGGATCAGCCATTACAGTAAGCCCTTCCATACCACTTTCAGCAGATATTCTTTCACTCTTATCTTTTATCTTGATTTCTCTTCTATTTCCGTTTACTTCAAATACAAGATTTCTATAACCTTCACGATCAACTTTACCAATTTCTATTAATCTAACTATTAATACTTTACCTTCTCCAACTTCAATTTCAGAAGTTTCTCCTTCAGCAAGTCCATGGAAGAATACATCACTTCCCATACGGCTAACATCGCCATATTCTTGCTTGAACTTCAAGTAATCTTCAAATACATCTGGATATATTGCACTTGATATAACATCTTGTTCTGTTGGTTCAATATTAAATTTATTCTTTAAGTTTTCTCTTATAGCATCGAAATCTTCATCTGGTAATAATTCTCCTGGTCTAACAGTTATAGGAGCTTCTCCTTTTAGAACAATTTTTTGTAGTTCTTCTGGGAAACCACCTTCTGGTTGACCCATCATTCCCTTAAAGTATGAAACAACTGAATCTGGGAATGCCATGTTCTTAGCCTTGTCGCATATATTTTCTGGTGTTAAATCATTTTGAACCATGAATATAGCCATATCTCCAACCATTTTTGAAGATGGAGTAACCTTAATTATATCTCCAACCATTTTATTTACATCATGATACATCTTCTTAACATCATTAAATCTATGTCCTAATCCAAAACTTTCAACTTGAGGTTTTAAGTTTGAATATTGTCCTCCTGGTATTTCATATTTGTAGATTTCTGCACTACCTGATTTTAATCCTGATTCGAATTCACTATATACAGGTCTTACAGCACCCCAATAATCTGAAATCTTTTGTACATCACTTAGATTTATTCCTGTTGCTCTATCAGTATTTTCAAGAGCAGCAACTATAGAGTTTAATGCTGGTTGTGATGTTAATCCTGACATTGAGTTGTAAGTTGTATCAACTATATCTACTCCTGCATCTGCTGCCATTAATACTGTTGCAACACCATTACCTGTTGTATCATGAGTGTGTAAATGGATAGGAATAGATACTTCATTCTTTAATGCAGTAACTAACTTCTTAGCTGCATATGGTTTTAATAAAGCTGACATATCTTTAATTGCTAAGATATGAGCTCCCATTTTTTCTATTTCCTTAGCTTTATCTACATAATATTGTAAAGTATATTTATCTCTAGTTTCATCAGAGATATCTCCAGTATAACATAATGCTACTTCTGCTAATTTGTTATTCTTAAGAACTTCATCTAGAGCTACTTCTACACCTTTTAACCAATTTAATGAATCAAATATTCTAAATACATCAATTCCTGCTTTTGCTGATTCTTGAATGAATTTTCTTATTGTATTATCTGGATAATTTCTATATCCAACAGCATTTGCTCCTCTTATTAACATTTGGAACATAACATTTGGAATCTTAGCTCTTAATTTTTCTAGTCTTTCCCATGGATTTTCTTTTAAGAATCTATATGCTGTATCAAATGTAGCTCCTCCCCACATCTCCATAGAGAATAAATCATTTCCATATGCAGCTGTAGCATTAGCTATATTTAACATATCTTTAGTTCTTACTCTTGTAGCCATAAGTGATTGTTGGGCATCTCTCATAGTTGTATCTGTTAATAACAATTTCTTTTGATCCATAACCCACTTCTTAACAGCTTCTGGTCCTTCAGCATCTAATAATTGCTTAGTTCCTCTTAAGTTACTTACATGCATTCTTTCAGGAACTTCTGGAACATCATAATCTAACTTTATACCTTGAGTTTCATTGACAATTTTTTCTCCTACGAATTTTAATACTCTTAATTCTGTATCTGTTCTTGGTTTAATGTCAAATAATTGTGGATTATCTGATATAAAGTTTGTATCACATTCACCCTTCTTAAATGTTTCATTATTTAATACATTAATTAAGAAATCAACATTTGTTTTAACTCCTGTAATTGTTAATTCCTTAATAGCTCTTATAGCTTTTCTTACAGTATCTTCAAATGTTCTTGCAAATGCAGTAGTTTTAACTAATAAACTATCATAATATGGACTTATTATAGCTCCACTAAATCCATTACCTCCATCTAGTCTAACACCAAAACCTGCTGATGTTCTATATACATCAATCTTTCCTGTATCAGGTGCAAAGTTATTAGATGGATCTTCAGTTGTAACTCTACATTGTATTGCATATCCTCTTGCAGATATATCATCTTGTGATTTAATACCTATTTCAGGAGAATCTAAAGCAAATCCTTCAGCTATAAGAATTTGACTTTGAACTATATCTATTCCAGTTATTAATTCTGTTATTGTATGTTCAACTTGAACTCTAGGATTCATCTCTATAAAATAGTGATTGCCGTGCATATCAACTAAGAATTCTAGTGTACCTGCACTTCTATATCCTACTGATCTTGCTATCTTTAATGCATCTTCACATATTTCTTTTCTTTTTTCTTCTGATAGCTTTAATGATGGTGCAATTTCTATAACCTTTTGGTGTCTTCTTTGAATAGAGCAATCTCTTTCATATAAATGCACCATATTACCATATTTATCACCTAAAACTTGTATTTCTATATGTTTAGGTCCTTCTATATATTTTTCAATAAATATATCATCTATACCAAAAGCTTTTTTAGCTTCGTTTTTAGCACTTCTGAATTGTTCGATAATTTGATCTTCGCTTCTAACAATTCTCATACCTCTACCACCGCCACCAGCAGCAGCTTTTAACATAACAGGATAACCACATTCTGCAGCAAATTCACGAGCTTCTTCTTCAGATTGAATAGGTCTTTCTATTCCAGGAATTACTGGAACTCCTACGCTCTTTGCTACTATCTTGGATTTTATCTTGTCCCCTAATTTTTCCATCATTTCTGGTTTTGGTCCTATGAATTCTATTCCTGCTTCTTCACATCTTCTTGCAAATTCAGGATTTTCTGATAAGAAGCCATAACCTGGATGGATTGCATCTACGTGTTTTTTCTTAGCTAGACTTATTATTTCATCCATATTTAAATAAGCCTCAACCGGTCCCTTATTTTTACCAATTAGATAAGATTCGTTAGCTTTAGTTCTGAATAATGCACACTTATCTTCTTCTGTATAAATTGCCACTGTTCTTATGCCTAATTCATGACAAGCTCTAAATATTCTTATTGCTATTTCTCCTCTATTAGCAACTAAAACTCTTTTAAACTTTCTCCCCAATTTAATGCAACTCCTTCTGCGATATCTTACGTAATTGTACCTTAACATCTTTTCCTTTTTGTACAACGAATAAATTATACCACAGTTTTACTAAAATTAGCATACCCAAATTGCATTTTTTACAACTTTTTTTTAAAAAACTTTCATTTTTCTATTATAATATAGTTTTTTTATCTATAAAATGAATTATTCTGACTATATTTCATTCAAAAATAGAATTCAAATGAATAAAACTCACTCAAATGTCATTCTTTTTAACTTCATATCTATCTTTCACTTATCTCTTCTAAAGCTCCTATGTCTAATATCTTTATAACATGTCTATCATAATCTATATAACCTTCTTCTTTTAAGTTTATTAATTCTCTAGAAAAAGAAGGCCTTGGCACTCCTAATTCATTAGCTATTGTTTCCTTGCTTGCATTTAAATATACACAATAATCTTGTCTATTTTCTAATATATAATTAACCACTTTATCTCTTATGGATTTTAAATTTTGATTTTTTATCTTATTATTAAGCATAAAAACTTTATTACTTAATAATGAAATAAAATTTTGTAGTATAGTTTCATTTTCTTTACATAATCTAATTATTTCTCTTTTATTTATGAATATAATTCTACAATCTGATGCAGCTACCACTGTTGCAGGATAGCAATTATTATCACTAAAAATAAGCGCTTCTCCAAATATATCACCTTTATCTAATTTTTTTAAAACTATATACCTACCGCTTGAGTATATTCTTTGAAGTTCTATACTTCCTTCTACTATAAGTCCTAACCATTTACATTCTTCTCTTTCATTTTTTATTATTTCATCTTTTGTATAGCTATAAGTTACATATTGAATATCATTTAATATTTTTTTTAAACTTGAAGGTTCAATATTGTTAAATAACCTATTATTTATTATTGTTTCCATCATATTTTTTCTCCTTTTGTACCATTTGTTACAGACTATTATATCATAGTGCTTTATAATATACTTATAATAAAATTTTAAAATTATAAGGAGGTCTTTTTATGGCTTGTACTTGTGAAACACTAAAACACGATGGAAAGAAAACTGTTGATCATATAAGAAGTAAAGGAAAAGAAAATATAAAATTAGATACTCCATTTACAATTTTATGTGAATGTGGTCATGAATTTGAAATGAAAACTTGTGTAGATAAATGTCCTTATTGCAAAATGACTTATGCTTTACCTCCATGTGGTCAACGTGAAGATAATATAAGAGTTGCTGGAATAGACTATTAATAATAAATCTTTATAATATTATAAAAAATTAAGTTAGCTTTTAAAATGTTGTACTGTTTAAAATTTAGTAAGTTTTCAACATTTAGCTAACTTAATTTTTTTATATTTAGAAATAATTAATGATATTATATTATTTACTTAGTGCATATATTTTTGATATTAGTTATTGAAAATATATGTTAATCAACTTTAAATTTATTAATCATATTATTTAAATCATTTGCTACAGATTTTTGATTATCTGCTATAGTTACTATATCATTTATTGAATCAATTGTTTGCTTAATTTCTTCATTTATGCTATCTGCATTTTCAGATGAATTCTGTGCACTAACTGTAGTATTTTGTATTGCTATACTAACTTGTTCTATATTTTCTTTTAATTGACTTGCCATATCTGCTAAGTCATTTGCAATATTATTTACTTTCTCAGAATCGTTATAATATTGGCTTCCTGTTGCAGATAATACACCTAACTGCTCATTTATATCATTATTAATGAATTCAAGTTGTCTTTCATTATTTGATGATAAATTGTTAAACGCCTTATCAACTTTTTCTATAGTATCTTTTATATTAGTAACTGTTTCTTGTGATTCTTCTGCAAGTCTTCCTATTTCTTCTGCAACTACTGCAAATCCTTTTCCTGCATCTCCAGCTCTTGCAGCTTCTATTGCAGCATTTAATGATAATAAGTTAATATTTTCAGCAATCTGACTTATAGCATCTGCCATCTTATCTATTTCACTTACAACTTTTCCTTCTTCAATAGCCCTTTTAGAATTTTCTTTCTCTCTTTCATAAACTTCAGTTGAATTCTTTATAGCTTTATCACTACTTTGTTTTGCATTAATAGCACGTTTTTGAGAAGAAAAAGCATTGCTTTTACTTTCTTCTGCCTTTTTAGACAATAATTCAATATTAGCTTGAATTTCTTCAACTGATGCAGATATTTCTTCAGAAGATGCACTTGTATCTTGAACATCTACTGAAATTGTTTCTACTGCTTTTCCTATTGCTGTTGATTGAGTACTTATAGTATTTGCAAATTTTCTTAATTCATTTGTTGCTATATTCATATTATTAGATTCAACATTTATGTCCTTAACTATCTTTGAAAGTGCTATTCTTAAATTATTATAAGATTTAGCTAAATCACCTATTTCATTTTTAGTCTTAGTTATTTCATTTAATTTTTCATCACTTGTTAAATCTAAATCTTCTGCTTTCTTCATAACCTTTGATAAGTATATTATAGGTCTAGTTATTCGTACAGATGTAATGATTGAAACTGCTATAAATAATAACATAAGAAAAACCCCTACATTCATTATCTTATACATAATTGACATAGCTACACTATTAACTTCACTTTCTTCTACTGTTATTAAATACTTCATTCCATTTTCTAATGATGAATAACATATATAATGATTTTTGTTATTATATTTGCAGGTTAATATCTTAAATTGTTTATCTTTATCATTAACATCATTTGCTATGTTACTTAGCTCTCCATTATATATATCACTTAAGTTTTCATTATTGTCAAACTTAGGATGATATAGTATATTATTTTCTCCATTAACTAAAATGCCAAATCCACTTTCATATATCGCCTTATCTTTTACTACATCTTTTATTACGTTAAAGTCAATATCCATTCCTACTACTCCTATTGCTTCACCATCTTTCATAATAGGAATAACATAAGATATCATATATACATTTATATTTGAATTCAAATAAGGGTCCATCCATGTGGGTCCGCCATTATTAATAGGTGTATAATACCATCCTACGTGTTCTAAATCACTTGAATCATATTGACTAAAATCAGTTGGAGTTAGCTTTTCAAATTGACCTTTCTCTGATGATTTACTATAAAATAGTCCTGATGTCGGTTCAGTATATTTAGGATTAAACCTCAAGTAAAATGTCATTGCTCCTTCTGTATTATTAGCAACTTCTAAGAAAGTAGCTTCTAACCTTTCAGTATATGTGTTTACATAATTATTATCTGTTTTAAAACTACCTAAGTCTGTTAATTCCCTTTCAGATAAATTAGATAATATATTTACTGATTGTTCTATTTTTTCTATAGTAGAATTAATTTCACTTGTTGTTTCCTTTACATCTAGCTTTATGTTTTTCTTAGCCTCTACTTGAAGAGCTGATTTACTTAACGCTGTAGATAGAGTAATACATATTGCTATCGCCACCCAAGCTACTATAGAAATAGTAATTGTCATTCTAGATGTTAAACCTTTTTTCACTTTTACTCGCATTCTCAATCCCCCCATTTATTTACAGTTCTATTATATTTTCGTATTATAAAATAAATTAATGAATGATTTGAAATGCATTTAACTATTTGTTAATATTTTGTTTATTTAAAAGGCATAATTCTACTACTTCAATATGAGCTTTGACACTTTTCTAAAATCACCATCCATTATAGAATAATCACTTAAAAGTTCACCTTTTATTTCTGGTGAAATATTTGCATGAATATATAATGATTTTAATCCTGCATAATTAGCTCCTTTTATATCTGTAATACTATCATTACCAATCATTATAGATTCTTCTTTTTTTAGATTATATCTATTTATAACTATATCAAAGAATTTAGGGTCTGGTTTCTTACACTCTTCTGTGGATGATATAACTATTCCATCAAAATAATCATATATTTTAAGTGATTTCATCTCTGGTATTGTAAAAATATATTGAGCATTAGATAATAAATATATTTTCTTTCCCTTTTGCTTTAATTCTTTTAGGAAATCAATAACGCCATCATATAATCTTAAATATTTTGTAGACAATATTCTAAACATTTCTCCTATATGTGTTGCTAAAGATATGTCTGCTTGTACACCTTTTTCCTCAAATAGCTTTAAGAATACCTTTTCAATTTGTATTTCAGCCCATTCAACATCTTGGATTTTCTCTCCTTCTTCCATACATAATTTTTCATATTCTTTTTTTAATTCTTGAGGAGTATAATCAGCTCCATGAAATCTGTAAAAATCAGCTACCTTTTGCCACAAATATGGTTTATTCTCATTTGTTTTTATATCTATTAAAGTACCATATAAATCAAATATATAATTCTTATACATAATATTCCTCCTATTTACAATAATATAACTATTGTATCATAAGGCATCATATTTTGTCTTTATATTTTAATTATTCAAATGTTGTGGTAATTTCAAGTTACTTATTTTTTACTCTATAGAATTTATAAATAACAATACATAATAAATTTTATTTCTATGTTTAAGGTACTTGTTCACAGCTTTGGACTTCTATATACTTTGCCTATATGTTAAAAAATAGCTTGATATGATACTCACATCATATCAAGCTACTATTCATTCCCACCAAAAATACCAAAAATTCGAACCACATATATAAGATTTTAAGTTGGACAGAGTCTCAAGTCCTTGCCATATAAGATCGCCACAATATAAATATTGTTCTATTGCTATTTGTTCTAATTCTTCCGAATCTAACACAGAATCTCTTAACATAAATTGAAGCGAATCATAACTTATACATATTGGAATTGCTTTATACTTAGAATACCAATAATGAGTAATTGCTGCATGAATAATTCCTTCTGAACATTCATTAAAGCCTCCAAATGGAATATAAGCAAAAATCTCCTCTGGTTTTAAAGTTGGAACTAATGCAATATAAATATTCTTTGCATAGTCTTCTATAACTATATCATTAGTTTTCTTGTATATATTATCTGCAACTAATTGTTCAAGCTTATCTTCATCTTCATAATATTTCTTTCTATCTTCAAAAAAATCATTAATATTAACATTATTATATTTAGATATTATATAATGTCTATAATTATCTAGTGAACCAAAATCTTCTATGACTATTTTGATGTTTTGTTCCATTATCCCCTTATCATCTTCAATTATAACTACAGGAATATATCCTTTGGATATTCCTGTAGTTAACTCTTGTTGATATCTTTTTATTATTGTCTTTTTATCTTTTTCTATCTCAATACAATCAAAAGAAAAATAATCTATTAATTTCATTTTGTAATTCTCCTTCCAGAAATACAGAAAATCACATAATATAATAGTTTATTGATTCTTAGATATAACACCTATAGCTTTTCCTAGAACAAAAAATTCATCTTCTCTTGAGATTATTATAGGTTTGTATTTTTCATTTTCTGGCAATAACAATATTTTGTTTGGTTCTATTTTTATCCTTTTAAGAGTTGCACTTCCATCAATATTTACAGCCACTATGTCTCCATTATCTGGCATGTTATTTTGTTCTATTAAAACAAAATCTCCATCATTAATGTGTGCATTAATCATTGAATCACCTTTTACTTTCAATATGAACTTATTAGACATTCCTCTAATCCAATGCTTTGGAATTCCAAATGTATCTTCTACTTCAGGATTAATAAGGATAGGCTCTC
The DNA here is from genome assembly GCF_018918325.1 of Clostridium sp. MSJ-8. GTDB lineage: Bacteria > Bacillota > Clostridia > Clostridiales > Clostridiaceae > Clostridium. The sequence goes on along the minus strand of NZ_JAHLQH010000023.1, from coordinate 71,964 downwards.
CAGCTGCTATGTTACTAAACACAGGAACATTTACAACTTGGTTATCTGAATACTTATCCTTATCTTCGTCTAATACTCTCCCATCGTCTCCAACAGAAAATCCAATTTCTCTGTTATACTTAAAATCTAGGAACTTATAGTTCTCCTCTTCATATATAACTTCTTTTGCCTTCTTAATCTTTTTATTTAGATTGAAGACTTTTTTATCGCCTTTAATGACTTTCTTTAGATATACTCTTCCCTTCTTAACTAAAGAAGAATAAATATTCTCACTTCTATCTAGGTCTATAACATAAACTATAGTAGAATATGTTTTCTTCATAGACAGTTTCATTAATAATCCTAATTCTATTGTTGAAAAATCTTGAGCATTATTGATTATTATATGAGTATATCTATCTGTTAAATTATTAAATGCTAATAATGTTATATCTTCATCATCAAATAAATCATTATCTAATAATATTTTATTATATGCAGAATATATATTAAACATTTCTAATCTAGAAGATGAATTTCTACGCAACTTAAGTGGTGTACCTAATAAATTATTATACTCTTCTAATGATGTTATATTATTATTCTTCATATACTTTATCTCATGTACTATAGTAAAAGCTTCTACTTCTTTTATTTTCTTACTACATATTTTAGTATTTTCTAAAATATCATTTATTATTCTTATTTTTTTTACATTACTTATTCTTTTTTTATTTCCTACTGCCTTTTCTAGAAAATCATTATAAGAACATATTGTTGGATGTTTTCCACTGCTTAGTAATGAATAATAAGAATATTTATATCTTTCATTAATTTCATCATATCTATTTATTATATTAGTAATATTCTTATTATCTTTTTGGATGTATAAAATTCTATCTTCATCCTCATATAAATAATTGCTATTCAAATACAATATTCTATGCAATAAAGTATCTACATTTTCTAATGATTTGCACTTTAGTATAATATTTTCTATAGGCTTTATATTAATAAATTTCTTTTGTATATTTCTAAATTCCATTATCTTCACCAACTAGCTAATTAAAATCTACTAACATTATATCACATAGCTAGTTAAAAGATAATTCTTGTTTTATATAAAAACATAATTACAATTTCTCCACATGTTGAAGTTCTCTAATATCATTTATTTCTATAACTTGATCTTCAATTTTTCCAAATCCATATTTTGCATGAATAAATGGAATTCCTGCTACCTTAGTTGCAAGATAATCTCCATTAGTATCTCCAACATATACAGGCTTTTTTAAATTATTTCTCTCTATAACAAGCTTAATATTCTCTCCTTTTGAAAGACCTGTTCTGCCTGGATTTTCATAATCAGTAAAGTACTTTTCTAATCCATGGCTTTTATAAAAAGCTTCTATATATCCTACTTGGCAATTGCTAACTATAAATAACTTGTACTTTTCACTAAGAATTTTTAAAGTTTCTTCTAATCCTTCAAATAATATGCCACCATGCTTTTCTAAATATTTCACTTCATTACTAGTACATGCTTTTTGTACTTCATCTCTTCTCTCATCTGTTAAATATGGCCAAAACTTCTTTGCTATATCATCTAATAACATTCCCATAACTGACTTCATATCTTCTACAGTAATAAGCTTCTTTATATCATCACATTTTTCTAATACTTCGTTAAAGGAATTCACAACATTTTCACTAGAATCCCAAAGTGTTCCATCTAAATCAAATATAATACTATCTATCTTCATCTTATGATTCTCCTTTTTATTTAATAATCTTGCAATCATTATACTATATTTATTAATATTCTCAATAGAATTAAAAAACTTTTAACCTTTTCTAACATAAACAAAACTCGGCTTAACCAAAAGGTTAGCCGAGTTTACACATTATCTTCATCTAAAAGCTTATTCATATTTGAATTTTGATAAATTTGTTTCCATATCTTCCACTACTGATGCCATGCTATTTAATGCGTCTTTAAATTCTTCAATTTTATTAGTTTGCATTTCTATAGATGCAGCAACTTGTTCTGTTGAAGATGCATTTTCTTCTGCAATTGCAGATAAATTAGTTATAACATCTATGACATGTTCTTTTTCTTTTTCCATAGTTTCAGAAGTTTCATTTAATGTATTTAATGTCTTTACTGAATTTTCCACACTATCTGCAATTCCTTCAAATTTATTAGTTGTTATCTTAACACCTTTATTCTGATTGTCAATTACCTCAACCATTGAATTAATTGTCTTTACAGCTGCTTCAGTTCGTTTAGTTAATTCTTTTATGCTTGCTTCAATTTCTTTAGTAAATGTATTAGATTGCTCTGCTAATACTCTTACTTGAGATGCTACCACTGAAAAACCTTTTCCACTATCACCAGCCCTAGCAGCTTCTATTGCAGCATTTAATGCTAATATATCAGTTTCCTCTGCAATATCTTTAATCATTTTACTAGCTTTTTCAATTTCCAATGCTTTATTATTTGTATCTAATATAATCTTATGAATTTCTACAGCAGCATCATTTGTCAACTTACTTTTATCTGATAACTCATTAGCTGTACTAAGACCTTCCTTCTTTAGCTTATTAACTGTAACCATATCTTCATTAAGATTTATAATTAATTTTTGAATTTCTTCAATACTTCTTCCTAGTACCTCTACACTTCTTACACCGCCATCTGTTTCTTCTGCTTGTTTTACAGCTCCATCTGATATTTCATTAATTACTTCTGCTATTTCTTTAGATGTTGTTGACACCTCTTCCATACCATCATTAATTTCTTTAGAACGAGTAGTAACAGTACCACATAAACTACTAGAACTTCCCATAAACTCTCTTATACTTGTAACAGCATTTTGTAATGACTTAGCTGCATCTGATATTTCATCTTCACCTTTTAGTATATTCTTATCTATATCTTGTGATATATCTAGACTACTCATTGTGTTAGTATACTTAGTAATTCCTTTAATTCTTCTAGATATCTTTTCTCCAATAAAATAACTAAAACCTACAGCTACCACAATGAAAGCAATTGCTATTATTATAAATTTACTTGCTAAAGCTGAAAGTGCAGCATCTGATGTTTTTGTAATTTCTGCTTGAGGTACACCTAAAAATAACGCTCCTATCATGCTATTTGATGAATTATATATTGGTCTATATATAGCCATATAATCTTCATCTACAAATTTCATAATTTCGCTATAATCCTTTCCATTATTAAGAGCATCAACTATCTTAGAATTTTCAATTACTTCTCCTTTAGTATTACCACCATTTTCATTAACCATATTAGTCATAGCAGTTACAAACTGTCCATCTTTTAGTTTATATATACAAGCAATGTCACCTAATTCATCTTTAATTTTATTCATTACATCGACTTTTCCTTCTATAGAATAACCTCTATCATTTGTAAATTCGCCTTTGTCGTTTAATAAAATTGCTCCATAATAACATGTATTAAATACTTCAAATGAAGCCATATCTGATAACATCTTATCTTGTGTTTGCTTATTAATTATATCTTTTAACGATTTTCTAGCTCCAGAATATCCAACTACACATATAACTAATATTATAACTGTAATCATTGATACTAACCATAATATCAACTTAAATTTAATCCCTTTTACATTTTTACTTGATTCTTTTTTATTTTTCTTATATAGTCCCTTCTTTATTGTATTACTATCTTTTTTATTTTTTGTCTTTGGGATTTTTTTCTCCTTTGTTATTTTGTTTTTTTTCTTCATGTCATCGTTTTCTTTTACTTTTTTCTTTAACATCTTAATCCCCTCCCATATAAGCAAAATTCCTATATGATTATTATAACATCATTTATTAAATTAATATTATATTGAACTAAAATGTTAAATTTTTTTAATAGAATATTAAAATATTATAATTTAGTAATTTTGGATGAATTTATTTTTTATTTTTTACCAAAACAATTTTATTTTTAGTAAAGATAATAGTTGCCAAAAACAAAATAATGCTTACTAATATTAATCCTGATATTTCAGGTAATATCTCTTTTATATATTTTCCTTGTTGCAACTTTTCTATTGAACCTAATATCCACCTAGGTGGTAAAAAAGATCCTATTTTTTGAAGTGTTTTACTCATATATTCATATGGCCAAAATGCTCCACTAAGCATATATATAGGTAATAAACATGTAGAACTTATTAGTGATACAACTTGTCTTTTCTTAATAAATGTTGTTAAAAATATATTTAACATAACTATAATTAAAACTCCTAGTAATAGTAATAAAAGCATAATATAAGTATGTTTAAATCCAAATTCTAATTTCTTCACCTTACATAAAATATAATATTCTATAGCTGGTACAGAACTTAATACAAAAAATATAATACTCATTGATGAATAATAAGTTTTAACTGATACATTAGACATTAATATTCTATCTTTAGTTCCTAAATTTTCATCTTCTAACAAATATGAAACACTCATTGTTGCTGTCAAGGTAATTATATATAACATCATACCTAACGCATCATTTATGCTCTTTTTTTCTTTTGATAATTTGTTAACGGTTAATTTAGGTTCATTATTTATTAAACTATCTAAAATTTTATCTTCTCCTATAGCTTTAGCATCTATATTGCTACATACTTTTAATAAACTAGAAGAATTATTTTCTATTATTCTAGATACAAGTGCTTGAATTTCTTCCTTTCTAATAGTCTTTGTTCTAATTTTATTAAGTTTACCATTAAGCATATCTTCTGTATAATCTTTATCTATTGTAATTGCCATTTGATATTTTGCAAATAATAATCCTTCTTCTATATTATCTTCATCTGTTACCTCTATAGTTTCTACTCCATCTACATCATTTAATCTATTTACTATAAATTCTCCAAAACCCCCTTTATCATTATTAATAACAGCAATTGTTGCTGTAGAGCTTTGAGTAAAAGTAGATGTAAATAATAAAACAACTAGTATTGGAAGAACAAATGTTACAAATAAAAAACTTTTTCTCTTACTTAATATTCTAATTACATTCTTTATTATGTTAAGCATCCTTTTCACCTTCCTTTTTGTTAAATCCTATTAAATAAATTAATATCATAATTATTGACATAACTGCTAGTATTATAAGTGCAATTTTATAAGCATCAGATTCATACCCACATACCATAGTTGAAGTTGCCACATTAATCCAATACATAGGACTTATCTTTACAATTTGAGCAAGAACTGGGCTTATTATTAATACATGAATCGGAACATAACATCCCCCCAAAGCACAAAAAAATGCAATAAGTACTTGTAAAAGTCCATTTAGTACAGCTGCCTTCTTTATTACCAAACCTAAAATAGCACCTAAAACCGATGAAAAAATAACCAAATCTAAAAATAACACTAAAAGCTTTAAAGTACTCTCTCCCCAATCTACCTTAAGAATAGTGGATGAATATACATATACTAACAACACTTGAATAATACCTATTATTATACCTAATGAAACTTTAGATAATACAATTTGTCTCTCACTAACTTTTGACATTCTTATCCTATTAATAGTTGTAAGTTCTTCTTCTCTCGCTACATGTTCTCCTACTGTTGCAGATATATATAATATAATAAGTGCCAATTCTGCAAATGTATAATATTCAGCTGATGTAACTCCTTTTTTACATTTACCATTTTGCTCTTCAATATAACTATCATATTGTTTTTCTATAAGATTTGACATTTGCTGAGGATTATATTCAGCAATTGTAGTATAAGTGTCATACTCATTCATTACCACTTGAAATATACTTCTTAACATTTTACTACTAAAATTTTCATCATTTGCTCTATACATTTTATATCCATTACTATCCACTGATATATATAACAATGCTTTTCCTTTATCTACTGCCTTCTTTGCTTTATCTTGTGATTCTATTTCTTTAAACTCTATATCATATTTTGATTCAACTGAATCCTTAAACATTATAAGTCCATCTGAATATTCACTTTGTTCAGATATTTTATAATAAACAATATCATCTTCAAAAACATTTGCTGTTCCATCCATAATATCTTTAAGACCAACACTTAAAATAGTAATAAGAACTATCGGAAACGCAAATAGCATTATCAAATCTCCCTTAGAACGTGAAAACTGTTTTATTTCTTTTTTTAATAATTCCCAAAACATATAATCACTCCTAATCTCTTAATTTTTTTCCTGTCAATGCTAAAAATACGTGTTCTAACGTTATTTCTTCATTGCTAATATTAATTACATCTATCCCCATGTCAGATATTAAATTAACTATCTTAGATATGAAACTTGTAGACTTTAATGTTTCAATTCTATATCTATTATCCTCAAATGTTACATTTTGTATACCAGATATCTCCATAAGTTTATCTTCTAATCCATCAACCTTTTTATTAAGAGATACATAATAAGTCTTATTGTTTGTAATTAATGATTTTAATTCACTACTAGTTCCTTCTGCAATTATTTTGCCTTTATCTATAATAGCTATTCTGTCACAAATATCATCAACTTCTTGCATATAGTGAGATGTATATATTATAGTTGCACCATCATCTCTAAGCTTCTTAACAGATTCTAACACATGATTTCTTGATTGAGGATCAATTCCAACTGTAGGTTCATCCATAATAATAAGTTTTGGAGAATGTGCTATTGCACATGCAATATTTAATCTTCTCTTCATTCCTCCTGAATAACTACTAGCCCTTTTATCTTTAACATCTGTTAAACCTACAAACTCTAATACTTTATCTGTTCTCCTCCTTAGATCTTCACCTTTATATCCATATAACGAGCAAAAGAATCTAATGTTCTCTTCTGCAGTAAGATCCCAATACAATGCAAAATCTTGAGGAACTATTCCTATATTTTCTTTCCACTTACTTATTTCTTTAGTATTCTCTTCATATATTACTTCTCCAGAATCTTTATTAATAAGTCCACATATCATACTTATTAATGTACTCTTTCCAGCCCCATTAGGCCCTAATATTCCTAATATCTCACCTTTCTTGACAGCTAAATCTATTCCATCTACTGCAACATTGTCATCATATTCTTTATATATTTTATTAATCTTTACAATATTCACATTACCACTCCCTACCATTTTCTATACAATTATTATATTAAAAAAGGTGATATTCCATCAGTTCAGAATATCACCTTTTTCATATGACATATGTCACATTTTTTATAAATTGCCCTTAAGATAATTTACTGCAATTGCTGTTCTATGTTCTAAATTGGTCTTATCTAGTATAGATGTTATATAATTTCTAACAGTACCTTCTGATATAAATAATTTATTACTAATCTCTTTATTATTAAGTCCTTCACTTATAGCTACAATTACTTCTTTTTCACGTTCTGTAAAATCGAATTTAGTTATATCCTTACTAGTTGCTTGTTTATTTATCTTAGCTAATACTTCATCATTCATAACAATATTATTGTTATATACTGATTCAACTGCATTAGCTATTTGTTCTGGACTACTACTCTTTAAAATATACCCTCTTGCTCCATAATTAATTGCTTCATTAACATATTCATCTTCATCAAATGTAGTAAGAATTAAACATTTAGTATTAGTTTTATTAGTTATTTCCTTTATTGCTTCTACACCGTTTAATTCTGGCATTCTAATGTCTAATAATGCAATATCTATTCCTCCTTGTAAGCATTTCTCTACTGCTTCTCTTCCATTTTCACCTTCTTCTACTATTTCAATATTACTTTTTTTCATTGGAAGTAATATCTTCAAACTTTCTCTTATTAATTTGTCATCATCACATATAAGAACTCTTATAGCCATATATCTTACACTCCTACTAGCATACTTATTACAAATCCATTATCATTATAAAAATCTATATTTCCATTTATAACTTTTGCTCTTTCAATCATTCCTTTTAATCCTATTCCCATATTCTCTTTGTTTAGTGTTGCACCTATTCCATTATCTCTTATCTCTAGTCTAGCTATTTTATTATATATGTATAAGTTAATTTCAATTTTAGTAGCTTTAGAATACTTAGCTGCATTAGTTAATGCTTCTTTTATATTATCTTTAAATACTTCTATAATCATTGATGGCAATCTGTTAATTTCTCCTTCAACATTAAATCTACAGCTTATTCCACTAACACATTGAAATTTAACTATTATTTCATTTAAATCTTCTAGTGAAATAATTTTTTCTTCTGGTTTTACATTATGTAAAAAATCTCTTATTTCTTCCATACCTTCTCTTAAATTATTTATTGAATTATTTAAAAAATCCTTGCTAGTTTGTACATCACTATCCATAATCTCCCTAGCCACTTCTAACTGCATAATAGATCCTGCAATTCTATGACCTAATTTGTCATGTAGTTTTTGTGCTATATAATTTCTCTCTTTTAATGTTGTTATTATAACATTTTGCTCTAAATATTTATCTAAGTTAATCATTTTTTTCTTCATTATTCCTTCTGATTCCCTAAGATCTTTATTAAGAAGTTTTAATTCTTGTTTAGAATTATAATCCGATTCTATATTGTATAAGTACATAGTAACTAAAAAATTATAGATAACAAGATTTATTATCTCGTCTTTTCCATTTAAAAACATAGAAATTACAATAACAATACCAGCACTCAAATACACATTAAGTTTATATCCTATAATATTTAATACTACCATAGGCACAAGGTATAATCCAATTTTTAAATTATATACATTAATAGATAGCAAAATAATACTAGCCTCTAATAATGATATTATAATATTATTTTTTTCAATAAATGTATTTATTTTTTTTAATAACTCTATTAGAATAATTATTAAAACTACTAATGTACAATATATAACAATTTGTTTATTACTATCATTACTTAAACTTATCTGTAATAGTCCAAGTATTGCTAAAAATATATTTATTGCTAATGTAAATAAACTTTTCTTCATCAATATCGCTCCAATTCTTTTCTATAACATATTATACATTTAATTGTTATATTTTTCTATTGCAATATATTCCTCCTATAAATATTGATATACTTAATACACTAGTAAATGATATTATTATAAAAATTATTTTGCCCAAATTATTAAGTGGAACTATATCCCCAAATCCTATTGTTACAAAGGAAGCTATCGTATAATACAATAAATCTAACATAGAAGGATTGTTAGAAAAGGTATTTACATCTATAACATATGCTCCTATCACTAATATATAGAGATTTACTATTATCATTAAAATAATTATAATACCAATTATTAAATAAGGGAAAAACGTGCTATTATCTTTTTTTGATAATTTTACTACCTTAGGATTTTTAATAAACATAAATAGAATATGAATATTAATAAGATACGAAATAACATTAGCAACCAATATAGTAATTATATATCTTATAGCTAACCTAGGAGCAATAAATATTAGTAAGATATTTATACTTATAATAAAATAACTAGTTAGAAATTCTTCTCTGATATTACTATCTAAGGATTTGCCTATTATCTCATTATATCTTGAAATAATAACAAGCATATATCCAAATATATAATGAAAAATTAATGTTATAACTATAAAATACCCTATATTAACAACCTTATATATACTTACAAAAATTCTATAAAAGCTCAAAAATATTGAAACTTCTGAAATAATAATCATTATCCGTATTAATAATTTATTATCTGCATAATAATTATTAACATATTTCACTAATAATTTTACCTTATTTATACCTAACAATCTAATAATAATAATAAGTATAACTATTAAACCAAAAATCATTTTCATAGTTTCTATCCATTTATTAATTACTCTATATATTATTACCATTATAATTTAATAATGAAAAAATCTCACAAAATACTTTGTGAGATTTTAATATATTATAACAAATTTTAGTTATTTTGAGGTTTACCATTTAAATATTAATATAAGATATACTTAAATATCTGCAACAGTTAAGATATTTTCTACAACACTAAGCGTATTCTTATTACATTTATTACACTTAACCTTAAAAATATCTTCATTAGAATTTAATATATTCAAATTTGATTTGCAAACTTTACATCTTCCATTTAGAGTGATTATTTTCCCAGACCTTGTAAAAATATTAACTAAAGCAGATGACTCTAATTTTCTGCATCTTGCGCAATAAGTCAACTTATTATAATAAGTAAATGATAATATCTCATTCTTTTCATCTAAGTCGTCTAATATAATTTTATCTTCTTCTTCTAATTCATTATAAATTTCTTCAATAGATGAAACATTTTTAATCTGCCCTATGAGAAATTTTTCTTCATAACTACAGTTATTACATGAAACTGAGATTTTCATTATCATATTGCTGCCTCCTATTCTTTTGGCCTTATACAATATAATTCGTCTCTCATTGTAGTTATATTTATACCTTTTATAAAACGTTCACTATATCTTTACATTTATTTTTTATTTGTAATCTTTTTTAATTCTTGAGGACAATCTGTTATTATACCATCTATATTCCACTTTATTAACATATTCATCATCTCTGGTACATTAACAGTATAAGTATTCACTTTTAATTTATATCTATGAGCTTCTTTTATGTATTCTTCATCTAGTAATAATGCCGAAGGATGGAGTGCATCTACTTTATATTTTTTTGCATATTCTCCTATATTCTTTATGTTTTTTGAATACAACATTCCTGTTACTATTGTATTATCTATCTCCTTACACTTTAAAAGTGCATTATGATTGAAACTTGAAAGAATTATTCGTGATTTCATGTTATATTGTTTCACCATGTCTATAACATCTTTTTCTATGCCTTCATAATTTATTTTATCATTTTTTATTTCTATATTTATTAACATTTTATTACTTTTAAAAATATCTAGCACTTCTTCTAAAGTCGGTATATAAGTTTGTCTATTTAAATAATATTTTAAAGATTTGTGTTTTAAGCTTTGTAATTCTTTTAATGTATAATCTTTAACATATCCCTTTCCTCTATGTGTTCTATTTACCTTCTCATCATGAATCACTACTAATACATTATCTTTTGTCTTATGGACATCTAATTCTATTGCATCTGCTCCTATTTCTATAGCTTTGCTAAATGCTAAAATAGTATTTTCAGGATATTTTGAACTATATCCTCTATGTGCAAAATTAATCATAACCTATACCACCTTTCTATAATATAATTATATATCACATTCTTTGCTTTTAGTCATTTACTAGCAGGTATTTTTTCATTCTATAAAAATTTATATAAGATTTTAAAATTAACATAACTTATGATACTATTATATTAAAATAAGAAACCAAGGAGTAAAAAAATGATTCGATCAAATTATCATACACATACTTATAGATGTGGTCATGCTACTGGTACTGAAGAAGAGTATATTATAGAAGCTATCAAGAATAATACAAATATCCTAGGAATAAGTGATCATGGTCCTTTTCCTGACGTATATCATGATTTCAAAATGAACTTTAATGATTTTCCTGATTACTTAAATACACTTGATGAATTAAAAGAAAAATACAAAGAAAAAATTAAAATTCTTAAAGCAGTAGAAATAGAATATTTTCCTCAAGAAATGAATTTTTATGAAGAACTTTTAACTAAATACAATTTAGATTACCTTTTATTAGGTCAACATATGTATTATAAAGACAATAACCTTGTTACTTATAATCTAATTGATAATACTAGCTATCTTATAGATTACGCAAATTCCATAAAAGAAGCTATGGAGACAAAATTATTTAGTATAGTTGCACATCCAGATTTCTTTATGAAATTCTTTTTACCTTATGATGATAATTCTAAAAAAGCAACTGATATAATATTAAATGCTGCAGTAAAAAATAATATTACCTTAGAAATAAATGCAAATGGAATAAGAAATGGAAAATTTGATACTCCAGATGGCTATAGATATATGTATCCCTTTACTCCTTTCTGGGAAGAAGTTGCAAAAACTAACATAAAAGTAGTTGTAAATTCTGATTGTCATAATCCAAAGGACATGTGGGATAATGCTATGTTAGAAGCTATTGAATTTGCTAAACAACTTAATATAGAAATAGAATAATTTTAAAAAAGCAACTCCTTCTTGTAATAATTTGTTATTTAGATTATTGCCAAGAAGAAGTTGTTTTATTCAGTTTACATGAATTTTTTTAGGGCCTATTTATACATTTTTAGTTTTCTTAGTAATATTCACTTAATATTACCACTCTAAAGTTTTGTTTTAAAGTTTAAAGCTATATACTTGATTTTCAAACGAAGTTTTGTAGGAATCATTCTATACATTCTATATGCAATTAGTTTTTTCCTATTTTTTCTTTTATACCACTTATCAAGTTTTTCATAACCTTCTGTAACATACATATTCAAAATATAATTTCTAATTTTTGATTCATCAGATGGCTTTTTCAACTGACCATTTCCTCGACTAATTTTTTCATAAGACGATTTATCTAAACAAATCCATTTTCCCATACCTTCGAAAAGTTTCTTCCCTTTTTCTGTATTTACCAAAGCACAAGAAATTCCTTTATTTTCATCATATTCTTCTTTATTTAATAATTCTGATTGTTCTTTTCTTATCCCCCAATAATCACCAATAGTGATATCACTTACTCTTTCTTTTCTTGCATAAGGACAACTATAGCAATTTTCTCTATATATATCGCCATTTAAAAAGAATGTATAGTATGATGATAAACGTGCTAAAGTATAAAAACTTTTCACTTTACCTGATGGATACTTAAAATCAATTCGTCCATTTAGTCCCCAACCTTTTGTTTTATCTCTAAAGCAATAGCCTATGACAGATGCATTCTTCTTCTTAGATTCATTATTAATAAAATCATTAAAAAATTGTGCATTTGGCACTCCATGGCAAATTACATCTATTGTCCATAAATTTTCATAATATTTTTTTAAATAACCATATAAACCTGCAATTTGACATGGTGTTCCTGAAAAAAGAACTTTTTTACCATTCTCAAGATGAATTTGGGCCTTTTTATAACAATCATCAATCATACTTTGAACATATTTTGACCCTTGTAATTTATAAAGTTCATCTATTGACGTAACTTCAATATGATGTGGATTGACATAACCATCATTAAATTCTAATGTAGCTCCATATACAACGCCACCCTCCTTAAGAAATTGTGTTGCGATTGCTGAAAATACGCCACCTGAAGCCGACTTAAATAACTGCTCTTCATTTTTGTTTACTGCTGCATAAGCTGAAATAGGTTCTTGTAAATAATTCACTTCTTGATAATTACAAGACTTTTTACATAACCCACATTCAATACATCTACCTTTATCTATAAACGGATACAAAAAGCCCTCCTTATCGGGTTTCATAGAAATTGCATTCTTAGGACATACATTTAAACATGCACCACATCCACAACATTTTTCTTTTTCATCAAAAAGAACAATTCCCATATTATAATCTCCTTTTCTTACCTTCTACTTCCTTAAACAATTTCTTTAAATAATTTCAACTAATAATGACATCCTTAAAGAAATATTTATTAAATGCTATTTATAAATTTACATCATTAAGATTGTATCCAATTTAAATATAAAAATCAAGTTATTACCACATCAGCTAACGATAAAGATTAATTTTATTTATATTGAATAAAAACATAGTACATCAAATATAACAAATATTATTTCTCTAATTCTTTTGTTGTGACTACTTCAAGTTTATATTCTTCTATATCATATTTCTTTAGTACTTCTAATATTTCCTTTTGAAATATCTCATTTATCTTTTCACAATTTATATTTGCCATAGTAATCACTCCTTATAATTTTAGTAAACGTTATCATTTATTATATCGTAATAATCTTATTGATAATTTAGCTACTTAAAATTATATTTACCTTTTATTTTTACTATTTAATCTTTATTCATATATTAAAAATTTGAGAATATAATTTCCTAAAGAGCAAAAAATTAAGTTAGCTTTTAAAATGCTGTAGTATACACCTTTTGTAAATTTACAACATTTAGCCAACTTAATTTTTTTTATTAATTAAACCCCAAAATTATTTTACGCCTCTAAGCACTTATCTAAAGATTTACTTATTTCATCTTTATTTAAATGTTGTCCTATAAATACAAGTTTTATTTCTCTATCTCCATATTGTTCATCCCAGTTATCCATTATATCAGGATATTGCTTCTTTAACTCTTCAAATTCATCTTTTGGTGCTGATGCAAACCATTGTCCTGCTTCTTGGAATGATACTTGTTTTCCTGCTTGTTCAAACACATAAGCCATATCATACTCATCTGATGTATACATCATTCCTTTGCATCTTATTATATTAGTAGGCCACTTATCAATCCACTCAGCAAACTTTTTCTTGTTAAATGGTGCTCTTCTATAATATACAAAAGAATTAATTCCATACTCTTCTGTTTCTGATTCTTCTTCCTCTTCTGGATTTTCTAAATAATGAATCCATCCTGCTGAATTACATGCTTTTTCAAAGTTAAATGCATGTGTATCCATAACTTCCTTTAAATCTATTTGTGAGTGATTAGCTTCTATAATCTTTGCTTCTGGTTGTAATTTCTTAATTACTGCTTTTACTTTTTTAAGTTGTTCTTCTGATACTAAATCTACCTTATTTAATACTATAGTATTACAGAATTCTATCTGTTCTATTATTAAGTTTTCAATATCTTCTTCATCAATATCGTCATTATCTACAAGGCTATCCCCATTCTCAAATTCAGTTGCTATTCTAAGCGCATCAACAACTGTTACTATATTATCTAATCTACATACTGCTGGTAAGTTAGTTCCTTGTTGTGAACCATCTAGCATAGTTATTGTTTGTGCTATAGGAATTGGCTCACATATACCACTAGCTTCTATCAATATATAATCAAATTTATTCTTTGATACAATCTCTGCTATTTGTTCTATCAAATCCATTTTTAATGTACAACATATACAACCATTTGAAAGAGGAACTAAATTTTCTTCTTTTTTATCTACTTTACCACCTTTTTCAATAAGATCAGCATCAACATTAACTTCTCCTATATCATTTACTATTACAGCTACCTTATAACCTTGTTGGTTATTAAGTATATGATTAATAAGTGTAGTTTTTCCTGCTCCTAAATAACCTGTTAATAATGTAATTGGTACTAATTTTTTATTCATAAAAAAACATCCCCTTAATTAATATAATAAATCCTAATACAACTATTGATAATAAAAACATCAATATAAGCTTTATAGGACTGTATAATCTTTTGTTATCTTCAAATAATTCTAAAATATCATTATGCCTATCTCTTATAATAACATAAACTCCATAACCTAACACTGTTCCAAAAGTATTTAAAATAACATCATCAATGTCCGTACCTCTTGATAATGGCATCTGCATAATCTCTATAGATACTGACAACAACATTCCAAATATAGTGCATCTGTATATATTTTTATACTTACACCAAATAATAGGTAATAAAAAGCCTATAGGCATAAACATAATTATATTTCCTAATATATTCTTAATTCTAAAAATATTATTAGGACATCTCATTATTATTCCTATCCCATGAGATGGTATTAAATTAAATACTCCATGCTGTCTTAACTGCAATCCACTAAGTGGACTAATGCCCGTTACCGCAAACATAAATGTTAATACAAGTAACAGTATAGATATAGCTATTTCGATATAAATAGTGCTTTCTCGCTTCTTATATGTTGTAAATTGATATATTAAGAAAAACATATATATAAGTAAATTCAAATAAAGTAATGTCATATATTCCACCTAAATGCAAAGAAATTGTTTAAGTACTAAATCCCTAAACAATTTCCATTTTACACTATTTATTCACATAATCCAATATCATTTCTGCAATAACTGTCTTTAAAGTTTACAAATTTGATATTATTGTAAGCATCTTTTCTAGCTTCTTCTACTGTCTTACCTGTACCTATTACTGATAAAACTCTTCCGCCATTAGTTTTTAATACTCCATCTTCAAATTTAGCTCCTGCTATAAATACTTTATCTTTTATTGCATCATCTATAGTTATTTCATATCCTTTTTGGAACTTTCCTGGATATCCCTTTGATGCAAGAACAACATTTATGCATACTCCATCTTTCCATTTAACTGTTGTCTTACTTAATGATTCATTCATAGCAGCTTCTATAAGCTCAAATAAATCACTTTCCATTAAGCTAAGTACTGATTGAGTTTCTGGATCTCCCATTCTTACATTATATTCAAGTAAATAAGTTCCTTTTTTAGTTATCATAAGTCCAAAGAATATTATACCCTTAAAGTCAAAACCTTCTGCTTGAATTCCTTTTAAAGTATTTGCCATAATATTTTCTTCAAAATCCTTCATTACATCATCTGTAACATATGGGTTTGGAGCAAGTACTCCCATTCCACCAGTATTAGGTCCCTTTCCGCCATCATATATTTGTTTATGATCCTTACCTGATACAAAAGGAATTATTGTTTTACCATCTGTTATAGATAATATTGATGCTTCTACACCTTCTAAGAATTCTTCTATTACTACTTTTTGGCCTGCACCATTAAATATGTCATTTACCATACAATCATCTATAGCTTTTATTGCTTCTTCTTTATTAAAGCATATTATAACACCTTTTCCAGCTGCTAATCCATCTGCCTTAATTACAGTTGGATATGCACAATCTTCAAGATATTTCTTAGCTTCATCTGCATCTGTAAATACTGCATATTCTGCTGTCTTTACGCCATACTTTTTCATGAATTCTTTAGAGAAACTTTTACTTCCTTCTAATTGAGCTCCTGCTTTATCTGGTCCAAATATTCTAAGTCCTTGTGATTTAAACTTATCTGTTATTCCTCTTGTTAATGGATCTTCAGGACCTACAACTGTTAGATATATATCATTTTCCTTTGCAAATGCTGCTAATTCATCTAAATCAGTTATATTTATATTTTCACATTTATTTTCTATTGCAGTTCCACCATTACCTGGTGCTACATATATTTTATCTACCTTTGGGCTTTTTGCAAGCGTATGTGCTATTGCATGTTCTCTTCCGCCTGAACCTATTAATAATAATTTCATAAGTTTCCTCCTAATTATAACAATTATTTTCTTAAAAAGCTGTTGCTAAAAAAACAACAGCTTTTAGTAAGTATTAATGTTTAAAATGTCTTAATCCAGTGAACACCATTGCTATTCCATGTTCATTACATGCATCTATAGATTCTTGATCTCTCATAGAACCACCTGGTTGAATTATAGCTTTAATTCCGTATTTTGCTGCTTCATCAACAACATCTCTAAATGGGAAGAAAGCATCAGATGCTAATATTGTTGCACCTTTACCTCTCTTTAACGCATCTTCTGTAGGCCAGATTCTATTAACTTGACCTCCACCTATTCCAAGAGCGATTCCATTATGTGCAACTACTATTGCATTAGATTTTACATATTTAACTACTTTCATTCCAAATAATAAATCTTTCATTTCTTCATCAGTAGGTTTCTTTTCAGTTACTACTTTTATTTCGTCTACTAACTTCTTATCTTCTTCTTGAACTAATATTCCACCATCAACTGTAACCATATATCTCTTATCTTGAGGTGTCTTATGAACTTTTAATACTCTTAAATTTTTCTTAGTCTTTAATACTTCTATTGCATCATCATCATAATCTGGTGCAGCTATAACCTCTAAGAATATCTTAACCATTTCTTCTGCTGTCTTCTTGTCAACCTTTCTGTTGAAAGCAACTATTCCACCAAAGATAGATGTTGGATCTACTTCATAAGCTTTTGTATATGCTTCGTATGGATTAGTTCCTATAGCAACTCCACATGGTGTATTATGCTTTAATGCACAACATGCTGGTTCTTCGAACTCATTAACGCATTTCCATGCTATATCCATATCTTTAAAGTTATTATATGATAATTCTTTACCATTTAATATTTCTATACTATTCATAGCACCTTGAACTGTAGTTGACTCATAGAATGCTGCACTTTGATGAGAATTTTCACCATATCTTAAACTTTGTTTCTTTCTAAATGATGCTGATAGATATTCAGGATATTCTTCTGTTCCTTCTAACATGAAATTAGCAATTGCTGCATCATACGCACCCATAAGGTTAAATACTTTTCCAGCTAGCTTTTTCTTAGTATTGTACGAAACTTCTCCGTCCTTTTCCATTTCATCCATAACTACTTTATAGTCATCTTTATCACTTATAACTACTACATCTTGGAAGTTCTTTGCTGCTGCTCTTAGCATTGTAGGACCTCCGATATCGATAAATTCTACTTTTTCTTCAAATGTTAAATCTTCTTTTACCTTTTCAAAGAATGGATATAAGTTTACAACAACATAGTCAATTGGATGAATATCTCTTTCTTTTAAAGTATTCATATGTTCTTCATTTCCTCTTATTGCTAGTATACCTGCATGTATAAGTGGATGAAGAGTCTTAACTCTACCATCTAACATTTCTGGGAAGTCTGTTACTTCATTTACTTCTATAACATTAACTCCTGCTTCTTTTAGGTGTTTATAAGTTCCTCCTGTAGAAATTATTTCAACACCTTTTGATTCTAAGTATTTAGCAAATTCTGCTACGCCATCTTTATAGAACACACTAATTAAAGCTCTTTTTTTCACGTTTACTAGTCCTCCTTTAATTATCTATCTTAACTCTACCATTTATTATACTTACTTTACCTTCGGCTATTAATCCTACCACTTCTGGTAGTATTATATGCTCCTTTTCTAATATCCTCTTCTGAAGAGTTTCTGCATCATCTTCATAATATACAGGGACAACTTCTTGCTTAATTATAGCCCCTCCATCAACTTCACTATTAACAAAGTGAACAGTACAACCCGAGAATTTTACGCCCTTCTTTATAGCTGCTTCATGAACTTTTAGTCCATACATATTAGGTCCACAAAATGATGGTATAAGTGATGGATGAATATTAATTATCTTATTACTATATTCTTCTAATAGGTTACCTCCTAATATTGAAAGGTAACCTGCTAGAACTATTAAATCTATGCTTCTCTCTTTACATATCTCTAATATTTTATCTGATTGTTTATCCCCATATTCTTTTCTTGAAACAACAGCATAATCTATGTTATGTTTCTTGGCTCTATCTATTGCAAAAACCCCATCTTTATTGCTTATTACTATATCAATTGCACAATTTATCTTTTTACTTTCTACAGCATCTATAATAGACTGTAAATCAGTTCCGCCCCCGGAAACTAATACTGCTATTTTAAACAAATGCCGTCACCTCCAGATGTAACGTATCCTATTTCAAAAGCTTCTTCTCCCATATCTTTTAATGCCTTTAGAACACCGTCAACATCCTTTTCATTTACACATAATACAAATCCTATTCCCATATTAAATGTATTATACATATGATCTTTATCTACACCTAGTTCTATCATCTTTTCAAAAATAGCTGGTACTTTATAACTATCTTTATTGATAACTGCTGTTAATTCTCTTCCATTAAACATTCTTGGTACATTTTCTATAAATCCACCACCAGTAACATGTGCCATTCCTTTTATCTCGAATGATTCCATTAATTTTAATACTGGTTTTACATATATTTTAGTTGGAGTAATTAATGTCTTCCATACCTCTTCTCCATTAAATTCCATATCTAAATCAGTGAATATCTTTCTTACTAAAGAAAATCCATTAGAATGAACTCCTGAAGATGCAATACCTATTAATTTATCTCCATCATTTATTTTACTTCCATCAATTATTTCATCTTTTTCAGCTATACCTACAGCAAATCCTGCTATATCATAATCTCCTTCTTTATAAAAACCTGGCATTTCAGCTGTTTCTCCACCTACTAATGCACAATCTGATTGAAGACATCCATCAGAAACACCTTTTACTAAGTCAGCTGCTACTTCTGCTTCAAGTTTTCCACAAGCAATATAATCTAAGAAAAATAAAGGTTTAGCACCATGGCATAATATATCATTAACACACATAGCTACACAATCTATACCTACTGTATCGTACTTTTTCTTCTTACATGCTATATCAAGCTTAGTTCCAACACCATCTGTACCTGAAACTAATACTGGTTTCTTATATCCCTCTGGTAATTCTACCATTCCTGCAAAGCTTCCTAAACCATTAAGTACATATTCACTCATAGTTCTTGCTGCATATTCTTTTATTAATTTTACTGATCTGTATCCTTCTTCTATGTTTACTCCAGAATCCTTGTAAGTTATCATTAATTTACCCTACCTTTCAAGATAATCTTTTCCTGCTTCTATTGGTGTAGCTACTGGATATACTCCATTAAAACATCCTACACAGAAACCTTTTTTCCCTTCAAAACACTTATACATTCCTTCCATACTTAGGTATCCTAATGAATCGCAACCTAATATTTCTGAAATTTCATGTACCTTGTGGTTTGCACCTATTAATTCACTTCTATATGCAGTATTTATTCCAAAATAACATGGGAATTTTACTACTGGTGATGCAATTAAAAGATGTACTTCTTTAGCCCCTGCTCTTCTCATAGCTTCAACTAAATGTCTAGATGTTGTACCTCTTACAATTGAGTCATCTATCATTATTACTCTCTTACCTTCAACATTTACCTTAAGAGGGTTAAGCTTAACTGCAACTGCTCTCTCTCTTACTTCTTGAGAAGGAGATATAAATGTTCTTCCAACATATCTGTTCTTAATGAAACCTGTTCCAAATGGAATTCCTGAAGCTTTTGCATAACCAATTGCTGCTGGTATTCCCGAATCTGGAACTGGCACAACTAAATCTGCATCTATAACATGTTCTTTGTATAATTGTTCTCCAGCTCTTACTCTAGTTGTATATACGTCAAGTCCGTCTATCTGAGAATCTGGTCTTGCAAAATATATATATTCAAAAGAACAAGTTTGACATCCAGAATCTTCTGCATATATTACTGATTTTATTCCTTCTTCATCAATAACTACTATTTCTCCTGGTTTAACATCTCTTACAAATTCAGCACCTACCGCATCAAGTGCACAGCTTTCAGAAGATAATATATACGCATCATCTAGTTTTCCTATACATAATGGTCTTATACCATGAGGATCTCTTGCACCTATTAGTTTATCTTTTGTTATAATTACTAAAGCAAAACTTCCCTTAACTGCCTGCATTGCATCAACTACTGCTCTTTCTATACCCTTAGATGCACCTCTTGCAAGTAATGTTGCTATTACTTCTGTATCTATTGTAGTATGGAATATATGACCTCCATCTTCTAGAAGTTCTCTTATAACATCAGCATTAACCAAGTTACCATTATGAGCCATTGCAATTGTACCAATCTTTGAATTAGATACAAGTGGTTGAGAATTCTCTACTGTATTTGCACCAGTTGTTGAATATCTAACATGACCTACTGCAATATTTCCTTTTAACTTATGAAGATCTTCAGTATTCTTGAAAGCATCAGTTATTAATCCAAGTCCTTTATGCATATTTATAGTTTCGCCATTTGAAACTGCTATTCCTGCACTTTCTTGTCCTCTATGTTGTAATGCATATAATCCATAATATGTTACACCAGCTGCATCTAGAGGTTTTGGAGAATAAACTCCAAAAACTCCACATTCTTCTTTAAACTTGTCTAAACTTGGATCTAATATTAAATCAAAGTCAGTTTTTATCATATTATTTTTCCCCTTTAATTCTATTTAATATTTCTATATATGCTCCTTCTACATTTCCCATGTCTCTTCTGAATCTATCTTTATCTAGTTTTTCACCAGTTGTTGCATCCCAGAATCTACATGTATCAGGTGATATTTCATCTGCAAGAACTATTTCTCCATTTGGTAATTTACCAAATTCTATCTTGAAGTCAATTAAATTAATATTTAATTTAGAGAAGAATTCTTTTAATAAATCATTAATCTTAGCTGTCATATCTAATATTGTATCTATTTCTTCAAATGTTGCAGCTCCAATAGCTACTGCGTGATATGAATTTATTAATGGATCTCCTAGAGCATCATCTTTATAAGAGAATTCAAATACTGTAGTTTTTAATTTGTAACCTTCTTCAAGTCCTAATCTCTTAGCCATACTTCCAGCTGCTACGTTTCTAACTATAACTTCTAGAGGAACTATCTCAACCTTCTTACATAATTGTTCTCTTTCATTTAATTTCTTAATGAAGTGAGTCTTTATTCCATTCTCGTTTAACATTTCGAAGATCATTGTTGTTATAGCATTATTTAAAACACCTTTGTTGTCTATTTGAGCTTTCTTTTCTCCATTGAATGCTGTTGCATCATCTTTGTAATAAACTATTATTTCATCTTCCTTATCTGTTTTAAATATTTGCTTTGCCTTTCCTTCGTATAACATTTCTAATTTTTCCATTATAGTTCTACTCCTTCCCCATTTTCAGCGATGAATTTTTCCTTCATCTCAGCTCTTTTTTGTATAAGTTTTTCTTTTATCTCTGGATATTTTAATGATAATATCTGTACTGCAAGCATACCTGCATTATAGCTATTATTTATTCCAACTGTTGCAACTGGAATTGATTTTGGCATTTGCACTATAGATAATAGTGCATCCATTCCTTCTAATGCAGCCTTAACTGGAATACCTATTACAGGTAGAACAGTTTGAGATGCAATAACACCTGGTAAATGAGCTGCAAGTCCAGCTCCAGCTATTATTACTTCGCATCCTTCATTTTCTACTTGCTTAATTGTTTCAGATAATTTTTCTGGAACTCTATGTGCAGATAATACAAATGCTTTATATGATATTCCATATTCATTTAATGCATTAGCTGCTCCCTTCATAATATCAGTATCTGATTTACTTCCGAAAATAATTGCTACTTTCATTATTAAACCCCTTTCAATTATTCAAAATATTTAACACCTGATTTAAATATCTTTTGATCATAATTTCCTTCTACGTTCTTATATAAGTTAGCTCCAATTCTTTCAGAGTGACCCATTTTACCAAGAACTCTACCATCTGGACTAGTTATACCTTCTATTCCATACATAGATCCATTTGGATTATATGGCATATCAAGTGACACATTTCCATCAAAATCTACATATTGAGTTGCTACTTGTCCATTTGCTATTAATTCCTTAATTAAACTCTCTGGTGCAACAAATCTACCTTCACCATGAGATATTGCAACTGTATGAATATCTCCAACATTTACTTCATTAAACCAAGGTGATTTTACTGAAGCTATTCTTGTTCTTATTAATGATGACATATGTCTATTAATATTATTGTAAGTTAATGTTGCCATATCTTCTTCTATATCTCTTATTTCTCCATAAGGAACTAATCCTAATTTAATTAATGCTTGGAAGCCGTTACATATACCTAACATTAATCCGTCTTTGTTATTTAATAATTCATTAACTGCATTTTTAATTTTCTCATTTCTAAATACAGTTGCTATGAATTTACCTGAACCATCTGGTTCATCTCCCGCAGAGAATCCTCCTGGAATCATTACTATTTGAGCTGTACTTATTTCTTTTTGTAATTTTTCAATAGATTCCACAAAAGTATTCTTATTTAAGTTTCTCAAAATAACTGTACTAACTTCTGCACCTTCTCTCTCAAATGCACGTTTAGTATCATCTTCACAGTTAGTTCCTGGGAATACAGGAATAACAACCTTTGGTTTTGCTATTTTTATTACTGGAGTTTTTGTATTTCTCTCAGTATAAGATATTTCTTGAACTTTCTCGTTAGTTTCTTTTGTATTTATTGGGAATACTGTACTTAATTTCTTTTCTAATGTATCTTGAAGTTCTTGTATACTAAATTCTAAATCAAATCCTCTAGATACTATCTTTTCTTCTTTTATTGTTGTACCTATTTCTCTATAAACACATCCATTGAATATTTCATCTATATTATTTCCTTCTGGAACTTCAACAAGCAATGAACCATAATTTAATCCAAATAATTCATCTAATGAAATGTTTCCAAAGTCAGCTCCTATTCTATTACCAAGTGACATCTTAGTTATAGCTTCACATACTCCTCCAAATTTAAGTGAATATGCTGATATAATCTTCTTTTCTCCAATAAGTTCATATACTGTTTCCATATTTAATTTAAACTTATCCATGTCTATAGTACCATCTTCAAGTTTTTCACTCATTAATAATACTAATTTAGAGCCTATCTTCTTAAATTCAGGTGATATAATTCTATCTGCTTTTTCATATCCTACAGCAAAGCTTACTAATGATGGTGGAACATCTATATCATCAAATGTACCTGACATTGAATCTTTACCACCAATTGCTGCTATATTTAAATCTTCTTGTACTTGTAAAGCACCAAGTAATGCTGCAAATGGCTTACCCCATCTCTCAGGTTTCTTACCTAATCTCTCAAAGTATTCTTGGAATGTAAGTCTAGCTTTTCTATAATCTCCACCCATAGCAGTAAGCTTAGTAACACTTTCAACTACAGAATAGAATGCCATATGATATGGACTCCATTCACCTAAATCTGGATTAAATCCAAATGTCATAAGTGATGCATCATCTGTTTCTCCATCAAATACAGGTATTTTAGCTGCCATACCTTCTGCTGGAGTTTTTGAATACTTTCCACCAAATGGTGCAAGAACTGTTCTCGCCCCTATAGATGAGTCAAATCTCTCTACTAAACCTTGTTGTGATGCCACATTAAGTTTTTGTAATGTTTCAAGCCACTTAGACTTAACATCTACATCGCCAACTTCAAACGAATATTCTTTAGGTGCTTCTACTATAATATCTGTCTTTTGAGTTGCTCCATTTGTATCTAAGAAACTTCTCTTAAGATCAACTATAGCTTTACCTCTCCAGAATAATCTTAATCTCTCTGTATCAGTTACCTTAGCAACTGTTACAGCTTCTAAGTTTTCTTCACTAGCAAGTTCTATAAATCTGTCTGCTACTGAATTGTGAACTACAACTGCCATTCTCTCTTGAGATTCTGATACTGCAAGTTCAGTTCCATCTAATCCTTCGTATTTTTTAGGTACTAAATCTAAGTTTATATCTAAGCCTCTACATAACTCACCTATTGCAACTGAAACACCACCAGCTCCAAAGTCATTACATCTCTTAATCATTTGAGCTGCTTCTTTGTTTCTGAATAATCTTTGAAGTTTTCTTTCTGTAGGTGCATTACCTTTTTGTACTTCTGCTCCACATGTTTCTATTGATTCTTCATTATGTTCCTTAGAAGATCCTGTTGCACCACCAACACCATCTCTACCAGTTCTACCACCTAGAAGAATAACTACATCTCCTACCTTTGGTTCTTCACGAACTACATTTTCTTTAGGTGCTGCTGCTATAACTGCTCCTACTTCCATTCTCTTTGCAACATAATTTTTATGATATACCTCTGAAACTTGACCAGTTGCAAGTCCTATTTGATTACCATATGAACTATAACCATGAGCTGCGCCTAATGTAATAGTTCTTTGAGGTAATTTACCCTTTAAGGTATCTTCTATAGGAACTGTTGGGTCTGCTGCTCCTGTAACTCTCATAGCTTGATATACAAATGTTCTACCTGATAATGGATCTCTAATTGCTCCACCAAGACATGTTGCTGCGCCACCAAATGGTTCTATTTCTGTTGGGTGGTTATGAGTTTCATTCTTGAACATTAGTAGATACTTTTCTATACCTTTATTTGTTTCTACATCTATATTAATAGAACATGCATTTATTTCATCAGAAACATCTAAGTCATCTAAATAACCTTTCTTTCTCATTTCTTTCATTCCAATAACTGCAATATCCATAAGAGTCATGTCTCTTGTAGTATCTGCTCCATAAACATAATCTCTTGCTTTTATATATGCTTTATAACTATTCTTTATAGGCGTTGTATATTTATTATCTTGGATTTCTACTTTTTGAATTGATGTTGAGAATGTAGTATGTCTACAGTGATCAGACCAATAAGTATCTATAACTTTTATTTCTGTAATACTTGGGTCTCTTTTTTCTTCATTCTTGAAATAATCTCTAATCATTATGATATCTTCAAGACTCATTGCCAAGCCTTGAGCTTTATGAAATGCCTTTAAATCTTCTTCATCATAATTAGTAAATCCTGTTAGAATCTCTACGTCTTTAGCTTCACTAACTGGTGCTTGTAATTCTCTACTGTATATATCTACTTCTCTTGAATCTACAGGATTGATATAGTAGTTTTTAATTTTTTTAACTTCATCTTCAGTTAGGTTTCCTTTTAAAACAATGATTTTAACTGATTTAACTTCTACTCTGTCTTCTGCTGTTAATAGCATAAAACATTCTGAAGCCGAATCTGCTCTTTGGTCATATTGTCCAGGTAAAAATTCTACTCCAAATGCAATATCCCCACTGTCGATATCTAATTTTTCTTCATAAACATTATCAACAGTTAATTCTGAGAAAATTGTATGTAGTGCTTTTTTGTAATATTCTTCTGTCACTTCCCCTATGATGTACTTATTAATAACTCTTATTCCTTTTAAGTTATCAATTCTTAAATTGCTTGAAATATCGCTAAGTAAACTCCTTGCTTCTACGTCGAACCCAGGTTTCTTTTCAACGAAAATGCATCTGTTTTTTAACATTAAAATACCTCCAAATTTGTAGTATTGCTTATTTGGATTCCTTAAAACCCCATTGTTTTACACTTATACTTTTTTTCTTGTAAAATTTTATTATCTTTTCACCATTTTTAGATTACCACCACGCTATTAATATGTCAATAATCCAAGAGGTAGTTTATATTAACATTCGTATTACACCGAACCATACTCTAATTTTTCCGTATAAATATACGTTTTTAAAATCCCTTTTGCTGTAATTTTTTTAAAAAATGTATATTAAATTTATTATTTAAATCTATTGTCATTTTTTGTTTTTTCTTTAATATTAAAAATTAATTGCTATTTAGTTTTTTATTGATAATTTTTATCATTTGCAAGTGATTTTTAATTTTATTATTGTATTGACGATTTTTTTATGTTACGCTAGGTTCAGTCAGAAATATTGACTTGTTTAATATTAATTACTTTATGTTAGTTCAATATTATAGAAGCAGATTTCTATAATATAAAGTATAGGAGGATTTTTTAATGAGTAAAATAAAAAGTATTTACGCAAGAGAGATATTAGATTCTAGAGGAAACCCAACAGTAGAAGTTGAAGTTGTAGCAGAAAATGGTGTTTTAGGTCGTGCTAGTGTTCCTAGTGGTGCTTCAACAGGAATTCATGAAGCTGTTGAATTACGTGATGGCGATAAAGAAAGATATTCAGGACTTGGAGTATCAAAAGCTGTAGATAATGTAAATGTAATTATTTCTAAGGAACTAATTGGAAAATCAATATTTAATCAACGAGAATTAGATCAAGCAATGATTGATTTAGATGGAACTGAAAATAAAGGTAATTTAGGAGCTAATGCTATATTAGGCGTATCTTTAGCTATAGCAAAATGTGCTGCTAACAGTTTAAACTTACCTTTATATAAATATATAGGTGGTGCTAATGCTCACGTTCTTCCAACACCTATGATGAATATCATAAATGGTGGTGCTCACGCTGATAATAATGTTGATTTTCAAGAATTCATGATTATGCCTGTTAATGCACCTTCATTTAAAGAAGCAATTCGTATGGGTGCAGAAGTATTCCACGCACTAAAAAAAGTTTTAAAATCAAAAGGTCTTAACACTGCAGTTGGTGATGAAGGTGGTTTTGCTCCAGACTTAGCATCAAATGAAGAAGCTATTCAAACAATATTAGAGGCAATAAAAGCTGCTGGATACACTCCAGGTGAAGATGTAAAACTAGCAATGGATGTTGCAAGTAGTGAATTCTATAAAGACGGTAAATATACTTTACCTGGTGAAAATAACAAGACATTCACTTCAAAAGAACTAGTTGATTTTTATGCTGAATTATGTGAAAAATACCCTATCATCTCTATTGAAGATGGCCTAGATCAAGATGACTGGGAAGGATGGCATTACTTAACTGAAAAATTAGGTAAAAAAGTTCAATTAGTTGGTGATGATTTCTTTGTTACTAATACTAAGAGATTAAAGAAAGGTATTGAAGAAGGCGTTGCTAACTCAATTTTAATTAAAGTAAACCAAATAGGTACTCTTACTGAAACATTAGAAGCAATTCAAATGGCTCAAAAAGCTAACTATACTGCTGTTGTTTCTCACCGTTCAGGAGAAACTGAAGATACAACAATTGCTGATATTGCAGTTGCAACAAATGCAGGTCAAATCAAAACTGGTTCTGCATCAAGAACTGATCGTATAGCTAAATATAATCAATTATTACGTATTGAAGATGAATTAGCTACTCAATCTAATTATGCTAGTAAAAGTGCTTTCTACCAATTAGATAAATAATTTAATTCTTCTATATAATTAGGGCTACCTTATTAGCAGTTCTTTACTGCTAATAAGGTAGCCCTTTTCCTATTTTCCTTTAATAATCCTGAGTTTCTAGTTTCATATATCCATCATATTTACCTTCAACATTTACTATAATATTTTTATTTACATATAGTCATTTAAAATATAATTAGTTTCTATTTTATTTATAAATCATTAATTATATTAATGATTTGCAGCTTAATAATTCCCTAAAAACACTTTTTTTCTCAATAAAGCATATTTCTTGTTAAATTTTCACTTATGTTATTGACATTTTTCCCCACAGAGTAGTATTCTTTATGTAAAATAAACTAATTTCAAGGAGGATTTTACAATGAAAGACTTTTTTAAAAAACCAACTGTATTATCATTTATCGGAGGTGTAGCTGCTACTGTAGTAGGAACAAAATTCTTAAAGAGCTCTACTGCAAGAAAAATCGCTGTTAACTCTATAGCATCAGGTATGAAATTAAAAGATGATGCTGTTTCAACATATGAAACAATAAGAGAAGATGCTCAAGACTTATGCTATGAAGCAAAATCTAAAAACGACGGAGAATAATAATTATGGAGGCTTATCAAATTGTTCATGATATGCCAGGACGAATGAGAATCAGATATGGTAAATATGCTTTCTCACAAAAAAAAGCCATAGCTTTAGCTTATGAATTTAAGAAATGGGCTATGGTTATTAATGTTGAAGTAAATAGTACCACAGGTAGTGTCTTATTTACATATAGTGCTGATAATCGTGAACAATTATTAGAATCTATATCAAATTTTAAGGTTAATAATTTTGATATTACACCTTATTTAGATAGAATTAATGAAGATAATAATTATAACTTAAAGCAAGCAAAAGTAGCTAAAGAATATCGTCATAAATTTTATAAGCTTGCAATAAGAAGATACGCTACGAAATGGTTTTTACCATTACCTTTAAGACAATTAACATGCTTCATACATTCATGTAAATATTTCAAGAAAGGAATTAATTCTATTCTTCATGGAAAGCTAGATGTTCCAGTTTTAGATGCAACTAGCATAGGGGTTTCACTATTTAGTGGACAACTTAATACTGCTGGAAATATTATGTTCCTTCTAAATATTTCAGAATTACTTGAAGACTACACTAGAAAGAAAACTACTCTACAATTAAAAGAAACTTTATCTTTAAATATAGATAAAGTATGGATTTTAGAAGACAATATAGAACACGAGATACCTACTTCATCTCTTAAAAAATATGATGTTGTTATAGTTCAAACTGGTGCCATGATACCAGTAGATGGAGAAATACTAAAAGGTGAAGCTATGGTTAATGAATCTAGTTTTACAGGAGAACCTCTTAGTAAAGCAGTCGCCGAAAATGATACAGTTTTCGCTGGAACTGTTGTGGAAGAGGGTAAAATATATGTTACTGTAAGAAATCTTCAACAAGAAAGTAGATTAAGTAAAATTGTTGATATGATTGATAATAACGAATCACTAAAAGCAGGTATTCAATCAAACGCAGAACATCTTGCAGATTCTATTGTACCTTTTAGTTTCTTTGGATTCTTTGGGCTATTATTAATAACTAGAAATCTTGCACGTGCGACCTCTATTCTATTAGTTGATTACTCATGTGCTATAAAATTATCAACATCTATATCAATAATTAGCGCTATGCAAGAAGCAAGCAAACATTCAATAATGGTAAAAGGTGGTAAGTACTTAGAAATAATGTCAAAAGCTGACACTATTGTTTTCGATAAAACTGGTACTTTAACTAATGCTACCCCATTCGTTCAAAAAGTAACTCCTTTAAATGGATACTCAAGAGATAGGGTTTTAACAATTGCAGCATGTCTAGAGGAACATTTCCCTCACAGTGTTGCAAATGCTATTGTAAAGCAAGCTTCTGATGAAGGGCTAAGTCACGCAGAAGAACATGCAGAAGTTGAATATATAATTGCTCATGGTATAGCAACTAAATTAAATAATAAAACTGCTATTATAGGTAGTGAACATTTTGTATTTGAAGATAATGAAGTTCCAAAAACTGAAGAAATTAAAGTATTAATAGATGAACTTCAAAAAGAAGGAGCTAGTTCACTTATATACTTAGCTATAGGTAATGTTTTATCAGGAATAATAAGCATATACGACCCACTAAAAGATGAATCAAAAGAAGTTATAGAAAACTTAAAGAAAGTAGGCTTCAAAAATATTGTTATGCTTACTGGCGATTGTGAAAATGCAGCTAAACATATAGCTAACGAATTAGGTATAACTGATTATAAAGCTAGTGCACTTCCTGAAGATAAAGCAGACTATATAAACAAGTTAAAAGCAGAAGGTAAAACAGTAGTAATGGTAGGTGATGGTGTTAACGATACACCTGCATTATCTGCTTCAGATGTTTCTATCTCTATGCAAGATAGCTCTGATATAGCAAGAGAATTAGCAGATGTAACTCTTACATCTAGTAACCTAAATGAAATTGTTGAATTTAAGAAATTATCTACACTATTAATGGAAAGAATTAAACGAAATTATAGACAAATAGTAACATTTAATACAAGTTTAATTATACTAGGAGTAGCTGGAGTACTTAACCCTAGCACAAGTGCTCTACTTCACAATACATCTACGTTTGTTTTCGCTGCTTCATCAACTAGACCATTAATAAAAAAATAATTCTGTTATATGTTAAGAAGCAATATTATGACCTTAAATATGTTCATCATATTGCTTCTTATATTTTATCCTACTTATTATAGATTCTCTACAATATAATGACCCTAATCTACTATCTGTAACATTCTTGTTATCTTCAAGAATATACTTATAACCATATCTATTATCTACTATATCTATATCAAAGTTATCCTTAAGTATTATCTTAAATTCCTCTAAATCATCTGAAACACTTATGGAGTAATCTATACTATCTCTTATTCTATCTTTCCAAATATCCACATCTACCCCTTCTATTCTTACCCTTTTTTCAAGATAATATTCATTATGAGTTTTAAAAACTTCTGGAATCTTATCCAATTCTATTATAGACATCCCTTCTCTACTACATATTTTATTACTTTGAACCTTCATATCATGTAATTTTTTAGGATTTATCTGAAGCTTTTTACCATTTTTCATATTAACGCTATTAATTATAAAATGATTATGTAAATGATTTTTATCAATATGTGTTACTGCAAGAATCTGATGATCTTCTATACATTTTTTTATCCACTCTAAACCTAAGCTATGCACTTTTTCTTCTGATATCTTATCATTAGGGCTAAATGCCATTGTCATATGATAATATTCTTTACCTTTTAATTTATTATATAATTCTTTTATTATTCTAAATTCTATTAGTATATTATCTTTTGTGCAATTAATCCCAGTAATAAGCTCATATTTAGTTTTTTCTTCTTGTTTCAAATATTCTAGCTGTTCTTCTAATTTCTTAGTTGCTGGTAAATTTTTTATTATAGCCATTACTTTTCCTCTCTTTTTCTTTTGTTTTACTTCAATAAAAAAGGATGGAAAACAAATAATATTTTTCCATCCTATCATTCTAAACTTGTCTCTTATTAGATTCTGACAAAATTCTCTCTATATGTTTCCATACAGAAAGTAGTCCATCTTTTACTTCATTAAAATCCTCTTGTGAAATCTTTTTTGTATTTCCTAATTCATTTAATGAATTACCTATTGTACTTAGCTCTAACAAAGTATCCTTTAATCCATCTATTACCACTATGTCATTCTCCATTGCTGATCTTATCAAATACTCATTTTGAGTCAATCTGCTTTGAGATACCCTTTCTTTTATATTGTCATATTCTTCCTCTGTTGTCCAAAACTTAATTTGCTTTGGCCTTGTTCTCTGGCCAGCCATAAGTAGTACCTCCTAAAATTACATTGTCTTCATATTAAACATATGCTATTGTTTCAATTTCTAATAAAGCATCCTTTGGTAATTTTGCTATTTCTACACAACTTCTAGCTGGTTCATTAGCTGTAAAGTATTCTCCATATATCTTATTAACTGTAGCAAAATCATTAATATCACTTAAGAATATTACAACCTTTACTACCTTTTCTAAAGAACTTCCTGCTTCTTCTAATATAGCTTTTATGTTTTCTAAACATTGCTTAGTTGCACCTTCTATATCAGTAACTAATTCTCCAGTTGCAGGAACTAAAGGAATTTGTCCTGATGTAAATATTAAATTACCTATTTTATTAGCTTGTGAATATGGTCCTATAGCACCTGGTGCCTTTGATGTTGATATTATTTCTTTTTGCATTTATAATTGCCCCCTTGTTTTAATGTTATTAATTCTATTATAAAGCTTTATAATATATTTTTCTACACATATAATTAAAATATAATAACATTAGTTTCATTAACCGATTATTCTATATTTATTTTACTAATCTTTAATGCTTCATGGTTATATCTACCTATAATTCTAACCTTAACAATAATGGTTACTTCCACTAAGCTTATTATATTTTAATTATTTAAGCATTATGGTAATTTTTAGCGTGTCTATATTATTACAAGTATCTTATGTCTTCAGTAATTCTTACTTTAAAAAAATTATCTAATATTTTTTTGATTACTTATTTTTCAGTTAATTAATATCAAATTATTGCTTTAAGTAAATATTGATAATAAAAAATCCAATGTTATTTGTTAATGTTAATATTATGATTTTCTTTTTTAGTATCAATATTATTGCTTTGAATAAATCTTCATAATGAATTTTAGGATTTCTTATTATAAAAAAATTAAGATAGCGTTTAAAATGTTGTACTGTTTGAACTTTAGTGAGTTTACAACATTTAGCTACCTTAATTTTTTTATATTTAGAAATCCTTAATGAAATTATGCTATTTATGAAAACATATAATATTGATACTAATTATAAACTTAATATTGATCAAATACAAATAACATTGGATTTTTTACATATTATATTATTTACTTAAACATATAATTTTGATATTAATTATTGTTTATTTCCTTTTAACATTTCACCTATAGCTGCTATACTACCAAGAGAAGATAAAGTCTCATTTGGTAAGATAAGTTTATTAGCTGGATTATTAGCCATTTCTTTAAGTGCCTCAACTTGCTTAAGTGCAATAACTCTTTCATCAGTTCCAGAGTCAATAATTGCTTTATTTACCTTTTCTATAGCTTCTGCTTCAGCTTTTGCTATAGCTTCTATAGCTTTCGCCTTACCTTCTGCTTCTAATAGTTGAGATTCCTTCAAACCTTCTGCCCTTCTTATATTAGCTTCTTTTTCAGCTTCTGCTGCTAAGATTTGAGCTTGTTTCTCACCTTCTGCTCTCTCTACTTCTGATTGTCTCTCTCCTTCTGCCTTTAAGATAGCAGCTCTCTTATCTCTTTCTGCCTTCATTTGTTTCTCCATAGCCGCTTGTATTTCAGCTGGTGGAACTATGTTCTTGATTTCTACAGACAAAATCTTGATACCATATGCATCAGTAAGTTCGTCAATTATACTTAATAAATCTTGATTAATCTTATCTCTTCCTGATAATATCTCATCTAATGTCATATTACCCAATATATTTCTCATATTAGTTGTTGCAGAGTATACTATACCTGCTTTATAGTCTTCTATATTATATACTGCTTCTTGTGCATTTAATAATTTATAGAAAATTACATTATCAACAGATATCTTAACGTTATCTTTTGTTATAACTGATTGAGGTGGTACATCTAAAATTTGTTGTTTTGTTGATACTTTCTTTCTAACATAATCAACAAATGGAATTACCAAATGCCAACCAGGTTCTAATACCTTATAAAATTGTCCAAATCTCTCTACTACATATAAATATCCAGTGTTTACCACCTTAATAGATGATATAACAACTATTACTACCAATACTAATATTACTGCTAAAACAATATTCATTATTCATTATCCTCCTTACATTTCTCCACTATGAACTTATTACCTTCGATGCCTACTATCTCGAATTTATCCCCCTTCTTGATTGGTTCACCTCTATTAACACCTGTCCAATAGATTCCTCCTATTTTTATTCTAGCCATATCTATAATATCGTCTTCAGCTTCATGTACCTGACCAATATAGGATTCTTCCATAAGTGGTGTCTTGTGTATATCTTTCTTGAATTTCCTCTTCACCAATGGATATCCTATCAATATAGATATTAAACTAACAACTGCAAATGCTATGAATTGCATTGAAAAATCTAATCCACAGAATTCACATATAATAGATGCTATAGCACCTACAGACAACCACATAAAAATAAATGTGCTTGTAAATAAATCTACTACAATAACTACTACAGCTACTATTAACCAAAATACTATTGCATCCATGCTCCTCTCCCCTTTCAATTATTATATACACTATACTACAGACAAGCATCTACTAATAAATACTTACTATAATTATAACATGTATACGTATTAAATAGTATTTTTTATTACAATTATAATTATAAATTGCATTCATCTCTTTTGCAAGTATTTTTTATCATTTTATAAGTTATTTATTATTATATAGTGCAATATTTTATATTATTTTCTGTATTTTTAGAAACTTCTTTCTATTTTTTTGTAGTACCCCATATTATTATTTTTATTTTGTGTGGTATAATAATACTAAAAATTTTAATAAAGGATGTGTGTATATGGACTTTGTAAAAGTAGCAGCCGCCTGTCCACTTACAAGGGTTGGTGACACAAAATACAATTTAGATAACATCGTAACTTGTATTGAAGAAGCTGCTGAAAAGAATACAAAATTTATAGTTTTTCCTGAATTATGTATAACATCTTATACATGTAGTGATTTATTTCTTAATAATACATTGCTTAATAATTCTAACCAAGCTATAAAAGAGCTATTAGACAAAACAAAAGCAATAGATATGCTTATAGCAATAGGAGCTCCTTTAAAATTCAATAATGTTTTATATAATTGTGCATATATAATATTTAAAGGAAGGATTTTAGGTATTGTTCCAAAGTCTTACTTACCTAATTATAGTGAATTCTATGAAAAAAGATGGTTTACAGAAGGTATTGGTATAGTTAATGAAATGGTATCTCTTCCTTTTCAAGATTCTATACCTTTTGGTACTAATCTTATATTCTCAAGTGAACATTTCAATTTTGGTTTTGAAATATGTGAAGATTTATGGGTAACTATACCTCCTAGTTCTTATTTATCACTTATGGGTGCAGATATTATAGGTAACTTATCTGCTTCTAACGAATTAGTTAGTAAAATGGAATATAGAAGATCTTTAATAAACAATCAAAGTGCAAGATGCATGTCTGCTTATGTTTATTCTTCTGCTGGCGTATATGAAAGCACTACAGATTTATTATTCAGTGGTCACTTATTAATAAGTGAAAATGGTGGTATTTTATGTGAAAATGAAAGATTCCAGAGAAAAAACGAAGTTATATATTCCTTTATAGATGTGTTTAAACTAAGAAGTGAAAGACTTAAAAATATAAGTTTTAGAGATAACTTAAGGTATATACCTTATACACCTAAATTTATTAATTTCACTTATGATGATACTTCAATAAAAGATTTTGATAGATATATAAATAAACATCCATTTGTACCTTCTAATGTTGATGAAATAGAAATTCGTTCAAAAGAAATATTTAATATACAATCTTCAGCATTGGCTAAACGTTTTGAACATACAAAATCTAAAAAAGCAGTTGTTGGTATATCTGGAGGTTTAGATTCTACATTAGCCTTACTTGTTATAGTTAAAACATTTAAACTACTTAATTATCCACTAGAAAATATCATAACTATAACTATGCCTGGCTTTGGAACTACAGATAGAACTTATACTAATGCATTAGATTTATGTAAAGAACTAGGCACTGATTTAAGAGAAGTAAATATAGTTAAAGCTGCTCTTCAACACTTTGAAGACATAGGGCATGATAAAGATATCCATGATGTAACTTACGAGAATGTTCAAGCAAGAGAGAGAACTCAAATTCTTATGGATGTAGCTAATAAAGAAGGGGGATTATTAATAGGTACAGGAGACCTGTCAGAACTTGCCCTAGGATGGTGTACATATAATGGGGATCATATGTCTATGTATTCAGTTAATCCATCTATACCTAAAACCTTAGTAAGATACCTAGTAAAATATGTAGCCGAGAAAGAATCTACTGAGGCTGTCAAAAGAACTTTATTAGACATATTAGATACTCCTGTTAGCCCTGAACTTTTACCAAAAGACGCTAAAGGTGAAATTGCTCAAAAAACAGAAGATATAGTTGGTCCTTATGAACTACATGACTTCTTCCTATATCACTTCATTAAGCACGGTTCATCAAAAGACAGAATATTCTTCCTTGCAATTAATGCATTTAAAGATGAGTATTCAGAAGAAGAAATCAAAAAATGGCTTGATAAATTCTTCTATAGATTCTTTACACAACAATTTAAAAGAAGTGCACTTCCAGATGGTCCAAAGGTAGGTAGTATATCTCTTTCACCTAGAGGTGATTGGAGAATGCCTTCAGATGCATTTCCATTTGAAAGCATGTAAAAATCAACATTTTCTAATAAAAAATTATTGATAACTTTGTAGTTAGATAATTTTTTATTAGAAATACATAAGTCTTAAGATACTTGATGATAATATAGATACACTGAAAATAGGCATAACGTTTGAATAATTAAAATATAATAAAAATTCTTTGCATTATATTAAAGATTAGGATATACTTAATAAGTTGATAAGAATTATTGTCAATACATATTTTAATTTAGATAAATTTTATAAACATGAAGGGATTTTTACATGGAAAATATCACATTTAAAGAATTAAATTTAAAGGATAGCATCCTAAAGGCAATAGATGATTTAGGTTATGTTAATCCATCTCAGATTCAAGCTGAATCTATTCCATTAGCACTACAAGGTTTTGATATAATAGGTCAAGCTCAAACAGGTACTGGTAAAACTGCAGCATTTGGTTGTTCTATACTTAATAACATAAAAAAAGGTGATTATATATCTTCTATTATTTTAACTCCAACTAGAGAACTTGCAATTCAAATATATGAAGAATTAAACAAATTATCTAAATACGAAAAAGTTAAAGTTCTACCTATATATGGTGGCGATTCTATATCAAAGCAAATCAAAGAATTAAAAAAAGGTGTTGATATCGTAGTTGGTACTCCAGGAAGAGTTATGGATCTTATTCGTAGAAAAGTTCTTCCTTTATCTAATATCCAATGCTTTGTGTTAGATGAAGCTGATGAAATGTTAAACATGGGCTTTATTGAAGATATTGAAACAATAGCAAAAGAAATTCCAACTGATAGACAAACACTTTTATTTTCAGCCACAATGCCTGAACCAATAAAGAAATTAGCTAAAAATTACATGAAAAAAGACTACAAAATAGTAAACATAAAAAAAGTAGCTATGACTGCTACAAATGTTAAACAAATCTACTTTGAAGTTGATCAAAAAAATAAATTCGAAGCATTATGTAGAGTTTTAGATTATGATACTCCTAATGCAGCTATTATATTCTGCAAAACAAAAAGAGGCGTAGATGAATTAGTAGAAAATCTTCAAGACAAAAACTTTGTAGTAGAAGGAATGCATGGAGATATGACGCAAATACATAGAACTAAAACTTTAAAAAGATTTAAAGAAGGTGTTTTAAATTATCTTGTAGCTACAGATGTTGCTGCAAGAGGTATAGATGTTGATGGAATAACACATGTTTTCAATTACGATCTAACTCAAGATGTTGAATCTTACGTTCACAGAATAGGTAGAACAGGTCGTGCAAATAAACAAGGAACTGCTTATTCATTTATAACACCAAAAGAATTCTCTATGTTACGTCAAATAAAAAAAGTTACTAAAGGTAACCTAGAAAAAATGAACGTACCTACAGTAAATGAAATCATAAAGAAAAAACAAATAGCTAAAGAAGAAGAAATCGAAGAAGTACTTAACCAAAACGACTACTTTAATTATACTAAAACTGCAATAGAACTATGTGAAAACTATAATCCTGTTGAAGTTGTTTCTGCACTTATGAAAATGCAGCTTGATAAAGAAATGAGTTTCAAATATACTAAAAATGAATTAGAAACTCCTAAATACTCTCAAAGAAAAGGCATAATAGACGGTTCAAGCGTAAGATTATTCCTATCAATTGGAAAGAGGGATAAACTAACTGCAAAATCATTAGTTAAATTTATTACAGAAAAAGCAAATATAAGAGGAAATAAAGTAACTAAAATAGATATACTAGAAAACTTCTCTTTTGTTACAGTTAATAAGGATGTAAGTAGTATAGTTCTTAATAAATGTAGTGGGCACAAACTAAATAAAAGAAGAGTTAATATAGAAGTTGCAACCAAAAGCAAATAATTCTAATTATTTTGACTAATAGAAAAAGAAGGATGTACTATCATCCTTCTTTTTCTATATTATCTAGTACTTTAAGAGCTTCATCAAATTCAAGTTTTTCTAAATAACTATATATTTTATCAATTCCTTTTGCCACATTACTATCTAGTTTAAATTTTTTCAATCCTTCTATAAGACCTTGTCCACTATTTATATCTAGTTCTTCTATTAATGTACGAAGGTAAGATAACATATCTTGCAATTCATCCCTTGATATGTCTTCTTTTTGGTTTTCCTCATCTAATTCATGTTTTGTATCATCTATAGAAATAGATTTCTTTATTATACCTAATAATTCGTTATATTTATTTAATAGCTCATCAATATTTTTATCTATAAATTCAATATTTCCTTCTTTGCCTGCCATTTCTTGTTGCCTTGCAGCTTCAGATAATTCTAATGCTCCAATATTAGCAAGACTACTTTTTAGCGCATGCACATTAATTGTATAATTATTTATATCTCCATCAGTATAATTCTTTTTCAAAACATCAATCCTTGATAAACCATATTCATATGTTATTTTAAGAATTTCCAAGTAATCCTCTTCTCTTCCACCACAATTACTTCTACCTTTTTTAGTATCCACTCCATTTTCTTCTAATATATTATAATCAATAAGACTATCTTCACTCTGAACCACATCATCATCTATAGGTTCTGCTATATATATTATCTTTTCTTTTGGAATGTACTTTGTAAATATTGCTTCTAATTCTTCAATATCTATAGGTTTAGATAAATAATCAGTAAACCCTTCTTGTAGCATTTTTTCTCTAACACCATTTATTGCATTTGCTGTAAGCGCAATTATATTTGCATTTTTATAATCTACTTCTTGAAGCATCCTTATATGTTTCATAGCTTCAATTCCATCCATTTCAGGCATCATATGATCCATAAATATTATATCATATTTTTTATTTTTCGCTTTTTCTATAGACTCTATTCCATTCTCTGCAATATCACTATTAAGTCCATAGGTTTTTAATAATCCTTGTATAACTTTTATATTAACCGGATTATCATCAACAACCAAAACAGAAGTATCTTTTATTTTAAAATTATTAGTTTTATTTTCAGTTTGTTCTTTTATTATATTAAATTTTCCTAATTCCTCATTTGAAGCTATCTTATGGGATAATACAACTGTAAATGTACTTCCTTGCCCATAAACACTTTCTACATTAATTTGTCCATGCATATGTTCTACAAGATTTTTTGTTATCGCTAAACCTAATCCAGTCCCTTCAATTCCTGAATTAATATGTTTATCTACCTGTTCAAACTTATTGAAAATTTTCTGTATATTTTCCTCTTTTATTCCTATTCCTGTGTCTCTTATAGTATAAGACACCTTAACGCTCTCTTCG
Organism: Clostridium sp. MSJ-8; assembly: GCF_018918325.1. Taxonomy (GTDB): domain Bacteria; phylum Bacillota; class Clostridia; order Clostridiales; family Clostridiaceae; genus Clostridium. Next base: position 31,463 of record NZ_JAHLQH010000023.1, on the reverse strand, counting down.
CTTTTATCTATAACTTTTATTATAAAATCTACTTTGCCTTCTTTAGTGTATTTTACTGCATTATTTAATATGTTTATAAGAATTTCTCTAAGTCTAGTCTCATCTCCTATTATTTTCTTAGGAATATGTGCATCTATATCTTCTTCAAACTTTAAACCCTTTTCAATAATATTTGCATTTATTATTGAAATAATGCCATTTAAAAACTCTTGTACATCAATTTCTTCTTCTACAAATTCTAATTTATTTGCTTCGATTTTGGATATATCGAGAATATCATTTATTATGTCTAGCAAACTATTTGCTGATTTCTTTATATCTGTTATCTCTTTTCTAGATTCTTTATCTAAATCTTTTCTCTTAAGGGCTATATCTGAAAAGCCAATTATTGCATTCATAGGTGTTCTTATTTCATGAGACATATTAGCTAAGAAAATAGATTTTGCTTTATTTGCTCTTTCTGCCTCTTCTTTAAGAACTAATATTTCTTTAGTATATTTATCAATAAAAGTCATATCAAATATCCATGCCATATACCCTCTAATATTCTCATCTTCGTATAGATTCGATATTCTAACTTCATAATGTTTTCCATCACTTAAGAATACATTCTCCTCTTGAGTAAATATATCTTTTATAGCATTTCTTGAATTAACTTCCTTAGTAAGTATAATATTATATATAAAATCTTTAGCTTTTTTATTGTAATAAATCAACTCATACTCTGTATCTACAACTATCATTCCATCATTTGTATCTTCTATTATTTTATCTTTAGCAATATCTAATGTATCAAATAACCCAAACCGTGTTGCTGTAATTGCCAAAATAAAATTGGCAATGCTTATACCTATTGATGTTAAATCAAATAACTTAAAAGCTCCACTTAAATATATCAATAGAAATATTATAGGAGCTATCCCTGCTAATATAAGCATTAAATATTTCATTCTCTCTTTCCCATAAGTAATAATTACTGATGAACAAGCAAAATGAAAATATATCAATCCATTCAAAAGCATTACGCCCATAAATACCCAATAGAATATATTTTTTTCAAATTCTATATAATAATAATAACCATTAAACACAAGATTCCAACTCTTATAATACAAATGATGATATTCGTTAGTTAAAATAAGTGCTAACAATCCAGTTGCGACTCCAAATAATGTATCAACTACCCATCCCGGAATATTTCTTTTTAAATAAGCAACTATGAATTGAACTCCAAACAACATTCCATAGACCTTGCCTATATACCCAAACTTTACAGCTAATATACCATCCTCAAGCCTACTGCATGACACTTCAAAATAATATGCAGTTATTGCCACACAACAAAACATAGAAGTTATTAGAAGATTTCTTGCTGCCTCTGAAGTTTTCTGCCTATACATAACAACACATGTAAGAAACGTTACAGCTATCCCTAATATTATTATACACTTTATAATAGTTAATATAGTCATACTCTCTACCCTTTTAAAACTCTTTCAATTTTATCAATTAATATATTTTTATTTACGGGCTTCTTTACATAATCCTTTATTTTGTATTGATACAATTCTGTTATAACATTAGTACTAGAATTACCACTTACCATAATCACAGGTAAATCATTAAATTCTTTTTTTTCTCTTATCATTCTTAATAATGATGTTCCATTATATATTGGCATCTCATAGTCTAATAATAACAAATCAATTGTATTTTTCTCTAAATGTTTCATTGCCATAGCATAAGTATTAGCAAGCTTAACATTAAAGTTTTCTTTAAGATATCCATTAATTATTTGCAAAAATTCTAAATCATCATCCACCACTAAAATAGATTCTCTATTTTGATATTCATTATATTTACATATTATAGATTCTATTTTATCTTTGATAACATTTTCTTCACTATCAGACCCTTTTAATAAACATTCTAATTTATTATTAGATGAATGTATTAATTTTGCTTTATTTTTCATACTTGTAGTAAATATAATAGGTGTATTTTTACAATTATATAATTCTTTTATATTCTCATATACCTTAAACCCATCAATTATAGGCATATCTATATTTAATACTATTAAATTTACCTTGTTATAAAATAAATAATTAAATGCCTTTTTACCAGATTCTATTACTAATATATCATAAGTATTTCCAACACTTCTTCTAACTTTTTTGGTATATTCTTCATCATTATCAATAATTAAAATCTTATCCTTAGTTCTTTCATTTGCTTGTTTGTTATTTTCCTCATTAATTTTTTCATTGTTTTCAGGCATCTTTATCACCTCGTTTTCATCTTGTTACATTTAATTATATCATTTTTTATATTTCACTATATGCACAGACATATATATTTACATAGTTTTAACCATTTGTTAATTCTTGTTTTATTTAATGTCTAAATATATATTTTTTGCTATAATGAATTAATAAGGGGGTGTTGATTATGAAGAGAAAAATATTATATATTCTTCTATCATTAATTTGTTTAATCTCTTTAGTTGCATGTTCAAACGAGCAAAATACTAATAAGAATTCTAATACAACTACTAATATTGAAACAAATAATAATGATTCTGAAAAAAAAGATAATCAAACTAAAAAAGATGAAACAATAAAATCAGAGGAAACTACTAACGATAGCAAAAGTACTACTTCTGCACAAAGGGATGTAAGATTATATATGTATGATGCTACTTCTGATAAACTTAATTATATAGACACTGCAATTAATGTAAAAGACGGTGCTATAGTAACTGCTATTATTAACGCGTTAAAAGAAGACAGAGGTAATGACTATTATGCATTAGATTCTAGAATTCAAGTAGCAAGTGCTAAATTAGATAAAGATACAGATACTCTTTCTGTTAACTTTGGAAGTACTTTTATTAATAACTTAGGTTTTGGTAGTGGAGTCGAAAGTAATATACTTCAATGCGTAGTTAATTCACTAGGATATAACTTAGGTGTATCTAAAGTATATATAACAGTAAATGGAGAAGAATATGCTTCTGGTCATATTATGTTAGAAAAAGGAACTGCTTTTTCTGTAGATTATTCTAATTTTACTAAAATGAATTAAAATTAAAAGGTAGGGTTTAATTTTTATCCCTACCTTATTTTATTGAATCAACATCATATGTAATTGATGATTTCTCTATATATGCTTCTCTATCGTTATACCATACTTTAACCCAATCATTATTAACTTCTTCAATAGCCTTAACAGATTCTCCCTTTAATAAAATTCCTACAACTCTAGATTCATTATTTGCAGTTTCTTTAATCTCTGAATCATGTATTGCATATATATTTTTTAATTCATCTACATTATATGTTTCTAATACCTTATCATCATCTGACACTATGCCATTTCCATTATTGACTTTAATCTTATCAATATCTTTATATACTTGATTTGGTTTTCCAAAATATATGTACACTGTCAATCCACACAAAACAAAAATTGTTGCAACAAGAATAAAATATTGTATTTTAACAATCTTTTTTCTTAACGACCTCCTCACCTCTCTAACACCTCCCATTATACAACTATATTATATATTATTAATAAATTTTAATCAACTTTTGACAATATATGTTGTTATATCTAGTTTTTCTACTTCTCACTAATTAAAATAAATAATGATATAGTTTAATTTACTAAAGAGTAAAAAAACATTATTTGTATATAAAAATCAAAAATTTAAATATACAAATAATGTTTCAATAAAATAAAACTTACTATTTATTCTTACTAAAATAAATCATATGATAGTTATAATCAAGATCTAAAAATAATCCAATTGCTTCTTTATCTGAATACATACAGAAATAAATAGCTATATAATTATCTTTACTAAATGAAGTCTCATCTTCGCTTTTAATTATTCTACTTGTCTTATCCTCTTTTAGATTATACTTGTATAATGAATTATCATATACAAAATATAAATTATCATCTTCAATAGAAGATATAAGCGTAAAATCTCCATCAACAAAGTCTTTTAGAGCCTTTATCTTTTTACTCTTAAAATCCGAATCAAAATCATAACGTTCAATACTATCATTAGTAGCAATTATTAAACTACCATTAACTATAGCACTACTTATTACAACTTTCTTGTCATCTCCATCAACTTTATTCATAAGCTCTGCTGTTTCAGAGTTATATTGATATATAGCTCCATTAGAACATACAACTATTATAGAATCTTCTGCAAGTAATATGTTACTTACACTGTCAACATCATCAGTTGGAATTTCTATTTTTATGTCCTTATCTCCTTCATCGTATATATGAAGCTCTTTTGTTTCTGTTGTTGTTACTCCAAATTTATTTGTAACTCCATATAATACAGCATATCTATGATCTTTTCCAATTGCACCATATAATATTGTTTTATCCGAAAAATCTACTGATAACTTCTTAGTTTCAAAATTCTTCGCTTTATCTGTAGATTTTAGAACTTCTATATTACCATCATTGTCTTTCCCTAACATTATTAAAGCATCTCCATCCTTGGCAGACGTTATAATTGATTTTATATTTTTAGGTAAAGTTCTCTTACTTTCTACAAATGAATTGTTATCAGAACTACAACCCATAGCACTTATTGTTAATAAACAGATTACTAACAAACTTATAATTTTTTTGAATTTTGAATTAAAGTAGTTAATTTTCATTTTTATCCTTCCTTTATCTATTAATCATTATTTAATACTCCACTTAATGAATTGTCTTGGAAGAAAGTCTCTGAATTATATAAATATAATACATCAGTAACATTATCATTCTTCATTAATTCATCTATATCCTCATAATAATATCTAGGATCTACTAATATAATTTTTTTATAATGTGAAGTCAAAAATGGCACAAAGCAATTAGCATATGAATCCTTAAAAATAAGCAAAGTTTTCTCTTCATCAGAATTTGTTTCAATCTCTACTAATGGATGGTTACCTGCTAAAAACATTCCATATTTATCTCGCTTCTTTAAGTATTCACTATTATAGAAAGATGCTGTCTTCTGTTGTTCTTCCACATAAGTTATTATAGCTTCATCATTATTATCCTTAGGAGTATATATGTTAATACTATCAGGTTTCTTTACTTTGAATAATCCCTTAGAAAATAATGTTCCATAAAATTCATTAGTAACTAAGTCTTCATTATAGTTATCTAAAGACTTAGGTTCAACATCTACACTCTTCATAAAAGCTTCATATCCATAATATGCTCCAAGCGTAGTCCAATGATGGTCTGTTCTATAATATATATATTCATCCTTATGAGCCTTCATTGTATCATATAAATATAAAAACTTAATTCTATCACTAAGTTTATCTGAGAACTTGTTTACATATTTCTTCTCATCTACAACTGGTGCATCTTCTGGTAATTTATCTTTAAGTACAGTAGTTGAAATAGGTACTAACATAAAGTTAAAGTTTATGTCTTTATATTTATCTGCAAATTTATTAATAGCATCTATATTCTTATCTTCTGCTTCCTTATTAGGTACGTCAAAGCTCTCAAAAAGATAATTGTCCTTCCCTCTATATACGCCATTATTATCACTTCTACCTAGTAGATTATCTATAGAAGCTTTAATGTTAATAAATTCTGTTCTATCTATAAATTGATCATTAACATATTTCTCATATTTCTTAGTGTATCTACCTTCTACTAAATTATCTATATCAAATCTAGGTTTCTGCGTTAATGATCTATTCTCCATATCAGAAAATGTTTTATCCTTAGATACTATATTAATAATAGTTATTCCAAATATAGCTATAATAAATATTATTGCCATAATATTGTTATATATACTTCTTTTTTGTTTTTTTCTTTTTCTCATATATTTAACGCACCTCCTTAAAACCTAAAATATAAGAATGGATTATAACTTGCATTTAATAAATATGCAATTACAATTGCAAACATAGCAAATTCTATTATTGCAGCTATAATAGCCCATGAATTATCTTTCTTTTTCAATTTTGAAAATCTGCTATAAACAAATGGTCTTGAAGCAATAATCAAAATTATAAGTAATATTAAGTAATTCTTTATGTAATATATAAAATTACCATCTATAAATGCATGTTTTCCTATACCAAATAATACTTTTATATAATCTACAGCCCATCCAAGATCTGGAGATGCAAAGAATACCCAGCCTATTATTACAATAAGCATTGTATATATATTTTTTATTATGTTAGGTAATTTTTCTATGTATTTCCCTAAAATGAATTTTTCAATTATTAATAACACTCCATAATATAAGCCCCATATTATGAAATTATAACTAGCACCATGCCATAAACCAGTAAGTCCCCATACAATAAGCAGATTTCTTATTTGTTTTCCTGTTCCTTTTCTATTTCCGCCTAATGGAATATATACATATTCTTTAAACCATGAACTAAGAGATATATGCCATCTTCTCCAAAATTCAGTTACACTTTTTGATATGTATGGGTAATCAAAGTTCTTTATAAATTTAAACCCAAACATTCTTCCAAGTCCAACTGCCATATCTGAATATCCACTAAAATCAAAATATATCTGCAATGTATATGCTATAGCACCTAACCAAGCTGTCAAAACTGATAATTCACTTAACGATTGTGCTTGGATAGTGTTCCATAACATTCCTATATTATTTGCAAGCAAAACCTTTTTTCCTAAACCTATTATAAACTTTTCTACACCTATTCCAAATCCATTAATAGTATGTTCTCTAGATTTCAATTGAGTTGCTATGTCTGAATATCTTACAATAGGACCTGCAACTAACTGCGGGAACATTGTTATATAAGCTCCAAAATCAATAATATTCTTTTGAACTTCAACTTTCTTCAAATATACATCTATAACATATGATAATGCTTGAAATGTATAAAATGATATTCCTATTGGCAATGCTAATTGAGTATAACTAATTGATGTTGAAAAAATACCATTTATAGTATCAATAAGTAATCCCCAATATTTAAAGAAACCTAATATTGCAAGGTCTAATACTATTGTAATTATAAGATACATTTTTCTCTTATTTTCTTTTCTCATTAGAGCAATAATTCTTGCAAGAATATAATTACTAATAGTTGTAAATATCATCAAAAATATATAAACAGGTTCTCCCCATGCATAAAAGATTAAACTTCCTATTAATAGCACAAAGTTCTTTATTTTTTTTGGTGCTATATAATATGCTAATAACATTATAGGAAGAAATGTAAATAAAAATACTATACTACTAAATACCATCTTCTTCTTCTCCTATGATATTGATTTTTTAAATTCTTTTTTCATATCGTAAGCATCTTTTCCTACTACATAGAATACATAATTTCCTCTAGTAGAAATTTCATAATTCTGTAATAATCCATATTGCTCAGGTGCATAATCCTTAAATCCATCACTTTGTTTCTGAATCCTACTATCTATTGCAGTTTCAATTGTATCAACTTGAGATTGATCTTTAACCTTAATAATAAGCAGTTCACTTGCTTCCATGCTTGAACTAGGAACATATATGCATACTTCTGCATAGTCATCAGGATTAAGTCCAAAATATTTTTTTAATGACTTATCATCACCTTTTTCATACTTTGTTTCATCTGTCATTTTAATAAGTTTTTTTCCTTCTTTATTAACTGATATATCCTTATAGCCACAACCCACCATAAATATACTTATAATTAGAAGCATTATACTAATATATATCCTTCTTTTCATCTAATCCACCTTCATTTCATTTATTATTTTATCTAACATTAACGGATAAAATGAACCTACAAGATGAATTCCGTCTGGTTCAAACATATTAGGATTGTTAGCTTGAATATCTCTAATATCTATATAAGTTATTTTTTCTTTTTTGCACATATCCTGTAATAATTCATTTGCTTTATCTATTCTATCTGCTGATAAGAAGGTAGTTGTAAGTGCTGCTTGTTCTGTAATATAAGTTGGTGATAAAATTGCTAACTTCACATCTGGAATTCTTTTTCTTAACTCACTTACAAGTTCCTTATATTTTGTTATGTAATCCTCAATATTGTCATAATAACCCAAGTCATTCATTCCAAAAAGCATTATAACCGTATTAGGGCATAAATTAACTACCCTATCTAAATCTCCTAACGCTTTATCAATATTTCTACCTTTTTCTGCCACAACTGATGTATTATCTAAGAATCCGTACAAAGATAATGGTTGAGTTAATGAATCCCCCATAAATACAGTAGATTTAAAAAACACCTTATAGTTGTTTCCTGATGCTTGTGAACTATTATCATTATTGTTTTCTTGTTCTTCTTTAGCTTTTTCCTCTTCTTTTTCGTTAAATTTTTGTTGAACTTTGGAGACATCTTTTTTCTCTAATTCACTTACTGTCTTTATTCCATCCTTTGTCTCTTGATTAGTAGTAACAGTTACATTATTACTTGATGTTTTGACAAAAAAGATTCCCACTAACAGTGCAACAAATAAAACTCCTATCTTCTTCACCTTATTCCCTTTATTACATATAATTATCATAAATATCTTTTTAGGTAATATTTATAATGTTACATAAATATATGTAATTCTCTCCTTTCATATTATTATGTATTCTGCGTTGTAACTTCCGCTATATGTACAAAATCTCTAATATTATTTTATTACATAACCAATATATTATACCTTTACTCAATAGATTATTATATCAATATCTTAATTCATAAACAATAATTAATGTCCTCCTAATTAATTTTTTTAATTTTTTTTAAATAATGCTTTACTTTTATAATAGTATATGATATTATATGTCTTGTTCGTGGTCCATTGGTCAAGTGGTCAAGACGCCACCCTCTCACGGTGGAATCAGGGGTTCGACTCCCCTATGGACTACCATTAACCTTCATGCTTAGCGTATGTGCTAGTCTGAAGGTTTTTTATTTTTACCACTCTTAATTCATTTCATAAATTCCACACCATTTTTACACTTATACAAAGAATAAAATTTAAATATACCAACATTAATTCAATTAATATAATTTTCTATAAAATAAAAAATTAAGTTAGAATTAAAATGTTATAACATTGGATCTTTAGTACATTTATAACATTTAACCAACTTAATTTTCATATAAAAAAACATTTAATGATATTATGTTATTTACTTAGAACATATACCCTTTATATTAATAATTGAAGTACTTAATACTTTTAAGCAACTTTATGCATTACCTCAACAATAATATACCTATTATCATTCTTTTCTATTTGAATATTTGCCCCTTTTTTCACTTTTCTACCTTCTTATATATTTTTTTCATAATTATACCATTATATATCTATTGCTGTAAACTTTATTCTTGTTTTTTTCCTTTTAGCATTAAAATTAATTATTTTCTTTAAATATTTTTCCAAAAATAAATCTCACTAATGGTCCTACTGCAAATAGTTGCAAAAAGAATGCCATAGGAAAATTTAACACTGTTGTTTGAAGCCATACTGAAATAACCTCACTATTAACCATTCCTTTTATAAAAATTGTTGCAACTAAACTCATAAGTGGGCACATAATGCATATAGAAAATACTGATATAGATAATATTATTACAATTCCTTTAGTTTCTTTTGGATTAAAAATTTTAAAAGTTTTCTTTTTCGCTATAGGTCCTGCAATAAATGTATCTAATAAAAAGGCTACACAAGCCATGATAGGTAATTCTTTTAAAGCTGCTATAAATACTTTATTACTCATTCCTTCCATTGCTATAGATGCATTATAGCATATCATTCCATACACCATAATCAAAACCATCATAATAGTAAATATTGTTTCTTGTACTCTTGTCTTTGGCATAAAAAACATTCCTCCTAAAAATAATTATATTAAGTAGCTAACCCTATACACAAAAAAAGAGCAAGGTGTAAACTTTCGTTTCACCTTGCTCTCGCGGTTAACTACCATTAATTATCCTTATTATACTATATTATTTAGTTATATATCAAGTTTTTTTCTATATAGTAAATTATTCAGAATTTAAAATTATTTAAACTTAACAGCTGTACCATAAGCAATAACTTCAGCTGCGCCTTGCATAATTGCTGATGATGCATAACGAATATTAACTACAGCATCAGCTCCTAACTCTTCTGCTTCCTTCACCATACGCTTAGTTGCTAATGCTCTTGCTTCATTCATCATGGTATTATAACTTTCTAATTCACCGCCAACCATACTCTTGAATCCACTCATAATATCTCTTCCTAAATTCTTAGATTGAATAGTACTTCCTTTTACTAAAGATAACATTTCTAATTCTTTTCCTGAAATATAATCAGTATTTACTAAGATCATCTTCTTCACCTCTCTTAATTTCTTTTATTCTAGATTTCACTACAGAAATCATAGCTAGTGCTAAAATGCAAGATCCCCCACCTATAATAACTTTAATAATCATTAAAATATCAGTAAATATAATAATTAATGCAATTATCAAATAATAAATTATTATCAATAACCCTATCACTATTGGTGCAATCATTTTCTTTTTCATTATATCACATCCTATTCATCATGATATTAATAAACTAATTTATACATTGTTGTATAAAAGCATGTACTTCTTTTTCGTATTTTTTTCTATCAACTGCATAGGAACATATATGCTCTGCACCTTTTACAATTAATAACCTATCATTAAGATTGTTATGAGCATTATACATATCTATTGCCATATTACAAGGTACAACTGTATCCTTATCTCCATGTATGAATAAAATAGGTTTAGATGTTTTCTTTATTTCCTCTATAGGTTTTATATCAGAAATATTTATCTTTGCTCTTAATTTTGCTTTAATTTTAAGTGCAATATATACAAAAATTTTAAATCCTCTAACTGCTTTTCCTATCTGGAACAACATTTCTTCAGTACAGTCACTATACCCACAATCTTCAATAATAAAATTTACTTTCTCATTATTACTTCCACATATAAGAACTGTAGCCGCTCCCATAGATACACCATGAAGTCCTAATATAATATCCTTATTATCATTTCTATTATACAAATATTCAATCCATCTATCTAAATCTAACTTTTCATAATAGCCATAAGTAGGATATTTACCTTCACTATCTCCATGACTTCTTTCATCTACTAATAATACATTAAATCCTTCCTTTAGAAACATTCTAACAAATGGCATCTGAACATGATGATTATCTTTAAATCCGTGAACTAGTATAATATATTTGTTTTTTGATCTTCCTTCAACATAAAAACCTTTTAAAATCAATTTATCAAAAGATTCTATTTCAACTTCTTCAAATTCCACTTCATCATATATATCTTTGTCTAACAATTTCTTTCTAGTTAAATATTCATATGCTTCTTCTTCAGTTCTCTTGTGAATTGAAAAACTCCTATAAAACGCAAGCTCCCCTAATAAAAACGTAATTAAAAAGATTACTAAAACTATAATTAGTATAACCATTTCTACCTCTCTTTCAAATGTATATTGAAAATTTAATATAATTTTCTATTAAAGTAAAAAAAGAGAGTAGCTAAATATACTTTCCTGCTACTCTCTTCTAATTAAATTCTTGAGAATCCATGATCTCTCCTTTCTAAAATTATCTTTTAAGTTTTTCAGCTAATTCCTTTAATTCATCAAAAGATAATTTTGCTAAATATGATCTATCAATCATATTACCATTTTGATTATTTTTACTCATGGTTAATATTGTACTAATATACATTTCTCTATAATCTCTAACTGCCATTATCTCTCTCTCCCTTCTTATATTATAGTATATGCATTTTCTCAATAACATGTACACATTTATTATATCACAATATTTATTTTTTCAAATATTGTTTTATAGAAATATGGAGGTTTTTATTACCTCCATATCCTTATTTTGCTTGTTTAAGAATATCATTAATTATTTCTAATCTTTCTGTACCTAATACAGTAGCTAATTTTGAATCTATCTTTCCATTTTTATAAAATCTATCAGTATTGGCTTCTGAAATTCTTACTATCTTATCTGATAATTTTTCATAACTCATTAAATCATCTTGATATAAATCTACTATATCCTTTACTGCTGTTGCTAATTCCTTTGGGTTTCTGTAAACTGCTCTCATTTTTTTATCTCTCTTTCTTTTTATTTTACTATATATAAGCATTATTTATGCTTTATGTACTACTATTATCGTCTATTTTTTTTTAATTCTTTATACTTTTTTTGTAATTATATATTACTATACTTCTTCAATATAACAAACTCCTGTTAATTCACTTAAATCAGCAATAACTAATGAATGGTCAACTTTATCTTTTGTTTTCAATGACAAAATAGCACCTATCTTAGTAATATCTACAGCTTTATTTTTTATTACTTGAATATTCCTTATAGTATAATCTCTTTCTCTAGCATATGCAACAATTTCAGATAACACATGTGAATCTTCAAACTCTACATAAGCATCTATCTGTCTAGACTTACCATATACTTTTCTATCAAATTTATTCAATATAGCAATAACTGCAAAAATACACAAGTTTCCTATTATTGCTAATTTATAGAAACCAACACCTATTGCTAATCCCATACATGCAGAAGCCCATAATCCAGCTGCTGTAGTTAATCCTCTTATCTGATTCTTACTAGTTACCATTATAGTTCCTGCACCTAAAAAACCTATTCCACTAACTACTTGTGCTCCTATTCTAGATGGATCAGAATTAGGACTATACTCTTGAACTATATATATATTAGTCATCATTACAAGGGCTGAAGCAATACATACTAACATGTGGGTTCTACATCCTGCTGCCTGTCCTTTCCTTCCTCTTTCAAGTCCAATAATTCCTCCACATAAAATTGCCATAAGAAGTCTTATTGTTATTGATACTGAATTTAAGTCATGAATGTAGTTACTGAACTCTCTAAATCCTTCCATACTCTCACTCTTTCCTCCAAATTTTATAGTAATATTATACTTGGTATTATGAATATTTTCTATACATATATTTAAAATATAATAGCATTAGTTCAGTAACCTATTGTTCCATATTATTTATACTAATCTTTAATTCTTCATGGTTATATCATTCTATATCTACTATAATTCTAACCTTAACAATAATGGTTACTTCCACTAAGCTTATTATATTTTAATTATTTAAGCGTTATGGTTGTTTTTAGTGTATCTATATTATTACAAGTATCTTATGTCTTCAGTAATTCTTACTTAAAATAATTATTGAATTTATTTATTTTTGATTACTTATTTTTTTAGTTAATTAATATCAAATTATTGATTTAAGTAAATTATCTATAATAGAATTTAGTATTTCTTATAATAAAAAAGTAAAGATCCCGTTAAAAATACTATACTGTCTGAGCTTTAGCGAGTTTATAGTATTTAGGGATCTTTACTCTTTTTTATTATATTAGTAAATACTTAATGATATTATATTATTTACTTAAACATATAATTTTGATATTAATTATTGCAAAATATAAGTTATCTAACAATAATACCTTAATTTTTTTATAGTTAGAAATCCTTAATGAAGTTATGCTATTTATGAAAACATATAATATTGATACTAATTATAAACTTAATATTAATCAAATACGAATAACATTGGATTTTACTTTTGTATCCCAAATATCTTCATATCATCTTCTACTGTTGATATTCCACTTATTCCAAAATTCTCCACTAAAACATTAACTACATTCTTTGATAAAAATGCTGGAAGTGTTGGTCCTAGGTGAATATTCTTTACATTTAAATGTAATAATGATAATAACACTATCACTGCTTTTTGTTCATACCACGCTATATTATATGCTATAGGAAGTTCATTTACATCTTTTAATCCAAAAGCTTCTTGTAACTTTAGTGCAATTAAAACTAATGAATAAGAATCATTACATTGTCCTGCATCTAAAACTCTAGGAATTCCGCCAATATCTCCTAAATTTAGCTTGTTATATTTATATTTTGCACAACCTGCAGTTAATATAACTGTATCATTTGGTAACGCTTTTGCAAAGTCACTATAGTAATTTCTTGACTTAGCTCTACCATCACATCCTGCCATTACTACGAACTTTTTAATAGCCCCTGACTTTACTGCATCTACAACCTTATCTGCTAATGCAAAGACTTGATTATGTGCAAATCCTCCTATGATTTCACCTTGTTCTAACTCTTCTGGGGCCTTACATCTTTTTGCCATTTCTATTATTTCAGAGAAATCCTTCTTATTTCCACTTACTCCATCTATATGCTTACATCCTTCAAAACCTGCAGCACCTGTAGTAAATAATCTATTTTTATAACTATCACTTGGTGGTACAATACAATTAGTAGTCATAAGTATAGGTCCATTGAACTTCTCAAATTCTTCTTTTTGTTTCCACCATGCATTACCATAATTTCCAACTAAATGTGGATATTTCTTTAATTCAGGATAGTAATGAGCTGGCAACATTTCTGAATGAGTATATACATCAATTCCTGTATCTTTTGTTTGCTCTAATAATTCTTTTATATCACTTAAGTCATGTCCTGATATCAATATTCCTGGATTTTTACCTGTACCTATATTTACTTTAGTAATTTCTGGATTACCATAAGTTTCAGTATTAGCTTTATCTAATAATGCCATACCATCCACTCCATATTTACCTGCTTCTAATGCTAATGCAACAAGCTCATCTACACTTAAATTACCTTTTAATATTTTGCTTAAAGTACTTTGTATAAATACATTTATATCTTCGCTATCATATCCTAATGCATTTGCATGTTTCATATAAGCTGAAAGACCCTTTAATCCATAAGTTATAAGTTCATTTAAACTTCTAATATCTTCATTTTCAACAAATAATATACTTACTTTCTTATCTGTATCTTCTGTAAACAATTTTGTATTTATTGTATCTTTTGATAATTCATCCATATCATCTACTTTAGAAATTAATTGATTTTTTATATCTATTGTTTCTTTTATTCTTTTTGTAATAGCTTCTTTATCGAAGTTAGCATTTGTTATTGTAGTAAATAAATTAACAGTTATTAAATTATCTATATAAGCTTCTACTTTTTTTCCTTCTTCTCTTAGTCTTGTTGTTACATCACTAAGTAACTTAGTTGCATAAACTAAATAATCTTGTTCTTTTGCTAATTCACTTGACTTACCACATACACCAACTTTAGTACATCCAGTTCCTCCTGCAGTTTCTTGACATTGATAACAAAACATTGATTTATCCATAGTTTATATTTCCTCCATTCATTTCCTCAATCTATGCTTAAATTATAGCTAGAAAATAAAAAGAGGTCTGTAACATATGTTACACATTGAAAATTTTTATAAACTATCTTTTTTTAAATATTATTCTTTGTATAACATATATTCAGACTCAAAATATTAACTATTTATTTTCCTTTCCTACTGCCTCCATAGCATAAGCTACATGTAACATTGTTGCATATAATACAGCTTTTTCATCAATATTAAACTTTTCATTATGATTAGGATATGCTCTATTCATTTCTTCATTTCCTGCACCAACAAATGCAAACACTCCTGGGATTCTCTTCTGATATTCTGAGAAATCTTCTCCAAGCATCATCTTCGGAATACTTACAAGCATATTCTCTGGGAATATCTTTTTTGCACCTCTTAATGCTGTTTCTACTACATCCTTGTCATTAAATACAGTAGGATGTGCAGAGAATGTATAATCTATTTCAACTGTTGCACCATATGCATTTGCCGTACTAAGCACTATTCTCTTTATAGCTTTCTCTATAATTTTTGCAGTTTCTACTGAAAATGTTCTTACAGTTCCTTCAATAAAACCTTCTCCTGGAATTATATTATGTTGAGTTCCAACTTCCACATGTCCAACTGTAACTACAGCAGAATCTATAGGATTAACTTCTCTACTGACTATAGATTGAAGATTCATAACTATTGCTGAACATACAACTGCAGCATCTACTGTCAAATGTGGTTTACCAGCATGCCCTGCTTTGCCATGTACCTTTATCTTAAATATGTCAGATTGGGCCATTCTAGGACCTTCTTCTATAGATATCTTGCCACATTCAATATCCCCAAATACATGTAATCCAAAAATTTCGTCTATATCATTTAAATATCCATCTTCTGCTATAAGCTTAGCACCTTTACAATTTTCTTCTGATGGTTGAAATATAAGATCAATCTGTCCATCTATCTCATCTTCATGTTTTTTAAGTATATTAGCAGCACCTATTAATGCAGCCATATGTGCATCATGTCCACAAGCATGCATTATTCCTGGATTTTGCGATTCATAAGAAACTCCTGTCTTCTCTTGAATTTTTATAGCATCCATATCTGTACGTAATGCTATATGTTTTCCTTCCCCACTTCCAATTGTTCCTATAACACCTGTTACTGCAGTTTCTACATATGGTATCCCAAGATTATCTAATTCCTCTTTAATCTTCTTAGATGTTTCAAACTCTTGAAGTCCCAGTTCTGGATACTTATGAAAATGCTTTCGTAGTCTTACAATATACTTCGATATATCCTTTACTTCTTTTTTTATATCTATCATAGCTATCCCCTCTCTTATAAAGTAGTAAAATATCACCAAGACAACTATAGAACCTAAGATTTTGTCAGAGCCTTATTACAGGTTACAAAACTTGTTTTGGTATTCTGTCATGGCACTATTTTTTTACTATACAAAATTTTTACCACTAATAATATACACTAAATTATAATGTTGCTTATATAATATCATATATACATAAGAAAGTTTATATCTTTATTTATATATATATAACTTATTTTTTCAGTTAATTAATATTAATAACTATTACCTTAAGTAAACATTCATAATAAATTTTGCTATTTCTTCTTATTAATATTTTTCTATAAAGCAAAAAAATTTTCAACTATCTTTTATTCTATGGTATAATAACTTTTAATCGATATAAGTTTGGAGGAAATATATTTATGAACATAATTAAACCATATATAGAGCTTGAAGATAAGATTGATGGAACAGCTATGTTGAAGAAAATAGAGAGAATAGGTAGAGTATGTTACAAATCAGAAAATAACATAACTGAAGAATCATGCGAGAGATTTATACATAACATCTTAAAGAGAGGACATGAATCTGTTATTGAACATGTTAGTATATCTGTGCGTGTTATATGTGATAGAGGTGTTACTCATGAAATTGTAAGACATAGAGTTGCTAGTTATAGTCAAGAGAGTACTAGATATTGTAATTATTGTAATGAAAAATTCGGTGAAGAATTAACATTTATCAAGCCTTGTTATTGGGATGAGAATTGTGAACAATACATGCATTGGAAGAAATGTATGACTTCTATTGAAGAAACATATAATGCACTTATAAAAAGTGGTGCTACTCCTCAAGAAGCTAGAAGCATATTACCTAACAGTTTAAAAACTGAAATTGTTATGACAATGAATCTTAGAGAATGGAGACACTTCTTCAAGTTAAGATGCGCAAAAGCTGCTCATCCTCAAATGAGAGAAGTTGCTTATCTTATTCTTGATACATTTAAGAAGGAAGTCCCTGTTATATTTGATGATATAGAATAAAAATCTAAAATAATTATTTTATTTAATTACATAGGCGTTATAGTGATTATAAGTTTATCTATTCATCTCACTATAACGCCTTAAATTATAATACCTTTTTCTTTTCAATTCGATATATATTAATTTTATCAATTACTCATTGCCTAAATTTCCAAGATATACAAACACTCCAAATACTATTACTATTAATGCTATACATTTCACCACAATACTCTTTATATATATTATATTAAAGATATTTTTAATTATTATATAACTAACAATTCCAAGAATAATATATATTATTATATTATAAAAAGATATATTTAATTCTATATGCTTTCTTATCTCATACATATTAATAATTATTCCAAGTACTGACACTAAAAACAAAGTAATAGCATATCCATATATATTAATAGCAGGTATTGCAGTAAATATATATAATCCAATTAATTCAACAATTGCAATTATCATTGAATTTCTAAGTATTATTCCTTGTTTATTTAATCCATTTAATATACTATTCATAGGTACAGATACAAAAAATACAGGAGCACATAACCCTCCAGTCATTATATAATATCCCAAATCACTTCTACTATAAAATAATTCTCCTAATTCAGTTGGTACAATTAAACATATTATTGTTGTTGCCATTCCTAACAAAAAAGCTATTTTAAGCACTTTTTTTATTCTTACAGATGCTTCGTATAAGTTACCTTTTATCATTGTCTGTGATAAATCTGGTATTAGAAGAGTGTTTATAGAACTTACCACAATAAGTGGCATACCTATTATCATCATTGCCATTCCAGTGTACTTACCAATCATAGATAAAGCTACTGAATGTCTAAACCCTGCCATTTGAAGTGAACGAGGAATTATAAGCGTTGATATTGTGTTAAATATATTACTTAAAAATCCGTTTAAAGTTAAAGGTAATGATATTATCAAAACATTAAATAATAATTGAGACCTTCGTTCTACCCTTTCACTTGTTACAGGTAATTTCTTTACACTTTGCTTATAATATATGTATAACAACAACAGACTTTGCAATTCCCCTAAAGCCAAAGCTACATAACATAACATTACTAATTCTTTTAATTCAGTTGCTTTAAATAAAAAAATCAAAATAGCAACTGTTACAATTCTAAGTGCCTTCTCAAATATATCTATTATAGCAGGTGCTGTTACTTGAGACGTACCCCAAAAATATCCTTTTAATATATTTGATAATGCAATAAAAACCATAGCTGGACATGTCACTTTAATAGCATCTATAGTTCTTATATCTTTTATAGCATATTCTCCTATATAATTAGCAGCTAAAAATACAATTGCTGATACCAATATAGCCCATAATAAATTAAATATAGTTACAACCTTTATAGTTCGTCTTAAATTTGTATATTCTCCTTTTTCATAGAAAACAGCAGATATTTGAGATATTGATGCTGCAACACCTGCTGTCATAACACATATAAACAAATTATATATAGGCATTACAAGATTATAAAGTCCCATCCCTTCAGGACCTATTATTTTTGATAGATATATTGAAAAAATAAATCCTATAATTCCTGTTGTAATATTAGATGCAGTTAATATAAATGAATTCTTAAAAAAATTATCTTTTCCCATAAAAAAATCTCCCCTTTTGCCTTCTATAAAGCATATTCGGAGAGATTTTGTATTAGAACTATCTTAATTTCTTTCTTAAAAATCTAGGCATCATTGTTATAAGTCTTGCAGATATTGATTCAATATCATTCTTTCTTATACCACCACAAACTATCATTACATATATGTATGCAAATGCCCCTGCTATTACTTCAACTAAGATAACTGGCACACATGTAAGTCTAGTTACACCTGCAAATCTATATATCAAATCTAATGGTTTATTAACTATTAAAATTGTTAATGCCATAATCAATGAAGCAAATACAGGTTTTGCTATAAGCCTTATTATATTAATTTTTGCTTTAGTTGTTTTACGTATCTTAATATGATTCATTATAGCAGGCACTAGATACCAAGCTGTATTTCCTATTAAAACACCATATATATTTATTGATGGAATACCAACACATATATAATTTAATATTATTTTCAATGCTATACCTAAGCCATAAGTAATTAGAATATAATAAAATTTATTAATTCCTTGAAGTATAGATGTTTGTAACTGTGCAGTTGCCATGATAATAAGTATAAAAGATCCAATAACTAACATATTGCTTCCTTCTTTTGAACCATATAATGCTATATATAAAGGTTTAGCTACCATAGACAAGCCTACTGCTGAAGGAACTACTATAGCAAATACTGCTTTATAACCAAAGCGAATTTTTCTTCTAACTTCTTTTTGATCCTTTATAGCTCTAGCTTTAGTTATAGCTGGAAGGACAATTGTACATATAGCTGTAATTATTACCATAGGTACCCCTATTAGTGTTAAATACGCACCGTAATATCCATATAATGTATTAGCTTGAACTTCATTATAACCTATACGTTCTAATATAGTTGATACATTTCCTGAATCAATTAAACTACCTAGGTTCTGTAAACCCGAACTCATAATTATAGGTATAGAATAGACTAATATTCTATTTCTTATTTTCTTTGCATTAAGTTTCCTAGTATCTACATCTCTAAGAGCTTCTTCTTCATACCTTCCTCTCTTAAAACAGAAAACAACATACACAATAGCTACAAATGCTCCAACAGAAGTTCCTACTTGTGCTCCTGCTACTCCATATTCAGTTCCAACACTTACTAGGATATAAGCACATAAAAGGCTTAGAATTACGTTTATAAACTGTTCTATTATCTGAGATATAGCAATAGCTTTCATATTGTTACTACCTTGCATAAAACCTCTATATACAGATAATATACATGTTATAAATACACAAGGTCCTAAGAACATAATTCCATAAGTTACTTTTGATGTTTTCATAATCTCTGCCATAGGGTATGCAATAGCAATCATTATAAGACATGCAAGTAGTCCTATAAGTATATAAAACCTTCTTGCTACCTTAAGAGTCTTTATTGCTCCTTTTGGATTCTCTCTTGCATTAAACTCTGCAACTACCTTTGCAACAGCTGGTTGTACTCCTGCACTTGTTAGCGCATATATAAACAAAAATACAGTTAAAACCTTTGAATATATTCCATATCCATACACACCTAATATCTGTATAAGAATAGGAGTATATGCTACTGATATTATTTTACTTACTATTCCTGCTATAGAAAGTGCCATAGCACCTCTAGCAGCTGAAGTCTCTTCCCTCATATTTATCCCCTATCATAAATTAACTTTAAATACATCTTGTTTTATCTTTTTAAATATTGGTGGCAATGCTTCTACAATTGTTTTATTATTTAAATATGCTAATTTGCCTGTTGCATTTCTTATTATTAGCTTATATGCATATAAAAATTGATATTCTAAACCATATTTATTCTTGAAATAAGAATTGATATCTTTTTTGCCATATTTCATATCACCTATTAATGGATTACCTATATGAGCCATATGCGCTCTTATCTGATGACTTCTTCCTGTAAGAAGCTTTATTTCAATAAATGAAAATGCTCCATTACTCTGTATAGTCTTTATTTCCATAGATATCTCTTTTGAATTAGGGACTTTTGTGTCATAAACTCTAGAAATATTATTTTCCTCATTCTTAAGAATATATCCATTATATAATCCATCTTTTACTCTTCCTTGTACTATTGTATTATAATATTTATCTACATCTCCATTACGTATAAGTTCATTAAGATTTCTCAATGCTTCAAAGTTCTTGCCAAATATAACAAGACCAGATGTGTTTCTATCTAATCTATTGCAAGGAGCTGGTGTAAATGTAAGCTCACTCTCTGGCTTATAATCACCTTTTGCATTAAGATATGATAATGCATAATCTGTTAGTGTAGGCTCGTTATTATTACTATCTGGATGAACTAATATTCCTGGCCACTTCTCTATAACTAATAAGTTCTCATCTTCATACGCAATCTTAATTCCACTTGAATCTACATTGATAAATTTATTAAACTTATCTTCTTTCTTACTTGTTATGTATTTTATTGTTACAAGATCTCCTTCTTGTAATATATATTTTTCTTTTTGTTTCTTGCCGTTTACTCTTACATCACCTTTTCTAAGTGCCTTAAATATAGCACTAAGAGGTACATCTTTTAATAATTTTCTCAAAAACTTATCTAGTCTCTGTCCTGCTTCATTAGAACCTATAATTATCTCCAAAAAATCAACTCCATCTTCTTTCTTTAGTTTCTCTCTTTTTTATAGATTAATATTTATTTAACATCTTGTCAAATAATCATACATAATTGAGCATTGAATAGCAACTCCTATAGGTATAGCATCTTCATCTATATCAAAGTAATTGGTATGTGCTGGCTTATCTGTACCTTTTTCTTCATTCCTAGTACCTAAATAATAAAATACTGAAGGACATGCGTTAGCAAAATATGCAAAGCTCTCTACTCCCATACTAGGTTGTCTCTTTATAATTATATTCTCACTACCTATTACATTCTCTGCATTACTTCTAAGCATTGATATCATATTAGAATCATTATACAAGCAAGGATAACCATCTTCTATCTCTATATCTCCATTAGCTCTAAATGACTTCAATATATTCTCTACTATATCTCTAATTCTTCCTATAACAAATTCCCTATCTCTATCAGTAATAGTTCTTATAGTTCCTTGTAATACTACCTCTTCAGGAATAATGTTCATAGCAGTTCCACCATGAATACTACCTATTGTTACTACAGCTGGTCTAAGTGGCGAAACTTCTCTAGCTACTACATTCTGAATAGCAGTTATTATATGTGCTGATATAACTATAGGATCTATAGATAAATGAGGCGTTGCACCATGAGAAGATGCCCCTCTAATAGTTATCTTAAACGGATTAGATGCTGCATTAACCATTCCTTCCTTAATTGCTATCTTACCACATTCCACTTCTTCTGATACATGTAATCCTATAATAGCATCTACATGAGGATTCTCTAATATCCCCTGCTCTATCATAATAGGTGCACCTCCACTAGTCTCTTCTGCTGGTTCAAACAACAACTTAATAGTTCCTGAAAATTCATCCTTATGTCTATTCATTATTCTAGCAACACCTAATAAGATAGCTGTGTGAGCATCATGTCCACAAGCATGCATCTTGCCATTTATCTTCGACTTATAATAACAATCCTTCTTATCTACTAATGGCAATGCATCTATATCTGCCCTTGCAGCAATAACTCTGTTATTATAATTATTGCCATTTATAATAGCACATATACCTGTTCCTGCAACATTTTTATATTCTATACCTTCGTACCACAAAAAATTTTTTATAACCTTAGAAGTTCTCTCTTCCTCGAATCCAAGCTCTGGATGCATGTGTATATCTCTTCTTATATTTATTAATTCATCCTTTATACTATTTGCTTCATTAAAAAAATCTATCATATTATCTCCTAAATGTATTACTTTAGTATAATAATATGATAGATTTCCTAACTTAATTAATCCATTCTACGTTTATTACATCATTTTCTTTTATATTATCTAAATACGCCACCTTATTTCCATTTAATGTAGTATTTAACCTTCTTCCTCGTACTGTATGTATATCAAAATCAATTTTATCAAAAATATCTACAAATACATATTCATCTTTTCCTGTAAGTATAACTGGTTCACCATTTACAATAACTGTTATACTATGTCCATTTTCCTGATTTGATTTTTCCTTTAGTACATCTTCCTCTTCAATAGGCAATTTAATTTCTTGATCTTCATTGATATTTTCTTGTATAACTTCGTCTTGAACTGTCCTTCTATATATTTTTTCACCTTCATTAACAACATAGTCATCTGGAAGTATCAAATCATTCTTCATTAATACTACGTCTTCTTTTAGTATTTTTTCTTTTATATCTTTTACTGTATTAGGTAAAAATATATCAACTTCATCTTCTTCATTTATTTCTGCATCAAAATCTCTTAGTTCTCCATTTATAGTACATAACGGATCTATATTAACAATTTCATCATCTACATATATACTTATAGATGTTATATTTCCAACATGATCTCTTACAACTGTTTTAGCATCTTCACCATTCCTTGCATAATTGATAATTATCTTGTCCCCATTAAATACTTCTGTATCTGTATCAGCTTTGGCTCCATTTACAAATATTTCCGCGTTACTTCCCATCTGACCAAATACCAATCTCTTCTTACCATTTAATACAAATCTCTTGCTCTTTCCATTTCTAGCTATCAAAAATGATGAATTGATTCCTGCTTGAATAAGTACATCTAACACTGTATTATTTCTAGAATTGAATAAACTTATTATTTCTCCATTAAGATCAATATCTACAAAATTATCACCTATTTTTCTGATAGCATTTAGAGCTATTCCTATTACTGTAACTCCTGCAGACCCTAAACTATTATCAGATTCACATTCCTCAATTGCCGATCTATCCTTTATACCTATTCTCTCTTGCTTTATATTAAGCACTTCACTCAATTCTTCTATTATATAAGGAGTATGTGCCCCTCCTCCTACTAAAAAAACAGCTGCTGGCGATTTATTACCATTCAATTCTATTATCTTGCCACCTATTTCTTCTGCTATCTTTTTTACTGTTGGTCTAATGAGCTTTAATGCTTCTTCGCTTTTTACGATGTTTTCAACACCTAATACATCAGTGTATTTTATCTCATCTATATCTGTAATTTCTCTCTTAATAACTTCTGCTTCATTAAAATCAATTAAATATTCTTGTGCTATAACTTCTGTCACTTCATCTCCTGCTAGTGGAACCATTCCATAGGCCGCTACAGTCTGTTTTGAACTTATAGCAATATCTGAAGTTCCGGCACCTATATCAACTAAAGCTATATTAAGTAATCTTAACTTCTGAGGAACAACAGCTTCTATTGCAGCTATAGGTTCTAGGGTCAAGTTCATTACAGTAAGAGAAACTTTCTCCATAACTGCATAAAGAGAATCTACTACTGATCTAGGTAAAAATGTTGCTATAACATCTGCCCCTATCTTTTCACCCTTATGACCTAATAAATTAGATATAACAAATGAATTTAAATAATAATTTTTCACCGAATATCCTACACAATACATCTTACCATTACTACTTTTTAAGATTTCACTTTCTGCTTTTTTTACTGCACTAAGCTCAAGTCCTCTTATTATATCTTTATCTATTTCTTCATCTCCATTTAATTCAATATCTATACTTGCTTCGCTTGTTCTAAGGAATCTACCTGCAGCTGCAATAGATACTTCTGTAAGTTCAACATTCATTTTCTCTTCTATAGATTCTTTTACATAACGAACAGTCTTTGCTACAAGATTAATGTCATGTATCTGTCCGTCAACCATAGCTCTTTCTTCATGTTCCTTATATTCTTCACATAATACTACAAATTTATTATTTTTAATAATTCCAACAGATCCTATTATTGACCTAGTACCTATATCTAATGAAAATATTAAATCCTTTGGTTTATACTTACTATTATTCATACCTCTCACCTATCATAACTACATATTTATCTAATAAATATACTCTATGATAGTTTTCTCCTCCCCATCAATAAAGTTATTGTTAATTATTTCATGATTTTTATTAATTATATAATTTTATTATAGTATATATACTACTTTTCTTGCAATTATTTAATTATCTACGTATTATAGTTATTTTAAATTCATCTATTTTAATATATAAATACTACGTGTAAACTACTTATTCTCAACCTCAAACAAAATACAACCTCCTAAAGAGTAAAAAAAAGCACCTAGAAATAAATCTCTAGTGCCTTTTTCTGAAAATATTAAACTTCTTTTTGTTTTAAGATGTTCTTTATCTCAAACATTCTACTTTCTAATTGTTCTATTTTATCATTTAATATTTTATCTTCCTTTGCAGAAGCTTTAGCTTTCTTATCTACTAATTCATCAATTGATGTTACTGTTCTTAAAAACTCTAATGCTAAATCATAACAATTCATTTTAATCCATCCCCTCGGCTATGTTAAATTTTTATAAATGATTCTTTAATATCAGATATATTATCGTTTATAATATATCAATCTTTATACCCCTAAAATAAAGTAGTTATAAAAAGGTATAATTTTCTCTTATTAAATTATACCTTTTTTCTTGTAAATAAACAATTAATTTTTTTATTTATTTTCCTTATATTCTAATTTTATTTTTACATTTTTTTCTTTTTATGGACAGTTTTAAAAATTCGTTGTATAATTGCATATAAAAAGGGGGTACTCACTATGGAAGATGTATTTAATTATATGGAAATATGGGTAGAAGAATATATGAATAAATTTTTAAAAGAATATGATGTCTGTACTTGTGATAGTTGTAAAAAAGATATATTTGCATTAGCACTTAATAATTTACCACCTTATTATGTAGTAACACAAAAAGGTAAAATCATGGCAAAATATCAAATAAAAGAATATCAATTTGAAACAGATATAATTCTTGCTGTAACTAATGCTATAGAAATAGTCAAAAAGAATCCAAATCATTAATATATAAAATTAAAATATAATAGCATTGGTTCAGTAACCTATTGTTTCATATTATTCACACCAAATGTTAATTTATTATGGTTATACTATTCTGTATCAACCTATAATCTTAACCTTTACAATAAATGGTTACTTACACTAATCTTATTATATTTTAATTAATCTAGCGTTATTATTTCAAGTTGATCTTATTGTTTTTATAATCCGAAGTTCTTTCACTAATTATATAACGTGGTCTATGCTTCACTTCCATATATATCTTTCCAATATATTCACCTATAACCCCTAAACAAATAAGTTGAATCCCTCCAATAAAGCATATTATACAAGTCATACTAGCCCACCCAGTAACAGACTTTCCAAGCAGAGCAACAACTACTGCCCATATTGCACCAATAAAACTTAACACTGAAATAATGGCTCCCAGAATTGTAATCATATGTATAGGTTTTATACTCAAGCTTGTTATTCCATCAATGGCTAACTTTAGCATTTTTCTTACGGGATAATGGCTTTCACCAGCAATTCTTTCATTCCTCTCATATGATACACAAGTACTCTTAAATCCAACTAGTGGAAACATCCCCCTTAAGAAAAGATTTACCTCTTTATAATTCTGAAATTCTTTTAACACTCTCCTAGATACCAATCTGTAATCTGCATGATTATAAATTGTTTCACCTCCCATAGAATTAAGTATCTTATAAAATTTTTCTGCTGTATATCTCTTAAAAAATGTATCTGTATCTCTTTTGTTTCTAACTCCATATACTATTTCACTACCATTTAAATACTCATCTACCATCTTGTCCATAGCATTAATATCATCTTGTCCATCACAATCAATTGATATTGTAATATCACATAAATCTTTTGCTTCCATAAGTCCAGCTAAAACAGCATTCTGATGTCCTCTATTACGACTTTGACGAATACCTATATATCTATTATCTGCCTGTGACAATTCACAAATCAAGTTCCAAGTGTTATCCCTTGATCCATCATCTACAAACAGAATTCTACTTTCATTACTTATCTTGCCTTCTTTACACAACGTATTTAACTTTTGTAAAAACATATTTGATGTAATAGGTAAAACACTTTCTTCATTATAACAAGGAATTATAATGTAAAGACATGGTTTCAATATCTCCGCCCCCTAGTAAATTTTAAATCTATATAAATAATAAAACTAATATATCTATATTTATAGTAATTTTCACATAGCCATTATATTATGTCAACCCCAAAAATTTATACTTTCCTATACGTTAAAAACTATTAATTCAATATGCTTATATGTTATTATAATAAATGGAAAACTGCTATTTTAGGAGGAAAAAGAATGAAAAAAGCAAAACAAAAGCAAGAACTATTTTGCAATATTATATTAATACTTTTGTTTTTAGTGCTTGCATTTATTACTTTTTACAACTTAGGGGAATTTAAAGTAAATGATTGGGATGAAGCTAGACATGGTGTAAGTGCCTATGAAATGTTAAAAAACAAAAACTATATTATAAATACATATAACTACGAAAATGATTATTGGAATTTAAAGCCACCAATTAGCTTTTGGATGATTATGTTAAGCTATAAACTATTTGGAACAACAATATTTACAATGAGATTATATTCTGCATTATCTATAATTATATTAGCAATTTGTGTTGTTCTTTTCATAAAAAAGAAATATGATAAATTCACAGCTATTACTTGGTTATTTCTATTCTGTTGTTGTGCACCTATTTATTATAGTCATATGGGGAGAAATGGAGATGCAGATGCAATTGCATTATTATTTTTAACAATAGCAATGTTATCTATGCTAAAAATAAATACTAATGTTAAAAATTTGTATTTAGCAGGTTTCTTTTTTGCTTTAGTATTTTTAACTAAAAGCTGGCATTCTCTTTCTATAGTTGCTATAGGTGGATTATTTTTAATAGCTACAGGATTAATAAAAAAATTAAAGCTAAAAGAATGGATTTATTTTCTTTTATCTTTTATAGTTCCTATTGGTGCATGGGGCATTCTAAGATATTGTAACGATGGTAGCAAATTCTTTGTTAATATGGTACAGTATGATTTATTAAAAAGGACAAGCACAGGAATAGAAGGTAATGGTCAAAACTTCTTTTATTATTTTAAATATTTAATTACTCATAACTTATTTCAAGCAACTTCAATAGTAATATTAGTCATTGGGTTTATATTATTATTTAAAAAAGTAAAAAACAGTAAAACAAAAACTAGTATTTTAAATAAAAATGACACTATAGGTTATTTACTTTGGATTTTTGTTCCACTAATTTTATTTTCTTTAGCTAAAACTAAGCTAGACTGGTATATCATTCCTATAATGATTCCAGTATTAATAGTTGCTTCAATTATATTCAGTGAAATAATAAAAAATTCAAATCAAAATAAAATATTATTTAGGGTAATATCACTTGTTTTTATTGCGTTAAATCTTTTAAATTTTATAAAGATAGTTAATTATATTAATAATCCTCTCAAGGATTCGTTGCAAGATTTCATTACTAATGAAGTAAGTACAAATACAGATTTAAAAGGTGATAATGCTTATATAGATGTTGATACATCTAATTGGTCTCAAAGTTTATTGTTCTTAGGTGAAATAGAAATGGATTTTAAATGCAACGATGGAGGAATATCTTCATACTTAAAGGATAATTCAAAATCAGTATTAATAACTACAAAAGAAAAATATTTAAATAATAAAGATTTAAACAAAGAAGATATACTTGTTCAAAGTAGTAACGGAAATTACATTCTTCTCTATAAGAAATAACAAAAACCTCTCTATAATAAAATGCTATCATATTAATAACAATTATTTTTATGATAGCATTTTATTTATTAAATTAAGTTCAAATTATTTTTCATTGATTTTTTATTTAACTTATAGTAATTATCAATCCTTTATCAATAAGTACCTTCCCTGAGAACTTCTTCTTAGAGCCATTTTCAAATTGAAGTATTACATCATCACCATCTACTCTAGATACTCTTCCATTGCCAAAGCTTCTATGATATATCTCCATCCCTTTTTTTAATCCATGTAATAAATCACTGTTAGAAATAAATCCTGCTTCTTCTATAAATCTAGATGGTTCTTTAAAAGTTCCTTTTCTACTCTTAGGACTATATAGATATAAATTATCTATTGCTCTAGTTATTCCTACATAGAACAACCTTCTTTCCTCTTCTAGATTATCTTTTTTTGATGAATAATGTGGGATAGTATCTTCATTACAATTTATTATATATACATTTTTAAACTCCATACCCTTAACGCCATGAATCGTACTAAGTAATACTCTATCTTCAGAACTATTTTTTTTGCTTTCTTCTAGTTTTTTCTTAACCTCTTCTATATGATTAAAAAATTCTATTATTGTCTTAAAAGGGGCTGCAGATTCCTTAAAACCTTCTAATATTTCCTCTAAATCATCAAAACTGCTTGAAAACTTTTCAGAATAAGATTTCAAATAATCTATATATCCTAAATCCATAATAATATATTGTATTGCAGTTCCAAGGGATGCTTTTCTAATATATGCAAAATCAATCTTAAGTTCTGCAAATTTTTTCTTTTGAAATGGTGGAACATCCTCCTTATCAATAAGTATATCTAAAGGATCTGCCTCTGCTGTATATTCTCTAATATAACTTAAATTATCTCTACTTACATACCTAAAAGGCTTATTTATAATATTAATAAAAGCCTCTCTGTCATAAGGGTTTAAAGTAAATCTTAAATAATCAATAAGATCTCTACATATAAAATGGTTAAAAAAATTATATTCCTTATCAATCATTCTAAAAGGTATATTATTTCTAATAAACACATCTATCATCCCCATAGATTCCATATTAGTTCTATACAAGACAATATTATCCTTATATCTATATCCTTCTGATAATTTGTTTCTTATAGTTTTTACTATAAATTCTCCTTCTTGTCTCTCATCATATACTAATGAATAAGCTATGTCGCCTTCATTTTGTTTGTATGCAAATATATCTTTTGAATTTCTATTTTTATTATTTTCTATTAATAATTTTGCAGATTCAATAATATTCTTAGAACTTCTATAATTCTTAGATAAATAATATTTTTTTCCACTAGTAAATATCTTGTTAAATATAACCATATACTCCGGTCGAGATCCTCTAAATGAATATATACATTGATCTTCATCTCCTACTGCAAACAATGAATTTGATTTTCCTTCATTAATTATTTTAAGAAATTCTATCTGTAGCTCATCACAATCCTGAAACTCATCTACAAGCATATAGGAAAATACTCTCCTATACCCCTCTCTAAATCTAGTATCATTTTTTAATAATTCAATTACCTTTATAGCTAAATCGTCAAAATCCCATAAGTTGTTTTGTTTCTTATATATTGTATAATTCTCATAACATTTAATAAATATGTCTTTGGCTATGCTTGGTTCAAATTCATCTATATCCATATTAGATGTGCCATATAATGAAATATTATTAATTACTTCTTTTATCTTATCTTCATTAACATCATCAAAATATTTCTTTAATGTATTTTCAATTATCTTATTAGTAACATACCCTTCAATTATATTTATTTTATATCCTTCTCTTAAGAGCATCTTATAAAACAAGCCATGAAATGTCCCAAAAAACGGTGACTTATCCTTATTAAATGTTTTTATATATCTATTTTTCATGTTAGTTGCTGCAGCTTTAGTAAAGGTTAAAACTACTATTTGCCCTTCCTTAATAAGCATATCATCAATTAAAAATTTTATTCTATTAACTATAACAGTTGTCTTCCCAGACCCTGGTGCTGCAACTACTAATATATTTCTATCTTTAGCCACTACAGCCTGTTTCTGAAATTCGTCTAAATTCATATATATTTCCCTTTCTTAAATATTGTTTTATTAAACAATATACATATATATTATTGTAATAATTATTTTTAATGTATACAATATAATTATATAATTTTAGATTCTGTTAGGTTGTTATGAAAAAATAGCTTAACTTTTCGTAGAATTGCTCGCTCTTTGAAAATTATATAAGTTTGATTATTTTATTACATGGCAAATAAACCTGCAAATAATAGGAT
>NZ_JAHLQH010000013.1 GCF_018918325.1 Clostridium sp. MSJ-8 | reverse complement strand
AAGTCAAGAACTGAAGCTAAATAACACCAACCATCTTTAATAGTATGAATATAAGTAATATCTCCCACCCATTTTTCATTAATCGAAGTAGTTGTAAAATCTCTTTTTAAAACGTTTTCTAATCCCTCTATAACCTTTTTATTTGAATGAGGCTTGTATTTTTTTACAGTTACTGCACATAACCTAAGTTCATTCATCTTTCTCTGAACACGCTTTAATGATACATTAAAACCTTCTATACTAAGTATTTTTTGGCTTTGCCCGCCTTTGGTGTAATATTTCATTTTCCTCCTTAATTCTTGCCATTTCTTTTTTTAATTGTTTAACTTCCTTTAATGTCATAACTTCATTTTCATCTACCTTAATTTCTTTTACATCTTTAATCCAACCATTGATTGTTGATTTTGCAATGCCATATTCGCTACTTATTTCAGATACATTCATTCCTGATTTAAATAAATCTACTATCATATCCTTATAATCTTGATCATATCTTCTGCCCTTTCCCATAATGGACACATTAAATCAAACTAAATAATATTTTACTTAGTTTGATTTAATGTGTCCACTACTTTATACTAACACCAATACTTTGATATATCCCATCTAGTGACAGGGATTTCACTTATATAATCCTTGCTATTTACTATATTTTCCCAATATTCATTATAATTGTCAGCCTTTGGTAATCTGCATGCCATTCCCACAATAGCAACAACGTCATTATTAATCTCTTTCATACTAAAATACTCCTAACAGAAATTATATTACTCTGATCTATTTTTTAGACTTTCAACCATTGAAACGCTAAATATACTCTTTTTACTAAAATGATTTGCTACTAGATATGTCACAATAACTATAACAAAACTTATTACATAACTTAATATATTAACACTTATTGGTATATTTAAATTCATACTTGATGTAACACTTTTAAACAAATTATCGCACATAAGTTTTATTAGTGGAATTGCTGCTATAAATCCTATAACCACCATAATAATATTAGTATTTAATAATAAAGAACATATTTTCTTATTACTATATCCTAATATTTTTAATAATGATATACTTCCCCTATTTTCTTCTATTACTAATGAAGTTATTACATATATAACTAACAACCCTAATAAAAATGAAATTACTGTAATTATACCAATTACCATTCTTATCATATCAAGCAAAGTAACTAATCCATTACATAACTGATTTTTTGTTGTACATGATAACAAATCACTTTCAAGAATATCCATTTTTTCTTTTGTAAGCAACTGAATATAACTTCCTTTTGGATAACCAAATAATTCATTAAATTTTTCTATTGGCATATATACATAATATCCAATAGAAGCATTAGCAATATTATCAACATCAACTTCATATTTATCTTTATTAGATTTTTGTGAATTAACGATATCACTATATAATGATAGTTTTCCTCCAACTTCTAAATCTAGTTTATCAGCTAATGATTTTGTTATTATGGTTTTATCAAAAGTTAATCTATTATCATTTTCATCATTAAGATTAATTAATTTAGCATTTTCATAAATTCCATAAACAATAATATTTATATCTTTATCATCAGCATCTTTAGTTGTAAAATTTAAAACATTAACTTTTTCACCGTCTATTTCTTTATTTTGGATACTAGTAAATGTATAATTATACTCATATTGATATATTTTTTCATAACCATTACTTATTAAATTACTAATTGAATCATTAGCAACAAATCCAAACATTACTAACATAGAAGCAAAAATAATACCGATTATTAATGTTAATGTTCTTGGAACATTTCTTATAATTTCTCTTATTCTAAATTTTGCATCAAAGTTAAATCTATCCAATTTAACTTTTTTTTCTAATTTGCCAACCTTAGTCTTATCGTAGCCTTTCAGTAATGAAAATGCAGGCAACTTCAATGCTTTTTTTATAATATTAGTACAAGTAGGCAAAACAAAAACAAATGGTAATATTAAACTTATAATAACATAAACATACTGTATTTTTATATCTAATACATTTAATTTATATCTTGTCGTCATTGCTTCACATAAAACACTTGACATAAATAAACCAGCAATTGTACCTAATACTCCTCCAATAGTTGCAACAGTAATAGGATATAACAAATAATGTTTTAATATACTTTTCTTGTCGTATCCTAATGAATATAAAGTACCTATTTGTACAAATTCGGATTTTAAAAATCTACTAAATACTATTGCCATAAATATACATGTAAATACAAGAATAAATATTGGCACAACTTTAGCTACTATAGAAAATGTATTCATATCACCATCAATGAATGCTATTCTCTGATTATCTTCAGCTGATACATATTTAAGTATTAAATTATTCTCTTTTAGCTTATTGACAAATTCTTTTTCATTATCTTTGTTATATTTAATAACATAATATAAATTTTTCTGTTTTATTTGATCAAAATCTTCTTTAGATAACGTAGCAATACCAAAATCTTTAGAAGATACTAATATATCCGATTCTGAATTTAAAGGATATATATAATCAGGACTAATAAAATAACCTGTAACAGTGTATTCTTTATCAAAGATATTTATTTTAGAGTTTAAATCTATACTGTATTCTTTTGCATATCCTTTATCTATCAAAATATCACCAGTCTTTGAAATGTCATTTCCTTCTACAATTTCAATCTGATCAATTTTTTCTGTTTTCTTTAATATTCTTAAGGTAGAATCTTCTTTATATTGAAAATCACTAGATCCTTTTTCTTCAATTACTACATCAAATTCTTTTTCTAATGCTTCTTTATCAGTCAATTCATTATTCAACATAAAATATGCATCTTCAACATTGGTCTCTTCCTTATAATCTTTTATATTCGATTTTAGATTGATTGAAGCATTGTTCATTGCAGTAAAAAACATACTACTTA
The DNA here is from genome assembly GCF_018918325.1 of Clostridium sp. MSJ-8. Lineage (GTDB taxonomy): Bacteria > Bacillota > Clostridia > Clostridiales > Clostridiaceae > Clostridium. The sequence goes on along the minus strand of NZ_JAHLQH010000013.1, from coordinate 81,023 downwards.
TAAAAATCAACATTATATATCCAATATATTTTGATTTTTGTTCTAGCATAACCCTTTTTATTTTTCGATTTATTGCTATCATACTACCAATCAATCCCTTCTACTGAATTAATTTCATTATTATTCTTATCTTCTTCTATTAAACCACTCTTTAATCTAATAACTCTATGAGAGATTGAAGAAATAGCTTCATTATGTGTAATAATTATTACTGTTGTATTATATTTTTTGTTAATTTCATCAATTAATTTTAAAATTTCTTTTGATGTTTCAAAATCCAAAGCACCAGTAGGTTCATCACATAATAATACTTTTGGTTTTTTTACTAATGCTCTAGCTATAGCAACTCTTTGTTGTTGTCCTCCACTCAATTCTTTAGGAAATCTATCTTTCATATTTTCCATTCCAACTGCTCTTAAAATCTCATTAATATCGAGTGGATTTTTAGTTATATTAGCTACAACTTCTACGTTTTCATAAACAGTTAAATTAGATATTAAATTATAAAATTGAAAAACAAATCCTATTGATTTTTTTCTATATTCGCATAATTTTTCCTCATTTAAATTAGTGATCTCTTTGTTATCAACAACAACACTTCCTTCACTAACTAAATCAATCCCCCCTAAAATATTAAGAAGTGTTGACTTTCCAGATCCTGACGGACCAAGTATAGTCATAATCTTACCTTCCTCTAATGTAAAACTAACATTTTTTAATGCTTTAAATTCAATGTCAGCTGTTTTATATGTTTTACTGACATTTTTAACTTCTACCATCATATTTTTCCCCCTGATTAATTATTAATTAACATAATTTATTATTTGTAATAAATTGTTCTATTTTATCTAATGCTTTTTTATTAGAAAATACTTCCATATTAGTTTTAATTGCTATTTCTTCACTATTATCAATCAAACTACATATGCAGTTGCCGAATATACATTACCAATTCTTTTACAATATTCTATTGAAGGTCCAACTCTTCTATTGAAATCTTCTTCAATAGCTTTTGTTTTCAAACTAGAAAACTGTCTCATCATTTTTCTATGTGCTCCCTTAAATGATTTTGATTTTATATATGATACTGCCATCTGCAAAGCTGCTGTACCACCAAAACAAGCCTACTTAACTTCAAATATACAACAATTTTTATTTAATCCTAAATACTTATGAATATATGTACTTATTGACTTTCCAAAGTCAATTCCAGATTCTGAAGATGTAATTAATAATTCTATAGAATTCCTTTCTTCATCACTTAGTTTATCAATTATAGGCTTTGCTGCATTTACGCCATTAGTTACTACATCTTCACATGACAATCCTACCGATTTTTCTTCCATCATCAAATTATCATATCTTTCCATATTTAAATTTCTGTTTTTAAATATATATTTTACATCAATATATAATTCCCCCGAATAAATATTAATGTCTTCTATTCCTACACTCACACTATTCACCCCAGTTTATATTTTTTCCTATGTTTACTTTTATAAAATTTAGAAAATAAAGTAATTATATCATATTTTTATATATTTTACGAATACAAAAATAAGGTTCCCAGCGGTAAAGATTAAATTTATTTATAGCCTTCAGTGTTAAAATCCCTTCTCATTTTATTCATACTAAATATTCCCAAAACATTTTTCATAGTTACTGTAAATATGGAGATTATTATCTCGAAAATTATTTAATCTTTACCGCTGTTTTTATTCAATATTAGTTGTATTTTTTTCAATTAACACTTAAAATTATTTTGATTACATTTTATATTTTTCTATTATAAACATGAATAATATTCATGTTGTTTACATAATACTAATTATAGTATTATAAAAAAAGAATATATCTGAATATTTATATTAGATATAATTTTATATAAGAAAGGAGTTAAGTTATTGAATATCAACACTTCAATAACAATTTTTTATGAATTTAGAACGAATATTAGAAAAAATAATTTTATGGTGTGAACGAAATGGTGTAAGGCTAGTTCTAGGATTAATTATATTTCTTGTTTGTTGGAAATTAATAAAAAAACTAAGAAGTATTTTAACTAAAATTGGTCACAAACGTCAATTTGATCCTACACTTCAGTCTTTTTTAAATGCATTCATCGACCTATCACTTAAAGCACTTTTGATATTATTTACATTAAATTTTGTAGGCATACAAGTAACTGGAATCGCTGCTATATTTGCTTCTTCTACTCTTGCAATAGGATTAGCACTTCAAGGAAGCCTTTCTAACTTTGCTGGTGGTGTTATTATACTTATTATGAGACCCTTTAAAGTTGGGGATTACATAGAAGCTCAAGGACATTCAGGAAATGTTGAAAGAATAGATATGTTCTATACTCACTTAGTTACTCCTGATAATAAATCTATCATGATTCCAAACGGAATTCTCGCAAATGGAAGTTTAGTGAATTACAGCAAGAAAAACACAAGAAGAGTTGATTTGGTATTTGGGGTTGGATATGATGAAGACGTCTCAAAAGTAAAAAATGCTATAAGTTCTGTAATTAATAGCAATGACTTAATTCTAAAGGATCCTGAACCATTTATTAATATTGATGAGCATGCAGCTAGTTCTGTTAACTTCATTGTTAGAGTATGGACTAATACTGAGAACTATTGGTCAGTATATTATTATTTATTAGAAAAAACTAAAATTAAATTTGATGAAGAAGATATATCAATTCCATATCCTCAATTAGATATTCATACTGATAAATAGCAAAAACAAGGGTGCACTAAGCACCCTTAATTATTGTAGTAACTATCATCTTCTCTCTTTACTTCTATCTGTCCAATCTCTTCATCAACTCTTGAAATTCTATTCTCATTATTCGCAATAATAAGCGCTGTAATTATAAAAGGAATTGAAAAAATTAAATTCCAAAAACATAATGCCAAAAAAACTACTAAAACAACAGCTAAAGCAATATTAGTTCTTATGATCTTCTTTCGCTTCTTCATTAATTGTTTGCAGCTATTCATTTAAAAATTCCTCCAAAATAATCTATACACTAATATATATTATTTTAAATTATTTTAATCACTATTATTTTGTATGTTTTTATTATCATCCTAAAAAACACGCCGTAAGCATTTTATATCTTTTCATTCCAAAAGCAAGTCACTTTGCTAACTAAATCATCAACACTTTGTATATATGTTTCTGATGTAATTCTGTATGGTAATAAATTCTTGTATTGGGGACTACAATATCTACTATCTATAAGTAATATAACTCCCCTATCTCTTTCACTTCTAATACATCTACCTGCTGCTTGTATAACTTTAATTATGCCTGGATATATATATGCATAATTAAATCCTTCGCCTTTTGAGTTAATATTATCTTTGATAATATCTCGTTCCAAACATATACTTGGCATACCAACTCCTACAACAATCACTCCTATAAGTTTATCTTCAACTAAATCTATACCTTCAGAAAAGTGACTTCCCATAACGCATAACCCTACATTACTCTTACCTACTACTCCATTTTTAAAGATCTGTAAAAAATCTTCTTTATCCTCTTCTGTCATATTATTATCTTGCATATATATATTATATAAATCTTCATCTTCTAATATAGCTTCATATACTAAATTCATGTACTTATAGGAAGGGAAAAAAACTATATAATTCCCTGTCTTTGCTAATACAAGTTGTCTTATATATAATACTATATCCTTTACTGTTTTTTCTCTATTATTATATGTTGTACTTATATTACCAGCTATCATTACTAATCTATTTTTTTCATCAAAAGGATTATTAAGATTGACTATATAATCGCCTTCTTCATATCCATACATGTCTTTAAAATAATTAAGCGGAAGCATTGTTGCAGAAAATAACGTTGTTGATTTACTTAAACTAATCTTATCTTTAATAATAGCCTTGGGATTAAAACAATAATTCCTTATAGTTAATTCTTTGTTATAACTATATATATTTATAAAGTTCTCCTCATTATAATACTCATATATTGTTGTAAAAGCATAAAAATCAAAATATAATTCTATTAATTCTGTATTTTCTTCATTTGATCTTGCAAGATATGCATCTGTACATTTCATAAAATTATTTAATAAATCTATAAGATCATTTTGTTTTTCTTTAACTAATGTAGTTTTTCTATACTCATATTCGTTGCTTTTCTGTTGCATAAATAATAATAAATTCTTTATAGAATTATTAAGTTTTCTGTTTTTTCTGCCATATATTTTCTTGACATTCTCTACCTTCTCTTGTGATACTTCTGCAGTATACATATCTCTAACTCTATCTATTAAATTATGTGCTTCATCTATCAAAAAAGTATAATTGTTATTATTATCTTGAAAAAATCGCCTAAGAAATACTCTAGCATCAAAAATATAGTTATAATCACAAATAATTATGTCAGAATATAGAGCTAGTTCTAATGATAACTCAAAAGGACATAGCTTATAATTCTCACTAAACTTAAGTATATTCTCTGTACTAAAATTCGATTCTTCTTCTAATATAATCCTAAGTGCATCATCTAATCTATCATAATAATCTCTTGCATAAGGACAATAATCAGGATTACAATTAGTTTCTTCCATCATGCATACTTTATCCTTGGCACTAATAGTTACATATCGCAAGGTAATGTGTTGCTTCTTAAGTAATCTTATAGCCTCTTCAGCTAACTCTCTAGTAACAGTCTTCGCAGTAAGATAAAATATCTTGGAAGTAAGATTATTCCCCATAGCCTTTAAACTAGGAAATATAGTAGATATTGTCTTACCTGTTCCTGTTGGAGCTTGTGCTAAACACTTCTTCTGCATCTCAATAGCCTTATAAACTCTTACAGCAAGTTCTCTCTGCCCAATTCTATATCTATCATAAGGGAATATTAACTGTTTAAGAGAATTATTCCTGTTTTCAATCCACTTCTGACTACCCACACATTGATCCACATATATATTTATTATCTCCATAAAATCTTTTTTTAATTCATCAAAAGAATATTTTTTTCTTATTATTCTTGTATTTTCAGTATCTATATTAAAATATGTTAATTGTATCTCTATCTCAGGTAGATTATTATCATAACAAAAAATATACCCATAACACTTAGCTTGTGCAAAATGTAACGGGTTATAATTCTCATCAATAAACAATAATTCTTTTGTTGTTGTTTTTATTTCATCTATAATATATTTATCTTCTTCTTTTAGTATTCCATCTATTCGTCCTTCTATCTGAATATCTATATCTTCATAAGCCAATTGGTGTTTTACAATAACTTCCTTTTCGTAATTATCACCATATGAATTTTGAACTTTCTGATGTCCTATTATTCCTTCTATTGCTTTTGCATTGCTCATATATCTATTATCTATACTACCATGCCTCATAACAAGTTCTACTAGATTTCTGACTGATATCTTAAATAGTTTTCTCATTCTTCAGTATCCTCACCCATAATAGCAAATATATCTTCTTCAACAAGTTGATTAGTAACAGTATTACTTAATGAATCTATATTTATTTCTTTTAGTTTTGAAACCTTAGCCTGAGCTACATTAGCCTCATCTTCAACTATAGCTTTAGTTTTTAATAATGAATCTATTTTACTTGTATCAATTCTCATTCTTGTTATTGTACCATTAAATGCAGTCTTCTCAAATGAATAAAAATTATCTTTTCTTATAAGACACATATTATCACTACATATTACATAATCACCAAGAATACCAAATACATTACTATTTATATATAATCCAACACCACGTGCATCTCTTGTACTTTTCTTAAATAGTTTCTTAACCATACCAGTACCACCTGGTTGTAATGCGATTTTTAGAGAATCTTTATTGTTATTTATTTTTATTTTTTTATTATTATTTAATGAATTTTCTATTCCTATACCTTCATCTAATATTGCTATTTCGAAACATTCTCTCTCTTTCCAATATAATGCACACACCCAAAATGTTTCACTATTACTATGTTCAATTGAATTATTTATAGCTTCTTGAATCAAGTCTTCCAATCCAGAAGAAATTTTTGTATTAGGTATCTTCAATAAATCAACTATAGGTTCTGTAATTAAAGACTTAATACAATTCTCCATATTATTATCAAATTGTTCTTTAGCTTTTTTCTTAAGTTCTACTATATTAAATTCTTCCATAGGAAAGTATATATCATCAGTATCACTTTCAGGTTCATTGCTGAACTTTTCTCCTATACTCTTAAAATATCCCATAGTAAATGCATAAGGCATATCTTTACATCCTTTAACTAAAATCCTTGAATCATTATGTTTACGCTGAAATTCTCTTATCTTTGAAGAAATCAGTAATAATGCAAAAGGTTCTACAGATCTTATACTGCTATAATCAAACAAATACTCTTTATCATCTTTTGTTTTATCTAATTGAATACATATCTTCAATGATGACTTTAAGTCAAACTTTCTAGGCATCTTTATCTTCATATCTTAAATTATGTACTGAAAATCTTAAAAATATACCTTATATCTATTATTTAATACATTTTTAAAATTTATTTTACAGTAACAATCTCCTTTCCTATTCAATAATGCATATATCTTGAACTGCCTGTTTTAAAAACATCTTTAAACCCTTTACTTCTTGTTAAATTACGTAACATATTGTTAAAGGTGCTTTCTTTTTCCTACAATTTATAATTACATTTTAACATATATATTGACAAATCCCAAAAAAATTTTCTTAATACGAAAAATAAAACACAAGATTTTATACTTGCATTTTATTTTTCAATGTATTTATTTCTTCTCTCATATCTTTAATTTGAACTTTCAATTCACTTATTGATTTATTAAGTTCTTTAATTTCCTTTTTATATTTTGAACTACTTGATTTATCAATTTTACAAAAAGGATTCGATATATTTTTATACACAGGATTATACAATCTCCCAGGACCTGATTCTAGATATTGTTGTTGTCCTATATATAACGTCATCTGAGTTGAAATCAACTGAAGCCAGTTACCTATTGCATTAGATACATTTGAAGGAATATTTCCTGCTACTACATTACTAATAACTTCTAATATTACAGATAAAAACATAGGACTAACATCTTGAAATCCACCTATCATATCTAAATTACAGAACCTACATTCATTATCTTTTGCACCTGCAGTCATATCTATATTCATACAACTACATAACTCATCTAAAATATTCTGTAAATTATCTTCCATAATAGTCTATATTATCACCTTTCTATTCCTTCAACTTTTTTTCTATATTATCAATAGAACTTTGCACCTTAATATTCTCATCTTTTATACACCTTAGCATCTCTTCTAAGACATTTATGATTTTTTCTTCTCCAGCACTTGTACTATTATCTTTACAAAATGGATTAGCTACATTTTTATATATAGGACTATACAATCTTCCTGGACCAAATTGTTGATATGCTTGTTGTGCAGAATAAGTTTCTATAATTTGTCCTGCTAGATTCATAACATTTGCTATTGAATTAGCTACATTTATAGGAAGACTTCCTGATAATATATTTGCTATAATTTCACCTACAACAACAAATAGCATAGGACTAACATCTTGAAAGCCATAACTTACATCTAGATTATAAAATCTACAACAATTAGTATCTGCTCCTGCTGAACAATCTATAGTACATTTAGGATTTTGTTCATTTTCCTTCTTTAAAGTATCAATCATATTAGATAAATTGTCATAACAATCCACATTATCACCTAAAATAATTATATATTCTATATTATTCTTATATAATTAATTTGACACTATCAATTAAACAAATCAATCTATTTCTTTTGTAAACCTACATTTAGGATAATTCTTGCATCCATAAAAATATCCATTTACCCCCTTTATCTTTTTTAATTTTCCATTACACCTTGGACATCTCTTTTTATTTATTTTCTTATTTGTTTTCTTTATAGACTTTTCTATATTTTTTACATGCTTACGCTTCATTCTATTAGATCTAATATTAGCTTTTAATAAAGTTTCATAAATATATTCAACTTCAGTAGCTTCTAATAATATATCTTTATGCTTTTTTATAGTTTTCTTTAACTTTCTTACCTTTATTACATTATATTTAGTGTTAATCTTAAGGCTCGCTCCCCTATTAAAAACAATAATTGATAAAAAATCTTTATCTTTAAGTTCAGGTAAAATATATTGAATAGCTTTTATATGTGAATAATTCTGTTTTATAGGATTTCTAAATTTATTATATTTATTACCTATTTTCTGCTGCCAATTATAATTAACGTCATTTCCATATATAGTACCACTATAATTTTTGGTTTCTATAACAAATATTCCATAAATAGAAATAACTACATGATCTATTTGACTAGTTACTTTTTCTGTAGCAAGTAATAAATCATTTATTACATAATATTTGTTATCTAATTTCTTTAGTTTTTTTGATACTATTTTTTCTCCTATACTTCCCTTGTCCTTAATTTTTTTATGAAATAATCTTAACATTTTAATGCTTATTTATGTAATCTTCCATTATGGCAGCAGCAATTCCAACAAGTTCAACACATGGTCTCTTCTTATAATAAGCTTCTGTTCTTGCTTCTGGAATAGGTGAATCTTTTCCTTTAGATAACCCTAATAGCTCCCTACATACAATAGAACCATTTATATCCTCAAATTCTTTTGCCAATTCCTGTATTCTTTTATAATGTTCTGTTTTTGCAGCCATGTCTGTTGGAGAATCATATCCATATAAAATTCCTGCAACCATAAACATTCCACTTACTGCTCCGCATACTTCTCTTAATCTGCCCATTCCACCACCAAAGGATGAACTTAACTTAAGAGCAATATTATGATCAATATCATATTTATCTTCAAATGCTAAAAAAACAGATTGTGCACAATTATATCCTTCTTTCATAATCTCCATTGCTTTTTGAGCATATTTGCTATTTTCAACATCAATATTCATAACTTAACACCTCATTAAAAATTATTATCTTATTTCATTATACAAGCATATTTTATATTAATAAAGAAACTCTTCTTAATATAATTCCTAAAGATTAAAAAAAATTAAGCTAGCTTTTAAATGTTGCATTTACATAAGCTTTTGTAATTTTACAACATTTAGCTAACTTAACTTTTTTATATTTCACAGTTCTTAATGAAATTATTCAATTTTATTCTTATTATTTTCTAATTCCTATTTTATAAAAATTCTATTATTAGATTTTTCCACTTCTTTCTTTGGTGCAATTATCTTCAATTCACCATTTTCAAACTTGGCCATAATGCTCTCTCTATCAATATTTTCTAGATATAAACTTCTACTAAATGTTCCATAATTTCGTTCTCTTCTAATATAATTTTCATTACTATCATCATTAATAGTATTTTCTCTAGTTGCAGTAATTGTCAAGTTATTATTATCATATTCTAATGATATGTTTTCTTTATTTACACCTGGCAATTCAGCAGAAATCAAATATTCTTTTTCGTTTTCTCTTACATCAACATTCATTACATTATTCATTTCTGAGAAACCAAAATCATCATTGAAGAAATCATTAAATAACTTATCTAATGCACTTCCTTCATTAAAAAATCCTACTTTGTTACTAAATGGTATTACTTGTAACATACAAATCGCCTTCCTTTGATTTACTTTATGAGTTTATTATATTTTATAAGTCAAAGAAAGTCAAAGTTAAGTTTTGAATACTTTTCTATTTCTATTTATGAATATATCTAAATTTTAAAAATATCTTTTATATTCTACTTATTTCTTTTATTTTCTCGTTTTTACTATTCAATGTCGCTCACTTAATATCTTGACACTTATAGAATAAAAAATTACAATTAGTTCATATTAAAAAATACAAATGAGGTAATATTATGAAAATTGATCAATTTAATTTTAAATCACACGATATGATTAATAATATTCATGGAAAAATATACATTCCTCAAGCAAATATAAAAGGAATCATACAAATAGTTCACGGTATGTGTGAATATAGCGATAGATACGATGAATTCTCTAAATTCTTGTCATTAAATGGTTTTATTGTCATTATACAAGATAACTTGGCCCATGGTAAATCAGTTAACAATCCAAATGATTTAGGCTATTATTTTAATGTAGATGGTAGTACAGATATGATTGAAGATATTTATACTGCCTATTCTATTGTTAAAGCAAAATTTAATAACCTACCTTACTTTGTAATAGGACATGGTATGGGATCATTTTTAGTACGATCATATATATCTTATTATGTTAAAGATGTAACAGGTGCAATTCTAATTGGAACAGGTGCAAAAACAAACCTTGCAATAAAAACAGATTTATTTTTTGTAAAAGCTATTAGATTACTTCGTGGACCAAGATATAGAAGTAAATTCTTAAACAAAATGATATTGGGAAATTTAAACAAAAAAATAGATACACCTTCTCAATTCTCATGGTTATCTGTAAATCCTGAAAATGTAGCAAAATATGAAAAAGATCCATTATGTAATTTTATATTTACAACTAACGGATTTATAACATTATTAAATTCAATTTTGCGTTGTGAAGATATAGCAACCATAAACAACATTCCTATTAAATTTCCAATTCTTCTAATGTCAGGGCAAGAAGATCCTATTGGCAAGTATGGAAAAGGAGTTAATAAAGCTCTTAAGGCTTATAAAGATTCAGGAATAATTGATGTTACATTAAACTTATACGAAGATGATAGACATGAAATATTAAATGAAATAGATAGGGCTGTAATATATACAGATATATATAATTGGATTATTAATCACATTGAATAAAAGCTTAACTTAAAAAAAATTAAGTTATCATTAATATTGTACTATACCAAACCTTGGTTAATCAACAATATCTAGCTAACTTAATTTTTATTTTTGCCTTTAAAATATTTATAAGGTCTTTTCCATGAAAATGTTGAAATTATAATATATGATGTTATCCAATAAAAATTTCAACACGATTATGGAAAAGACCTTATATTTTATTAACTTAATATCCAAAAACACCTTCTAATGATTCATCATCATCTATCCATTGTGATACATTTATAACTCTATAATCATCTTTAGTATCTCTTATTACTACTTGTTCAATCCCTGCATTAATAATTATTCTCTTACACATAGAACAACTATTAGAATTCTTTATGTATTCTCCTGTTGAAACTTCCTTACCAACTAAATATATTGTGCCACCTATAAGTTCTTCTCTAGCTGCACTTATTATAGCATTTACTTCAGCATGTACGCTTCTACATAATTCATATCTCTCACCTCTAGGAATATTTAACTTCTGTCTTACACATGTTCCTATATCTGAACAATTTTTTCTTCCTCTAGGTGCGCCTGTATAGCCTGTTGATATTACTTCATCATTTTTTACCACTACTGCTCCATAATGTCTTCTAAGGCATGTTCCTCTTTGTGATACTACCTCTGCAAGGTCTAAATAATAATTTATCTTATCTCTTCTTTTCATCCTTATTCCCTCACCAAAAATTATGATTATTATAATTATTTCTTACAATTTCAATATATATTTTAACATATATTGAAGTAATTAAACATTATTTTTGATTATTCTAAGGATCATCTAGCTTAAAAGTGCTACTTCGTAACCTAGTTCTTTTAATATTTCCATATCATCATCTATTGATATACCTGTTGTTGTTGTCATATCTCCAGATATAGCTGCATTAGCTCCTGACTTAAAACATTTTCTACCCTTATCTTCTAGTAAACCTCTACCACCTGCAAGTCTTATTGCACTATCTGGTATTAAAAATCTAAATATTGCAACTATCCTACACATTTCGTCATTTGTTAAGACTTTATTATTTTCCATAGGTGTTCCTTTAATTGGATTAAGCATATTAACAGGTATAGATTTTACGCCTAAATTTCTTACTTCTAGAACCATGTCTATTCTGTCTTCCATAGTTTCACCAATACCCATAATTCCACCACTACATACTTGAAGTCCTGCCCTTTTTGCAGCTTTTATGGCTTCAATTTTATCTTGTATTGTATGTGTTGTACAAACATTTGCAAAATTTCTCTTAGATGTCTCTAAATTATTATGTACTCTTGTAAGTCCTGCATCTCTTAACTTAGAATATTGTTTTTCATCTAATAAGCCAAATGATGCACATATAGATAATTTAGTTTCTTTTTTTAATTTTTCTATACTCTTGCAAACTTCATCAACTTCATCTTCATTCAATCTCTTACCTGAAGTAACTATAGAATATCTAGGTACTCCCTTAGATTCATTATACTTACCTTCCTTTAATATCTCTTCTCCTCCTAATAATGAATATTTAGGAGAGTTTGTTTGATAAAAAGATGACTGAGCACAGAATTTACAATTCTCAGAGCATCTTCCGCTTTTACCATTAATTATTGTGCATATATCAAACTTATTAGAACAAAAATGTTCTCTTATTTCATCTGCTGCTTTGCATAATTCTTCTAAAGGTGCTTCTACAAGTTTCATTGCATCTTCCTTGCTTACTTCATAACCACTTAATACTTTTTCTTTTAGTTCTTTTACTATAGACATTTTTTTAACCTCTTTTATTTTTTAATTTTTATTACTTATTCCATCATTATAGATATTTATTACAAAAATAACTTTTAAAAGGAGTATACTAAAAATGTTTTTAATTGTCAACCTATATCAATATCTTCGGTTTACAATTCTTTGTACATTATTATTATTTTCCAAATAACATTTAAAATAATTAATGAAATAAATAGTTGAAATTAAAGTCGCCATAACGATTAAATAACTAAAGTTTACTATTTGTTAACTATTTTTTAAAAGGATTACTTGAATAAAACTAGAATTTTAACATATACTATAAAATGTGTATTTTAGGGAGGTTTGATTATGGCAAGATTTACATTACCAAGAGATATTTATTATGGAAAGGATTCATTAGAAACACTAAAAACTATAAAAGGTAAAAAAGCCTTTGTAGTTGTAGGTGGTGGATCTATGAAGAAATTTGGTTTTCTTCAAAAAGTAGAAGATTATCTAAAAGAAGCAGGAATAGAAGTTCAATTATTTGAAGGTGTTGAACCAGATCCATCAGTTGAAACTGTTATGAAAGGTGCAGAAGCTATGAGACAATTTGAACCTGATTTAATAGTTGCAATGGGTGGAGGTTCTCCTATAGATGCTGCAAAAGCTATGTGGATTTTCTATGAATATCCTGATTTTACATTTGAGCAAGCAGTAGTTCCTTTTGGACTTCCTGAACTTAGACAAAAAGCTAAATTTGTAGCAATACCATCAACAAGTGGTACAGCAACAGAAGTAACTGCATTCTCAGTTATAACTAACTATACAGAGAAGATTAAATATCCATTAGCTGACTTTAACATAACTCCAGATATAGCAATAGTTGATCCTGCTCTTGCAGAAACTATGCCACCTAAATTAACTGCTCATACAGGAATGGACGCATTAACTCATGCAATAGAAGCATATGTATCAACTGCTAACTCTAACTTTACTGATCCTTTAGCTATAAAAGCTATCCAAATGGTAAATGCTGAATTAATAAAATCATATAATGGAGATGTTGAATCACGTGATTTAATGCATCAAGCTCAATGTTTAGCTGGAATGGCATTCTCAAATGCTCTTCTTGGAATAGTTCATTCAATGGCACATAAGACAGGTGCAGTATTCCATATTCCTCATGGATGTGCTAATGCAATCTTCTTACCATATGTTATTCAATATAACAGAAAAGCTTGTGAGAGTAGATATGCAGACATTGCTCGTTCTATCAATCTAGCTGGTTCAACTGATGCTGAACTAACAGATTCATTAATTGCAAAAATTAACGATATGAATACAGCGTTAAATATACCTCATACTATGAAAGAATATGGTATTGAAGAAGCTGACTTTAAAGCTAATCTAGAATTTATAGCACATAATGCTATATTAGATGCTTGTACAGGCTCTAACCCAAGAACTATAGATGATAAAACTATGGAAAAATTATTTGAATGTACTTATTATGGTACTAAAGTAGATTTTTAATATAATCTATATTTAAATAATTATTATCACTTTCATATGGTATAAATAAAAGAAACATCCAATGTTATTTTAATTAATATTATAGTTACTAATTTACGAAATTATAATATTACATTATAAAATAACATTGGATTTTTTCATTACACCAAAACTCCTGCTTATTTTCTATACAATTTTAGCATAACCTTTGATCAAATATTCCATCTAGGTTTAATCTTGTTATTTTTTTTCTTATATCTTTTATATCCATTGAATATAAGCCTAGTTCCTTCATTCGATTAAAATATACTGATCCAGCAAAGGTATATCTCTTCTTTTTACCTTCACTAGTTTTTGACTGAGTATTTTCATAAGAAATAATGTCTCCAATTGCAATAGATGTAGGTAAAATAAGAAGCGATAATCCCATTGCAAGTCTAACAGCATTATGTCCTGCTAAGGTTCCAGTGCAAATTGCTTCTGCTCGATATTCGAGTTTGACATCAATATGAATACTTTATTTTATTCTGATATTAACTGTAATACACTATATGATAGATACCAAAAAGCTAAATTATTATCTGGATTAACTCAAAAAGAATTGTGTAAATTAACTGGATTAAGTCGATCTACAATAAATGATTTTGGTAAAAAAGATTTTGCATTATCTACATTAAAAAAACTATTAACTGTATTAGATAAAAATATTTTATGTGATGATTATTGTAATTTCATTTTAAATCAAGGTTATAATATAAAAAAATTGATTAATAAATATGGAATTAAAAAATTATCCACATTGTTATGTGTTCATAGTTCTACAATAGAAAGATGGAGAGATGAGAAATATCAAATTAAAATTGCCATTTATAAAAGACTAGAAAAACTCTAGCCTTTTATACTTTCCACTTATGGCCACAATTTTGGCAAACAGCAAAGCTTTTAACTTTTGTTTTTACCTTCTTAGGTTTAAATATTGCTACTATTAATTTTGGAATAGTTAGGAATACCCATAACATTAAATCTATAAACCAACCAAAACAAAGCCAATATATTACTCCGTGATGTTTATTTTTTACTATAGATACTGCCTGTACATTTACGTTATTACTTCCACACTTTGGACATTGCATACCTATCACCTCTCTTAAGTAATATTTCGTATCCAATTGTGTAAACTTTATAAAGTGTCTAAAAAGACCAGGAGCACTTACACTCCTGGTCCATTTCTTGGTATTATGTATTAACCCCATACTGTTTTAAAATAGCTTTTAGAGTATTAGCTCCAACTATCCCATCTACACTTAGATTATGCGATTTTTGATATTCCATTACTGCTTGTTTAGTGGAAGGTCCAAATATTCCATCTACTGTACATTTACCAATACGAATTTGCACCCAAGCCACTAAGTCATTTCTACTTCCGTTTTTTAATATGACACTATTTACTGCATTGTTGCTTTGTACTCCCCATAAGCCATCTACAAGAATATTTTTATTGTATGATTTATTATATGCACTTTGAAAATCTCTTAAATGTGTATTAAATACTATTTTATTAGCTTTGTTAGTAGTAGCTACATTAGTATTAACTGTAGCCTTGCTATTAAGCTCTACACTGCTTGTAAAGTTATTTAAGTCTATTTGCCCATTATACCCTTCTATTTTTCCTGTACCTGTATATTGATGTCCTACGAAATTACTCCATACATAATTAGGTTTAACAGTTTGAGATTTGTTATAATCTGCAATCCAACATTTATAACTGCTCAATCTTTTATCTAAATAACTATTGGCAAATGAAGTATAAGTATACACAATACAATCTATATTACTTAATTCCTTGAACTTTCTAAGAAACTGTAAAGCTCTATCTGTTACTTGTGTTTTACTTCTACCTAGTGTGTTACTCTCTATATCTAATACTGGAATTAAAATATAACTCTTATCCTTTATAGCATTATAGAAATCTATAGCTTGTTGTGATGGATCTGTTTTTTCTGACATAAAGTGATAGAATCCATAAAGTTTATTAGTAGTTTTTACTTTATTATAAAGAGCTATAAATGATGGATCTACATAATTTACTCCTTCTGTAGCTTTTATATAAATATATTTTATAACATCTGGTATCTTACTAAATTCAATATCCTTTTGGTACATACTTACATCTATTCCGTTCATTATTAATCATCTCCTAAAACAATAAGAGTAGGCATTACACCTACTCTTTATCCTTTAACTTATCATATACTCCAGGAATATATCCTGTTGTACTTTCTGTTGGATCATTAAGCAATCCCAATAAAATTAAAATGCTACATATAGTTTGTACTATTCCAATAACCTTATCGGAATCTATATTTAATCCAAATTGTACTAATAAACTAACTATTAATGCCGCTAAACTTATTATTGTACCTTTGTTATTTAGTCTTTTTAAAATAGATTTTATCATTTAATCAACACTCCTTTTCTCTAAAGTATCAATTCTGTGATGAGCTGACTTAGTACTTTCCTCAAGCTTAATTACTCTGTCATTTAATGTAGATAACTTTCTATTAGTTTCTTTATTATCTACCCTAATATCATCTACTCCACGTTGTATATATTTAATATCCGCCTTCAAAGAGCCCTCTCCCTCGTTGTCTTTTCTCTTGTTCCTAGCAAAACCTAAAACACCTACTAGGCAACCTACAATCGCTATTATTAAAGTAATGTCTATTTTCATATGCCCACCTACTTATAATCTTCTCCAGTAATAAATTTAAATTCAGATTCTGTTAGTACACCATATTTAACTAATTTTTTCAAGTCTTCCTTAGTTGCGATTTTCATATCATAGAATAATTTATAATATTTACAGTTATTACTCATTTGTATCATTTCCTTTCATTAATAATGCATTTATTTTATTTATTTCTAATTTTAATTTAGATATCTCTGTATCGTGGTCCATATCTTTCATAACAAACATCATTAAGCTTGAACTTACTGTGTCTTGTAATTGTTCTAACTCTGTTTTGGGCTTATCTCTAAACACTGCTATGTGGTCTGCACTAGAAGTATCGATATGGTCTAAAACTTTGTTATCTGGTACTGTTACTTCTAAAGAATAAAGGCTACCAACTATGGCAGCCTTGCTTGAAGTTTCATTTATTAAATTTCCGTTATCATCATATATTGCTAGCATTAATTACACCTCCAACTTTTTATAATGATCTGATTTTTTATATTCTGTTATTGTATTGTATATCCCATTTTGGAACGCAATATAAAAAGTGTCATCAATACAATAACAGCTAGAAATACCTGTTAAATCCACATTATCATTTACTGTTGCTATTTTTTTGTCACAACTTTCAGAAGATACCACAATTTTATAGATTGTATTGTCACGTATTCCTATAATGTTTTCTTTATATAACAAAATTGAGACATATTTAGAATTAGATTTATTTATTAGACATCTATTCTCTAAATCTATAATAATTAGACGGTTGGAAGGCCCCACAAAAAAAATAAATTTATTAGAGCACAAACAGTTTTGAGATTTTGCTTCCACATTAAGAGTTACATTAAATGATTCTTTAGTAAACTCTTCTTTATTAACAATGCTTACAGTCAAAGTAGACGACGAAGATGACAGGGCATAAACACATCTATCATTAGCTGTATATATCGAGTTAAATAAAAGAGTTGAAGTAACAGTTCTATCTTCTACTGATATTTTTATCAATCTATTATCGTTAACTATATATATACAGTTTCCTGTTTTATCCATCAGTTTTGTGTAAGAACTACTCAATCTTATACTTCCAAAATCAACATCCATTTTTACATTTTCATCAGTTGAAAAATCATATTTATATAATGCCATATCTGTTTTGCATATATAGTACAACACTGTACTCTCATAATCGTAACATACCCCATTAGTGTCATGCGTTGTATTAATTGTTTTTTCTATACTCATATTTATTTTGTTTACAACAAAGACCTTTGTTGAACCAATACATAAAATATTGTTTTCATCATAATCAAAAATCTTAACAATATTTTCTTGTGTGTAACAATAATCTTCAAGATTAATCTCCTTATCCATAACAGGAAAATAACTATCACCCTTATAGTCCATAGTAGCATTTAAATAAAATTTTTCTGCCATCTAATCACCTATCCTTTCTAAAAATAAATTTCCATTTTCTATCCCCCACTTAAATTCATTGTTAGTGGTTTTGTCTATTATTTTTCTTTTACTTAACTCGCTGTTCATAGTATTTTTAACACTATCAATTTGATTTTGTAAATTCCCAGCAGCATCAGTACTTAGTTGGTCTTTTATATGGTTAAACCAATTTGTAAATTCAGTACTCCAATCATTTGTATTAGTTCCAAACCAAGTATTAAATTTATTTAAAAAAGCTGTTGTATTAGTGTCATACCATTTTATAAACTCTTCTTGCTTTTCTTCTGTCCACCTAGTAAATTCATTTTGTTTTTCTTCTGTCCATTCTGTAATATCTTTATTATATTTCTCTTTGTTTTCATTTAGCCAAGCTTCAAATTGATTAAATATTGTAGTAGTATCCACTTGGTCTACTACTCCATGCACAACTCCACAATAATCATTATTTAATCTTAAATCTGTTATGTCTCCCTGAGTAATAGTTGTTGCTCCAGCTCCTATATAAACTTGTGCTATTCCTAACTCATACATATCACTATCCCTTTGCAATGTTTCTGCTTTGGGACTACTAGCAAATGTACCTTTTTTTACATAAGTTTTAATTTCTCGATTGGTAAAATCCAATCTTAAAACTATTAAATCTACTCTATTAAGTACCCCATCAGCTACAGCTATTGTCTTAACTAATTTAGTTGTATTTTCGTAGTAATAACCATTTATATAGGCTTTACCAACATCTATGCTTATAGTCATATCGTTGTTACTAAGCACTTGCAAATTGCTACTTGGATTAGGAAACACTCCATTTCCAATAAAACTTGAAAAGTATTTAGCAAAGTCTTCAGCTAAGTATTCTCTATCATAAGAGCCGTCTGAGGCTTGTACAGAATTAAAAAAACTACTTTTCTCCATAAGTTTATCTCCTTTCTAATTGTTTTAGCTTTGTTAATAAATTAGGAATATTATTCCCAAAGGTAGGTACAATTTCTACCTTACCTTTTTCATATGTTTCTTCTATTTCAGTTATTCTAGTATCTAACTTTATTCCTAAATCTTTATCTACTATAGTAACTATATCTCCCAAATCATAATCAACCTTGTACACATTATTAGCATCTGTATTAATTGTTCCTTCAAAAGTTTCAATTTTCTCATATTCAGCCAATTTCTCGTTACCACGTTGCAATAATAAAGGCTCATATTCACTCCACGGGATTTCAACATCCTCTGTTGTTGTATTACCTTCGTCATCCATTACTTCTTGTTGTTCTGTATCTTGTATATCTCGCGCATCAGTGTATATTTCAAATCTATCTAGTTCTTTATAATTATTTCCAACAATAGTAGTTTTTCTAGCATTGCCTTCTCCAGCTCCTGCTATAAGAGTTGTATTTTTAAAATTAGAGTTATCTTTTATATAATCTTCTGTAAGTATATTCTCCATATCTAAAGAGAATATTGTTGGAGATATGGCACTTTGATTAACACTTCTGTCTATACCTTTATAAACCTCAAATGCTAAGTACCTTGCCCCTTCCCTAGTGTTTATTCTTACTCTATACCCAAAGTTTTTAGTGTTACATATATCTGTTAACAAATCTGTAAGATTACTATAGCTATCTTGTTTTGAAATAGCATCTGTGTAATTAGTAGATATTATTTCTAGTGTAGGAATTATTCTATTAGAGTTGTTCGGAGATATACAGTTATCTTTAACAATTTTCTGCATTAACAAATCAACTCTTCCAGAGTGTTTTATTGTTCCCCAGTTAATTCTTCTAGATAAATAAGAAGTAGTAAGGTTTCCATTTACCACTAAACTCTTCTCTCCTTTATCAGATACACTGTATTCAATATGTTTAATTATTCCACCTTCAACATCATCTTTCTTATAAACGATATTTTCATCTTTCATCAGACTAATATTATCTTCTGTTGCAGGGAGGTTTAATTGGAACTTCCCAGGCTCTGTATATTTTCTAGTCCATATAAGAGTTTCAAAATTATCTATAACTCCTAATAAATCTAAATTCTTATCTAGTATATATAATTCCATAGACATCACACTCCTAAATAACTTGGATTAAAGTATATACTTACTTCCATGAAGTTAAATCCATCATCAGCATTATGTCTAAATAAATTATCTCCTACAGATAACTGCAAGAATGTACTGTCTATATCTAGTAAATTCATTATTTTAGTTTCGGCATCATTATTTATTTTAATGATGCTTTTACGACCTACATTTGTATTAACTTTTATCGTTTCGCCAGCACTCATTGTTGTGTTAATTTTAATAAATTCCCTAGTATTAATATTAAAAAGACTAGGATTCTTAACTGAACCTAGTGCTCTAAATTCTATTATCATGCCAGTTTCTACATCGCCAGTATTATTTATATTAGCTATTAAACTTGGTTCTTTAACTCCCATAATAATCTTATTATCAGAATTGCATATTAGTGGAAAATGAAAAGCACCTCTCCACAATGCAATATCCAGCTTACTTTCTGCAACATCTCTTAAATAAGGCTCTGTACATAATAATTCAACTTCAAAATTTAATTTATCATTAACATTATCAATTTTGCTTTTAAAATCAGATATATTATATTGAATAGATTTTTTTCTTTTAGAGTAATCTATAACCAATGTTCCTGTATTTTTGAAATTAAAAAAAGAGAGTAATTTGTCCCTCTCATTTTCAATATCTGCAAATTGATATTCTGCTTGTATCGTTATTGTTCTTTTATCAGCTCTATTACTATTAATATAACTGCCATCATAATGAGCATTAGAAGTTGTACTTATATCAAGCTCTGGATAATCAATTCCATCTATGCTTATTATTTTGTAATTTATATTATTCAATTCAAGAGATCTAGTCTCTTGTATCAATTTTAAATTTATATATCTATCCAAATACTAAATCCCTCCCTGCTTTCTTAAGAGCCCTTGCATTTTCACTTGGAGAACGTTCAGGATTAACTATTGTTACATTTTGAGTAATTCCATTATCATTATTTACTACTTTTGAGGTGTTAATATTAGTACTTCCAACCATACTTGCTGTTGTTTTAGCAGTTTCTATATCTACAGTACCTCGCAACTCTCTATATAAGTCCTCCATATTTCCTACCGCTAATTTATTTAATTCTGGGCTTTCTTTGTCCATTCCAACTCCAATACCTTTAACAATGTTTATTCCAACTACATCCCTAAATAACCTAGAAGGAGAATGTATTCCTAAGAAATCACAGACCTTATCTTTAACATTACCTACTACTTCTTTAGCTTTTTCCCACAACCAACTAGCCATTTGTCCTATGCCTTTCCCTATTCCTTTTATTATATTTACACCAATGTCTGCCCAATTCACATCTTTAAAAGCCTTATTAATAGACTTAATCACCTTAGGAATCTGTGATATTAATTGTGGTATGGCCTGTATAAGTCCTTTTGCAAGTGCTACTAAAATTTGTATTCCAGCCATAATTATCTCAGGCAAATGAGCTGTAAGAGTGTTTATTATAGTGTTAATTATTTGTGGCAGCATTGCCACAAGCTGTGGAATCGCATTAATCACTCCGTTTATAAGTGCTATTAGCACCTTAATACCCATTTGTAAAATTTGGGGTAAGTTATTAGTAATAAAGTTAATTATAGTCTCTATGATTTGTGGCAACATATTTATTAATTGTGGTATAGCTTCCACAAGTCCATTTATAAGTGCCAATAATATTTCACATCCCTGTTGCAATATTTCTGGCAATGAACTAACTAAAAAATTTACTATAGTTTCTATTATAGTTGGCAACATTGATATTAAGTCTGGAATAGCATTAACTATTCCCTCTATTAGTCCTTGTAATAACTGCATGCCCGCATCTAAAATGAGTGGAAGATTTTCTATTAACGTGTTAATTAATTGCATCACACATTGTATAGCTGCAGGAATTAATGTTGGAAGTTGTTGAGCTATTCCATTCGTTAAACTTACTATAATTTGTATTCCCATTTCTAATAGTTGTGGTAGCATTTGCATTATAGCAGTTACAAGTGTTGTAATAATTTGTACTACTAATGGCATTAAAGTTGGTAGCATTTGTTCAACACCATTAACAAGACTTGTTACTAGTTTTATTCCACATTCTATTAATCGAGGCAAAACACTTTCAATTAGTGGTGGTATTCTTTCCACAACTACTGGTACTAAACTATCTATCATTCTACTTATATTATCTACAGTAGTTATAAGTCTACCTTCTAAATTACCTTCTAAATAAGTAATACTAGTAACAAGATTGTTAATTAGCATATCAAAATTATCACTACCACTAGAAATTCCAGTCATAAGATTAGTCCATGCAGCTTTGGTCATATTAAGAGAGCCTTCTATAGTTGTTGCTGCTTCCTTTGCTGTGGTTCCTGTGATATCCATATTTTCCTGAACAGCATGAATTGCTTCAATGACATCACTAAAATTACTAATATCATAATGGATTCCTGTTAATTTTTCAGCATCTGATAAAAGTCTTTGCATTTCTTCTTTAGTTCCACCATACCCTAATTTCAGGTTATCCAGCATAGTGTAGTTTTGCTTTGCGAAACCCTGATAAGCATTTTGAATACTTTGCATATCTGTACCAAACTTATTCGCATTATCACTCATATCAATAACAGCTTTATTTCCTATCTCTGCCGCCTTTTCTGTGTCTCCACCCAATCCTTGTAATAAACTAGCACTGAAACTTGTAACAGTATCCATATATTCGTTAGCGCTAAGACCTGCTGTTTCATAAGCACTATTAGCATATTCCATTACTTTGCTACTTGAATCTTTAAATAACGTCTCTACTCCGCCGGTCATTTGTTCATAAGTGGCATACTGCTCAATACAAGATTTAGTTAATACCCCTACTGCAGTAGTTGCAACCGCTACACTAGCACTAATTGCTTTAAATCCTTTACTTGCAACACTCCCAAGTTTACTAAGTCCACTTTCTGCTCCTGAATTATCAATGCTAGTATCAATAGTAATAGTTCCGTCTGCCATATCCTCACCACCTTCCTAAAAATAAAAAAATAAGCACTATAATAAGTGCTTTATGCTCTCACCTTTCATCAGAGCATCTTCAATTGCTCTAATTTTTTCAACTTCTCCTGTACTTCTTGGAATTTCATATAACTTTTTCATTTTTCTATAGTATGCATTTTGTTCTTTATCTTTAATTTCACTTAAATCCATACTTCTATATTGCATTATTTTAACTATCTTATTATCTTCATTTAGACTTTTAAACATAGCTTTAAACTTCCACCAATGCAAATACTTTATATCTTGCAAATCAACTCCATATTGGCTTAAAAATGCAGAATAGATATAATCATCATCATATTCATAATCATAAATTTTAACGCCCTCACCTTTACTATTATTGTTACTTGATTTAACCGTATCTTTTCCGCATCTATAAAACCATATTATTTTACTAATTGCTTTATTTCTATCTGGAGGAATAATTGGATAATATAAATTAAGAGCTCGTATTACTTTTTCATTATCTTCTAACTCTTCATCCTGCATCATCATTTCAAAAAGCATAGAAATTCTAAAGTCTGTTCTAATTTCATATTCAATTTCATCTATTTCTACAAATTTAGGAATTAAATCAATTAAAATATTCATTATCTTACAACTCTATTTAAGCTATATTTTTTATTTTTTTGTACTTGGAAATCAGAAATTTCTTTACTTATATACTCAACAATATCTACCAAATCATAATAATTTATCTCTCTATCTTTAAATATCTTTTTAACAGCGCCTTCTCCACATATTGTATCAATAGCTTTTTCTAAGAGAATAATAGTTTTTTCAACATTATTTGAATCACTTTTTAGTTCTGCATTTTGTTCTCCTAAGTCCTTAACTCTATTTAAAAGAGATGCACCATATACAACTGTAAATTTCTCTCCAGCTATATCTAGTTTTATATCATTATCACCAAATTGATATCCCATTATCTATCCCTCCTATGCTGGTAATTCTGTAGTAAATTTTTTAGTTGTAGTATCAAAATATCCTTCTGTAAAATCTCCAACAGCATTTAAATTACCACTAACAACAACTGTTTCTCCACCATTACCTTTAAAATCACTTACTTCTACTGCAACTAAAAACTTTCTTGCTGGATATACATTTTCTTTTTCTGTTGGATGGTATAAATCTACTCTTACATAATTCTTTTGTGCATCAGAACCAGTTAAATGATCTCTACCAACTTTATATAAAGACATTACTGCCTTTTCACTAGCGATCATATCAGACTCAAAACCAAAAACTGTTTCATATCCTTGAATTGTAGTTGTAGATGTTTTGTCATTAATATATGTTTTTGAATCTGTTTTAGCACTTGGAGATTCATCTAAAGTATTGAATCCTGCACCCATTAATTCATATTCTTCTGTGCCACTTTTTTCAGAGACATCTAAATAATCTCCAATCATATATCTTTGTACTGTTTGACTCATTTAATTCACTCCTTTAAAATACTTTAAATTCAAATTTATTTGATACATTGCTGTATCTTCTGTAACACTAACAGCATAAGCACTGCTAGTTACTTCTAAGCTTCTAACTTCTACATCTGCCAATAATGGCAATATACCTTTATTATTTTTATCCTCTATTTCATTTGCGAAATCTTCATAAAAACTACTATTATCAATATTCTGTATAATTTCAGCTCCATAAGGTTCCCTACTGCAAAAAGCAAATTGAAATTGCCTTATTGTACTTTCATCCACATATTTTTTTATAATTGGATTACAAGGAATTTCTTCTATAGAAAAATTATCTGTCTCAGAATCTAAATAATTAACATTAATGGCATTATCAAATGTTTTCATACACTCTAAACTACTTATATAATCCCTAATTGCTTCAATTATCTTCATCTACCACTTCTCACCCCACAAAATCTAGCAGTCCTTTCTACTATTTCAGAACCTTTGTTAATCCAACATCTTTTATCCCATCTCTTACCTCTAAGACCACCTTTGTTAGTACCATCAATTCCATTACCAGCATTACCGTAGTATTGCTTCTTTGCATATGGAGCCTTATAAATAATCTTATCTGTCTTTAATTCAATATCCATATCCTTAAGCCTTCCAGTCTTAAAAGGAACATAATTATTAAACTCTTTGGCACATTCTTTAGTAAAAAAGACTTGCCCTCTACCGTTTTTATTAAGACTTCGCTTTAATAATATTTTTTGTGTTGGATCTAATCTTAATCTTACTGTTGCCATAGTATCACCTACTTACATTCAATAGAATATGAATCAAATATGTCGTTGTATTGTACTCCAACAACTGTAACAACTTCATATTCTTTTAAATCACTTAATCTGCTAATATCAATGTCAAGAGTACCTTTAACCACTTTATCACCAGTAGTTAACTCATATTCTCCAGGAATAACTATCATTGTAGTGTAATAAACATTTACACCTTTTCCATCAACACCAGCATTTCTTTTACTATTCCAGTTAACATTTTTAATATTAATTCTTGTATAAGACTGGTCTTTATTAAGCCTATAAACTGTTATATCTGCATTTTGAAATAAAACCATAATTATCACCTACCATGCATAAAATCCACTTTTATTAGGAAGTAAAGCAAGTACTTCTTCTGTAAGATAAGCATTAAATCCAGCACCTTCATTATAAGTTACTGAAATTCCATTCTGGCTTACAGATTTAATTCCTTGTGGTTTAGTAACACTGGTCCTTATATTTTCTGTTAATACTTTTAATGCCAAACCGAAATTATCCTGAATATACTCTTTTGAATAATATCCATTGTAATAATTAAAGATGGCTAATACCGCCATCTCGTTTAGTTCCTGATCAGTATATGTAGCCATCTTATCACCTCACTATGCTTTAATCTTAGCAAGTACAACTTTACTAGAGTTGCTTAAAGCTGTAGCATAATGTTCATCAGCAGAAATATCAGTCTTTCTTGCAAGAGATACTCTAGAAGTTTCTACATTAACATTTCTCTTTAAGCAAATAGTTAATGCTGGAGCATCATCTTCTGTTTCATTATCATTTTGTAACTTAACAATAGGATTGAAATATACTTTTGTAGTAGATTTCTTAACTGTATCACCAACTTTTGCATTTGGTAATGATAGAGTAACATCAGCTAAATTAACTTGTTTAGCCGTAGCACTTGTTGCAACTATGGTTAATGCATCACTGTCTCCGCTTTCACATGGTGAATACCAAGTTGAAAATTCTTTAACTTTTCTTGATGGAACAATTCTAGTATTAGCAATTCTACCAATTTCACCTGTCATTATTACATTCATACCAACACCATATTTATCTGCGCTTGTAAAGTCGCTATCTTTTCTAAGTCTTGTAACTTGTTTAGGATTTACAAACATTACCTTTTCTGTATTAACTTCTTCATTAAATACATCGATAGCATCAACTATTCCAGTATATGCAATTTGTGTTGCTGAACCATCATAGAATAATTGAGCATTATATAGTGCATCCATACAATCATTATCAACTTTAGATGCTATTGATTTGGCCAATTGATTATTAGCTTCTCCCACCGGATTACCATAACTACTTAAAACAGCTTCATCGGTTAATTCAACTGCTTTCATAGCTTTCTTAATAGTTACCTTTGTAGTACTTGCAGTAAGTTTTACAGTTTCAGCTTCTACACCTTCAGCAACATCTACTGCATCCCCAATGTATGCATATTGAGGTATTGTAATTGTATCTCCTGGTTGACCAACTAATGTTTCATCAACTTTAGCAAATGGAGCAACTACTATTTTATTTGGAATCTTTGCAGAAATCATATCTGCCATTACTTCTGGATTTATTAAATCTTCTAATTTTGTTAAATTTGACATTTCACATCATTTCCTCTCTATTTTAATTTATCATATAATTCTTTATTTTCTCTAAACAATTTAAGTTTTTCATTGTATGACATTTTATCAAAATCTTCTTTAGTTAAAGAATTGGCCCCTTGTGAAGCAGGTGGTTTATATGCACTGTCACCTAATTTTTCTTTAACTTTAGAATCAACAATATTATTTATTAGCTTTTCAAAGAAATCTACATCTTCATCAGCTTTAATGTATTTTGCTAGACCTTCATCAAGACCTTTTTCTTTAAGCTTAATAGCATTTTGTTGTATTCTTTCATTTTCCTTTTTCTCAGCTTCCATTGCAGCGAGCTTATCATTAAGTTCCTTTATTTGTTTTTGCTCTTCTGTCATTCCCTCGCCCATTTTAGACTTGTAGTAATCTTCCTGTAATTTTGGAAGTTCTTCTTTTTTGAATTTTTCTAATGCATTAGTTCTTGCAGTTTCAACTGCTTTTTGTGAATAAATATCACAAATACTGTCTCTCCAACTTCTACCTTCTCCATCTTTGCACCAGTTCTCTACTGCATCACGAGTTAAAGGCTCTTGAAAAGACTTAATTAAGCCTTTTACTTCTTCGCTTTCTTGATTTTTATTAATATACTCTGTAATTTCGCTTACATTTTCTATTGCCATAATTAATCCTCCTTACTCTAACACCACTTGGCACTAGAACAATTAATTTTTTGTATAAAAAATAAGCCTGTTTAATGTCTAGTGCTCAAAGACATAATAAAAAGCCTTAGTTTCCTAAGACTTAATTAACTTAAATATTTTAGTTTTTCATTTTAGATTTTACTTTCTTAATTTAATCATCTATTCATAAATTCCTTTAATTCTGTTAAATTCATGTTTTCACAATTTACTATTTCAATATCTGCATCTAATTCAATTATAACTTTAGCAGGCTCATTATGTTCTTTCTCAATTTTGTAATTAGTACAACTATCTAGCTTTACTCCATTTACTGATATATAAGCTATTTCTCTACCACTTTTAAATTTAGCAATTCTTACTCTATCCATAAATTTTCCACTTCCTTAATTTTAGGTATAAAAATAGCACCCACCTTCTAAGTAAGTGCTTATTAAGATTGATAACTTAATAATTCTCTAATCTCATTGTTTTTTACAGCCTTTATAACCTTGTTTATAGCTATAAGTGTACCTTTTTTACCAATGTGTTTATCATTTGATTCCTTAAGTAATTTATATTTATTTGGATTATTTAAAGAAACTTCTATCTTACCATCAAGATTATCTTCATCATATCCATATTCATAAATCACATAATCATTATTTTTTTCTAATAATTTCAGTAAGACAATCATCTTCTCCAAATTCTCCTTTCTCAAATTTTAATTTTCCATACCAATCATATTTTTTTGTTGCTATATTATGTGCCTGTTTATTAGTTAAATTATATCTCTTTTCAAGTCCACTTTCAAGATATTCATGTTTTAACAATAAAATATCTCTATCTTCAAAATTACCATTTATTAATCTTTGCCATGCAACTGACATATCATAATCAGGATCAAGTCGCCTTATTCCATCAAACAATATGTGTTTATCATTATAAAAAATATGATTTTTTATTTTGGATATCACTTTTTCTGAAAATCCAGTATTTTTAGATATTATTTTTATATCATCACTTCTATTTCTAATTAAATCATAATAATCTTTTGCTTCCGTTTCTCTCCTATCGACCCATTCAATATGACCTTTAACGTATTTACCACCTGTTTGTTTTTGTACATCCAACAACTCTGCGTTGCTGCGCCAATTAACATTTACTTTGTTTTCATCATCAACAATATCATAATAACACTTGCACATAGGATGTCTTGGAAGCTCAGGTTTATTTTTTAAATCAAATATTTTTCCATCATCATCCATACATCTGGCGCAGGTGTTACATTTCCTAGCATTATATTTAACTTTTTTAACTCCAGTTTCTTTGCAAAATCTATCAAACGCAGCACTATGACATCTTGAAACTTCTGTTTCTGCTAATCTTTTTGCATTATAGGCAGATGTATTATAAGTGTCCTTGATTTCCTTTGCTATCTGATTAACATTAATCTTACCTCTAAGGAAGTCCTGACATTGTTGCGTAAGTTTTTTTGCAACTTCTTGTTCATTTTCCCACACTCTATCACTGAAATGTTTACCCTTGAAGTTGTCATTTATAATCTTCTCAACATCTTTAAGATTATGGTTATAGGAATAATGTTTATAAGTATTTTTAATGGTATTTTTCAATATGCTCGTTGTATTACTCGTTTCTTGCTTTATATTGCCCCTTGAGAGCTTTATTATTAATGCACCCAATAAACTATACTCTTTATTATAATCCTTCTCAGAAAGGCTCAGAACGTTATCTACAATGGTATAGGTTAAAAGTATCATTGCAATGGCTTTTAATAATTCATCCCTGGACTCTTTTTTCTTTTTATAAGTATCATTAAGTTGCTTATCAGCCTCATTATAAAGACTATCTATAAATTCATCATCTTTATTCATCTATCCCACCGCCAGTATGAGTTATGTTATCTAAATTAACTTGAGGTTCTGCAGCTTTAACTTCCTTATCAATTTGATCTTGTTCACTATCTGAATTGTTGATATTAGGAAGCATTTCACGCTTAGATTTATTACTTAATACTTCGTGTGGTATCTTGGAAATAACATCTGCAATACTTGTAATATCTTGAGGTACTTTAGGAGTAAACTTAATTTTTATTATATTAGTATCATATTGTTTACTTTGTGTAAGGTTTAAAAATCTAAATAAACATTTCAATCTAGTCTTTAAAATATTTATCATAGCCTTTTCATTCATAGCACATTTACTCTCTAATGACTGTAACCTACTACGAAGGGCAATTCCTGATAAATTACTTTGCATTTTCTCATTAGTATCTACATGTGATGTTAATGTATAAATTAAATCCTTAAGATCATCCCTGGTATTTTTAATAAATGTATCATTAATGTTCTTTATAAGCCATTCTGCATCTTGCGTTGACTTATCTTCAAATGCCAGTATACAATTATCTCTTATCACTGGAGTTTCTTTTATTGGATCTCCATTAGAATCAAGTATTTCCTTACCTGCAGCATCTTTTTTAGTTTTTGTTTTAACTCCATATAATTTCATTATTGCATTTCTAAAGTCACTTATTTCAGATACCATATCACTCCAGTTCGTTTCATAAGCATCTTGAATATCCTTTATGGTTGCAAATATAGTCTTGTCTCCCTCTTTATAACCTCTTTTAGTGTTATATTGTACTCCTCCAATAATACCTATTCCAATTGGTACAAAGCCGAAATAATTAGGTGTCATAGGTTCAACCTCAGACCAACTATCATTATAATGATATACACCTTCTTTAGTATAAACATCAATATAATTAGTATTATCTAATTGTTTTTTAAAGCTCCTTAAAAAATACACTATCTCATTATCTTCGATGTAAGCATAACCATCTAATGCACTAACTATCATGTTATGAAAACTAAACTCTTTAGGTTTATCTTCTATCATATAAGAAACTTCATAACATACACCATACTTGACTAATTCTATTCCTAAATTAACATCATGATCTTCATCATTGTTAGCCAAATTATAAGCTATATCTTTAATAACCTCAGTGTTTCCATCAACACTTGTATAAGTAACATCATTTGCAAAGCTATATTGAGCTTCTTCATCAACAAGTTTTTGAACAAAATTAGTTTTAACTATTAGATTGCTTCTACCTTCCATGGGCTTATAGTTTTTTAAACTATCTGTATCACCATAATAATATCGGTTTATTTTATTATAATGACCTCTAACACTTAAGAAGTCATTGTAGCATTTTTGTACTAATTCCAAATTCACTTTATCACCACCTTTATCTATAAATTATTGAAAAATCATGAGTTACTTTTATTTCATCAATTCTTATCCAAAATTCAGATGCAGTATCAGGTGCATCATCATGAACTGAGTATTTTTGACCAGCAAAGTCCATAATCTGCTTATTAAATTCTTCATCTTCACTACAAAAAATAAATTCCCCACGATTTACGTAAGGAATTATAGTTGATATCTTATCATCTTTATTTTTTCTTTGAGATTCATTGATAATTGTAATATTTCTAAATCTTAACTGTGGATGTTCATGTATTCTATTTTCAAGTTGATTTGCATCGGCACCATTAAAAGTATTTTTTTCAATAGATACATGTGTTATATCTGGATACATGACCAGTAAATCAATCATATGGTCTATATATTTATCAAATTCTTGTCTAGCATTAATTTTTGCTAATTCACCTCTTCTACAATATTTAAATCTATCTGTTTTTCCACCAACCATATATGAAGAATAATCATTTTTTCTTCCACTACTTGCAGCAGGGTCTACTATAAGCATACTAGCAATAAAATTATGACTTTCAATTTCTTCTCTAGTTTCTGTTGCCATAGATTTAAACCACTTTTCGCCTATTGCATCAACATCCCCTTGTACCTCTTGCTTAAATGAATTAGGATTTTCATAATAATCAAGAGCTAAATCTAAGCAATCCCAAAACTCAGGCCACAATTTACCAAACTGCATTTCTTTTTCATGTGCATAATAAAACTCTTTAGCATCTTCTAAATGATCAGGATTCTTAAAATTTTTAAGAATGTTTTTAAACCCCAACCACAAGCCACTATTGAAATATTCATCAACATTGTCAATGTCAACTCCACGATATTTTTTAAATTTCCACGTAGGAGATTTAAGTAATCTAGAATAAAAACACTCTTTATGCTGTTGAGTTCCCCATGCCATCATAACAGTACCTTTTTTAACTATCTTACCATTACGTTTTACAGCTCTCTGCTTTGCAAACTTAACATCATCACTGTAACGTTTCCACTTTTTCTCCCTAGCCTCTTCGGTTCGGACGTCATCTTCTGATTGATAATCCATTTTGTTATCGTTAGGCTTTTTATCCTAACTTCTTACTGTCACCAGTAAGTTCGGCATATATTTTCAACCTATAAGGTTGTCAACCACTCGTGGGGATATTTTATTCTACATTGTAGTTTCAATCCCTATGCTCTACGGTGAGCCACACCTTTTAAAATGTGCTTTACCTCGGTATTATCTCAATAAAAAAAGAGCACTATAAAGCACTCTTTAAAATATTATCTATATTATTAATTTCAAAATATGGTATTCTGATTAATTTTATATTATTATCATTGCAAAATTCATTTTTGATTTTATCATGTCTTTTAGTATATTCTAATAATTTGTTAGCTTTATTTTCATCAATCCCACCAAAGTACGCTTTTTCAAAATGTTGTCTACCATCAACCTCTATACATATGTTTTTATCAGGAAGATAATAGTCAAAAGGAAGTTTCCTTTTATCTCTGCATTTATCAAATTTATATTCTTTCTTAAATGATATGTTATTATCATTTAACCATTCTTCTACTTTAATCATACCTTTTGAATTTTGTTTATTATGTTCATTGCAAAGAGGACAACCCTTACGCTTAACTAAGTTAGTCCAATAAGCTTTTTGAAGACCATGGATAGGACATTCAAAAACTATAACTGTTGACCTAGTGTTAGGTTTAGTATATCTTTTGATAAATTTGCATTTCATTTCAGTTTCTACAACCTTCAAAACTTCTTCTATAGGTTTTTGTCTATATTTAGAGTTCTTAATTTTACCCTGCAATGGGAAAGGTTTTTTATTAGAACATGATTGACATAATGTAGTCTTTTTTCTTTTGAAATTATCAAAACTACGTTCAAATTCTTTTCCACATTTACATCTAAATTTTAATTTATCTCTAGCCTTAACATATACAGTAGATAACAATTCACATTCTGAATTATTTTCAACGTATTCTTTAACTTCTTCAATAGTAAGTTTTTTAGACATAACAAAAACACCTCCGATAGCGTAATTCTTTTTCCGAGATATTCAATTTTAAATCAGGGAAGAAATCTCGGAAATTTCTTATCGATAAGGCTCGCGACTTCCTTATCTATCCCATATATTAATTGTACCATATTTAATTATAAAATAACATGAGATTTCCACCGATTTTGGTCGATTTTCATTATGCTATTACTAGCATACGGGACAATTATGTCTATCCAAAATTATTAGGTCGGGACGTACGTTTCTATACTTACGTCCCCTCATGGGGGAGGTACTTGAAATAGCTTCTACAAAAGTTCTATTAGTAAATTCTAATTGAGTAGCATTGCATTTATAATCTTTATTACCATCATCAAGTAACTTTCCAAATGCATTTTCAATATAAATGTTTTCTATAACATTATCTTTAATGTCTTTAATGAATTTTTCTGCAGTAGATCCTATATCAGAACATATTAAAACATAAGTTTTATGTTTATAGACCATAACCCATATACTTGGACCTAAAGTACCAAATGCACTTTTACCAGTACCTCTTGATAAAACACGTCCTAATTGTTCAGGACCATTACCGATAATACTTTCCTGGATATCATGCCACAATTCCTCATGAACATCAGCTATTGGAGCCGCAGCATTATCTTCTTTAGGTAAATAAGTATCTTGTAAAAAATACAAACAAAAAAACTCTAAAGAAATTTGTCCTAGTTGCCATGCTAATCCATGGAACCCAAACAAGTTCTTAGAGTTTTCTAATATTCTATTTTCAGTTAATTCTTCAGCTTTATTATCATCTATACCTATATCAGTATAAGATTTTTTTAAGAAGTGATAAAGCAACCACTTGTTACGTGCTTCATCACTTGGAAACTCATAAGGTATGTTCACTTTATCACCTTCCTTTTTAATTTAAATTTATTTGTAATAATTCACAACCACTTTGCAAATATTTTAAGAGTGGTCTTTTTTCAAGTAAAGTTTGTATTTCCAAATCTTTAGATTTACAACCTTTCTTATCCCAATACTTTCTTTCTATTTCATATTTTTTTACTGGAGGTAAATTATTATTTTTATAATCTCTACCTATATACATTACAACTTTTATTACCTTTAATTCTTCTAAACTTAAAGTTTTTAAGTATTTTTCAAGCTTGTCAATGTGCGAATTCAAAATTTTTACTGCTTCAGTTTTTTCGAATTTTTCAAAATCACTTATTTGTTTTGGAATAGAAGATGGATCTATTTTATTCCTACAAGTTTCTATTTCCATTGCTAATTCAATAGTTTTTTGTATTTGTGTGGCATAGTTTTCTAACATTTGCAACAACTCCCTTCCATAAAATTCAATATTCTACAAACGGAGTTAAAATTCCTCTTTGACTTTTAAAATTTGGTGCAAAAATTGTGTAACTAAGCGACGGCCTCTGAGCGAAAAGCCAAATTAGAACCTACCCACCTTCTCAAAAAAGCACCAATGAATTAAACGGCAAAATTAAAACTTCGCACATAATCTTTATTTTATGCGAAGTTTTTAATATACTTCAAACTTAGTTATATCAACGCTTTTAAGCTTTTGGCATTGCTATTTTAAAAATTATGTAAGTGTAATGTCCACGTATCATAAACACTTTCTATTTAGCAACTCTTAATCTCTTAATGTCGTCTATTTCCTTCTTTAAAGTATTAGTATCCTTTTCTTTGTCTTTTATATCCTTATCATTTGACTCTATTAAAGCCTTAGGAATACCTATAGCTTGATCTAGGATATATTTATTAGCTTGGAATCTAATACGTGTATCACTGCTATTATTAGCTAAATCTAACATATTATCTAAACACTTATTAACATTACCAGTAATTTTATCTCTTGCAGCTTTTCTTAGTGCTTTTCTACGTTCCTCTAACTCAGCAACAACCGTATCTTTGTGTAACCAAGCATATAATGTACTTGGATGTAACTTTAATGTATTTTTTGCGATATCAGTAATACTGTGCCCTAAGAGGATTAAATCTATCATTTCGCTCTGTTCTTTTGTGATTATATTCATAAGCAATCCTCCTTAACTAAAAAAAGAGAGAACCTCGACAAATTCTCTCCTTCTTTGGCTATATTACTATTATAATGCTAATTTTATAATACTAGAATGTATATAACATTAACATAAAATGTATATTTAATACATAACATATCAATAAATTAGTGGAATAAGTTTATTAATTATTCTACACTTAATTTTTGCAATGCTTTCAACTTCAAAACCTAATTCATCTGCTATCTTTGTATGATCATATTCTTTAAAATATTTCATTTCAATCAAGGACCTTTCATAATCTTTTAGTTTTTTCATAGCATTATCAATTCTTAATATTTGATTTTGCATTATTTTTATATCATTTCTAAGTTTAATTATTTTTTCATCACGTTTAATTATTTCGTCTTCTACATTGGAATGAAACGCATTTGTATTTTGAGTATATTCATTATATCCCTGGGCATTTATCCCTTTATAATCATTTTCTAATTCATCTAAATCTATCAATCTATTCTCTATTTTTATTTTGATGCTTGTATAATTATATAAAAGTCCTTCAACCTTCCTATAATCATTTTTATCTATATTCATAAATTTCACCTCATTTTATCCTAATATCTGTTAAAAATGACTCATGTCTTTTTTGTTGACTTAAGACAAAAAAGACACCCTTCAGGCTAGTTATAATCACATTTTAGCATTAAAATTTACCTAAAAAAGTGACTTATATATATATATATTTCTTATATATATATATACTATTTATTTTTTTTATAAAAATAGTAAAAGAAATTTAAAAAACGTAAGTCACGTAAGTCAAACACCCCTCTAACCGTTGATATTACTGGGCTAGTGGGTGTCTTTTTTCTGTCTTTTTTCTGTCTTTTTTGACTTTTTTTGAAAATTGCTTAATTTTTAATAAAAATATATGGCCTTTTACCATCAAGTCTAATTTGCTTTCTAGTATAACCATGATTACAAATTTCTTTTAAAAACACTGTTTTAGATAAATGTTTTAAACCACTTTCACTACAGTATTTTTGGTATTGTAGATAAACATCAGTTATAAGTTCATTATCAACTTTAGCTTCTTCAAGGAAACCAAGCATTGGATTATTAGTTTTCTCATATTCATTCCATGCTTCAGTTATAAGTTTTGATGTTGTAAAAGCTCTATTATATAAAATTCTATCAAGCCCAGCTAATGCTAAATTTAATAGATATTCAAGTGCTGTTGGCTCTAATAATTTATCTATAATGAATGGATCATAATCTTTATCTTGCTTGCTAAATTTTGCATTGAATGGTATTAATATAATACGTCTCTTAAGTCCATCTGATAAATCATTAATTCTAGGCATATCGTTGCAGCTAAAAATCAACTTACTGTAATTAGTAAAATCAAATGGATCCTTACCCTTTCTTTCAACATTTACTGTTTCACCAGTAACCAACTTCTTAAAAGTAGCATTGTTATCGATATATTTATTACTAATATCATCACCTATATTTGCAAGTTTTCCTTCTAGTTGGAATGTTTTAAATCTGTCATTTAAATCTTCTAGCGCTACAGATGATATATTATTTTCACCAAGTAATCGCTTAATAACATCTAACAAAGTAGATTTACCATTTGAACCTGCTCCAGTAAGTATAAAACATTTACCAAGTTCATTTCTTCTAAATAAACAATATCCAATCATTTCTTCTATAAGCATGCGCAATTGTTTATTATTACAACATATTTTATTCAATGTCTTGTCCATATTCTTGTTATATGCTGTAGGATTATAATTTATTGGAATTTTATTTTTAATAATTATCTTAGGATCAAATACATTTAGATGTTTAGTTTCTATATCATATAATCCATTAGCTACTGCAATTGTTTTTGGAGTAGTTTGAAATTTGTTTTCTGCAAGTATATCTAAATATTTAATTACTTCTGTTCTTTCTGCTGATTTAGAATTATTTATATATCTTAATAAAGTTTTCTCTATACTTCTTAAATCATTGTTATAAACACCATCTGCATAAATGTGTAAACTATTATTTATTTTAATTACATATTCATCTGATATTAAATATCTAGCTAACTTTTCATATTGAAGCTTATTTTTTATATAAAAACATTCCTTCTTAAATGCTTCATCTCTCAATATAGTATCTAATTCCGAATCGGTTACTGGTTCTTTTATTATATATTTATTTAATATGTGTATTGATTCTCTTATTTGCTCTTTTGTAAGTCCAGCTTGCTGTAATATTAAAATATATGGAAATAATATTGAATTACGTCCATCACCTTCCTCTAATTTACTAAAATCAATATATGATGTTCGTGATACTGGATATAAAAACGCAGGTAACAAATCTATTTCTTCACTAGTTGACAACCATTCTCTCATTTCACCATTTATTTTTAATGGTATAACTGCATTTTGATTACCTAATCCAGTATCTATTTTTACTCCTATTGGAGTGCTCCATCCTTGTTTACGTTTTTCTACATTAGTATTTTTAAAATAAAAATGTTTACCTCTAGTGGTTTTTAATATAGGACAGTTAATTTTTAAATCATTAATAATTTTAAATACTGTTTCTGATTCTTCATAATCATCTATATCTATTTGAATAATATCGTCTTTAAGCACACCACCGTACGATTTAAGAGGTTTTACTTCTTCTAATGTATAAAATGTCGTTCTATTTTTATACTCCTCTATGGGGCGCTTACCGTCTTTTCCTCCTGTAGGTATATAACCTTTAAATAAGTTAATCATTTTCTCACTCCTCTTATTAAAAGGAGCTAAAAATTTAACTCCTTTTTAGTATTTAAATATCACTTTTACTTCTATTTATACTTCTATCTGTCTCAAAGCCATTTGGATACCTCTTCTCTAACTTTTCTACATTCATTCTCATAATAGTTTCTAAATCATATCCAATAGCTTCTGCAGTTATTGCTATATACCAACACACATCTCCTAACTCTTTAGCTACGTGTTCTTTATCTAAATAATGTCCTTGAAATAAATTCTTCTTAACTATGTCAGCTACTTCTCCACTTTCACCATTTAAGCCTAAAACTCCGTTAAGTAATAATTTATCCTTATCCTCAGTACTAGCAGTTCTTAAAGCTTTTCTTTGGTATTCATTAATTTTCATCTGTTATTCCTCCTATTATAAATTCACTACATGGAAACTTTTCTAATTGTTGACAAAACAATCTCCATTCTGGCAATCTATGATTCTTTCTTTGACTATAAATAGTCTTTAGTTGTCTATAATTAGTTGTCATACCTGCTGTAAGATTAAATCCAGTTGGAACATTATATAATAGCTTTAAATAATTCTTACTATTAGGTTCATCTAAATAATTCATTTTTAATTCTTCTAAATGCTTAATGGTACTTTCTGTAACATATTCATTACATTGTTCCCTTATATCCATTTTAGAAATCATGTGCATAGTAGATTGGCTACTTACAAAGTCAAAAAAATGATATCTTTCTGCTTCAACCCATGCTTTAATAGAAAAAGTCAAATCAAATTGTACTATTATTCCATTCAAGAAATTATCATGTCCTTCACCTTTTCTACTTCCTGCTAGTTTCTTAACTGTTTCTGTAACATCATTGTTTAAAGTTTCTATATCTACTGACATTGGATATTTACTTTTTCTAACACTATCTTTTAAACCATATATTTTAATATTGGTTATTGGTTCTATCATTATTCTTCACCTTCTTTTAAGTAAAGTTCCCTAATTCTATCACCAAACTTCTCTAGTGCTTTTTCTGCTACTTCTCTTGAAGTATAATAAGTAACATTTGGATATCTACCAGAGTGACAACTTGCCACTACATTATTGTTGTAATTAATACATAAAAACCATTTTTCTTGTTCGCAATCATTCCAATCAATTTCGCAATCATTATTTAACCTAGCAAACAACTCCATTTCACTTTGTAACTTTCTAC
Organism: Clostridium sp. MSJ-8; assembly: GCF_018918325.1. Classification (GTDB taxonomy): domain Bacteria; phylum Bacillota; class Clostridia; order Clostridiales; family Clostridiaceae; genus Clostridium. Next base: position 41,776 of record NZ_JAHLQH010000013.1, on the reverse strand, counting down.
GCTCTGCTATCAATTCAACTTCTTTCCTGACTTCTTCTTTATTTTCATCTGTATATGGGTACATGTTACCATATTTTAATAATCTATTATCTGTGCCATCTCCTTTGCAATAACGATCTTCTTCTACTGCAAAATCATAATCCACATAAAAATAATCCTGTCCTTCATTTATATAAGGTTCTTCTTTCTTTGTTACTTCTTTAACCTTAGTTTTATACTCTTCCATTAATGCATCCATTTTATTTTTATATTCTTCATTTAACTTTTCTATATTCATATTGTTTTTTTCTCCTTTTTCTATTGACTCTAGCATTTCATCTGTCCATGCCCAAGTTCCATTATCTTCTTCTATAACATAATAATTTGATTCAATTGATGCTATTGTAACAATTTTTCCTTTATATTGCTCCATTAAATCAATAAAGTCCTTATTTCCATACTTTTTATCAACCTCTAAATCTTCTCTTACCTTTACTTTATCTCCCACTTTGTATTTCATCTATTCTTTGCTCTCCTTTATTTGTAATTTTCTTAAATTACTAAAAACTTAAATTTGCCATTGATACCATTATTAAGTTTTTATCTTTATTCTCTAATTCTTCAACTATGTGCAAATATGTTTTCTGAGTTGTGGTCATATTTGAATGTCCCAATCTTTTAGCAACACTGGCAACAGATACACCATTAAGCAATAATAATGATGCGTGTGTATGTCTTAAACCATGTGCTGTTATAACTGTTATTCCTGCTTCTTTTCTGTGGAAGTTTATCATTAACATCTATCCATTCCATGTAATCCCCACTCCTCCAACTCTATTAAAGTCATGATTGCATAGTTGGCTAAGTCCGTTAATGTGTCTTCTATACTTTCATCTTTTACTTTTGCGTATTTACTTAAATTTAAGTTTTTTAATCTATTAAGCTTATCCTCTAATCTTATACAAGATACTGTTAGTCCATACTCTTTATAAGACTTTCCAAAGCTATCGCCATAATCAGCATTCTTGGCCTCGTACAAAGCATTTAATTTTTCACATATAACTTTATGTTTTTCTACTTTATTCATTAATTTATCCTCCTATAAAATCCTTAATTCTTTTATTAGCAACATCTATATACCATTGTTTATCTAACTTGCGTGGTATTTTAACATCTTTTATATCTCCATTTTCTATAAAAGCATGTAATGGTGTTCCAGCCATTTTATCAGGCTTATTCTTATCATTTTTTAATTTAAATATGCCACCATCTCTTCTAGATCTTGAAGCAAACACTCTACTTATTTTTTCATTTATTATTTCATCACCATGAAGGGCATATTTATATTTACTTGAAGCTTTAACTACCATTTGAAATTGAATTAATGCATTACAATTATTAATAGTATCTTCAACTGGAACATCTTTAATAAAATAATCCATAAGAGCTTGATTTACTATTGGCAAATCATAATCTAAGTTATTAAGTTCTTTAACATAAGCACCTTTAGATTTAATCTTTCCACCTTTTTTTACAACGATATAGTTGTTAACATCTTTTTGTACTACTCTTTCTATAATGTCATGGTCTAAACCCATTCTAGTACGTTCTGACCATTCATTAGCAATTTCTTTATATTTCTCTAAAGCTTCCTCATTTGGAAGTTTAAACATTACACCATCTGTATTACTTTGTATTAATTCAACTCCAGGTAATTGAGTTTCAACGTGTTCAATTAAATCTAGGAGTAACAATTGCCCATTGATACATACATTATTAGCTTGTAATGGATCATATAAATTGTTGTATTTATCTTTAGATGCTCCATAAGTACTATTAAGTACAATTTTATATGGTTGTTGCTCTTTCTTTTTGCCTTCTCTTTTAAGTCCAACTCTAATATCATAAATTTCTTTAAACTTTTCAGGTTCAGATACATTACGACTTAAAAATCCATATTCAATCATTAAACTTGGATAAAAACTTGTAACATCTGAGTTAACAAATATTCCGGTTCCAATATAATTAGTTCTAGCACCATGGAGACCACCCCATGCAAATGTATGAGGTACTCCCATGATATCTACATTTAACTGATTAGATTTATACCATTTTCGCTTTTTACTTTCATCCTTGTATAATGACTCTAATAAGTCTGTATCAGCTAGTAAATTATCTCTAGTGTTCTCATACCAGTTATATATGTCAATGTGCTTATTTAAGTGAATACTATCAACTAAAGTGATGTTAAATTCATCCTTCCTATTGTGAACTCTTTCTGTCTCTAAAATTATTGCTGATAACTGTGCTTTAGTTTTACTTATATATTTAAGTGGTAATTTAAAAGTCTTAATTAATCCCATCTGACTTTCAAATTCTTCTTTTCTATTCATAAATACATACATAGTCTGTTCAACATCATGATTGCAATAAAATAAAACTTCTTCTATTTCTTTTTTAGTAAGTTTTCTATCAATATCAAAATCAACTGTTGTTTCTCTTATATCATTTCCCATAAAAGCTTCAAGTTGTTTAAGACCTCTATTTCTATCTGTCATAATGTCATAATTGTAAAGTTGTATTCTATTGAACAAACTACTGTATTCCCATCCACCTTTATGCTTAACTATAATGTGGTCATTTATTTCTTTTGGATCAAGTCCTAGTAAAATACCTTTTAAAATGTATTGGTCATAAGACCTGCTATTAAATCCAATCCATATATCTTCTTTATGTTTTTTATAAAATTCTCTTAAAGATACAGCATCATTAATAATATTAGTTGTAGTTCGTGTTTCTGTATCTTTAATAACTACTAACCAGTCATATTTAAACACTTCAAAATCGTAGAATAGCATGTTAATTCACCTTCTTTAATCTGTCGCTAATGCTCAATTGGGATTTGTTAAGAATTTGAGATATTGCATTTGAATCATATCCTTTGTTATAAAGTTCAACAAGTTGTCTGTTTTCCTCTTCTGTCCACTTTGTGTGATTATTTCTTGGTACAGGTCTATAAGGTACTTTTAAAGTATAAAGTCTTCTTTTTATTGCATTTTCAGTTCTGTTGAGACGATTTTTTAAATCTTCATATGTGTACTTGTAACTCTTTGTTAATGTGATTAACAAATTATCATCGGCTTTTGTCCATTTTCTATTGTGATTTAATTTACTTGAGTTTTTTCTATCAATTTCTCTCTTTTCATTGACCCAAGCAGGTTCAAGTCCTAGAGAATTCTTTTCGAAATTCGCAAAGTTAATACTTTGTTTATTTTTTTCCGACCATTCCCAAAATTCATCTAGATAAACTATTTTTATTCTTTGGTTAACTACTTTTTTAGTTTTAATTGGAAAATGTAATTTTCTTAATCTTTTTTCTAAATAACTGTATGCTCCTTTATATCCAATCACACTTATAAGTTGATTAAATGTTACATAATCACCTTGATTCACAAAGTTTCCTAATCCCATTTTATTAGCTTTAAGTCTTATAGAATTAATGGTTCTATTCAATTTCTTTGCAATACCAGGGATAGAAATTACTCCCCAGTTATTTTCAAGATACTCTGTTTCTTCTTTAGTCCAATGTCTCAAAATTAATCACCTTCTTTATAACTATATCTACATTCTCCAGTGTTTTTTGCACCTGAGAACTCTGGTATACAATGTTCCTCAAACTCTTTGTAAATTTCACATTCAGTACAATGCTTTTCACAATTCCTGCAGTTGTAATATAAAATTAATTCAATTAATCTGTAATAATCTTTATTTTCTTCATATGCAGCATCAATTTCTGTTTTCTTTTTTTTAGCAAATTCTTCCCTTGCTCCATATATATCTACATAAACTGTTGATTTTTTAGCATCTTTAGCAAATGCTTTTTGTGCTACTTCATTTAATCTTTCTTTTAAACTTTCAATCGCATTTTTAGTAAAACTAAAACCTCTTTTCATATTTCCTTTTTCAACATTTGTTAATGTATTACCATCAATTAAATGTTGTGCTGAACTCATTAAGTGTAATATAGTAATTAATTCTTTACGTTCATCTGAATTTAAATAATCTTTCATTTTAATCACCTTCTGTATAATCAACATTTATTTGATCTAAAACATGCCCCAAGCCCAAACCTTTATTACTTGGTACCCACTTGCCTTCTTCGTCATATTCACCACCATTAATGCAATAGTTATATAATTGTGGGTGTGTCTTAGATAACCTTATAAATCTTCTATTTTCACCTTTTTCTAAATGGCATCCATACATACAGAAAATACACCCAGTTCTTTGTTCGCCAGTAAATTTAAATTTACCATCTATTATTATTAATTCTCCGTATATTGATGCTACCGGTATTTTATTTTTCCATATATATTGCAACACATCTTGTTCTTTCCAAAACCCTAATGGATTACAGCTTTCCTTTTTCCAATTTATGCAACCATGTTGCATATAAGCTTTTTTACGTTCTTCACCTTCTTCTGCTAACATTCCTATAATAGGTTTTCTATTTGTGTCTTTCTCATACTTGTGTAATGGCTCTTTTTTCATCTTGTCACAACATCTGTTGTGTATTCTAAAATCCGCATTAATTAACGGATAATACTTCTTTGCAAGTTTTCTACTTTTACATTCTCTACCCACAGATGTAATACCAGTTAAATATAAATTCCTTATGTTTTTGTTTCTTTCTGTAGGGTTTTGTAAATCATGTAGTGATCTGCTAACTTTTTTACTTATTACAGGATAACCATATTTACTTACTACTTGCTTAAAACTCATATTAGGTCTTACTCTATCTAAAATTACATCTATCTTATGTTTAAGACTTAGATACTTAACATAATTACCTACAAATTGTTTTAACTCTGGGAATTCCAATCCAGTATCACTAAAAGCTACATAAACCTTTTTATATCCATAAAGAACACAAAATTTACATACAATATCTAATAAAACTGAACTATCCTTACCACCACTAAAACTTACATACACACCATCAATTCCATAATAGCTTGTAAACTCTTTTATCCTTAAAATACTTTTTCCCACCTTTACATTTAAAGGTAAGCTTTGTAGCATTTTTAATTCATTGTTATTCAATCCAATCACCTAAATAAATCAAATTGCCTGATCTATTTAGGAAACGGTATTAAGTTTCTTCATGAGTGACTTTACTGGCTTAATTTATAACTTTCGGAGCGTACTCCCCAGTGAGTGCGTTTTACATCTTTACTCATAGCTTTTTCGATAATAAACAAATGGCTAATTTATTTATTACTAGACAACCTCTGTTTACAGAGGATTTGATTGAATTGAACTTTTGTTACTATAAAACAATTTCTTGTTTATTTTCTTCTAATTCTTTAATGTCTAGGATTGTTACATTAGACATTGTTCTTACTGTTTTTGACCAATTCTTGAATAGTTTCTTTGCATTTTCTGAATCAAAACTTTTTATCCTTCTCTGATCTGTTTTCCTTTTACGGCTCTTCCATGTTTCATAATCAAAAGTTATTAAAAATTCTTTTATTTCTATCTTGCTAGGTATTCTTTTTATTTTATCCATAAGTTACTCACTTTCTAAAATAGGAGAGCTTTTACACTCTCCATAATTATTTATTCAACATCAAACACGTCTGTTATTTCATAGTCACTAAAATCTTTATTTTTAGCATTCTCAGTATACTTAAGTGCATATTCAAGTTGTCCGTTAACTGCTTCATAAACATCTAAAATCATATTGTGATATTGTTTAAAGTTTACAAATTCTATCTCAACTCCTGAATCAAGAGATCTTAACATTTCATTTGCATTGTGCAATCCAAATCCAGTTGTAAGAACTTGATTATAGAAAATTAAACTTCCTTTATGTGGTCCATTAATTATCTTGAACCATATGCTTAACATTGGATCTCCCTTTTTAGACTTTTTAAGTTCCATCTTATTTACTTCTACTTCATATGTTCCATGTGGTACTGTTTCAAAATTACCACCATTTTCTGCTGCTTCTTTAGCATCCTTTGCTAATCCTTCAGTATCAATTTTTTCATCAAATTCTTCCCATATTTCTTTTGCCATATTATTAATTCCTCCATTTTATCTTTAGATTATTTGAGGGATTTTAAAGGCTCCCTCATACCTAATTAACTATTCTTCTCTTGCAGATCTTCTAGTTCTTCTTGTACGAGGTTTTTCTTCCTCTTTAGGTTCTACTGGTTTTTCATCTTTAGACTTTTCTTCATCATCTTCTTGATTTTCTTCAACTGGAGCTTGTACATCATCAGTTTGAGGTTCATTAGTAGCTTCTTTAGGTTCTTCAACTTTATTTCTACTTCTTCTACTTGTTTTTTCAGGCTTAGACTCATCCACTTTATCAGTAACATTTCCAACTAGCTGTTGAGCTTCAACTAATGCTCTAGTGAAATCTTCCATGTGTAATTCACATTTCTTTTCAGTAAAGTTAAATCTTCCTCCACCAAATACATTTTCATCTTTAGATAATTGAATATATCTTTTATCACCATCTACATAAGCTCTAACTGTTAAATCAACTGTACCAGCTAATACATTTGCAACTTTATCATTTATATTCGGTTTATAAGTTGTATATTTAGTTCCATTTTTAAAAGTTACTTCTGTAGCAACTTCTTTACTTATATAAATTATTTGATATCCTAATGCTTTTAATCTCTTCATGGTACTTAAGAACTCAGTTCTTATCATGTCCCAGCCTTTTCCATAACCACCATCTGATTCATGTTCCCAGCCATTTTTATCATACATGTATAATCTACAATGTTCCCATAGATCTTCAATTAAATCTAAAGCAACTCTCTTAAAATCATTATCTTTCTTTTCAAGTTCTGATATTGCTTCTTTAAATACTTCCCATGCAAATTTTTTATTAGTAATTCTACCAGTAACAGTTATTTCATCTTTAATTGGTATTACTGGTGATGTTGTATTATCTGTATTTCCATCAGTATTTAGAAATAATAAATCATCATATTGATCTATAAAAGTACTTTTCCCTACATAACTTTGCGCATAAATCCATAAATCAGGATTTTTATCAATTTTCTTTTCTCTTCTTTCATTCTTTGGTAATAACATATAATCTTCTCCTTTTAAACAATATTCTTGGTATTCACACCAACCACATAAATTAGTTGGATTTTTCTTAAATTCATCATCTTCAGTAATATTTATTATGTCATTCATCCATTTAGCTACTTTTTCCGCATTATATTGAACTTCCATAATCTTTATTTTTGAATTTTTTAATTCTTCAGTTAATCGTCTCCTAAACTGATATAAATTTTCTTCTTGTTTCTGCCTTATAGAAATCTTAGGAATAAATATAAATCCTAACTTTCTAACTTTAAATCCTATTTGCTCCAGGAAGTATTTATATAAGTGAAGTTGTGGTGACTGGTTATAATGCTCATAATTATTACTGTACTTATAATCAAATACATCAACTGAACCATCATCATTTTTAGTAATCAAATCAACTATTCCAATAAATCTAGGTGTATTAACTTTAAATTCTTTCTTATAAACATTAACATCAGCTAATATCTCATGAATTTTAGGTATTAAATGTTCAAACTTTATGACCTCATTTATGTGATTATCATTTATTATTGGATAATTACTGTAATAGAACTCTATGGCTGTCTTTAAATTTGTTTCAGCACCTTTATGAATTGTGTTACCACATATTAATGCATCATTAGACTCTGGTGCTGAAATAGTCTTAATATGGTCCACATAACGTAATTTATATTGATAAGGGCAATTATTATGACATTCTACTCTTGAGTGACTATATCTCATTTAATCACCCTTCCACATCAAAATTAACTTCTAGCATTTTACGACTTGCTAAGTAATCACATAAGTGAGTAAATTTCTGCATTTCAGTTTTAGGCTTTGGAAGTACTTCTTCTTTAGTTTTATAGTCCGTATTCCATTCACCCATATGAGACTTAATACAATTACTTATGTCTTCCCAAAGATATCTATCTTCCATAAGGTCTAGTACTTCATCTGGAAGTGTTTCTTCAGGTACTTCGTAATACTTATCTTCTATATACTCAACTACTTCTAAAGGGTGCGTAGTTGTTGTATGACCAGTACCATCAACACCTTGTTTAACTCCATCATGTATTAATAGAGCAACTCTTATTATGTCTTTTTCTTCATCTGTGAAGTTTTGAATAGTATGGTTATTAAATAATTCATTTGCTATTCTAACTGCAGCAATTGTATGTCTTACTAATCCACCATCACCCAAAGCATACTTAGGATGATATTTACCAGTACTTGATGCAGGTACTTTATAAAAATAATCTGGTAACACATCTAAACACCATTTAGCAAACGCCTTAAGTTGTGGTGTAGTAATAGTATCTAATTCTGTTTTAAAATCATATTTAGGTTTTTCATAATTAACATCTACATCTTCAGCTATATCTAAATCATCCCCAAATAGCTTTATTAAATCTTTAATTTCATGTTGTGGTATTTGCCATGATTTCATATCAGCTATATATTTTCTAGTTGGTAAAGATTTTATTTTATCAACTATATCAGCATCATAATCAAAGCTTACTAATAAGTTGTCTTTAACTTTCTCTACTTTTATCATCTATAAGTTCCCCCTTACATTGATAAAAGTTACTTTAATTTCCTTAGTTAAATCTTTCATATTAATTTTGTTTATTTTACCTTTATTCACATCATCTACAGTTTCTACGACTGCGTCTTTAACAAGCCCTTCTCTTTGAAAATCTACAAAATTAGCTTTTCCATTTGGACCTTTATATTCTGTTTGGCCATGTTCTTCAAGTAAGTCTACTAATTCACTTTTGTCTGAATCTAATTCATCTTGTAAATTTTTTATTTGTTCCTTAACATTTAATATGTTGTCAATTAACTCATCTGCAAGTTCATTCCACTTTTCTTTTGTCATTTGTTTATTCCTCCCTAATAAAATTTATTTATATATAAAGTAGTTATTTTATTGACGCTCTTACCATATATAATTTAAATAACTACTTTAATAACTCATTAAGTTCATTTTTAAGGCTTTCAAAATCTTTAGGATAAACTATACGAGCATAACCTTTAGCACTCTGTATAAGCCTTATATTGCGTTTCTGTAGCTCACTAGGATGTCCAGTCTCTGCCTTTACTTCTATTCCTACAAAATGTCCATTAATACATGCGATAATATCAGGTATTCCTGACTTACTATATGGACCAGCCCAATATTTAAAATAATAAGTATTAGGTAATCCATCTAAAAATTTTTTTATCTTATTTTCAAATTGTTTCTCTGCTGCCATAGTGTTCTTCATCCTCTACTGGTAAAAAACCATTTTCTAATAAACTTTTATAAATAACATCATTGTTTTCAATAAAATCTATTGTGTAGCCTGTCTCCATTATTTACTCTCCTTTAATTTAATTCTTATACTCGATTTAACATTTGAAGTTTTAGTATATTTCTCAGCAACTTCTGGCATATCTTTTTTTAATTTAGTACTATCAATGCTATTTCTAATAGTTGGAGCTATATAACTAATTGTTAATACATCATTTTCCCATTTTTTTATATTGTTATCTTCCATAGCTTTTAATAAAATTGCTTTTAATTCTTCTTCCTTCTCTTTTATTTCCTTAGCCTTAATCTCTAAATTTTGTATTTGTTCTATTACTGGCATATTTTCCTCTGGTAACACTAGCAATGATTCTTTAAATTTAATGCCCACAAGTGCTTTATCATAACACTCTTTACACATTGTTATTGAACATTTATCATCAACGAAAGTATCATTTAATCCAAAATGTCTAGGACATAACTCATTATCTTCAGTAAATCTGTCAAATTCCCTCCTAGTCATTTCTTGACTATATTCTTCTACTGTTTTTAAATTTTCCATCTTTAGTTTTCCTCCTCAAACAACTTATTTGTAAAATCCCTACGTTGTCCTAATATATTAAATATCTTTTCTTCTATAGTGCCTTCAGTAATTAAGTAATAATAAATGCAAGTCTTCTTCTGTCCCATTCTATGAGTTCTCTTCTTACTCTGTTCAAATAACTCTGAACTAAGTGGTAAACTGAAATATATAATCTTATTACTTAACTGAAGATTTAATCCCATGGCCCCAGCTTGATATTGAAGTAATGTTATACTATTATCTTTATTTTCATAGTTGCGTAAATCCTTGGTTTTTCCATTTACAACGGATGTTGGTTTATCTAATTTCTCACACATTTTCTTGATTTCTTTTAATTCATAATCAAAGTTATAAAATATTAATAATCTATCTTCTGTACTAGTAAGTAAGTCTTGTAATACTTCATATTTATTCTTGTTATACATAGCAGCTAACTGTCTTTGATAAAGCATATTAGTAAGCGTTGTATCTCCAACAAGCTCAACACCACATATAGTTACAAGCCTATTCTTCTTAAACTTCTTATAAGCCGGAATACAATTAACTTTTATTATGTTATCTATCTGCTCTGGAAGTGTTAAAACTTCTTCAGTTTTCTTAAATATAGCTCCATGCTCTCTTAACTTATCTTTTAGTCTATCTACATTTTTATAGCCAATTACTATTGGAATCTTAAAACCATTAAGTTCCATGTTTTTAGTTTTAATGTAAGTGTCCCAAAATGCTTTCTTTGAAATGTTCCATCCAAGTAATTTACACTGACTATATAATTCTTCATATTTTCCACTACAAGGTGTACCAGATAGTAAAATCACATTAGTTGGTTTCATCTTAAGAATAAATTTTGATCTCTTAGATTTTTCATTTTTTATATATGATGATTCATCAAGCATCAACGTAAGATCTTTTAAATTTAATAATTCTGATCTTCTCCATACAAGGTCATAATTGATAATTATTACATCAGCTTTTAAATCATTTGCATTTTTATAAATTTTAGTGTTATACTGTGAGTAATAATTTTTAAAGTGCTCATACCAATCTTGTATTTTTGATTTTTGGCAGATTATCAAATTGTGTTTGGCATTGAGTGCTTTTAATTTTTCTGATCCAATAAATGTCTTTCCTAAACCCATATCATAATAATATGCTGTTTTATTATGTGATTTTGTAAGTTGTAAGGCTTCTTTTTGATGTGGTAATAAATTTATACAATTCATATCATTACTCCTATTACCGCTAATAAAATTATTAATATTGCACTAAGTACCTTAGCTTTAAATATTAACTTTCTTTGATATTCTTTCCTTTTACGTTCTGCTCTAATACGTTTCATAAAACGTTCTTTCTCTACTTCTTCCATAAATAGCATTATTATTCACCTTCTTCTTCTCTTATACGTTTTTTTAATCTAATATCTACAATAATCATTGCAGCTATTTCAATTACAAAAACTATTTCTCCTGCGATAATACCTTCTTTCATATTTATCACTTCCTTATGTTAAGTTGATTAATTTAAGGCTATTCAGCCTGCTTTTCAATTGTTTCTAAAATTTTTTTAATATTTTCAACACCGTACTTTTTTATAAGTCCACGTGCCAATGTAATGTTAAATTTTTCAATACAATAATCATCTGGTGGAACATCAATAACAAATTCAAAATCTTGTTTCATTTAAAATCCCTCCCATAATAATTAGATTATTCTTATTTATATGTCTTTGTGCTTGTACATTTTTAATCTTTCTTAATTTATTCAGAAAACTTATTTTTATTTATTTAAAAATTTATTGATAAAATATTGTTGACCTTTACCTGTAACTTTTGGTGTTTTAGTAACTGTTACATGCCCGTCTGAATGAGTAATTGAAGTTTCTTTTATTTCAAATAAACCAAGTTCCATTGATTTTTGAGTAGGCATATTGTAATCATTACCTGATCTTTTAATTAAATATTTATTATCTCTAAGCCACGCAAACAATTTATTCTGACCAGTTTGTACACCATTTTGTTTTAATATCTTTGCTAATTCTCCTACTAAAATACTTGTCTTACTTGTGCTTACTGCATCTGCAAATATAACTTTCGGAGCATTAACCTTCTTTTCTTCTTCTAAAGCTTGCCTTTGCTCTTTTTCTGTTTTTAATTCAGTTGCTAGCTTTATAAGAAAATCTGGACTAGTTAAGGCTTTTTCTAATGTGTCTTCTGTCATATAAGTTCCGTGTTTTCTGATAGAAGGTAACACCTCTGAAGTTACCCATCTTTTGAATTTCTTTGCAGTTGGTAATTTTGAAGATAAAATTAAACTATAAAGTCCAGATTCATTAATTAAATAACCACCACGTTGCCCTAATTGTTTATAATCTAACTCAACCCCATTTTGGTGATGAGTTTTATCAAGTAAATAATAATCTTCTTCATCGCAATGTTGTTTTATTACATCCGAATATGCTTTATCGTAACCTAAAATTTCAGCAACATCTCTTCCTACAAAATAAGGTTCATTATTAATTACCAAAGTTCTAACTTCTCCAAATTCTTCACTCTTAAAAATTTCAATTTGATTATTCATTTATTCCCTCCTAGTATCTTGAGAAACATTTTTATTCCTCCCTTATTCTGCTTCTAAATCTTCTTTATATTTTGGAAGTTTATCTTTTAATTCTTGATTAGTCATAGGTACGCCAACTAATTCGACAATACATCTACTTCTAGCATTACTAAAAAGCGAACTTCCAATAGCGTTAACTTTTTGTTCAAGTTTTAATAAAGCCATTCTTTTACTAGTAGCTTCTTGGTATATTTTAAAAATATCTTTTTCTTCTTCTCCAATACAAATGGTATATAAGCAATCACGTATATTACCTAATGTATCTGTAACTTGCGTATCTAATTGTGCGTTTATTAAATTATTTACAGTTACATCTAATACTCTTGCAATACTTTCAATTTCAATAAGCTTTATACGAGTTTTAACATTTTCAATGTTACGTAATCTATTCAAATTTATTCCTGATTTTTTAGCTAATTCTCCTTGAGTTAAATTTAATTTTTTTCTTTTATCAACAATGTTTATAGCTATGTCACAATAAAAATCCAATCCTATTCTTTCTTTATTTCCGATATAATATCTCATTAATTTTTCCTCCTTATTTGATTTGTTATGATTTCCCACCTATAATTTACTTATCAGCTTTGCGAGCTGAAATTTGATAAGAAAGGTGGTGTTTTTATGAAATTAAATCCTGATTGTATTAGAGATATCTTACTAACTGTAGAACTAGAAACCGATTTAAGAAATCATTTTCTTTTTTATAACGAAAGTCACCCATGTTGTGATAAACACAACGACTACGAATTATTGAAAAAATACAGCATTGACGAAGTCCTATATCACCTTAAGCAGTGTGAACTGTCTAATTTGTTATTCAATGTAAAATGGTATAAAGACGATTCGTGTTCAGCAAGTTTTCTATCTCCAACTGGTCATGAATTCCTTGCTAATGTGCGTGCAGATAGCATTTGGAATGATGTTAAATCAGTTGCAAGTAAAATTGGTTCAACTTCTCTTGATGTATTAGTTAAAATATCAACCGGTGTATTAAACCAAATAATTAACAAACAACTCGGATATTAATTTTCCCCAAAGAACTCTTTAATGGTTTTCTTCATAGCCATTGAAGTAAGTTCTTGGGCTTTTTTTGATGATAAATAATCATTGTGCTTATCTGCTAAATAATAAAGCAATCCCAAAGTTGAGCAATAGAATGTAAAACTTAGTACTACTGTTATTATTAAAATGGTTATAAACAATATCTTAAGAAACATTTTTAATCATTCTCCTTTCTAAATTTTGATGCCCAAAATTCATCTTTAACAAAATTATCAATAGCAAAATTCAGAACTGTTTCAGTAATTTCTTTAGCTTTATCATAATGTTCAGAATCTAAATTTTTAATAAATTTCAAATTAAAAGTTATTCTTATTATTTGACTTATTGAATCTGTTAATTTTCCTTCAAAATTTCCATATGGTCTATTTTCTTTTAAATTAAGAATTTTCAATTTATCATTTATTAAATGAAGCAAATTGTCCCAACCAAATGTATTTCTCTTAAGCTCTTTAACTTGATTTTTCAATAATATGTTTTCAACTTCAAGTTGTTTTATGCGATTTATTAAATACTCTTCAGAACTCATTGATTTCATCTCCTTTCTCGCGTGTTTTTAGTTCCTTTTTAGGAACATTGTGTGTAAAAAAAAATTCACTATTGATACCTAGTTTTCTGCACATAATTCTAACTTCTTCCATTGAAAAATCACCAACTCCATTAAGCTTGTTATTGACTGTAGTTATTGTTATTCCTAGTAATTTTGCAACATCTTTTTGTTTTATACCATGTTCAACTAGATATCCCTTTACTTTTGGATATCCCGCCATTTCGCACCTCCTTTGTTCCTTTTTAGCAACTTTACAAGTTTAATATTAATACTCTTTTGTTCCTATGTCAACAACTTTTTGAAATATATTTGAATTTTTTGTTCCGTATTTGGAATTATTACAATTATATGATATAATCTAATTAGTTCAAAAAAAAAAAGGAGGGATATAAATTGAAAACAACTGGAACAATAATAAAAGAGTTAAGAGAAAAGACAGGATTAACAATGGATGAAATGGCAGATAGACTAAAATCATACGGTGTAAATCCCTCAAAATCTATGATATCAAGATGGGAAAACGATAAAGCTGAGCCATCTATGGAATATGCGAGAATATTAGCAAGGTTTTTTGATATATCTTTAGATTACTTACTAGGTTTGGATACTGATACCGAACTACAAAAAGCTGAAGATAAGATTAATAAATATACAGAACAAGATAAATTATTTTTTTCTAAATATGAAAATTTAAATGATACTGCTAAAAAGCAGCTCCTAAAGATAATAGAAACTTTCGAGGATGAAACACAAGATTAATACATTATAAGGGGATGAGGCTTTGGATGATATGCTAAACTATGCAATTAAGCAAACCCAAAGTGGAGATTTAAGAATTGTGTTTCGAGACTTAGATGTTTCATTTACTGGGGCTAGTCTTTGCAAGAATAACCAAAATTTAATAATACTCAATTCAAGATATTCACTTGAATATAATTTAAAGAAACTATTACACGAACTATATCATATTAGATATGGTGCTGGCGAAGAAAATGCTATTGCACATGAGAACTCCATTAAAGAACTTAATAATTTAACAGAGTTCTTGATATATCATAGGCAAAACATATGGTGAAATTAAATTAGTACATAGCTAAAGGAGTTGATATAGATGGATAATGAAATATTAGAATTATTGAAATTAATACAAAGTGATGTTACTTCTATGAAAAATGATATTACATCAATGCAAGATGATATTACTTCTATGAAAAGCGATATTAATACATTAAAAGATGGTCAACAAAGAATGGAAAAGAAACTTGATGGAGTATTTGACCAAACTGCCAACTTAACTGAATTTACTACCACTACAACTGGTAATATTCAATCAATTAAGCAAGATATTAGATTTGTTAAACGCAAGGTACAAGATACCGAGGAAGATGTATTTGTTATTCAAGACCATTTAAAAATTATCAAATAGGAGTTGATTTTATGGAAAATAATAATGATTTAATAGATCTTATAACTAAAATGTATACTGAAATGAAAGAAGGTTTTTCTTCTATCAATAATAGGATTGATAATGTGGAAACTAAGGTAGATAATTTAGAGAACAAAGTAGATAATCTAGAAAATACTATGAATAAAAGATTTGATGAGCTTACTTCTGATATAAGCAATCTAGTGTCCAAAGATATTGCTGAAGGAATTTCAAGTCAAATAGATGATATTAAAACAGACCTTGGTTTTGTAAAGCACAAACTTAATTCTACTGAAGAAGATGTATATAAAATTCAAAGTCATTTAAAAATAATAAAATAATGCGTAAGTCAAAAAAGTCAAAAAAAGTCACTCGTAAGACACCTATTAAGCAAGTGATACCAACGTATTAAAGCACTTGTGACTTACGTGTCTTACATTTTTTTAACTTCTTTTATATAAACTAAATAAAAAAAATAAATAGTATATAATATAAGAATTTATATATATTATAAGTCACTTTTTTGTGTGAAATTTCACATTAAACCTAGTAATATCAATGCTTAGAGGGTGACTTACGAGTTTTAAGTCACGTTATAAGTCATAAGTCAAAATGGAGGTAAAAGCATGAATAAAATAGCAATTTATAGCAGAAAAAGTAAATTTACTGGTAAAGGTGAATCTATAGAAAATCAGATTTTAAAATGTAAACAATTTATTCAATTCAAATTTGAAGTTACTCCAGATGATGTAGAAATATTTATTGATGAAGGATTTTCAGGTAAAAATGAAAATAGACCTAGATATCAAGACATGCTTCAAAAAATTAAAAATAAAGAAATTGATAAAGTAGTTATATATCAACTTAATAGACTTGGTAGAAATGCTAGAGATATTCATAACACTATGCAAATGTGTGAAGATTTAGGATGTGTTATTTATAGTGCTACAGAAGGATTTGATAGTTCCACTAGCTTTGGTAGAGCTATTATAGGTATATTAGCTAGTCTTGCACAACTAGAGCGTGAACAGCTTGCTGAACGTGTTAAAGACAATATGTATACTCTTGCTAAAATGGGTAGATGGCTTGGCGGTCAATGTCCCCTTGGATATAATGGTACTAGAGAATATTATATAGATGAAAGTGGAAAAGAAAGATCTGTAACAAAATTAAAACCAAATACTGAAGAACTTAAAATTGTTAAATTAATATATAAAAAATATATTGAAGAAAAATCATTATCTCAAGTTGGTAAATGGTCATTAATTAATAATTTTAAAGGTAAAAATGGTGGCAATATAGATAAATCTGCCATTAATGTTATATTACAAAATCCAGTATACGTAAAATCTAATGATAATGTATTTTCATATCTTAAAAACGAAGGTTATGAAGTGTGTGGCAAAGCTAACGGAAACGGATTATTAAGATATGCTAAAGATGATGAAAAAATAATTGCCACTGCTGCACATAAAGGTGTTATTGATGCAGATACTTGGTTAGAAGTCCAACAAATAATTAAATCTAATAGTGAGAAAGCTCCAAGTATAGGTAAATCTAAACAAGCATTATTAACTGGTTTATTAAAATGTAAATGTGGAGCTGGTATGCAAGTTAGATATGGTAGACCTAGAAAAGATGGTACTAAGTCACATTATTATCTTTGTACTATGAAAGTTAATTCTTCAGGATCTAGATGTAATGCTAAAAATATTAATGGAGAATTGTTAGAAAATAAATTAATTGAATATCTTAAAACCTATAATAAAGATACTTTAATTAAATCATTAACAGATGTTCTAAATGAATCTAAAAAAATAGAGGATGATATGGGAATTTCAAATATAGATAATGATATAAATACTACTAATGATTCTATCAAAAAATTATTATCCAAATTATCATTAATAGATGATGAAGAAGTTTCTAAAATTATATTAACTGAAATTAAATCATTAAAAGATAAGATTAAATATTTAGAAAAGAAAAAATCTATTGCAGTAGATAAACAATCTGAAATAGTATTAACTCAAGCTGAAATAATGAATATTATTAATAGACTTGATAATTTTAATAGTGTTTATGATGATTTAGATTTTGATACTAAAAAAATAGCATTAAATGATTTATTAGAATCTATTATTTATGATGGTAAGAAATTTCATCTGAAATTTAATGTAAAAAAAAACTAATTGACGATATTAGTAACTTAAAAAGATGTCAATTTAGACCAAATTGCTTCTGTATGCCCTACAAAAAGTCCCGATTTTTCACCACCACAGAATAAATTATCTACTCCAATTACCTTTAGATCATTAGTTCTAGGTGCAACTGATAAGTATCTTATTGAATTGCCTTTACTACCTGCATATGGATCTATATATTTTGCATGCTCTAATCCTTTTATCTTACGTAGTTTTTCTAATGGATAATAAGTAGTCATTAATTTCGCATGGCCTGTATCTAACAGAACTATATTCTCTGCAAATTCCTTTAATGCATATTGTTGACATACCTTAGATTTCAATTTATCATAATTAACATCCTCTTCTGGAATCTTAAGTACAACAACCCCTTTTTCATCTAATTCTTGTCGAATTGAATCTGATAAACTTTCTTTAGATAATTTACAAGATCCTGAAAATGCCCCTAAACCATCTCCTGCCCTTTCACCTTGTAAATCAGGCACACCACATCTTTCACTTATACTTATTCTTGGCCCAAATGCAGGACATCTTAATATACACATTGAACATCCGTTACCATATCTTAAACAATTTCCCATAGGTCCTGTTGTTCCTGTTGTCTCTATGAATACATCCCCTTCTACATAAGTATCATCAGCTAAATATATTCCCTGAATTCTATGCTTAATCACTTTAACATCTCTTACTCTACTTTCCATATGGAGATGTACCCCCATATTAACTAAATAATCTCTTACAACACCTTCTATAGTATTTACATTATATAAAAAAGCATGTTCATGTCCTGGGAAGGATATATTCTTGTGAGTTGAATGTTTATCAGTTAAATTAAAAAGATCCCCTCCACCTAATGCAATAAGTTCTTCTGTAGCTGTATATCTTCCATTGTTTCTCATTATTCCGCCTACATTTCCCAATCCTAATAAAAGGTCTGTTTTCTCATATAAATGAACTTCTGCTCCAGCTTTTTTTGCACTAATAGCAGCTGCAACACCTGACCATCCGCCACCAACTATAACAATTTTCATATGAATCTTCTCCCTTCAAATATACTTCTTGGATCTTGTTGCATTTTACAGAATCGCTTAACTCTATGTCCTGAGAATCTAGCAGTACATGCTCCACATACACCTTCTCCACAACACATCTTGAAATTGTTACAACATGACAATAATATATCTTTTCTGCCTATTTCATCTAAATATTCAATAACACTATAAGTCAAGATATCTGCTCCAGCTAAATGTATAAGTGATATACCTTTGTCTTTAATAGAATTAGATATAATAAATCTACCTTCTTCTGATAATTGACCTTTTGTCAGTAAATTAGTTTCCTTGAGAGATAAATCATATCTATTTAGATAATCTTTGCTATAATTAACTGCAAAAGGTGCTGTATCAACATAAACATCTACTTCGTTTTCATTAGATATTAATTTTTTTATAACTGGCAGCATTGGTGCCATACCTATTCCTCTTGCTAATACTAATACATTCTTATTATGTGATTTATATATATTATCTAATCCGAATACTCCATTAAAATATGGTCCTCTTATTTCTATGTTTTCTCCTTCAATTATATTATTAATTCGTTTTGTTTTAACTCCTCTTATTTCTACCACAACAGTTATAGTATCGCTCTCCGGATCTGAATCCATTATTGATATTGGTATGTCAAAAAACTTATTATTATCAGTCCTAATAAATAAAAAACTGCCTGGCTTATTTAAGTCTAATACTAATTTGTGAGGTGCCTTAAACTTTAAAACTGTTAATCCTTTTTCTATCTCTTCTTTGTAATTAACTCTACAGTTATATGTTTTTCTCCCTTCTTTAGCCTTATTTCCATTATTGTAGAATTCTTGAAGTATACATACACCTTTCCAGTTTAAACAATCACAAAAACATTCTCCTTGAAGCTGAGAACATATAATACACTCTCCTGATTCTGCGAGTTTGCAAGGACAATATTCAGTACCACAATCTATACAATCCATTTTTTCTTTTTTCAAAAGCTACACCTCTTAGCTAATATTCTCTAAAATAGAATATGCATTTAATGATAATAATTGCATATCTACAATTTAGATTTTATTATACAATTTATGATGATTTGTATTATAATATTACTAGTGCTATTAAGGATGTGAAATTTTATGAAGGTTAATAACTTATACAATAATTTAGACAAAGATATAAAAGATAAAATATTATATTATAAAAAATTAGGACACGTAGTTCCACCTGCTAGACTAATAAATACCCCTGAAGATATAGCTGGTATAAGAAAAAGTTCTAAGATAAATACTCTAGTACTAGACACAGTTGCTGCTAATATAAAAGAAGGTATGTCTACTGAAGAAATCAATGAAATAGTACATAACACAACTATTTCAAATGGTGCAATTCCCGCACCACTTAATTATGGAGGTTTTCCTAAAAGTGTTTGTACCTCAATTAATAATGAAGTGTGTCATGGAATTCCTAATAAGAATATTATATTAAAGGATGGAGATATTATTAATGTTGATGTATCTACAATCTATGAAGGATATTATTCTGATGCTTCTAGAACTTTTATGATTGGCAATGTACCAGAGGAAGTTAAGAAGTTAGTTAAGGTTACCAAGGAATGTCTTGAACTAGGAATAAATGAATGTAAACCTTGGGGATTTATTGGTGATATAGGAGAAGTAATATATAAGCATGCCAAAGAAAATGGATACACAATTGTACGTGAATTCATAGGACATGGTGTAGGTAAGAAGTTTCATGATCTACCAGATGTTCATCATGTAGGCAAAAAAGGAACTGGAATGTTACTTGTTCCAGGTATGACTTTTACAATTGAACCAATGGTTAATATGGGTAAAAGGTATGTTAAGGTTGATCCTAAAAATGGTTGGACAGTTACTACAAAAGATGGCTTACCATCAGCTCAAGTTGAACATACCATACTTATTACTGAAACAGGTTATGAAATACTTACTTATTAATAATTTGCCTAATTAATATCAATAGATATATAATATTTTATATATACTTGAAGGGAGATAATAATAAAAATGAATTTAGGTAGAAATGATGTCTGTTGGTGTGGCAGCGGTAAAAAATACAAGAAGTGCCACATGGCTTTTGACGAAAAATTAGAATCTTACAGATTAAAAGGATTTATGGTACCTGACCATAGCTATATAAAGACACCAGAACAAATAGAAGGTATAAAAGCAAGTGCAAAAATCAATACTGCTGTATTAGATTTAGTTGCACAAAATATAAAGGCAGGCATGTCAACTGCTGAAATTGATAAACTTGTACATGACTTTACTGTTTCTCAAGGAGCTATTCCAGCCCCACTTAACTATGAAGGCTTTCCAAAATCATGTTGCACATCTATAAATGATGAAGTCTGTCATGGTATTCCTGATGAAAACATAATACTTGAAGATGGAGACATTATTAATGTTGATGTTTCAACAATATATAACGGATATTTCTCTGATGCATCTAGAATGTTTGAAATAGGTAATGTGCACGAAGACCTACACAAGCTAGTTACAGTAACTAAAGAATGCTTAGATTTAGGATTAAAAGCTGCACAACCATATGCAACTCTTGGTGATATTGGAGCTGTAATAAATGAACATGCAACTAAAAATGGATACTCTATAGTAAGAGAATTTGGTGGTCATGGAGTCGGATTAGAATTCCACGAAGATCCATTTGTTGCTCATGTTGGAACTAAAGGCACTGGACTATTATTGGTTCCTGGAATGGTATTTACAATAGAACCAATGGTTAATATGGGAACTAAACATATATTTATAGATGAAGATAATGATTGGACTGCACTTACTGAAGATGGATATCCATCAGCTCAATGGGAATATACTGTTTTAATAACTGAAGATGGTCCTGAAGTACTTACTTACTAAAATAACATTGTGATAACAAAAGAACTACTTTAAAAGAAAAGTAGTTCTTTTGTTATATTGTGGTCTTTTCCATATAAATGTTGAAATACGTAATGTTATTATATGTAATCCTACTCCACCTTTTGAGGTAATACATACAAATTAAAAGTTCCATTATCTATTATATCACCATCGTCATTTGTAATTGTAATATTACAATATGAAATTGATTTACCATGTTTAATAACTTCAGCCTCACAATATAAATAATTAGTGTTAATAGCTGGTTTTAAATAATTCATATTACCACTTATAGTACATACATAATTACCATAACTACAAGAAGCAATTCCAGATATTACATCAGCAAATGAATATAAACAACCTCCATGAATATATCCATAAGGATTACATAATTTTTTGTCAAATTTCATTCTTCCCTTTGAATAGCCTTCTTTTACTTCAATTACTTCTATTCCAAGCATATTGCAATATTCATTTTCTTCTATTATTTTTTCTAGTAACTTCTCATATCTATTTTTTTCTTCCATTGTTTTCTCCCCACAGAATTACATTTATTATATTTAGAAATTCTTAACAATATTATAAATTTACGCAAACAGTTAATTTCTCATAATGCTTGCTGTCTTTTCCCTAAGAATGTTGATACTTTTTACAATAACTAGTATACATAATAATAGTCAAAAGCTCTATACCTATGCATCAACATTTTCATGGAAAAGACTAAAATATCTAAATAAATGTAAAATAAAAATTCACACAGAAAAATATAGCATAATTGCAAGCTTATTATAATTAAAGTATATCTATATATTCTCCATTTAATGCCTTATTCATACTTCTTACAGCACAGAATTTTCCACACATTGAACAAGTATCTTCATGTTCAGGTTTTCTATCATCTCTTATTTTTCGTGCAGTTTCAGGATCTAATGCACATTCCCACTGTGCTTCCCAATCAAGTTTTCTTCTTGCCTGAGCCATCTTATCATCAATATCTCTAGCACCTTTTATTCCCTTCGCAATATCTGCTGCATGAGCTGCGATTTTAGATGCAATTATTCCTTGCTTAACATCATCTACATTAGGTAATGCTAAATGTTCAGCAGGAGTTACATAACATAAAAATGCTGCTCCTGATGCTGCTGCTATTGCACCTCCAATTGCTGATGTAATATGATCATAACCTGGTGCTATATCAGTTACTAATGGTCCTAACACATAAAAAGGTGCACCTTGACATATTGTTTGTTGAATCTTCATATTAGCAGCTATTTGATCCATTGGCATATGACCAGGCCCTTCTACCATTACTTGTACATCTTTTGCCCAAGCTCTCTTAGTAAGCTCTCCTAACCTAACTAACTCTTCTATTTGACATACATCTGATGCATCTTTTAAACATCCTGGTCTACAAGCATCTCCTAATGATATAGTTACATCATATTCTCTACATATATCTAATATTTCATCATAATATTCATAGAATGGGTTTTCTTCTCCTGTCATACACATCCATGCAAAAACCAAAGAACCACCTCTTGAAACTATGTTCATCTCTCTTTTATGATTTTTAATTTGATCTATAGTTTTTCTTGTAATACCACAATGAAGAGTTACGAAATCCACACCATCTTCAGCATGCAATCTTACAACATCAATAAAATCTTTAGCTGTTAATGTACTTAAATCTCTTTGATAATGTATAACTGAATCATATACAGGTACAGTTCCTATCATTGCTTTACATTCTGATGTTAATTTTCTACGAAAAGGAATGGTATTACCATGAGATGATAAATCCATTATAGCTTCTGCTCCCATCTTTACAGCCTCATTAACCTTTTCCATCTCTATATCATAATCTTTGCAATCTTTTGAAATACCTAAATTAACATTTATCTTAGTTCTTAACATAGATCCTATTCCTTCTGGATCTATACATTTATGATTCTTGTTAGCACATATTACCACTTTTCCTTCTGCCACTAATTGTCTAAGTTCTTCCACATCAAAATTTTCTTTTTTAGCAACCTTTTTTAATTCTTCTGTAATTATTCCTTTTCTAGCAGCTTCCATCTGTGTTGAATAGTTTCGCATCTGTATCCCCTCCAAAAAATAATGCGGATATGCCTATAACATATCCGCAAATAATTAACTATTATATCTGTCGTCCTACGTTGGCATTATCCAAATCAGGTTATGGGTCGAAACAATACCAGTTTCCTCTCAGCCTACTTTAAATAAGCTCCCCTTTATTTTCATCTTTTTTTATCTCTATTATACTACTCAAAATATAAATTACAATAGTTTTTTACTCTATAAATGCCATTACAGAACACACGAAAAGTTTTAAATTCTGTAATAATGACTAAACAAAATCTAAAACTTCATAATCATCTTAAAAATTTTATTTCATAACTAATTTTAATAATCCGATACCTCTAGTCCCTTTATTATCTTAACTATGGAACTAGTTCCAAGTCTATCTGCACCTAAATTAATAAAATCTTCAGCCGTAGATAAATCCCTAACTCCACCTGCTGCTTTTATTTTGGTGTTATTATAGACATTTTCTTTAAATAATTCAATGTCTTCTCTAGTTGCACCTCCAGTGCTAAATCCTGTAGATGTTTTTATATAATCAGCATCTGAATCAGATACTATCTTGCACATTTGAATCTTTTCTTCTTGAGTTAATAAACAAGTTTCAATTATAACCTTAAGAATTTTACCATTACATGCATCTTTTATTTCATTTATCTCTTTTAATATATTAGTGTAATTCTTGTCTTTAAGATCCCCAATATTTATTACCATGTCTATTTCATCAGCACCATTTGAAACAGCATCACTAGCTTCAAAAACTTTTACTCTAGTAGTACTATATCCATTGGGGAATCCTATTACTGTACATATTTTAAGCTTTTCTCCAACATATTCTTTTGCTCTTTTTACAAAGCTTGCTGGTATACATACAGAAGCTACATTGTATTTTATTCCATCATCACACAAT
The DNA here is from genome assembly GCF_018918325.1 of Clostridium sp. MSJ-8. Lineage (GTDB taxonomy): Bacteria > Bacillota > Clostridia > Clostridiales > Clostridiaceae > Clostridium. The sequence continues at coordinate 17,013 of NZ_JAHLQH010000013.1, read as the reverse complement.
TCTCTTATATCTTCCCATGTAGTATCTACCTTGTAATAAAGTATGATCAACTCTACTTAAAATCTCTTCATTGTTCATAATTATATTTCCTCCTTAAAAATATGTTGTTCATTTAGGTTAGCAAATATACCTTTAATATTAAAATTGTTTAGTGGTGTCTTCCACCGCCCCCATGTGATGTTCCGCTACTAGATCTATGAGTTCCACCACTATGATGGCTACCACTAGATGAACTTTGAATTTTTCTTTTAGTTGTATTTGTCGATAAAAAACTATCCTCTTTTTCTTTCATATTTATTCCTAATCCCTTGGCATATGTGTTTTTCTCAGGTTTTATTTCATCACCTTTATTAATTAAGTTAACAACAAGAAATATTCCTGCAGAAATTAATGCAAACCAAAAAGCAACTCTAGTAGTAACATAAGAATCAAACCTTTTTGAATCTTGCATATCACGAGTTACACATTCAACATATGTTTTATAGCCTTCATAAGGACTTGTTTTAATACCATCACAAATTTCATCAAGTAACCTATCCATCTTTGAATTTGTATTATACCTTTTTATAACTTTTCCAGTTGTAGACACCCACATCTCCTCAGAATACCAATTATCAAGAAGTAATACTCCGTCTCCACATGGTTTATTATATCCAAATTTATTTTCATCATAATAGTCATCTGCATAGTTCATCATACTAGATATGTATTCATTAGTAGTTACTATAACAATATCACAACCTATTTTATTTTCATCTTTTTTTATTAAATCTCTTAATTTATTTTCTTCTTCGTCTGTCAATACATCCGCATAATCAAATACTCTTTCTTCAGTTAAACATTGAGTATTGGTTCTATTATATTTGCTAGTCTTTCTTATAATCTTTATTGCTGTTGTCAGTCCAAAAAACACAACAATAACAATTACAGCTATTATTACAAAGTTCTTAAATTTCTTATTCATCCTATAAAACCTCCAAGAAACTAATTATTGATACTAGTGCCAAAAATATCAAAGCAAAAACTAGTATTGTATACTTAATAGCTCTTGCTATACTTATTGGGACCTTACCTATTGCTTCACCTGTTTGTCCATTAACATAATAAGTATAATTTTTTCCTGCATATTTGTATGTGTATACCCATACTGGTAACAATGCAAAACTGTTTTTAAGTTCTATATTATTAATTTCTTTTTGCTCATTTTCAATTCTAGTGTACTCACTTGTTGTAGAGTTTATCCATTGATCTGTAAATAAATTTGCCTTCTTTTGTGCTAATGGCTGTAGTTCTTCTGCACTTTGATTATAAACTTCAGAATAAAATCCAGATAAAAATTTAGGATCAAAATCTATTAAATCAACATAATTAAATGGTTCTACTTCGTTCATTGTAATATTGTCCATATCATTTGAAGCATCTACTGGAACCTTTTCATAATTTACTTCAAAATTTCTATGAACCATATATTTTGTAGTTTCTGTATATTCATATCCTCCAGAATTCCAATGTTTAACCTTTACACCAATCCCCCTATAATTTACTTTAGTGTCATAATCATACAACCAATACGGCACATAAAAACCTTTAAAATTTTCTAAAGTTTTAGTAGCTAAAAAATCTGATGGAACAATAATTGCAGTTTTAAACTTGTTTTTTAAAATATCTCTAGCTTTCTCTTTAGATATAGTAAAAGGCAGTACTAGGTCTGGTTTATATTTTCCTGAAATCTTATTATCCATAATTACATAAGTATCACAATGATCACATTTTGTAGCAGATGTAAATTCTTTAACATTTATTTCAGCACCACAATTCACACAACATGTACAATTATCTTGATCTATTTCCTTTTGACTTTCTTCTCCTTCACAATATGGGCAGAACATAACTTGCTTTTCAGGACTATAAACAACATTTCCTCCACAATTTACACATTTAAAAATCATATTATTTCTCCTATCCATAAGCATATTTAATCATTTTTTCCATTAACTCTAGTATATTATAATATTTTTTTTACTTTTTTGCCATATTGACATAAAACTGTAATATTTCTAGCTTATACTTAAGATAATCTCTCTTTTAATATTATTATTTGTATTACAAAAAAAGGTCAAGGATTAATTATTTTCCTTGACCTTTTTTATTTCTATAGGGAATTAACATTATATTTATAAACTATATATACTTAAAAATCACTAACAAACATTATATTTTAGTCTTTTATCTTCCCCATGCTCTGTGTAGCATTGAACTTATTTGGTTTATTGATGAACTAGATATATTATTGTATATTCTACCAACATATTCATAACTTCTTGGATTATTTGCTGCAAGAGTTCCACTATTTAATAAATATTGGCTAAAGCACTCTGCGAAATATTCTCTTATATCAGATGTATAATAATTATAATTACCAGAATAACGTGGAGCTAAATTCAATCTTTCACTATTATATATATCTTGAAACTCAGTTGCACTACTTGCATTATATCCTAATAAATCAACGAAATGTCCTAATTCATGAGATACAACATAAGTTAAATCCATTGAAGTACTATTATCAACATATATATATCCTCTACTACTACTAAATAATCCTGCCCAACCTTGTCCATAATTTCCTATTTCAAGTTTGAATCCTATAGTATCGAAAGCATTTTGTAATTTACCTGGCATACTAGAAAAAACATTATTTAAATAAGTTGCTCTATCCACTGAAACATTACCATTAATATTAACACGTCCTACTGATGTAGGTGCTGCTGCTTGTTGCTGTTGTTGTGCAGCTTGTTGAGCTTGTTGTTGTTGAACTGCTTGTTGCTGCTGAGCTACTTGTTGAGCTTGTTGTTGCTGAGCTGCTGCTTGTTGTTGTGCTACCTGTTGTTGTTGTGCTACTTGTTCTTTAGTAGCTTGTTGTGATTCAGCAGCTTTATTAGCCTCTGCCTTATTTTCTGATTCATCTTTTTTAGTTTCTTCCTTTTTCTCTGCGTCTTTTTCTTTTGAAGCATCTTTTTTATCTGTAGATTTTTCTTTAGATTCTTTTGCTTTATCATTAGTTGCTGCAGAGCTAGCAACATATTTAGGTGAATTATCATCACTATAATATGACTTGTATTCTAATCCAATAATGCTAACTGCTAGAAATATAACTACGCCTGTAAGTATTAAATCAATAACTTTTCTTTTTGTAACTATTTTACCTTTCATATGTACCACACTCTCCTTACTTAAATTTTTATGTTTGTTTTATGTATCTTCTTGATACTTTTATGATACCACCTAAAAATGCTAATTTCAGTTAACATACAGTAAACATTAGCACTAATTCGTAAACATTTATAAACGGCTTGAACACTGGGTTTTCGTGTACTTTTATAGACTGTTTTTTTTTAGTTTACATCTTTTTAAACAAGCAATTAAATTACATGTTTTTAGATAATATTTTCTTAATAATCGACACATCACTGACACACTTTTCATGTAATATAAAAATATGAAGTTATTCATTATATAGTCTTAAGATTTTCATTTTTATGTTTTGTTATTGATTATCTTAGACTTTTACTCCTCAATAACCTAAATAAAAAGACCTATCTAACATTAATAATTTAGAGAGGTCTTTTTATTTTATAGTAAAAGAGCACCTAATTATTTAGATGCTCTTTTGCTATAAGAAATAATCCTTCATAGTTAATTGCAATCAGCAATACTGACTTTCATTCATTTGAAAAGCTACAGTTTCTATTATATGATTGTATATACTCTCCGTTACATTCCATCTATCATAACAATTCAATACTACTATTATTATATCTCTACCATTCTTATTAACAGATGAAACCAAACATTTGCCAGCTTGCCCTGTATATCCAGTTTTTACACCATTTGCATTAGGGATTTTATATAAGATTTTGTTAATATTAGAATAATCTCTTGTAAATCCATATTTATCCCTAGATATTTCCTTAGTACCTACTATTTCTCTAAATATTTTATTCTTCATACATGTTTTAGTTAACATTGCCAAATCATAAGCTGTAGAATAATGGTTCTGAGAATCTAAGCCATGAGGAGATTCAAAATGTGAATCTATGATACCTAATGATTTTGCATAATGATTCATTAGGTTTGAAAATTCTTCAATAGATCCTGATATATTTTCAGCAATTGTTATAGCTGCATCATTACCAGATCTATACATTAATCCATATAATAATTCTCTCACTGTAACCTTTTCCCCTTCACTATAGCCCACCTTAGAACCTCTAACTGCAGTTGCATTCTTGGTAACTGTAAATATTGTATCTAAATCCTCTCGTTCTATTGCGATATAAGCTGTAAGTATCTTAGTAGTACTAGCCATAGGAACTAACTCATATCCATTTTGCTCAAATAGTACTTCTCCTGTTTCTCCATCTATTGCTATTGCACTTCTTGCATCGACCCTTATATCGTTATTGGTTACTTTATTAATTTCTGAAGCTTGGGTAACTCCGAAAGTTATACTAGTTAAAATACTACATAATAAAAATATATTGATAAATCTTTTTAATTTCATATATTTCACCTTCTATTTTTTATCTAATTTATTTTGTAATTGTATTATTTTTATGACTTATGGCAATAATCATTATTGTTAGAAAACAATGAATGGAGGTTTCCTATGAAGTGTATTTTAATAATTATATTGATTTTTTTATTCCCCATTCCACTTATAACTAGTATTTACTTTTCTCCTGAAAATTATTATATTAAATTATTTAATTTTAAAATTAATATAAATAAATCACCTAAAAAAAAGAAAATTACTAAGAAAAAAATTCCTTATTTAAAGCTAATATATTCTATAGATAATTTAAAATTTAAACCTATTATATTAATAAAAGGTTCTTTAGCCTATTCATTAAAAGATCCCGCAATAGATGCAATTATGTATGGCTGTCTATATTCTTTTATACCTTTTATAGATAGAATCTTTAAAATATTATTTCACATTATGAAAAAAGAGATTTCTATTAAACCTTTGTACAGAGATAACTTAATAATTAATTTAAAATTACGATGTATAATTTTTGTTTCTCTTGGGCAAATTATATATATGATATGTGTTTTATTCAATACATTTATTAATTATGAGGAGGCTATATATGACAATTGATAATCCTATGAATGATTTACTTAATAACTCAATGGAAAAAATCAAAAGTATGGTAGATGCTAATACAATAATTGGAGATACAGTTAGAACTGATGATGGAACATTAATAATTCCTATATCAAAAGTCAGCTTAGGTTTTGCATCTGGCGGAAGTGAGTTTCCTAGCGAACATAACTTAAAAGACTTAAAATACCCTTTTGGAGGTGGTTGTGGAGCTGGTATTTCTGTCAAGCCAGTAGCATTTTTAGTTATTCATAATGATAGTGTTAAATTATTACCTGTGGAGTTTGATGGAACCTATGACAAGCTTTTTGAATCTATACCTAACTTTATTGAAACAATAAAAAACACTATTTCAAAATTCTCAGATAAATCATCTGAGAAAAATAAAACAAATTCATCAACTATGGATAGCACTGATAATTCTATCAACTTAAAAAAGTAAGTCTATTTCTAGCCTTACTTTTTTCATTAACAACTATATCTATAATTTACTTTTACTCATCATCTTCATCGTACTCATTAAGTTCATCTTTTATGTCAGTTTCAGATACTGCAAAAAGGTCAAGAGATGGTAATTCTTTAAGGTCTTGTAACCCAAATTGCCTCAAGAAATTTTCAGTTGTACCATATAGTATAGGTCTCCCTGGAACTTCTAGTCTACCTACTTCTCTTATAAGCTCTTTTTCTATAAGCCTCTGAATAGCACTATCTGATTTAACTCCTCTTATTTCATCTATATCAACTCTTGTTATTGGTTGCTTATAAGCTACTATTGCAAGACTCTCTAGAGATGCTTGTGATAGAGATTGTCTCTTATTCTTCTTAAGTAACTTTTGTATATATTCAGAATGTTCGGCTTTTGTAACTAATTGATAATTTCCATTAATAGATATTAGTTTTATTCCTCTATTTTCAACTTCATATTCTAACATCATTTCTGCTAGAACTTCTTCAATATATTTAGGTGTTTCTTCTAAGTTAACTGCAATATCTCTTAGAGATAAAGGCTCTCCACTAACAAATAGCATTGCTTCTATTATAGGTTTTAATTTTTCTTTTTTTGAAGCACCTTTAAATTCAAATTGTCCCACTTCTATCTCCTGATCCTTCTTCATGTTTTTCCTCCAACTTTTCTATAAGTATCTCTCCAAAACTATCATTTTGATATACTTTAACCACTTTTTGTTTAATCATTTCTAAAAGTGCTAAAAATGTTACAACACATTCTATTTTACATTCACATTCACTAATTATATCTGAAAATTCACATACATGTCCAACTTCTAACTTACTAGATAAGTAATCGAATTTATCTTCTATTTTATATTTATCTACATAAATTTTCTTTTGTATAACATTAGCTTTATTTTGTTTATTTAAATACACTTCTAATAAGTTATTATACATATTGTATAAATCTATTAACGTTACATTTAATAACAAATCTTCATTAGATTCTTTTGTCTTTACCTCTTCTATTATCTCAGGTTTCTTAGTATAAATGTCACCTGCTGCAACATACTTATCCTTAAAAAATGATGTTGCTTCTTTTATCTTTTTATATAAAATAAGCTTTTCAATAAGCTTCTTCTCTATATCTTCTTCATCTTCCTCTTCCTCTACTTTAGGTTTAGGCAATAGTGTTTTTGATTTAATCTCTATAAGTGTTGCAGCTACTACAATGAATTCTGATGTGACTTCTAGGTCCATTTCTTTCATCCTATCCAAGTATTCTAAATACTGACTAGTAACTTTGTATATCTCAACATTATATATATCCATTTTATTTTTACGAATTAAATGCAATAATAAATCAAAAGGTCCTTCAAAATCTGCAACCTTTATCTTCGGAAATTCCATATATTCCACCTCTAATTATAACAATTCTACACCATTATATCATAACTCCTAACTTCACAAAACAAAAATAAATAAGAATTGAAATTATACTTTACAACACATTAAAAAGAGTTGCAGTATTATAATAAATATATACTACAACTCTATTATCTCTAATCAAAAATATGTTTAATATTATATTTTATACTTTCTAACATTCCGCCCTTTTCTATATCTCTGTCACTATATATCACTACTTCTCCTACTTTTTCTTTACCTAAATATACTTCACATTTACCAACAGTATCACCTTTTTTATAACTATCTTTTATCTCCTTAATAACTATCTTCTTATTAAACTCGCCATCAGCACCTTTCGGAATAACTACATCTAGATTCTCTTTTGCTTTAGCTATAAAGTATCTATCAGTCTTCTCACCCATATAAACTTTATCTACTTGTTCATCCTTTTTAACTAAAGTCTTACCTTGGAATTTCGAGAAACCATAGTTCATAAGAATACCTGCATCTCTATTCCTTATCTTGTATGTAGGAGCACCCATAATAACTGCTAGCATTCTTACTCCATCACGTTTTGCTGTTGCCGATATACAATATTTTGCTTCATTAGTAAAGCCAGTCTTAAGGCCGTCACATCCTTCAAAGAATCTTACTAATTTATTGTGATTGACTAATTCAATAGGTTCTTTTCTGCCTTCAGATATTGTTTCCATATACGTTCCAGAATATTTTAAAATAGTTGGATGTCTTAATAACTCTTGAGACATAATAGCTATATCTCTTGCAGTTGATACATGCCCTTCTGCAGGCAATCCGTTGCAATTCTTAAATGTAGTATTCTTCATTCCAAGCTCCTTGGCACGTTTATTCATCATAACTACAAAATCGCCTTCAGTGCCTCCTAAATATTCAGCTATAGCTACTGCAGCATCATTACCTGATGCAATAGCAACTCCTTTAAGTAAGTCCTCCATAGTTCTAACTTCACCTGTGTCTAAAAGCATAGTGCTTCCACCCATATTCTTAGCATTCTCACTACAGGTTACCTTATCTTGTAATGTTATCTTACCACTATCTACAGCTTCCATTGCTAACAACATAGTCATGACCTTAGTAACAGATGCTGGTGCAAACTGTTCATCAATATTCTTCTCATATATAATCTTCCCTGAAATAGGTTCCATTAATAACGCTGATCTTGCTTCAATATTGTCAACTGTACCTGCCTTATCTTCTGCATAAACACTTAGAGCAGGCATAGATACAAAGAATACTAATAACAACAATAAAGTCATCGATATCATCTGTTTCTTAAATCTAATCATCATCTTCAGCTCCCTTCAGAGTTATTATTTACAAATAACCCTGAAAGTATTCACCAAATAAATTATTTATTTTATTATTTTATATATAAGAGGAATATCATTATTGAATTTTTCTGATATGTCTATATTTTGTAATAGATCATTAGTAGCTTCTTTAACTTTATCTATATCATTTGCATGAATTGTAGCTAATACATCCCCACATTCTACCTTATCTCCTCTTTTTTTAGATAATACTATTCCTACAGATAAATCTATTATGCTATCCTTAGTTGCTCTACCTGCACCTAACTTCATAGCAATAATTCCTAATGCTTCTGCATGAATTTTATTAATATATCCAGACTTTTTAGCCTTTACTTCAACTATATATTTTGCTTTTTTGAAATTATTAGTATCATCTATTAAAGATGTATCTCCTCCTTGAGCTGCTACAAATTCTTTTAATTTTTCTAATGCTTTACCATTTTCTAAGTTTTCTTGTAATAATCTTCTTCCTTCTTCCACACTAGAAACAACATGGGATAACAATAGCATATTACTACCTAGTACCATACATAATTCATATAAATCTTTAGGCCCATTACCTTTTAATGTTTCTATAGCCTCTATCAATTCTAATGAATTTCCTATAGCATATCCTAAAGGTTGATCCATATCAGAAATAACTGCAATAGTATCTCTATTAACACTCTTTCCTATATTAACCATCTCTTCTGCTAAAGCTGTAGCATCTTCTATGTTTTTCATAAAAGCTCCATCTCCAACCTTAACATCTAATACAATTGCATCTGCACCTGATGCAATTTTTTTGCTCATTATACTTGATGCAATTAAAGACATATTCTCTACAGTTCCAGTAACATCTCGCAAAGCATATATCTTCTTATCAGCTGGTGCTAAATGTCCACTCTGTGAAGCTAATGCTATTCCGATATCATTTACATTTTTTATGAATTGTTCTTTAGGAATTTCTACAGAGAAGCCTTCAAATGCTTCTAACTTATCTATAGTTCCTCCTGTATGGCCTAAGCCTCTTCCAGACATCTTGGCAACAGGGGCACCACATGCAGCCACCATAGGTGCAAGAAGTATAGTTGTTTTATCTCCTACTCCACCAGTGGAATGCTTATCAACCTTTATGCCTTTTATATCTGCTAGTGATAATTTTTCTCCTGAATTAACCATAGACATAGTCAAATCAGCTGTTTCTCTTGCATTCATCTTATTAAAATATATTGCCATAAGCAATGCTGATACTTGATAATCAGGTATTTCTCCCTTGGTAAAACCTTGAACAAAGAAATCTATTTCTTGTGTACTTAATTCTAATCCTTTTCTCTTCTTTAATATAATATCGATCATTCTCATAAATTCACACCATTAGCTATATTTTACCTACAAAACATTATTATTTAATAGGAATAGCTTTTTCCTTTCGTATATATTATTATTTTATCTCTGACAAGAATGATGTTCCATTCTCTAATTCATTATCTATTTCTAAATAATCTAAAATAGTTTTTCCTATATCACTAAAAGTATCTCTAATTCCTAAAGAAACACTTTTGATATTTGTTCCATAAACCAAAATAGGAATATACTCCCTTGAATGATCTGTACTTGCTGTTGTTGGATCGCATCCATGATCTGCTGTTATTATAAGCATATCTTCTTCTTTTAAGTTATCAATAATTTCAGGAAGTCTCCTATCAAAATCTTCTAATGCTTTTTTATAACCTTCTGGATCATTTCTATGTCCGTAAAGCATATCAAAATCAACTAAATTAGTAAATATAAGTCCATTATCTATATTATTCATATATTCAATTGTTTTATCTACACCATCCATATTATCTTTTATATGAATAGCTTCTGTAACACCTTTTTTGTTAAAAATATCTTCTATTTTTCCAACACATGCTACATGCTTATTATCTTCACTTATATATTCTAATATAGTTTTTCCAAATGGGTCTAAAGCATAATCTCTTCTATTCGCAGTTCTCTTGAACTTACCATTCTCTGTTATAAATGGTCTAGCAATAACTCGCCCTACAGTTCTATCTCCTACTAGAAGCTCTCTAGCGGCCTTGCACATATTATATAAATCGTCTAACTTTATTACTTCCTCATGAGCTGCTATCTGAAAAACACTATCTGCAGAAGTGTATATTATAGGATATCCTGTCTTTATATGTTCTTCTCCTAATTCTTCTATTATTTTAGTTCCTGAAGCTACTTTATTACCTAATATTCCTGCTACATTAGCTCGTTTCTTAAAATCTACTATTATATCTTCTGGAAATCCATTTGGATAAGTAGTAAGCGGAGTCTTTAGTACTACTCCCGATATCTCCCAATGACCTGTTACTGTATCTTTTCCTTTAGATAATTCTTTAGCCTTTCCATAAGAAGCTTTAGGAGATGTTGTATGTCCTAATATCTCTCCACCTTCTATATTACCTAAACCAAGAGAAATAAGATTTGGTATATCCATACCACCACAAACCTTATATATATTCCCTAAGGTATTACTTCCTTCATCTCCATATTGTTTTGCATCTGGCATTTCACCAATTCCAACACTATCTAAAACTATTAAAATACATCTTTTACTCATCTAAATTATCTCCTTTCATCTTCAATTTTGTTTATAAATTATAAATTTATGCTCTTGGATGAGTTTTTCTATAAATTAAATTTATTTTATCACTATTAATTATTTCGTAGTAAGTATCCATATAAGTTAATACCTGATTACCTAATAATTTTTGTACTGCCCTAACATTTGCACCATTTTGCAACATATGAACTGCAAAAGAGTGTCTAAAAGTGTTTAGGTTTACATCTTTACTAATACCAGCTTTATGAGAATATTCTTTTACAATTCGCCATATTCCTTGCCTTGTTAGTTTATTACCGTTTAGATTTACAAATAAATTATCCACACCAATTTCTGCAAGTGTACTTCTTATAGATAAGTATTCTTCAATAGCCCTACATGCACTTCTACCAATTGGAATAAGCCTCTCATAATGTTTATTATCTGTACATCTTACAAATGATAAATCAAAGTTCACGTCTGAAACCTTAAGATTTATAAGTTCTGATACTTTCATACCAGTTGCATACATAAGTTCAAGAAGAGCTGTATCCCTTATTCCCTTAGCTCCATCTTTATCTACTGACTTTATAATCTTATCAACTTCTTCTATTGTTAAAATCTCTGGTAACTTTTTCTCTAATCTATTACTCTTATAAGTAATCTTAGGAATCTCTTTAATAATTTCTTTACTCTTTAAGAAACCATAAAAACTTCTTAAGCTAATTACAATTCTATTAATAGATCTCTCTGATTTACCTTCATCTAATAAATGTTGAATATAAGACATTATTGCCACATTATCGCTTCTATATAAATCCATTTCTTTTGCCATCACATACTTGTAATATAGGTTAACATCTGTTACATAAGCATAAACTGTATTCTCACTCTTGTCATTGCGTAACAAGTAATCTCTATAATTATTAATTATCTCTACCATATTTCTCTCTCCTAGTCATTAATTATTAGATATATTTATAAAATTTTTCTTCCTCAAAGTGTCTCTATAAGATGTCTATATCTTATTAATCAGTAGAGCTCATATTCTATATATAAAACTTAGTGACAATTAATCTTATTATACTGGGTGAAATATATGTTTCAAATAAAATTCCCACTACTAATAAACATAATGTTAAAAAATATACTCCTCCTCTCTCTCTTATAAATTCTATTCTATAATTATTCTGATTCTTCTGTATCTTATTCTTAACTATACCTAATGATATATTTAATCCAAGTACACTAAGGATAATTATACAAGGAATATATATAAGATTCTGAGGTATAATTGAAACAATAGCCATAAGTAAACCTCTGCCTTCAAAACTGTTAAAAATAAATGCAAAAGTATATCCTATTACAAATCCTTTTATCAAATCAATAAACAATATAATAGGACTACCTAGAAAAGTAAAACTAATAAGCACAATAGGTATTATTAACAATAAATTCTTTTTTAATACACTCAGTAGTAATTTACCATAACTAATTTTTTTTTCGCATACAGAAGAAACAAAAGTACTAAAATAAGAAGTAACATCCTTTCTGTCTACTTCATTCATATACATAACAGTATATACTCCTATAACTACTCCTATGCAAAAAAATAACAATACTAACATATAAAATATTTTATGTTCCTTAAATGCTTCACTAAACTTTTTTAAAGCATTTCTCACATTACCTCCCCCTTTTTAGTTGCTATAGATTATAATATGTGATAAATATTTTTATTATGCTTAAGTACCTAAGGAATAATATGTTTATATTAATATATTATATTATGTATTCTCAATATATTCATGAACATATTATTAATAAACGAGTACCCAACCACTAATCTTGCTATTAATTTTCTTTCTTAACTCTGATAAGCCATTTATATTTTAATTACTTATAAGTTATGCTACTTTTTGCTAGATTTATATTTAATATAATTTTCTGTAAGTCAAAAAAACTGCCTCTTAGATACAATCTAAAAGACAGTTTCTTTAAACAGGAAATTTTCACTTTCACAAACAATTTAGGAAGTTGATATTGTGTAAATTGATGTAATATCTATAATTGATGTAATATATCATAATTTTATTTGAGGTTGCTAGTTATTTAAAATTATAATTAATATCTTAATAATAAGTTTGTGAAATTTTTACTTGAGAACTATTCTCAAGTATTATAATACATATTTTTGTATCTTTTGTCAACACCTAATTGAAATTAATTATCATTTTTCTCCCTATTATTGTTATATTCCTTTTCTAAGTAATATCTATATTACAAAATGTTATTTACCTCTTAAAAATTATACTATCAACTTCCTATAAGCAAAAGAAACTGCCTCTTAGATACAATCTAAAAGACAGTCTCTTTAAACAGGAAATTTTCACTTTTCACAAACAATTTAGGAAGTTGATATTTGGTTAATTTGATGTAATATCATAATTTTATTTGAGGTTGCTAGTTATTTAAAATTATAATTAATATCCTTAATATCTATAATCAGAAGTTTGTGAAATTTTTTACTTGATAACTATTCTCAAGTATTATAATACATATTATTTCCTACTTTGTCAACACTTAATTGAAAATAATTTTCAATTAAGTGTTTTTTCTTATATTCCTTATAAAATCATTAAAGCAATTCTGAAACTTTAGATTTTGCCTAGCTATTTTATCTAATGTACTATAAAGCAAAAAAGAAGCACTTATTTAAGTGCTTCTAATATCTTACTCATATTTTGCTAAAAATGAAAATTCCACTAAGTACAATTAATATGGCTGAGATAATTAACATCTTTTTTGCAAAATATATATGTTTAACTTCTATTGATACTATGTTATCTTTCTTATTGTATTGTTTCTTTTTCTTGTTGTAATTTTTTTCATATATAGAATCATTATTCTTACTTAACAATGTCATCTTAATCACCCCATCCTTTCATATGTATTAAACCTCAAATATCTTATTACATCTACGTTTTCTATAGCTTTATTATACAAAACAGTTGTTACAATTTTATGTCCTTAGTTGTAAGATTTTTTTAAAACCAAGTTTATTTGTTATTGTAAACAGTTTACACATTTAAAAATCCTTCTAACGCCCTATATATCTTACTTTATAAGTATTTCTAATTATAGTATTCATTTAAAAATTAAAACAAAGTATGAATTCAAGCCTTATATATAGTGTATTTTCGATAATATTTTATAGATTTTAAACTTGTTAGCCTTATATATTCTAGCATTATCTATAACCGATTAAAGCTAACAAGTACATACTAAAAAATCTACATTTTCCATATGCCCCAATATTTCTATTTTATCTCGTATACTTTTTCTATCTTTATTAACAAACATTCTTCTATGTTCTTCAGATATATATTGTAAATGTAATTCAAAACTCTTTAAATCAATTGGTTGATCCCATTCTAATGCTGCCAAAGCCAATTGTAAGAAAATAAATTCTTCATAATCCTTTGCATATATCTTCATATTACCTGTATCATGTTCATATACAACTATAGGAACTTCTACTTTTCCTTCAGTAAACATAAAACAGAAAATATCTCCTCCACCTTCTGTCCCAAATGGTATAAATCTATATGTAGGATTTATTTTACACAATCCATTAGAATAATCATCATCATAGTTTAATAAATCTTCAAAATATTCAATTTCATCATTTATATCGCAAAATGGTAAAGGTTCATATTCTGCCGTAATATTGTAAAAGAATGCTTCTGGGCTATTTTTTAAACTCTCTTTATTATTTTCTATCCATTCATCTGAATGTTTTAAATAATCCATTACACCTTTATCATAAATTTTATGAAATAATTCTGGAAATTTTATTTTAAGATTTTCTTCAACTTGTTCTAACGTATATACATTTTCCATAAGTCATCCCTCACTTCTTATATAATCCCTTGTTTAAATTTATTATATAAAGTCAAGGTGTATATTACATTAACTCAAAGTAAACATTCCCTTAACTTTACCATTAATACTGCTTATTACCTTGTTTTCTTGACCATAAATATTATAAATAATATAATTTATATCGTAATTAAAATATATAGAAAGGATATTTACATATGACACAAGATAAAGATTTTTTAGGAAAAGATCCAATAAAAAAACTTCTATTTAGACTAGCTATTCCAACATTAACAGCTCAAATTATAAATATGTTATATAACATAATAGATCGTATATATATAGGCCACATAAAAGAAATTGGTTCTCTTGCATTAACAGGTGTAGGAATTTGTCTTCCAATAATTATGATAGTATCAGCTTTTGCAGCATTAATTGGTAGTGGTGGTGGTCCACGTGCCTCTATATTTATGGGAAAAAATGATATACAAAGTGCCGAAAAGACTTTAGGTAATTGTTTTACTCTTCAAATTATAATATCTATTATACTTACTGCAATTTTATTAATATTTAATAGAGATATGTTACTTATATTTGGTGGCAGTAAAAATACCATAGATTATGCTACTAATTATATGAATATATATGCAATTGGTACTATATTTGTGCAACTAACTTTAGGAATGAATATGTTTATAACAGCTCAAGGATTTGCCAAAACTGGTATGTTATCTGTCCTAATAGGAGCAATATGTAATATAATTTTAGATCCAATATTTATATTTATTTTTGATATGGGTGTCCAAGGTGCTGCACTAGCAACTATAGTATCTCAAGCAATTTCATGTATTTGGATTCTTACTTTCCTATTTGGCCAAAAAACATTTATAAAAATAAAATTAACCAACTTAAAATTAGAAAGCAAAATAATATTGCCTTGTTTAGCTCTTGGTGTATCAACATTTGTAATGCAAGCTAGTGAAAGTATAATATCTGTATGCTTCAATTCATCTTTGTTAAAATATGGTGGAGATATTGCAGTAGGAGCAATGACTATATTAACTAGTGTTATGCAATTTGCAATGTTGCCATTACAAGGTTTAGGTCAAGGTGCACAACCTATTATAAGCTATAATTATGGTGCGAAGAATGCAGGTCGTGTTAAGGAAACTTTTAAACTTCTTCTAAAAGCAAATTTAACATTTTCAATAATATTATGGGCTCTAGTAATGTTATTCCCTCAAATATTTGTTAAAATGTTTACTTCAGATATTACACTTATTACTTTTGCGCAAAAAGCATTACGTATATATATGGCTTCAATTTTCTTATTTGGAATTCAAATAGCTTGTCAAATGACATTTACCTCAATAGGCTACGCTAAAGCTTCTATCATT
Organism: Clostridium sp. MSJ-8; assembly: GCF_018918325.1. GTDB lineage: Bacteria > Bacillota > Clostridia > Clostridiales > Clostridiaceae > Clostridium. Next base: position 777 of record NZ_JAHLQH010000013.1, on the reverse strand, counting down.
GTAGCAATTATGAGAAAGTTTGTTTTATTACTACCACTTATTTTTATATTGCCACATATTTATACAAGTAATCAAACATATGCGGTATATTTAGCTGAGCCTATTGCTGATTTCTTAGCTGTTACATTTACTATATTTTTATTTAAATCACAATTTAAAAAAGCCCTTTCGCATTGCTAAAGGGCTTATCATTATACTCTTTATTTATTACTTTTCTTAAAGTGTGTTCAAGTTCACTTCTATTTTTATGATCTCCTAAAACACATTTAAACTGTATTTTATTTACCCAACCTATTAATATTTCCTTTCCATCATCAGAATATCTAAATTTCAAATCTCTTCCTCTAGTCATTAATGGAAATGTTCTTTTATAATTGATTGCATTTCTCTCGCCTTTTGCTAAACCATTTTTTAAAGAAGCACTAAAATCTTTTTTAACTTTTTGAGTAATTTAATTTTCCTTACTGTTATCACTAGAATAACCGTTACTGAAAACTTATAAAAATCTATAAAAAATTATAAAATCTTATGTTTCATTCCTTTTTCAATGTATCTGCTTTGATAATAGAAAATTCTATTACTACTCACATTTGATATAATACTAGCTTAAAAGCTAAAAGTGATTCACACAAAATCTAAGATTTTGGTTCTCTACTTTTCCAAAGGCGTAAATTCCCGACTAACGTATCGGTACATATCAATAGTATCGTTTAGATGATTAAGCTATTGATTTACCATAGTTGTATAAATTTATACTTGCATTTTTATCTCTATCAA
>NZ_JAHLQH010000053.1 GCF_018918325.1 Clostridium sp. MSJ-8 | reverse complement strand
TATCGCTGTTTCATGCGAAACTACGATCTTATGCGGTATTAATCTCCCTTTCGAGAGGCTATTCCCCACTATGAGGTAGGTTGCCCACGTGTTACTCACCCGTCCGCCGCTAATCCACTTCCGAAGAAGCTTCATCGCTCGACTTGCATGTGTTAGGCACGCCGCCAGCGTTCGTCCTGAGCCAGGATCAAACTCTCAATAAAAAGTTTAATCATTGCTCAAACTCACAATTTGCTTCGTATTACTTTGTCAACTCGTCGCTGTGGTGCTCAAATGCGCTAGCATATTCTGCTCCTCGCTCCTCGTTTTCGCGTACTACTCGCATCTTCTGAGTTTATTTAAAACTTACTCATAAAGAATTGCTGGTTCTTAATTTATTATTCTGTTCAATTTTCAAAGACCAATTTTTCTTCGTCGCCCTCAAGCGACTTCTTTATCTTATCACTTGATTCAGTATCTGTCAACAACTTTTTTTGAAACTTTTTTCTTGTTGTTACTTATCTGCCTCAGCGACGTGTTTTATGATATCACCCTTCAACTATAATGTCAACACTTATTTTGATTTTATTTTAGAATTTTATTGCAAACTATAATCTTCAAATCAATATGTATTATATAAAATCTAATTATGTTATAATTCATTTGTAAAACTAAATAGAAAGATAGGTGTATATTTATGAAAAGGAAAAATGTCTTATTGGCATTATCTAATTTGTTACTAATACTTGTATTTTCTTTATCTATATTCAATCCTATACCTGTTTATGCTGATTCTTATATATCAGTTACATTAGGAGCTGATTTATCAGATGAACAAAAGCAACAAATGCTTGATTATTTTAAAGTAACTCAAAATGATGCTAATATATTAGAGGTCACTTCTCAAGAAGAATATGATGCTTTAGGTAAAGTTGCAACTTCTGCTCAACTTGGTACAAAATCTATCTCTTGTTCTTATGTTGAGCCTACTAATTCTGGTGGCTTAGATATTACTACTAACAACCTTACATGGGTAACTGAAGGAATGATAAAAAACGCACTTATAACTGCTGGTATTACAGATGCTAAGGTAATTGCAGCTGCACCATTTAAAGTTTCAGGAACTGCTGCTCTTACAGGTATCTTAAAAGGTTTTGAAAACAATTCTAACGGTGAAAAATTAGATGAAAATAATAAAGAAGCTGCAAATGAAGAATTATTTGTAACTGGAGAACTTGGTGATGAAATCGGACAAGATGATGCAACTAATTTAATAAATGAAATAAAAACAAAAGTTGTAAAGGAATCTCCTAAAACTGAAGATGAAGTAAATAATATTGTAGATGATGTCATTAGTAAATATAATTATAAGCTTAGTGAAGACACTATAAACAAAATAAAGTCATTAATGAATAAAATTAATGATTTAAATCTTGACTATAGTAGTATAAAAAGCCAATTAAAAGACATATCTAATAACTTAAAAGATAAAATATCTTCTGATGAAGCTAAAGGCTTTTTTTCTAAGATTGGAAGCTTCTTCTCTCAGATAGGTAAATTCTTCAGCAAATTATGGAATGCTATATTTAATTAAAATATATTTAAGACTTTCAAAACAGTTGATTTAAATTTTATATAGTTTTCTAATAGAGTAAATATATAAAGACAGGACTTTTTAAAATAGCCCTAGTTAAGGCGATATTTTAAAAAGCCCTGTCTTTAATTTATAATATTGCTTTATCTCTAAGAAATTTTAATAATAAATATCCTAAAGCGCTTATTGCTAATGTAACTATAATTAGTATTAATTGTTTTTCTGGATACCAAAAAGCAATATTAACCATAACTATATTAAGAGATGTAAGTAATCTTGCTTCTAAAAAATAGGCTTTCATTATCATCACAGAAACAACCGATATTGCTATATAAAAAAATGCACTTACTATACTCATTAAACTTGCACTTTTCATATATATAAGCAATAACGCTACTATAACAGGATAAATATGAACCATTGAAAACTTTATAGTATTATTAACTAGCTTGCCCTTTCCCAAATTAGTTATACATATTAATGCAATATTAAACACAAGATATATCAAAAAGATTACTAATGCCTTTGCTAAACCTATCATTCATTTTCCGTCCTTTCGTATATTCTTAACATAATATACATTATATATCTATATCATAAAAATATCTATATATAATTCCTTACATTAATTTTTTTATGATTCTTAATATATAGTCTAGGAATTCTTTGCTTAATCATACATAAAACTTCATAATTTATTGTGCCTAAATCTTTAGCCATATCATCTGCATTATATTTTATGCCGTTATCTTCTCCAATCAATATTACCTCATCTCCAACTTTTACATCATCAATATCAGTAACATCTATCATACATTGATCCATACATATTCTACCTACAACCTTTGCAAACTTACCATTTATAATTACTTTTACTTTGCCACTTAAATTTCTAGAATATCCATCTGCATATCCTATAGGAATTGTTGCAATAATGCTTTCTCTTTCTGTTTTAAATGTTCTTCCATAACTCACATACATATCTTTATCCATTTTCTTCACATGAGATACCTTTGTCTTTAAGGTTAATATAGGTTTTAATGGCAATACCTCTTTATTAACTTCATCTGAAGGATAATAACCATACAATATTATGCCTGCTCTTACACCATCTAAATAAGTTTCTGGTAAATCCATAATTGCTCCACTATTAGATGTATGTTTAAAAGGTATAATTACTCCCTTATCTTCTAAGCTCTTATTAAATTTATTATATAGTTCAAATTGATGATAAGTATATGTCTTATCCTCTTCATCTGCTGTTGCATAATGAGTAAACATTCCTTCTATCTCTATATTATTAAGCTTACTTATCTCCACTACATCTTCTACACTTTTCTCATTAGGATAAAATCCTATCCTACCCATTCCTGTATCTACAGCAATATGTATCTTAGCCTTTTTATTAAGTTTCTCAGCAATTTCTGATAATCTTTTAGCATATTCTAAGTCATAAACTGTTTGTTCTATATCATACTTTATTAATTCTTCACCATAATCACTTGGTGTGTACCCAAGAATCATTATAGGAATATCCACTCCTGACTTTCTTAATTCTATAGCTTCTGTTATAACAGCAACTGCAAGTCTAGATACACCATTTTTTTGTAATGTTTCTACAATATCTATAGCACCATGTCCATAAGCATCAGCCTTAACAACCGCTACCATTTCTTTATCTCCAATTAGCTTTTTTATATTTCTAACATTATATGCTAACGCATCTAAGTCTATTTCTGCCCATACTGGTCTTAACATCTTATCCAATTTTCAAACACCTACCCAAAAATAATCTTTCCATATAATTATTATATTGAATTATTCCTTGTATATATAGTGCCACTATTAATAGAATTTTATTTAATTGTGGTAATTATATTTATCATCTTTTCTATAACTCATAACTTAAATCTCATTTATATAATTTCCTATATAGAAAAAACCACAAGTTTTTAAAAATAAAACTTGTGGTTTAACATTCTGGCAGGGGCACTAGGACTCGAACCCAGAACCAATGGTTTTGGAGACCACTACTCTACCAATTGAGCCATACCCCTATATTAATCACAAAAGTAATTATATTATACTTTTGTAATATCTGCAACTACTTTTTTAACTTATTATATATATTTCTTATATTATTATCATATAGTTCTTGTACTGTAAGTCCACCATTATATTTCTGTAATGTAACAACTTCATAATTATCAGGCGCTATCTCAGTAGAAGCATCTCTTAATATTATTACATCATCTGTTGATAAATTATTATCTGTTATGAATTTATCAACCTCTTCACATTTACACTTGATACATTCTAATCCAATACTTTCATATAAATAATCAAAATAATCATCTACAGCAATAAAAGTATAATTTTTCTTCAAATCATTTATTTCATCAATCATATCATTTTTTATGTTAGAAATAGCTTTGTTGTATCTACTTTCATAATATTCTCTATTCTTAGGATCTTTATCCTCAATTGCATTTTTAATGTTATATAAGCATATCTTATATTCTTCATCTCCAGTCCAATAATAAGGATTAATTCCTTCTGATGATAGATCATAATTTTTCATTCTTATTCCTCTAGATATATCTATCATACCTGTTCTAAAATAATTCATTTTTTTTATTACTTGCTTATTTTGTTCTTCATAATAACTACTACTATAAATATATAAGTCAATATCATTATTGATTAAACTACTATTATATTCTAATTCTTCAGCTGATTCTTCACTATCAAATAAATATCCTATATAATGTTTATCTCCAACTATTTCCTTAACCATGTAATATTGCATTTTATTACTTGTCAATATATTTAAGCATTTATTTTCTGCTGCACTAGTATTCTCAATTGAATCATGAGGTATAATTGCAAATAAGAATAGTGCTAAAATCATAAATAAAAAAACATACTTCTTGTATTTGTACACAGACTCATCCTCCAATTTTACAGATATGTTTTCCATTTTTAAATTTTTTATACAAACTTTAGTTTACTACTTTGTAAATTTTTTTTCAATGTATAAAATATTAATTTTATTCTCTTTCATTTTTTTCTTTGATTGATTACAATATAATATGTATATATTTTTTTGAAAGGTGTATTAATATGTTTTTTATTGTTAATAATATAGAAGAAACTACTAATCTAGGAATAAAATTAGGTAAACTTGTTAATGCTGGAGATGTAATATGTCTGACTGGCGATTTAGGAACTGGAAAAACTCATATTACCAAAGGTATAGCTAAAGGATTAAATATTTCTGATATTATAACTAGTCCCACATTTACCATTGTTAACGAATATACTAGTGGACGACTAAAACTTAATCATTTTGATGTATATAGAGTAAGTGATCCTGATGAAGTATATAATATTGGATTTGATGATTACATATTCTCAGATGCTGTTTCTGTCATTGAATGGGCAAACTATATAGAAGATATCCTACCAAAAGATTTCTTACACATTCATATTGAGAAGGATTTAACACAATCTGAGAATTACAGAAAAATTACTATAACACCATACGGTAAAAGATTTAATTACATTGAGGAGTTGATATAATGAACGTTTTAAGTATAGATTCTTCATCTAAAGTAGCTACTGTTGCTATATTAAATGATACAGATTTACTTGGAGAATACGTATTAAATAATAAGAGAGAACATTCAGTTGTCCTTATGCCTATGATTGAAGATTTATTAAATGATTGTAATCTTACAATAGATGATATAGATGGTTATGTAGTATCTAAAGGTCCCGGTTCTTTTACAGGTCTTAGAATAGGAATGGCAACAGTAAAAGGTTTAAGTTTTGGTTCAAACAAACCTTATATAAGTATTTCATCCTTAGATGCTTTAGCTTTTAGTCTTAATTCATTTGATGGTTTAATTTGTCCTATTATGGATGCATTAAGAGATAACGTATATACTGGTGTATATTCATATATTAACTCTAGTATAACCCCTATACTAGAGCCTACTTCTATGAATATAGATGAACTTTGCAATTTCTTACTAAAACAAGATTCTCCAGTTATATTTACTGGAGATGCAGTTTCTAAACATAAAGACTTTATTATAGATAACATTCCTAATGCTAGATTTGCACCTAATCATTTATCTATTGTTAGAGCTTCTTCCATAGGTGAATTAGGATTGCAACTCCTTAAAAACAATATTTATGATGATCCAAATTCTGCACCTGTTTATTTAAAGAAACCTCAAGCAGAACGTGAATTAGAAAGAAGGCTATCATTAAATGAACGTAACTCTTAATCCTATGACTGAAAAAGATATTGATGATGTACTAGAAGTTAGTACATTAAGTTTAAAAGAAACATGGAGTAAAGATTCCTTCAAAAATGAAATTACTAATCCACTTGCTAAATATCTTGTTGCTTCAGTTGATAATAAAGTAATTGGCTTTGCTGGATTATGGACTATTTATGATGAAGGTCACATAACAAATATTGCAGTACATCCAAAATTCAGAGGTTGTGGTATTGGTAGCAAATTAGTTGAGTCATTAATAAATAACTCAGAAAAGTGGTTTATTAATTCCCTTACATTAGAAGTACGTTCTTCTAATGTAATTGCTCAAAACCTATATAAAAAATTCGGTTTTAAAGAAGAAGGTCTTCGCAAACATTATTATCCTGACAATAAAGAAGATGCTATAATAATGTGGAGAAAATAAAGAGAATATATTTTTATCGCAAAAACAATATTATTGACTTAAATACACTTATATATGTATTTTTCAAAATATTGTTTTTTGCATTTTAATTCTTATATTTTTTATTGATAAGAATTAATATATAAATCCTTTATTTCACTTATCAATGGATATCTTGGATTCGATAGTGTACATTGATCGTCAAAAGCTTGCTCCGCCATATCATCTAATGTTGAATAAAAAATTTCTTCTTCTATTCCCACTTCCTTTATATTCTTAGGCATATTAATCTTTTCTTTTAATAATTCTATCTCATTAACTAAAAGTTCTATTTTTTCTTCACAATTATTTCCCCCTAAGTCTAAATAATCAGCTATTTGTGCATATCTTCTTAAAGAATCAGGGTATACATATTGTGGAAAAGCTGCTTGTTTTGTTGGATTATTACTAGCATTAAATTTTATAACTTCATTAAGTACCAATGCATTTGCCATTCCATGCGGAATGTGATGAAATGCTCCTAGTTTATGGGCCATTGAATGACATAATCCTAAGAAGGCATTTGAAAATGCTAATCCAGCAATGCATGATGCATGTGCCATCTTTTCCCTAGCTTCTATATTACTGTTACCTTCACTATATGCTAATGGTAGATATTTAAATACCAATTCTATAGCTTGTAATGAAAGTCCATTAGTATAATCTGAAGCCATAGTAGATACATAAGCTTCAATAGCATGAACTAATACATCAAATCCTGAACATGCAGTAAGACCCTTTGGCATATTCATCATAAGCTCTGCATCAACTATTGCCATATTAGGCATTAATTCATAATCTGCTATTGGGTATTTCATACCCGATTCATCATCAGTTATAACTGCAAATGGAGTTACTTCTGAACCAGTTCCTGCCGAAGTCGGTATAGCAACAAACTCTGCAATTGCACCCATATTAGGGAACTTATATATTCTCTTTCTTATATCCATAAACCTCATTGATAAATCTTCAAATTTAATATTTGGATTTTCATACATAACCCACATGATCTTTGCTGCATCTATAGGAGACCCTCCACCTAATGCTATAATAACATCAGGTTCATAAAGTGACATAACTTTAACTCCTTCTTTTACTATTGATAATTTAGGATCCGGTTGCACAGAATCAAATATTCGATAATCAATATTTAAATATTCTAATACATTTGTAACCTTTTTAGGATATCCTAGCTTTGATAATTCATTATCAGTTACTATAAAAGCTTTTTTCTTATTCTTTTCTCTTAATTCCTTTAATGCAATTGGTAGTGATCCATATTTAAAATATATTTTATTAGGAGTTCTAAACCACAACATATTTTCTCTTCTTTCAGCAACATTCTTTATATTGATCAAATGTTTAGGTCCAACATTCTCAGATACTGAATTTCCTCCCCATGAACCACATCCTAATGTTAGAGATGGTTCTAATTTAAAATTATATAAATCTCCAATTGCCCCTTGAGATGCAGGCATATTTATAAGTATTCTTCCAGTCTTCATCCTCGAAGCAAACTTATCTATCAATTCTCTTCTATTTAATTGATTAGTATATAATATTGATGTATGTCCCATTCCTCCTATCTTTATTAATTGTTCTGCTTTAGTTATTGCCATTTCATAATTATCACACCTATACATTGCTAATATTGGTGATAACTTTTCATGTGCAAATGGTTCTGATTCTTTAATTAATTCTACTTCTCCTATCAATACTTTTGTATTTATAGGAACATCAATTCCTGCAATACACGCTATCTTATAAGCAGATTGTCCTACTATATTAGGATTAACACTATAATCTGCATTTAACATAATTTTTCTCACCTTATCAATTTCTATTGCACTTAATATATATGCTCCTCTTTCTTTAAACTCATTAATCACATTATTATAAATTGAATTTAAAACTATTACACTTTGTTCTGAAGCGCATATCATACCATTATCAAAGGTTTTAGATAACAATATAGAATTAACTGCCATTTTTATATCTGCAGTTTCATCTATTATTGCTGGTGTATTTCCCGAACCAACTCCTATAGCTGGTTTTCCCGAAGAATATGCAGCCTTTACCATAGCTGGTCCACCTGTTGCAAGTATTATATCTGATTGTTGCATCAATATATTAGATAACTCAATAGAAGGTTCATCTATCCAATCAATTATATTTTCTGGAGCACCATTTTTTATTGCTGCTTCTAATATAATTCTTGCTGCTTCTATTGTTGATTTTTTAGCTTTAGGATGAGGACTTATAATTATTCCATTTCTAGTCTTTAAGGCAATTAATATTTTAAATATAGTAGTTGAGGTTGGGTTAGTTGTAGGAATAATTCCTGCAATTATTCCTATAGGTTCTGCTATCTTCTTTATACCAAAGGTCGCATCATATTCTATTACATCACATGTTTTCATATCTTTGTATTTATTATATATATATTCTGCAGCAAAATGATTTTTTATAACTTTATCTTCTATTATTCCCATTTTAGTTTCTTCCTGTGCCATTTTAGCTAAATATATTCTTGAATTATTAGCTGCCTTAGCAGCTGCTTTAAATATTTTATCTACTTTTTCTTGAGTATAGTTTGAATATATTATTTGTGCCTTCTTTACTTTCTCTATATTATTTTGTAAGTCAACAATATCTTTAATCATAATTTTTGCCTCCTATTTACATTCAAATATATACAAAAATAGCTTAATAACACTTGTAAAACGATTGAAATCCAACACAATTTCCCATTTAAAGCAAAAAAATAAATGCCTTTATATTTATATTCAGGCATTTATTTTTTATTCTATATTATTTTTTATTGTCATTTTTTGTACTATTATTATTAGCAATCTTACTCACAATACCATTTTCAACTTTTATTCGTTTCTTATTTAACCTTTTGTTTGTAAAGTATCCTATCAATGTATATATAACTCCAAACAATGGAACTCCTATAAGCATTCCAATAATTCCAAATAACTTTCCTCCTACTGTTATTGCAAAAAGAACCCATAATGCAGATAATCCTATTGAACTTCCAACAACAAAAGGATATATAACATGTCCTTCTATTTGCTGAATTACAATGATAAGTATAATAAACCATATTGCTTGAATAGGATCTACCATTAATATTATAAATGCTGAAGGAATAACCCCTATAAATGCTCCAACTATAGGGACAAGTGCCGTTATGCATATCAATGTACTAATAAGTAATGGATATGGCATCCTAAATATACTCATAGATATGAAACATAGTATCCCTAATATCAATGCTTCTAAACATTGCCCACCTACAAACTTACTAAATTTTTCATAACATAATTGAGATAATTTTATTGTTTTATCAGCTACCTTTTCATTAAAAACTGCATATATTATCTTTTTAGCTTGATTACCTAATCTCTCCTTGCTAAGTAGTATATATATAGACACTATAAGTGCAATTACTGCTGTAGTTATAGTAGATGTTATTCCAACTGTTATGTCTACAACCTGGCCAACTATAGAACTTGTAAGTGTTCCTGCTACTTTAATTATTTCCTTTCCAGCTGCTATTAATTGTGTATATATATTTTTTATAAGATTAGTATTCTTATAATATTTTCCTACCATTTCCTCTAATGATTCTAAGTAAGTAGGTATATTGTTGCCTAATGTTTTACCACTTTCTATTAATTGCGGAACAACGAAGAACATTATTGATATTATTATAGCCATTATAGTGATTATAGTAGCTATTAATGAAACTATCCTTGTTAATCTTGACAAATCAAATTTTTTGCATTTATCAAACAATTTCTTAAATACTTTTTCCTCATATATTTTCATTAATATATTCAAAACAAAAGCAATTGCTCCACCTATTAAAAATGGTTTAATAACCGAAACTACATTTAATAATAATTTTCCTATCTTATCTAAATTCAAAAATATATATGCCAAAATAACTATATATGTTGCCAATAAGAAATTTGATTTATTTTTAGGATCTCTAAATATTTTCATTTTCTCCATCCTCTCACATATAATCTTTGGTCTCTACCTTTAACCCTTTTTTCTTAAGTCTTTCTTCAATAAACTCTTTTATCAATGTATAAAAAACAGCAAATATAGGTACACCTATTACCATTCCAACAAGTCCTAAAAACTTTCCAGCAACCATTATTGCAAATAGTATCCAAAATGCTGAAATACCTATAGAATTTCCAAGGATCTTAGGCCCTATTATATTTCCATCTAATTGTTGAATTATAAGAATTATTACTAAAAACCATATTGCTTTTATTGGATCAACAAACATTATAATTAAAAATGATGGTATTGCACCTATAAAAGGCCCAAAAAACGGTATTATGTTGGTACAACCTACTATTACTGATACTAGTGTTGTATATGGCATTTTAAATATTGCCAAAATAATAAAAGTTAAAATCCCTATTATAAAAGAATCAAAGATTTTTCCTGTTAAAAACTTTCCAAATACATCATTACTTCTATGTGCTACTTCATTTATCTTTTCTGCTGCTTTAACTGGCATAATGCCATAAGTAACCTTTCTACTAAGTGCTATGAATTTTTCTTTTTCCATAAGTAAATATATTGAAACTATTAATCCTATAACAATGTTCCAAACACTTGATGCTAATGTTTTAAATAAATTACCTAGTATAGGAAGTAATCCTGTAGCTGTTTTTATAATATAATCAATTAGCTTATTAATATTTGAATTAATCAATTGTTGATTTCTAGGACTTAAATCTAATTTCTTATATGCTTTACTTATTAATTCATTACTACTATCTATATATCTCGGTATATCATTTATAAGTCCTACTATACTATCTATAAGCTGAGGTAATACAAATCTAATAAATAATGCTACTAGAAATACTGCTATACTATATGCAATAAATAGGCTAAGCCATCTCTTAGGTTTTTTTATAACTTTTGATATATATTTATTTTTTATGGCTACTTCTTCTAAAAATTTAACTATAAAATTTAATAAATATGCTATAACTATACCTATAAAAAATGGTTGTAAGACACCTATTCCTTCTTGTACCTTAGCATAAACAACATCTATTTGTGATAATGACAGATAGAAAATTATTATACAACTTACAACCAAGAAGCAATAAACTGAAATTGTTGTATATTTAGAATTCCAATTAACTTTCATAAATAAACTCCCCTAACTTATTTTGATATCATAGAAACTGCTACCATCTAAAAAAGATAGCAACAGTTTCCATAGAACTATGTAATTATATCTTGCCTATAAATTTCTTATATATCTTTATAGCTACAACTCCACATAATATACCTACAATTATGCCTGCTAATACATCGGTAGGATAATGTACATATAAATATAATCTAGAAAAAGCAATGATGCTTGCAATAATTATTGCAAATATTCCTGTTCTTCTATCCATGTAACATAATACTGATGCTGCTGCAAATGCAATTGCTGTATGGCCTGATGGAAACGATGGATCTTTAGGTTTATTAATTATAATATCTATATATGGTCTAACTTCAAAAGGTCTTGCTCTTCCTACAAGTTCCTTAAGTAATACATTACACACTAGTACATCTAAACCAAGCGCTAGTAACATTATCACACCATATTTTCTATATTTCTTTATAATCAATAAATACACAGTAATTATTATCCATATAATACCTGCATCCCCCAAATGAGTAAAAAGCGGCATAACATTATCTAAAAGTGAATTTGACAAATTCTCTCTTATATAATCTAATATACTAAAATCAAAACTCTGAATAACCCCCACTTTAATCACCTAAATTTCAAAGTCTGTTGCTACTCTACTAATAGCTACTTCCTTAATGTACTTTCCTACTTCTAGATGTCTTGGATCTGTAGCATATGCCTTAAGATCATTCATATCATTAAATTCTGAAACTAAGCATACATCATAATTATTGTCATTTCCAGATATGTCTATACCCACGTTTAATGATTTTATCACATCAATTTGTCCTACTAATCCTTCTAAATCATCTTTCATTTTTTTTGTAATAAATTTTTTATCTTTTCCTTCGTGTAATTCTTTTACTTTCCATAATACAATATGTTTTATCATTACTATATCACCTCATTTATAAACTATACTAACTATTATACATATTAATCTTATAAAAAAAAGTGGTTTTTCAACCACTTAAAAAATAGTTTTTTACTTAAAGAAAATATCTTTTACAATACTTACTATATCTTTTACTGTTGTAATAGTATCAGATACTTTGTCTTTAGCAACTAACACATCTGCTGTAGTCTCTGTTACTACCTCACTTACATCTTTAATATTGTCAGTTATCTCACTAACATTATTAGAGATTGTGGGAAGATCCCGACATAACTTGTCTACATTTTTTTTATTATCTTCTATTAAACTATTTATATTTCCTACTAATTTTATTATTTTTATCAAGGCAATAATCAATATAACTACAGCTACTGCTATAAGTATCCAGAATATTCCCCATAATAAATCTGAAACAGAGATATACATATTTACCTTACCACCTTAATTACTCTTCTTCAATTTCCTCTGTAGATGTTTCTTCTACTTCTTCATTTTGAATTTCTTTATTTTTTTTACTTGCTAAATATTCAGATATTTTTTCTTTAGCTTCCCCTAAATTACTTTTACCTTGTTCTACTTTATTAGAAACATTGTCCTTTATTTCTTTACCTTTTTCTTTTGCTCCTTCTTTTGTTTTCTTAGCTACTTTAGCTAAATCTTCTCTTGTCTCTTTACCAGACTTAGGAGCTGTAAGTACTCCTGTTAACGCTCCAACAGTAGCTCCTATAACTGCTGTAGTTCCTGCTACTTTTGCTACCTTTTTCCTTTCCTTTCTTTTTTGAGCTTTTTTCTTTTCTTCAATAATCTTAGCTATTCTCATACAAAATACCTCCTCATTCTCTATATACATTAATTATACTATATAAGTAAATCAAAACTTATATATATTATATTATATTTTATTAATATTTTATTAATGTGAAAGTAGTCCTTTTTTCTTTTTTATGATATATTTATAATTATATTAAATATAAATACGAAAGGATGGATTATCTTGTCGAAAGTTAAATATAACTTATTTACTACCATTGGGATGATTGTAGGTATTGTTATTGGATCTGGAATTTTCTTCAAAAGCGACAATATACTAGTTGCAACTGATGGAAGTATTACTTTGGGAGTACTTATTTTCTGCATAGCTGCTATATGTATAATATTTGGAGGTTTAAGTATAGCTGAACTTGCATCGCGTAGTAATAATTCAGGAGGAATCATAGGATACATAGAAGAACACTCATATCATTCTATTGCATGTGCTATTGGTTGGTTTTTATCTTTACTATATTATCCCACACTACTCTCTGTTGTTTCTTGGGTATCAGTAATATATTTATGTCAATTATTTAATGTAGAATTATCTCTAGAAGGTCAAATACTTTTATCCATAATAATATTAGCTATTGATTTTTCAATTAATTATCTCTCATCAAAATTAGGAGGAATTCTTCAAAACCTATCTACAGTCATTAAACTACTACCTCTTTTTCTTATAGCAATATTTGGTGTAATCTATGGAGATTATTCAAGTATAGAACTTGCAGACATAGCTCATATTAAATCATATAGTTGGTTAACAGCTATTGCTCCTGTTGCCTTTGCATTTGATGGTTGGATTGTATCCACTTCTATAAGTGATGAAATAGAAAATCCTAAAAAAAATCTACCTATTGCACTTATTATAGCTCCTATTTCTATACTTATTATATATATTGCTTATTTTGTAGGTATAAGTATGTACGTAGGTCCAGAAAATATTATGGCTCTAGGTGATGCTCATGTATCCTATGCTGCTAATAATCTATTAGGTAGTTTTGGTTCTAAAATAATCCTAATATTTGTTATTATATCTGTTCTAGGAACATTAAATGGGATAATCCTTGGTTCTATAAGAATGCCTCATATATTAGGCACAAAGAATATGATTCCTTTTTCAAATATTTATTCTACTACTAATGAAAAATACGGATTATCTATTCATTCAACATTTTTTAGTTTTATAATGACAATTATATGGACCTTTGTACACTACATATCAATTAAATTTGATTTATTACCTAATTCCGATGTATCTGAAATAGCTGTAATATTTAGTTACATAGTATATATAGTTCTATATATTCAAGTTATAAAATTATCATTTAGAGGTACAATTAAGGGATTCTTTAAAGGCAAGTTTAATCCTATTATGGCTATTATTGGATCTATTATAGTTTTAACTGGTAGTTTATCAAACCCAATTATATTTTTGTATTTTGCTATATTTATAACTATAGTAATAGGTGCAATAGTATTCTATAGATGCAAAAATAAAAATTATTAAACTTATTTATAGAGTAAAAAAATTAAGTTAGCATTTAAAATTTTGTACTATTTAAACTTTAGTGAATTTACAACATTTAGCTACCTTAATTTTTTTACATTTAGAAATACTTAATGAAATTATATAATTTATGAAAACACATAATATTGATACTAATCATTAGGAAATATAATATTAATCTTTATGCTTCAACCCATATACTTACTTTTTGTCCTCTTGTCTTAAAAATACCGAAACCATTATCATCAATTATAATATTATCTTCTATATTTTGGGTTACGTCCTTAAATGCTACACCTGCATATTGTTTACCTATGCTCATATATTTTTCTCCATCATAATTATTAGACATAACTACTGCTACTCCATTTCTTCCGTCTATGCCTTCTCGCGTCCATCCTATAATATTAGGATTATCAAAATAATCAATCTGTTTTCCATAAGAATTTTTCGTTCTTATTTCCATTATAATATCTATTATATTCTTTATAGAACCAATATTATTATGTGATATTCCATAATAATCGCCATAAAATACGCAAGGATACCCACTTTCTCTTAATAATATTAATGAATAAGCTAAAGGCTTAAACCATGGTTCTATCCACGATTCTAACGCTTGTCCAGGTTGAGTATCATGATTATCAACAAAAGTTACTGCATTTATTGGATGACTTTCTACAACCGTATTTTTGAATATATTTCTTAAATCATATCTATCTTTCTGCTTAGATGCATCAAAGAAATGATAATGAAGAGGAACATCAAATAAAGAAAAAGTTTCACTTATAGTATCTAAATACTTATTTAATATGTTAGTATCTGCATTCCAATATTCAGCTACTGTAAATAGTTCTTTCCCAGTTTCTTTTCTAAGTTTCTCTATCCAATCCACTAAAAAATTATAGCTTATATGCTTAGCAGCATCTAATCTAAAGCCATCAACATCAGTTAAATCTACATACCACTTTCCCCATTTGCCTACTTCTTCAATTACTTCTTCATTACTTGTATCTATATCAGCTCCCATAAGGTAATCAAAATTACCAAATTCTAAATCTACACCAGTATTCCAATCTTTACTTTCAAATTTAAATAAAGAATTCCTTTTACTTTTTTCGTCCCAATCTACTCCATCAAAATGAGTCCAATTCCATTTGAAACTAGAATATTTATTATTCCTTCCTGGAAATGTAAACTTAGTCCATGCTTCTATAAGTTCACGAGATGATATTTGTATATTCCTATTATTAGGATCATCTTCAAAAGCTAATACCATCTCTGTTTCATCCGCTCCCATCTTATGATCTAATGAAACATCAGCATATATGTCTATTCCTTGTTCTTTTAATTCCTTTATTGCAGCTATGTATTCATCTTTACTACCATACTTTGTAGGTATAGAACCTTTTTGATCAAATTCTCCTAAATCATATAAGTCATAAACTGTATACCCAACATCATTAACTCCTTCACTTCCCTTATATGCTGGAGGTAACCATACTGCCGTTATTCCAATATTCTTTAGATTTTTGGCTTCCTTTTTTACTTTTCTCCATAAGGTAGAATCATTTGGCAGATACCATTCAAAGTATTGCATTATTGTTCCATTTACCATCTCAACCACCCTCACTCTCATTTATTTCCACATATATATAATATCATAATTCATTCTCCATAAAAAAATTTTTTCTTAATAAATATCTTTTATTTTTATGCTAAAATATTTTTAGGAGGCTATGATTATGAAATTTTTATACAACACATATGGTTTTGATTTACTTTCTATTTTTTTATTAATTCTATGCTGCATATTGAATATATTTCCTTACACTAGAATTATAAGTGCATTATTAATGATATATGTTCTTTTTCGTGCATTTTCAAAAAATACTTACAAAAGATATAATGAATTAAATAAATTTACTAATTTTGTAAATAACAAAATACTATTTAGATTTAATAAACGTCTACCTAATATTCCTAATTCTAGTTTATACAACATTACTATTGCTTTCAAAAAAGCAGGAATATTAATAAAGGATAAATTTAAATATAAAATAGTTAGATGTCCTAATTGCAATCAAAAACTAAGACTTCCTCGTGGCAAGAAAAAAATAATAGTTACATGTAAGCGCTGCAAGCATGAATTCAAAATGCGCACATAATTTTCTATTATTGATTATATACTACAATTAACATATAATATATGTATAGACAAATATAGTATATACTGCGATTAGGAGTTTTCTCTTCGTCCTATATTTTTGTATAGGACGTTTTTTTCTAATCACAATTTTGTATTGTTTTTAGGGAGGTTTTATTATGAAATTATCAGGTGCTGAAATAGTTATTAAACTTTTAGAAGCAGAAAATGTGAAATACATTGCTGGAATTCCTGGAGGATTTAATTTGCCAATATATGATGCACTATCCAAAAGTAATATAAAGCATATTCTAGCTAGGCATGAACAAGGAGCAGCTTTTATTGCACAAGGAATATCTCGTTCTACTAATAGTGTAGGTGTATGTTTTGCAACTTCAGGCCCTGGAGTAACTAATTTACTTACTGGAATAGCTGATGCCAAATTAGATTCTATTCCATTAGTAGCAATAACAGGTCAAGTTCCTCTTTCTGCAATAGGAACAGATGCATTCCAAGAAGTAGATACATTTGGTCTTTCACTACCAATATGTAAACATAATTATCTAATTAGAGATGTACATGAATTATTCACTGTTATTCCAGAAGCTTTTCGAATTGCTGCAAGTGGCAGACCAGGCCCTGTTCTTATAGATATACCGAAGAATATACAAACTGAAATTATTGATGTAGATTCTTTGCCTGATGTTTCTTCAGAAGAATCAAAAATTGAATCTATAGATATATCTGATATAAAAAATATATGTAAACTTTTAAATAATTCTAGTAAACCTGTTATATATGCAGGTGGAGGCATAATACTTGGAAATGCTGCATCACAATTAAAAGAATTCTCAGAAAAAAGTAATATTCCTGTTGCCCTTACTCTTATGGGATTAGGAGCTGTTCCTTCGGACTACAAGTTAAATTTAGGAATGTTAGGAATGCATGGTGCACCATATACAAATTATATAATGAATGAAGCAGATTTAATATTAGCATTAGGTGTAAGATTTGATGATAGAGCTACTGGAAATATTCAATCATTCTGTCCTGATGCAACAATTATCCATGTTGATATAGATCCTTCAGAAATAAATAAATTGAGAAATTCAAATATGGAATTATCTACTTCTGTAAAATATTTTCTAGAAGAGGCTATGCCATATGTTGAATATGTTGATAGAAATGATTGGATTGATTATATTGAAAATATGAAATCAAAATATTCATATCAAAAATTCAATGATCCATTACATGCAGTTAATGTAATAAAAAAAGTTTCTTCTATAGTTCCTAAAGATTCAATAATAACAACAGATGTTGGTCAACATCAAATGTGGGTTGCTCAACATTATCCTATTAATAAACCTAGAACTCTTCTTACTTCTGGCGGACTTGGAACTATGGGATTTGGACTTCCTGCAGCAATAGGTGCCGCATTAGTTAATCCTAATAAAACCATTCTTTGCTTTAGTGGTGATGGATCTATACTTATGAATATTCAAGAACTTGCAACTTGCGCAGACTATAATCTTAATATCAAACTTTTTATATTTGTTAATGAGAGACTTGGACTAGTAAAACAACAACAAGAATTATTCTATAATAGCCACTTTATAGCATCTAGTTTTATTACTAACCCTGACTTTACACAAATAGCAAAAGGGTTTGGAATACAAGGATATAAATTAGATGCAAATACAAATCTTGAAGAAATATTAAAAACACCAGGACCATGCGTAATAACTATACCTGTTGATTCTAACGATAATGTATATCCTATGGTATCTCCAGGTGCTTCTAATTTAGATATGATAGGTATTAATAAAAATTAACCTTTGTTAATGTAGTAATAAATATATTTTATTTAACTAAAAAAACAATGTAGCTTAACTACATTGTTTTTTTAGTAATTTTATTGATTTTTTTGTTTTCTTTCCTTTATTGATATAACTACTATTGCTCCTGCAGATAATATTGCTATTATTGCAAATGTTGTAAATACCTTAGCAGAAGTATCTCCTGTCTTCAACTGTTTAACAGCTGCATCAAATAACTGTAATGTCTTAGATGTATCCTCTGAATTACTTGGTGGTGTATTAGAATCATTTGGTTTATTTGGTTCCTTAGGATCATCTGTCTTTGGTATATCTGGTACTTCTGAATCATCAAGTTTTACACAATCAAATATCCAATCTATCTTTCCTTCAACATTTCCAACATCCCACTCTTCTGGAACATGTAATTTAATATCTAATGTATCTTCTTCATCTTGTTTATATTTACCTAAGAAAATTGAATCTTCTACAGTCATATCGTACTCTGTACTTTGTCCCTTAACTGGTCCTTCATATATAACTTCTGATGTTCCATCTTTATGATTTGCTGTAACTGTTATTGTACATGCGTTAATCAATTGATCAGATATATCTTTATCTGATTCTGAATTGAATTTCTCTAATGAAGTTTGATCAGCATACATATATAAATATATATCCTCTTTATCCTTATTAGATACCTTAATTTTTTGTTCTGCGTCGTCTCCTGGCATTAATCCTTTAAAGTTTAAGAATAAATCTTCTCCTGGAAGTGTAATGAACTTATCAGCTTCATTCAAGAATGATACATTACTTTCTTCATCAGATGATACTTGTTTTTCAGCATCACCATTCTTCTTTTCTGATATAACTACATCTCCCCATCCTGTTATCATTCCATTATCATTAACAGTAGGAGTAAAATTCTTAGATTGAATAGCTTCTGCACTAACAATTATATTACCTTCAAGATCTTCTATTCCCTTATCTGTATAATTAAGAGATAGCTTAAATGAATCTAATAAGTCTGGAGCTGTTTCCCCAGGTGCCAATGGCTTCTGGTAATAATAATAACCATCTCCTCCATCTATCCAATCTTGAGGATTAGGAAAATTAATTTGTATATCATCAGTGCTTAAGTCTTCTAAAACTTTATTATCCTTTGTCCATGTCTTTTTTAATTTTATTCTTACATAAGCATCATTGTCACCCACATTCTTAGCGGATACAATCTTAGAAACTGTTTCTCCAGGTGCTACACTATCAGGTCTTGTATAAATATCTATAAGCTCAATATCTATATTACCTATTGTTATAACATTAGTAGTTGAAATCTTTGCAAAAAATATTGCATAAGTAGTTCCAATTGTTATCATTCCCACTAGACATATTGATAATATTGCCACACATATCTTCTTTTTTAAACTCACTTAACTCACCCCACTTCCTGCAATAGTTAATCATTTATCTTTAAGGAATTCATATTATTTTATAACTGAGTTTGGATCTTTTCCTTCTATCATTAAGTTTAATGCTTGATATCCTTGATCCTTTGTTAAACTATCTTGTACACCATATGCTTTAACATCTATTCTAAATGCAATTGGAGTTCCCTTTTTATATGCTGTTGTATCTTCAGTATAAGTTGGAATATTCTTATTAACTGTTACTTTTTCAAATATTACAGAGTCATTTCCCTTCTTAAATACATTTAATCCTTGTGGATCTGTTGCAGAAGTACCAAAATAATAAATTGATTTATCTGCATTTGGAGTCCAATCTGTTGTGTTATATCCTGATATTGTTGCATAAGTTGATGTGAATTCATCATAGCTTATTTCTTCATTAGCTGTATATTTCTTATCACCATTTAAATCAACATAATATTTAACTGTTGCTGCAACATATTCATCTTGTGAACTTGATTCTGGAACAGTAACTGTTGGGTCCTTAGGAATTTCTGAACCTGGCGCAAAGTGACTAGCTTCTCCTGTTTGATCCCAATTAGGTTCTGTTAATTCTAATTCTATATCTGATGATGCTTTAAATGTATTTACTTTCTCTTCTGTCTTATCACTTAAGAAAGCATAAGTAGCTCCTATAGTTATTCCTGCAACTACAGCTAATGCAGCTGTTCCTTTTAA
Organism: Clostridium sp. MSJ-8; assembly: GCF_018918325.1. Taxonomy (GTDB): domain Bacteria; phylum Bacillota; class Clostridia; order Clostridiales; family Clostridiaceae; genus Clostridium. The sequence goes on along the minus strand of NZ_JAHLQH010000053.1, from coordinate 66,305 downwards.
TATCTTCTTTAATTTACTATCTTTATTTATCATAACTTTTCCTCCTACTTCAATAACTCTCTAATCTAGTTTGCTTTCATTAAGTTTAATAATTCAGTTTTAGCTTCTGATATTTCTATATTATCAGCTTGTACTGCAAAACCTTTAACTTTGATTTGGAATTCAGGCATTCCTTTAGTTGTAAATGAGTTTCCATTTATATCTGTTAAAGTTAATTTAGCTTCTACAGGATTTCCTGATTCATCTAAAACAACGTTACCTTCTGCATCGTATTGATTTAATGTTAATGCTGGATTAATCTTTACTTCATCAAATATTGGAGAAGTCTTAGCATCTTTTTCTAATACAGTTAAATCTCCGTAATAGAATCTATCATTTTCTCCATTTTCATAATCAGCTAATGCTTTCCAATCACTATTAAATCCTTCTGTACCTTTATAGTAAACTGTTGCTAACTTATTGAATTCTGCATATGTTACTTCATGCATACTTCCATCAGTACCTTTTATTTCATAATGTAATTCCATTGCTACATATTCGTCTGTATGATTAGCTGCAGTTGATGCATTTACAAGGTAAGGGTCTTTTTCAATTAATTGTGCAGCTGTATAGTTTTCTGCATCTTTCTTACCATAATGTCCATCACCATCTTCATCGCCATCCCAGTTTGGTTCTTCTATTTCAACCTTAATATTATCATTTGGAGTAAATTCATTTTGTACCTCTTTAGTTTGATCTGTTAAGAATGCATAAGTTGCTCCAAAACTTACTGCTACTACTGCTATTGTAGCTATTATCATTGCTATCTTTTTCTTTGCCTTTTTCATGTATAATTACCTCCTAAAAATAACTTTACTTAATTTAATAATCTGTTAATAATATATTTTTAATTTAAAATTTTAACTTAATTTACTAGGATCAAGTCCCCATGCTTCCATCACTTTAGTTGATTCAATTGAATCTGCTATAACATTTACTTCAATATATTGTCCTGGTTTTAGAGTATCTAAAGTACTCTGTTTAACTGATATATCATAAAATAACTCTGATGTACCCTTTCCAGGTATAACTACATCAGTGTAATAATAATATCCATTCTTCTCAACCCAATTGTAATCTAATGAATATTGTATGCTTAAGTCTGGACATTCTCCTGCATTACTTCCATCTTCATTTCTTATAATGGCTACCACTTTAGCTCTTATATATTCATTTTTATTGCTTTTATCCGGATTATTAAATGTTACCTTTTTTTCTTGATCTAGTTTTCCATCAACACCAATGATGTAAGAATTTCCATTAGGTTCTTCTATCTCAACATCAGTATATTTCTTTGGTGAAAAATCATTTTGTCTTTGTTCAGTGTTCTGAGATAAGAATGCAAACGTGTTGTTTTTTACACATCCAAACACTGCTGCTGATATAATAAGTATTCCTACAACACTTATTGCTATCTTGTGCTTTTTAATCATCAAATCACCTCTTTTCATATTTATATATGAGCTTACTTTTGTTCACTTGCAAGAGACTTTAATATAGCGCTTGCAGCAGACAAACCAGCTAATATAACTAATAATAAAATTTTGCCTTTTACTGTACTAACCCATACAATTGCATATCCCAAATATGGTATTGAGAAATTAGTTGCTCTTCCTCTTATATTGCCATAAGAAATTGAACCATCTTCTGTGTTATTGGCATCTCCTTTGGTTATTACAGTTTGATTTTCTTTATCTACGCTCACTATTCTATGAGTCACTGTAAGTGATCCTGTAGTGAAGGTAATAACATCTCCATCTTTTAATTCGTCAAAAGCCACTGGCTTTACATAAGTTACACAGCCTACATGATACTTAGGTTCCATACTTCCAGTTATAACTGTGTAAGGTGTATATCCAATAAACTTGGGTATAACTAACGTTGTTATCATAGCTATTACTATTATTATTACTATATATTTTAAGATTTTTGATATTACATTAATTGCTTTCATCTTAATCACCTAATTGTTTTTTAATGTATTAGTTTCTATATCTGTATCTCCTTCAGGTGTCTCATCATGTGTTTTATTTGTATACTTCAATGCATTTTTAAATTCAACTACTGGTGTTGTTTTTATCTTATATCCTAAATAAACTTTACTTACTTTTGCATTTTTCCTATCATATTTAACTTCAGTTTGTTCTGCTTTCGGTGTAACAGTTACATTTTTAAACTTATACTTCCATGACCATGAAGTATCTTCTATTACTTCATAATATCCTGCTGGTAAATCACTTATAACTCTTTGTTTAGTTAATCCATCATTCTTATCGAAGCTTATTACTTCATAGAATGTCTTTACATAATTACCGCTTAAATCATATTGGTTAATAGTAAACAAGAAACTTTGATTACAACTAGTTAAATCTTCGTATGTTTCATTGTTACTAAATTTATCATCTGATTTATAGTATTTATTGTCTATAGTTTTCTGTAATATTAGGTTGTATTTAGTAGTTCCATTTAAAAACATTACATTCTTACTACTACTATCTGCTGTTACAGTTCCTTCAGTATTATTACTTTCTGCAAGTTCATATCCTTCTGGTATATTTATTTCTTCTATTGTATAGCTTGTACCAACTGGAATTCCTGTAATACTTGCTGTTTCACCTGCTTTAATCTTTACTATTCCATCTTTTGCAGTCTTAGTCTTTCCACCCACTGTATATTTAACTGGATAAGCTGTATACTCACTTCCATTGTTATTTCCCCAAATATTTTTAAGCTTAACTTGGAAAGAGAAGACCACATCACCTGAACCATTAATATTATCTTCTGCATATTGTGAAAGTTTCTTATTAATATTTATTGATCCAGTATTTATTTTGTTTGTATATATTATCTTCTTAAATACATCCCTAGCATTATCTGTTGAGAATGTAAATTCTCCTGTATCTTTACCATCTATTGTTTTTATTACATTATCACCACTATATATAACTGCATTAGTTGTATATTTATCATTGTCCCCCTCACAAATTCTTAAAATATCATTTTTCTTAAACTCTGCTATAAATTCTGCTTGTTGCCCATCCTTTAATGTAAGCTTACCATTAGCATCTGTTATTAAATTATCAGAGTTTTCACTTCCACTCATAATATAATTTTTGTTAGCAACAGGCTTTAATTCACTACCTTCTTTCTTTTCTATAGTAAAATCAAAGTCATCATTTGAAGCTATATCTTTTACTTCGTTTACTAATGCACTATTAACATTTGATGTATCAACATTCTTCTCTAATGCTAATGTATCTGTGTTAATAAAGTTAAATTTAACCTTCATATTAGACTCAATCATACCACGTTCCATATAATACATTGTTATTTTATGTTCTTCAGTAGGATCAGTAAAATCTAATCCTAAATCTGATAAACTAACTTGTTTATTATAAGTAGCACCTTGATTTAAGTCATCATTTACATTAGTAATTACAGAATTTGCAATACTATATAGTTTGTTACTATTGAAATTAATACTACCTTTACTACCTTTATGTTGACCTCCAAGGTCTAGTACAAGCTTACCATCAACGAATACCCAAACATCGTCATCACCTTCAAAATCAAATACTACATCTTGACTATTGCCATTGTTATCTTTTACAACTCCACCTCTAGGAACTTTGAAGTTTATATCCATCTTTACCCCAAATCCAAAATTCAATAAACTTCTATCATCATTAGTTCCTTCTACTTCTCTATTATTAAATGGGAAGAAACCAATACCATCTGTTACTCCTTGAGCCTTTCCTTGTCCAGTCATTGCATATATAGCATTCCATACGCCATGTTTATCAGCATTACTTGAATATTTTAATTGTCCATTATCAAACCATATGTTATCTTTCCCACCATTACTGTTAAATTCATAATATTGAACACCATTATCTTCTGTTAATCTAAATGGCATTACTGATGTTACAGCAGTACCTATTGAACGACCATTTACCTTAGTTGATGTTAAATATTCTTCATTAAAATATGGTAATGCAACGCCATCTTTAGATATATTTCCATTAGTTAAGTTACTATCAACTAATCCTGCAACAGCTGCTGAATAATCATTTCTATTAGCTCTATTGGCTACCCACTTAAAATCATAAGTTGCTGAACCTGGTACTCCTTTTGTTAAGTCGGCACCTTTATTATCTTCATCATAATTGCAAAAATCCCCAAAATATAATGGAACACTCATATTATTATTCTTATAATAATCAGCAATATATTCATTAAACTCCTCAAATGCATAATGATCAAATTTATCATTCTCACAATTATTTATCTTTCCATCACTACTATATAATTCACTATCGCTTCTATAATCATAAAATGTTGCCGGAACAGTAAACATCTCTTTACCACTATCATCTTTAACTATTGTACTTTCACTATGTGCAACTACACCCCTTGGAATAAATTCTATAGCTAACATAGCAATAAGCATAACAGATAAAAATATACCAACATATAATTTGGCTCTGCTACATTCTTTTTTTATACCTTCAGATTTCTTGCCCATTCTAAATTCCCCTTTCAAAAATTAGTTATTATATAAATCCAAATATATTATTTCATAGAATATTTTCCCTTATTTATTTTATATAAATATATTAACATCATATTCATATTTTTTCAATAATTTCTTTACAATTTCTTACTGTAAACTTTTTTCTTTTTAAATCATTCTATAACTTCATTATGTTCTATCCCTTAATTATCCAACATTCTTACAAGTTTATTTCTAAAAATGTTTTCAAAAAAAAATATATTTCCTCTTCTTTTTCAATTCACATTTCCTTCACATTCGACTTAATTTTGTTTATTTTTTTTGAATTCTAATTTTATAGACTATTTTTAGAGAAATTTGATATTCACGTTAAATATTTTATTGTATAAATGTAAAAAAAAGAATCTATCCTTGTAGAAAAGAATAGATTGCTTTTTTATATGTTTTTTTATACTATTTAATTTTTACCACAACATTTTTTATATTTCTTGCCACTTCCACATGGACATGGTTCATTTCTACCTGGAGTCTTTTCTTTAACTATTGTTGTCTTTCTCATTCGATCCAATTCAATGCTAGTTAATCCTTTTAATATCCACATAGGTGTATTATTAATTACACCAGCAATAGCATTTACTAGTTCATCTTCCGATTCCCCTATCTCTATATTGTTATTTTGTAACATCTCAACTAATGACATAGCACCCATATCATTCTTAATATAATAAACTAATTTCTTAATTATATTACATATTCTATCGTCATCTACATTTTTAGCTTTAAGAAGTCTAGATACATCTGTAACTTTCTCTCTATATTCAAACGAATAATCTTTTCCTAAAGATACAAAATAATCAATATTATTAAAATCATAATTTATATTCTTTCTCACATGAATCTCACTTATAATATCTTCTGGTGCAAATGCATAAGGATGTATTAAATATCCTGCATCTGTAAAAACTTCATAACTTCTAAATATATAATCACAATAGAATTCCATATATCCTTCTTTTAATACCTTAGGCTTTACTTCATCTAATATTTTATATATATCACTACCAGATATAACACCATAATGAGCCATTAAACCATCTAAATAATAAGTACCCTCAGATACTTCTCTAATATATTCAATATATTCTTTATCTTGCAATATATTTTTTATAGCTGATTTTAATTCATTAGGCACTACAATATATTTATTATCTTTATCTTTTATCCTATACACTATTCCAAGCGATGCTAATGAGCCAATTACAGATAATTTTTCCAAGTCAAATTCAAATTTATTTTTTTCATATTTGATAATATCATCTAAAAATAATAATTCCTTATATGATAATCTCTTTAGTATTTTTTCTTTATTATTACATATTCCATCAACTAAAAAGTCTATAAGTTTGTCTTTTGTTAATTTTGAATATCCCTTTATTTCTAGTTGCTTACACATATCTATTATTATTTCTTTTTTTAATGTTGATACTAATTCTCTAATTGATGTGTAGTCTATATCTTCTTTTACCTTTATAAATTGTTCTTCAATGTATTCAAAATAACATCTTTCTATCTCTTTTTCATAATAATATCTATCTTTCATCAATTGTCTCCTTATCTTTATTGTATATACGTATTGAACTATAATTATAATATTTATTTTATTAAATTATTGCAATACTTTTTTAAAACAAGCTTATTAAATCTTTTTTAATTTTGATTATCATGAACATGAATAATAATAGGTTCACTATATATATAATAAAAATTATCTTCTTTTGCATCATGAGAATCATACTTCTTATCAAATTTAACTTTAGCTCTTATCATAACCCTTATATCACCTTTACTATATCCAGTTATAACATTTCCATCAATCAATATAGTATTCTTTTTCTGTATTGGAATTATATCATAATCAATATTTACACTCTCACCTAAATAATTAATTCCTTTAGCATCTATTTTCTTTTCTTCCCATACATTTATATCTATTTCTTTATCTGTAATTGGCACATATCTTATAAAATCCTTTGCCCAATTAGAATAATTAGTGGTCATTCCATATATACCCATTTTAAAATGTTTTTTAAAATCCGCATAGTTATTATATGTCCATGGCCATACAGTCATTCCTCTATGTTTTAATGCTTCTAATGTTTCTGAGTTCATACAACTAAAACTAGGATTAAATGTAGAACTTATAGCTTGAGTTGTAGTAAATATATAGTATAATGATTGCCCTATGTCAGTACTTGCAAGTATACGACTTAATATTCCAACTGAAGCCCACGGCATTAATTTATTAACTCTCTGTAGTTGAGTTTTATCAAAAGATATTAGAACAACTTGATCTTCCATTCCTTCTTCTTTTATCATTTGCTTTAATTTTATTATTATTTCTGGTCTTTCACTTTTAATTTCAATGAAATGAACTACGTCTTTATCTTTAAATTCCTCAAGATACTCCTTTAATGTAGGAATTTTTTCTTTAGGATATTGATCTATAAACTGCATATTAGCATTAAGCTTCCTAAGTTCTGCTAGTGTATAATTTTCTACATACCCAGTTCCATCAGTAGTTCTAGTTAATGTATCATCATGCATTATAACTATTTGATTATCTCTTGTTATATACACATCGCTTTCGATTATATCTGCACCATTTTCATATGCTAATCTAAAACTATCTAATGTATTTTCAGGAGCAATAGACGGAATTCCTCTATGACCTATTATAAATGGTGTTCTAACCAATGTATCTTCATCATAATTGTTATAACACTTTACTAATGTATTAAAATCACATGTTTTAATTCCATTTACTCCAATGCTAATAAGTTTATATATATCATCTTCTAATGTCGCATCATTTGTAGTATTCACCCATACAGTAGCTAATCTTTTTTGAAAATATGTAACTGTATCTTTATCTAATACTTCTTCATTAAAATATATAATTTTTGCATTACATTCATTTGCATTCATCAATATCTCTTTTCTTCTAGCTTGAGATAATTTTTGGCTGTCATTAATTTTAAGCATACCTCTTATAATAGGATACTCATCTCTAATATATTTAATTATATTAGAATCTTCAGACATTATTGTAACATCAGTTATTTTATTTTCCTGTAAATAATTTATAACAGCTTGTGCTGCCCCCATATCATTAATTGATAAAACTGGAATTATCTTATTTGATATAGCGTTAAAAAATTCATCTAATGTATATATTTCATTTCCATCTTCATCAACAACTTTACAATTATTATTTATATTAGCTAATATGTTAGCTGGAAGTAAGTCTTCTATCAATATTTCCATATCTTCTTTATGCTTAACTTCTATACAACTTGTTGGTGCAGTACTTATCTTATCTGTTATTTCTTGAACATCTACATATTTATCAGAATCTTTTTTAGATAATTTTTCTCCTTGATATATAACCTTTATATTATCTAATTTTATCTTTGCACCTTTACATTGAATTCCTATTCCACCTTTATTATAAACTTGTGCATTATTATAATTAATGATAAGTTCTCCATCAATATACTCTTGAATGCAATTATTATAAGCTTTTATTGTTATTTTATGCTTTTTATCATTATCAAGTTTCATATTATAAGAATCATAATCAATTATATTCCATTTATCTTTTGAACAAGAAGCAAATTCAATACCATTATTTAGCGACAAATCTTTCCTAACAGTCATTTGATAATATTGTTTTTTATAAAAATCCTTAACTCTAAACATAACTCCAAACCATTTAGAACCTTCATCAGCTTCCTCCATAGTCACATCAGCTGTTATAGAATAATTACTAAAATAACTTAAATAACTAGGAAGAGATATTCCTTTTGCCTCATTTAATCCCAAACTATTTAGTATAAATTCTCCATTAGATACATAAGCACTATATGTCATAGTATTTTTAAACTTACTCCACCCGTTTGGTAATAACCCCTCTTGCACTTCATCAAAATTTTCTTCATATATTACATAATTTTTTTCAGACAATTTTTTCGATAAAAATATTACTTCTACAAAACCTCCATCTTTTGTTGCCCTTAACTTATGTATGCCTTTCTTATTAATGCACAATTTATTATTATTTACAGTAATCCATCCATATGATTCAAAATCTATATCACAATCCTCTAAGGTAAATTCCTTTTCTTTTCCTTTTTGATCTTTCTCTATTATCTTAATAGATTTTAAAAATTTGTCTTTATTCATATATTCATCAACATTAACAGTAACACAATCATTTTTAGTCCTTAATGTAACTTTTTCATCATTATTTTGAAATATTTTAATACCAAAAAAAGCTCCAATAGTAAGTAATATTATAATTACTATAAATATAATTATTAATTTTAGTTTTTTCATCATTTCCACCTACTTATTCACATTATACTATACCACTGAAAGAATAAAATTAAAATAGAATGATACTAGGTAGTATGCTCTAACATTATTTATCTCTATATCTATCAACTACAAACAAAATATAATTTCCTAAAGAGTAAAAAAGTTACTAAGATAATGTTATCTTAGTAACTTCTACTTTAACATAATAATTATACAATTACTTTACTATTTTTAGTTTTTCTTTGTTCTTTTGAATACTAACCAAATCTTCAAGTGTATAGCTATCTATAACATTAGATATAGCTTCATCCATCTTTCTCCACACTTCTACTGTTGCACAAGTATCAAATCTACTACAATCATTGTCATCATACTTCAAACAATCAACAGGTGCTAAGCTTCCTTCTGTTAATCTTAAAATCATCCCAACTGTATAATCCTTAGGATCTTTGGCAAGTTTATATCCACCATTTGCCCCTCTAACGCTTCTAACATATCCCGCTCTACTTAGTACAGTTACAATTTGTTCCAAATATTTATCTGATATTCCTTGTCTCTTCGATATATCTTTTATTTTGATATATTCATCTGGATTTCCTTCTGCTAAATCTAGCATTAGTCTTAAAGCATATCTCCCCTTAGTTGATATCTTCATTCTACTCTCACCGCCTGTGTATATTATATAAAATGTATATATTAATTGGAATTTCAAGCAATATTATTATATTTTACTGTTTTCCTACTAAAATACTATGTTTAAGTTATACCTCAGTTCTTATATTATGTCAATATTTTTCTATTTTTATTAATATTTAAAATAAATGCTAGGTTTAAGCTACTTATCCACAGTTTTGAATTCTATAAACTTTCCTATACGTTAAAAAATATTTTATAATCTTTAAATTAAAGATTATAAAATATTTTTTCTAAACTAGCTAAACAGTATTCCTTTAAAATCATATTTATAAACTCTATATATAAAACGATCAGATAATTTCATACTATACTGTCTTAATAAATTACCATTATTATCATATTCTCCAAATATACCTTGCATTCCTGAATCAATTATTATATTACCTTCATATTCTTGTGCACTACTTACATATGGTGAAAATGGAACTGAAAATGACTCTACTAATGTATATGTTTTTTTATTTTCATCTACTAAATATTTATAATAATATGAATTAGAATCTTCAGTTATTGATGTAGCAATGCCCTCAATTTGAGTCCAATCATAACTTCTTGATTCACTAATTCCTAAATTATTATCAAACATATATAAATAATATTGATTTTCTGATAATTCATCAGATTCTTCATAAGTAACAGTATGTTGTCCACCTGTTCCCGAAAAATCTCCTTTACTTTCATCTTTTTTAAGAACTAGTTCTTCATATCCAGTTGTATTCCAGAAATTTTCTTCTCCAATTATATAATCAATCTTTGGCTCTGTAAATAAATTAGAGATTTTAATAATAGAGGATGTCTCTCTTGAACTTAATATTACTGTTTCATTTCCAATCCACTGTAATGTATTTATATGCATCCAATCTAAATCATCTGTATCTGAATCTGTAAATTTTTCTTTGTATTCTCCAAATACCTCAGCTAAATCAAAAACATCTATTATTTCTTCTGTATCCTTATCTATACGAATAATTCTATCTTCTACAGTATCGCTTTCAGTATCTGTTGCTAATACCACAATATTGCCATCATCATCAAATGAATAATCATGATGTAATTTATATTTTCCTGTATCATAGACTTTTTGTACCTTTCCTAGACCATCAACAGCTGCAATCTTTGTAGTGGAAATACTATAATACATCATGTTATCTTGAAACAGAATTCTATGACTACGATACCCTATAATAGGTATCTCACCTCTTAAGACACCATTATTGTCATAGTAGTACATAAAATCTAAATCATCACTGTCATTTCCCAAAATAACATATAATCCATCACTTAATTCTTCTTCACAATTTTTCTGAACCTCTGTCACCGAAAGTTTAGTTTCTTCATCACCAAGTGTTGACCCAGGATTATAATTATAAGTGCTAATTTTTTTGCTTCCGTCTTTGTACTTGATTGTAAATGTTACTTTATTGGTACAATTAGGTACAAGTCCAATAACTTGAAATTCATGTTCATTTGTAGCAGTATCTTCACCTGTTGGTATAGCTTCAAAATCTGCTATATCCTCATCCTCTACAGATACTTTATAAGATATCATTGCAGCTACATCTGTTTTGAAATACACATAAAGTGATAAAGTATTAGTTCCATATGGATTAGAAACAATGAACATATTTTCTTCATCGAAATCTCCTATACTTTTTTCTTTATCTAACTTGTTACTAACTGTTTGTTGATATTCTTCTGTATAAATTTCCTTTATTCTTGCACGTTCTTCTTTTATGTTAATTGTCTCTTCTAGCTTAGTATCCTTTTTTAATTTACTATAACAAATTGTTCCTAATATAGCTGTAATTAATCCTATAAATAATATTACTATAAGTACCCTTTTTCGTTTCAATTTATATCACATCCTCTATATTTCTATCACAATAATGTTTATTGTACATATAATATAAAACGAACCTTAAAGGTAGCTTAATAAATTAAAATAGAATTATAAAATTATTTTGTACTTTTCTATATTTTTCTGTTGGTTTTGAAATATAAGAGGCTCCACTCTATACCCATCTACACCTCTTATATAATTGATGTATATTTCTTTATCTAAAGCATCTATATTCTGAAGAAATAATACTATATCACCTTTAACTCTTTCCTCATAACACTCTTCTAGCTCTATAAGGAATTTATTAATACCATTTTGACTAGAATATTTTTTTATCTCATTACAAATAAGTTCTTCTATATAAGATAATTTAAGAAGTCTACTATTGCCTTTACATAATGGACATTCTTCTTCCATATACTCATATATACTCTTACCTCTTCTTTTTCTAGATATCTGAACTAAATTTAAATCAGTAAATGGAAATATCATTATATTCCCAATATCATCTTGTAATGATTCTTTTAATTCACGCATTATTTGCGCTTTATGTGCTTTTTCTCTTGGATCTATGAAATCTATAACAATTATTCCACTAAGATTACGCAATAATATCTGTTTTCCTATTTCTCTTGCTGCTTCTAAATTAGTTTCTAAAATAGTTTTTTCAAAATTACGTTCCTTTATATTTCTTCCACTATTTACATCTATTACATACATCGCTTCAGTTTTTTCAATTATAATTGACCCACCACAAGGAAGAACTACCTTATTATGTCTTAGTTTAATTAATTCTCTATCAATATCATAATTATCAAATATACCTATTTCTTCATCAAATAATACTATCTTTACATTATCTTGATTCTTAAGATATGCTCTTGCAAATTCATAATCCTCTTCAGTATCAACAATAACTCTTGTAGGCTCTAAATCTATCTTATCTCTTAAGACCTTACTTAATGCAAGATTATCTCCATATACCTTTCCTATCTTACCAGAATATTTTTCTTTTCTCTTAATTTCTAAATATTCCTCTTCAAGAATCTTTCTTTCATACAACAATTCATCTATACTTACATCTGATGCATTAGTTCTTACTATAAGCTTAGCACCATCTATTTCACCTAATTCTGCAGATATTATCTCTTTTTTTACTTCATCTTTGAATCTTTTAGAGAATTCTATTCCTTGCCCTTTGCTTTCTAATATTAAATTTTTTGATGGAAGAGCATAATTTGTAGTAGCCTTAGCACCTTTTTCTCCTAAGGGTTCTTTGACTATTTCTGCTATTACTTCATCGCCTTTTTTTATATTCTGTTTCTTTAGTTCATTGCTATAATATAGATATACATCTTTGTCTGAACCTATATCTACAAACACAGAATTAGTAGCTCCTACTATATTTCTTATTCTTCCTTTATATATCTCTCCAGCTATAGGGCCATTTTTTTCTTCTTCAACTATTATCTCTTGAAGCTTTCCTTTATGTCTAATTGCTATTCTAAGTATCTCTGAACTTCTCTCAACTATTATTTCCCTCATTTAAGAATACACCTACTTTATCTCATATAATGGTAATAATTTATCCTCTTTATAAAAATACATTTCTTCTCTTCTTATATCTACAAAAGCTTTATTATTTACATTAGTAGTTTTTTCTTTTATATATCTAACAACTACATCTGCTGATAAATGTTCCTTACTTCCAGATCTTAATTGAGTGTTAATTACCAAATTATTGTCTTTAATCCAATACTTAAAATCAAATATTAAAGGTCTAATATTTAATTCTCTTTCACCTTTCTTACTCTTCTTTATAGTAGTCCAATCAGGGTTATTTAATAATTCCTCCATCTGATCTTCTAGATTATCTACATTTTCATATTTTATCATAATTGTATATCTGCAAGCATCTATCAATGCCATAGATTGTGGTAATCTTCTCTCATTCTCTATTATATAGAATTTCTTTGCTAACAAGAATTTGATTCCTGATGCTGTCTTAGCATTTAACTTATCTATTACTTCTTGTTCATTAATATCCTCTTCTAAAATCAAATCCATATATTCTCCTGAAGAGTATACCCCTACTGATAGAGGTTGTGCTATAGACATTTCTATATGTGGATTAAATCCCTTTGAATATTCAACAGGAAGATCTGTTCTTCTTATTACTTTTTGTATTGTTCTCATCAAATCAAGATGTGCTATGAATTTGATATTACTTTCTTTAGTGAATTTGATTAAGTATCGCACCTTCAAAACATTTTGCCTCCTTAAAGTTAACGTTTATGCCGCATCCTGTACATCCCTTACGACAATTTTGTGTTAATTCTGCCCTTTTAGCTTTTTCATTTTCATTCTGAAGATACTTTCTATTAACTCCTATATCTATAAAGTCCCATGGAAGTATCTCATCATAATCTCTTTCTCTATATGCATAGAAATCTCCTGAAACATTACATTCTTCTAACGCTTCTCTCCATATATCAAAATCAAAATATTCTGACCATCCGTCAAATTTTGCGCCTTTTTCAAAAGCTTTTATTAACACATCACATAATTTTCTATCTCCTCTTGCAAAAACAGCTTCCATATATGAGGTTTTTTGTTCATGATAGTTATATATAATACTTCTTGAATGAATCGATTCTTTTACTGCATTTATCTTATCATCAACTTCATCTATTCTAGTCATCTTCGCCCATTGGAATGGTGTAAATGGTTTTGGAACTAATATAGAAGTACTAACTGTAATCTTTAATCCTTTTTTACGTATATTTTTAGGTGTTTCAAAATATTGATCTTGAATCTTATGTGCTAATTCACCTATAGCACTACAATCAGATAATTCTTCATATGGAAGTCCTATAATAAAGTATAATTTAATTGTACTCCATCCTGCTTCAAATGCACTTTTAGCTGCTTCTAATATTCTTTCTTCTGTTAATCCTTTATTAATTATATCTCTCATTCTTTGAGATCCTGCTTCTGGTGCAAATGTTAATCCAGTTTTCTTTACTTTCTGAATTTCCTTAATTAAATCTACTGAAAAAGCATCTACTCTTATTGATGGCAAAGCTACAGCTACTTTATTTGCACTATGCTCTTCCATAAGATCCTTAATAAGGCCTTGTATATCAGAATAATCACATGTACTTAATGATGATAATGATATTTCTTGATATCCTGAATTATTTATCATTTCTCTAGCTTGCTTAACAAGAGTTTCTCTTGACTTTTCTCTAACTGGTCTATATATCATTCCTGCTTGACAGAATCTACATCCATTAGTACATCCTCTAAATGTTTCTAATACAACTCTATCATGTACTATATCAGTATAAGGAACTATAATATCAGTTGGAAAATCAACTTGATCAAAATTCTCTATTATTCTCTTTCTTACCTTTTGAGGTACATCATCATATTTGGGTTTAAATTCCTTAATAGTACCATCATCATTATAAGAAACATCATATAATGATGGAACATATATACCTCTTATATGTGATATTTCTCTAAGGTATGCTTCTTTATTCCATTTGCCACTTTTTTTATGTTTAATATAAACATCGATGACATCATTCATCATCTCTTCTCCTTCACCTAATTGAAAGAAGTCTATAACTCCATATAAAGGTTCTGGATTATATGCACAAGGGCCTCCTGCCATAATTATAGGATCGTCATTTCCTCTATCCTTAGCTCTTATTTTGATTCCTGACATATCTAACATGTTCAATATATTTGTATAACTCATCTCATATTGTAATGTAAATCCTATCATATCAAACTCATTAAGGGGAGTCTTAGTTTCTAATGAATATAATGATATATTATTATCTCTAAGTTCTTTTTCCATATCAGGCCATGGTGCAAACACTCTCTCGCAATACGCATCATCTCTCTGATTAATCGTATGATATAAAATTCTAGTTCCTAAATGTGACATTCCTACTTCATATACATCTGGGAAACAAAAAGCATATCTAACGTCAACTGAACCCATGTCCTTGATTACTTCATTAAGCTCTCCACCTATATACCTAGAAGGTTTCTCTACTCTACACAAAATATCATCTGTTATTTTATTCATAAAAATCTGCTACCTAAACATAGATAAATTCACATTACATATAATAATGTGAAATGTCTACTATCTAAGTAATCTCCCTTCATAATTTTATTTCTAATATTTCATCATTACATTTTATCATATCAAATAAATTATGTCAGTAAAAAATACATTTAAAATAGAATGATATTATTTCTTTAAAACGTTATTATTTTATGAAAATTGCTTATTCCACATATAGCAATATTCACCTTTATTATTTAATAACTCTTCATGAGATCCTTCTTCTATAATTTGTCCATCTTCAATTACAAAGATTCTGTCACAATTTTTTATTGTACTTAATCTATGTGCTATTATTATTGTTGTTATACCATTAGTACATTCATTAATAGTTTTTTCTAAAGCCTTCTCTGTTATAGAATCTAAATTTGATGTAGCCTCATCCATAATCAATATATCAGGTTTTTTCAACAAAGCTCTTGCAATAGCTAGTCTTTGTCTTTGTCCCCCTGATAAGTTCATAGCTTTTTCTGATAAAACATTATCATATTTTTTTGGAAGACTCATAATATAATCATGAATAAATACCTTCTTGCATATATTTACCATATCTTCTTCACTAGCATCATTATTTCCTATTAATAAATTTTCTCTAATTGTTCCAGAGAAAAAATAAGATTCTTGAGATATATATGCAATTCGATTTCGTAATTGTCTTGGTGAAATATCCACTAAATCATTAGAATTTATTGTAATTTTACCTTTTTCAATTTCATAAAATTTCATAAGAATTTTTACTATGGTAGTTTTTCCAGAACCACTTTCCCCAACTAGTGCTATTCTTTCTTTATTCTTTATATGTAAATTGAAATCTTGTAAAATAATTCTTCTAAATCCATATCTAAATGTAATATTTTCAAAAATAATATCTCCTGCCAAAGACAAACTCTTCCTATCATTTTTATAACTTTCAATTTGTAAATCTAATATTTGCCCTAATCTATCAGCAGCTACCATTGCACTTTGTATCTGAGATTGCAAATTAATTACTCTTTCTATAGGCTCAATAAAATATGCCAATAAAGCATTAAAACTAATAAATGTTCCTACTGTTACCTGACCTTTAAGAGTTAAATATGCTCCTAACCATAGTATACAAATTCCAAATACAACTTTTGTTATTCCCTTTAAGGATTCTAGAATGTTTAGAATAAAACCATTTTTAAACAAAGACTCCATATAGTAATTAAATCTTTTTTTAAATTTTCTTACATTATATTCTTCTGAATTATAGGATTTAATAACTTCAACTCCTTCAATGGATTCCACTAAATAAGAAGTTACTTTTGAATTATTTTCCATAACATCTCTATTGCTTTCTTCTATTTTAGATTTGAATTTAACAACTAGGAACAAATAAATTACTATCGGTATAAAACAAACAAAGAACATTATTCCGCTCAACCTATATAATATTATTCCTCCTACAACAGCCATAAGAGTATCAAGAAATACAGTTACAGCAGTTGAACTTATTGCATCTCTTATTTTTACACCATCATTAAACCTTGAAATTATGCTTCCTACATCTCTTGATTCAAAGAATTCCATAGGTAATTTTAATATATGGCTATAATATCCTAATAATAATTGAACATCTATATTCTTGGAAATAAATAATAGTAGTATATTACGTAATAATTCAATAATTGTCTTTAGCGATACAATACATATCATAGTTATAGAAACAAATTTTAACTTATTATATAAATTATTAGGTATAACATTATCTATTAATATCTTATAATAAAAACTCCCTAAAATACCCAGTATAGCTATAAATAAAGATGCAAAAAAAATTGATATAATTAATTTCTTCTGCATACTTATCAGCTTTACAAATCTTATATACGGATTTTTATATTCATTCTCTTTAAATTCACTTGGAGGAATTAAAAATATTAGTTTACCACTCCATATTTTTAAGAATTCCTCTATGCTATAAGTAATAATACCTCTGCCAGTATCAGCAACTATAACTTTACTATCTGTTACTTCATACAAAACAACATAATGCCTTACTCCATCACCATATATAACATGTGCTATAGCGGGCTTTGGAAAATTACTTTTTAATGCTTTTATCCCTTTTCCATTAACCCCCTTTGCAGAAAAGCCTAACTTTTGCGCTGCTTTAATTAAGCCTAACATAGTTGTACCGTTAATATCTGTTTTGCATATTTCTCTTAGTCTTGTTATAGATATTTTATACTTATAATACTTCAAGACTGTTGCTAAACATGCTGGCCCACAATCATTATCATCCATTTGTTTAACATATGGATATTTTTTAGATAATTTCATTATTCTTCACCTTTAAATTAATTTGTATTTGTAGTAAAAAAACTAACTAAACATAATAATGTTAGAAATTTCCTCACAAAAATATTTAATTGGAACTTTTATTACATTATCATTTTTTATATCTATTAATTCTATATTTCCATCTCTCATATCATTTATAAATAAATACTGATAGTAATATTTATTTTTATTAACATATGCTATTGCTGGATATGTAATATTAGAATATTCATCTACATTATTAATTTTTATTACATGTAAATTTTCATCATATTTTTTCACATAGTCAACTAAGTCATTAGCTCTAAATCCATATGATGTTCTTTTGGCATTATTCATTAATTCCTTATAAGTAACATATATATTCCTGCTTTTTAAATACTTATGAATAACCCATAAGCTTGTGTCGTCTCTAGTGCTATCAACTTTAAACTTTCTCAAATAATTATACGCTTCAATATTATCATGCTTTAGTTTTTCAACAAAGTATACTGCAATTTCAATTAATCTTAACTTAAGTTCACATATTTTTTTATTAGGTTCATATATATTTTTATTACTTAAATATGCTTTTACTAAACATTCTCCTCCACAAATGTATGCTCCCCAACACTTTCTACAAGATACACTTTCATTAACATTTGCTTTTTTAAATTTTAATTGTTTTTCCTCATCAATTCCTTCTTGTATGCTACCTATTTTGAAATATTCATCACCATTTGCTACACTACATGAATATATATCTCCATTATCATCAACACATATTGTTCCTTTTCCTGCTCCACATCTCTGATTTCTTATAACTCCCCTATTTAAACATCTATAAATATATTTTCCAAATGTATCTGCACCTCTTAATAATTTCAATACATACTCATAATCAGAATTATTAATTTTCATAAACAATCTATCTACTAATTTTTCATAATGATATATTACGTTATCTATGTCTATCTTATAAAAAGATATGTTTGAATCTAGATCATAATTTCTAACAAATTGCATGCTTATAGAATCTGCTTTAGGAAATTCATTATACAAATGATCATACACTTCATCAACATCTTCATTTATGTGTGTTATTGTAACAGCAATACCAAAAGGTCTATTTAATAATTTTGCACCTTTTACTATACTACTATAAGCATCACGTCCATCTTGAAGAAGTCTATTAGCAGATTGTCTTGCATTACCATCTAAACTTATTCCTATTAGAATATTAGACTCATTATTAAAATAATTAACCATTTCATCATTTAATAATGTAGCATTAGTTGGAAATGTTATTTTTATTTCTTTTCCCGTTTCATTACTTTTCTCTTCACAATATTCTTCTAATTTCTTTATAAAATCAAATTTCAATAATGGTTCTCCTGAACCTGATATATCTACTTGATACTTTATACCTTTTCTTCCATAATCATCAACTAAAAAATCTATAGCTTTCTGGGCAGTTTTAATATCTATGCCTTCTTTAGGTAAATATTTTTCTCCTTCTTTTGCGAAACAATATTTACATGACAAATTACAATTTCTTGATGGATGCATACATAAAATATATACTGAATAATCCTTTGGAGGTGTATCCATTTTGATATTACTTTTAGAAATATAATTCATTATTATTTTATTAAATTTATCATATTCAGCACTAGCATTTCTTTTTATTATTTCTAATATTTCATCAACTGATAATTGATATATTCCTTCTTTTAATTTTTCATCTTTATTGATCAATATACTATTATTAATTTCTTTAATATATAAAATTTTATTATCTCTTCTCTCCAAAACATTAACAGTAAACATATTTTCCTCCTAATTTTTATTTCTTCTATAAAAAATTAAAGGACAAAATGGATCTGCTATTTTATAATCTTTATTAATTGCATAAGAAATACATTTTGCTCCTCCATTACAATTATTTCTAAATCTACATTGTTCGCATTCTTTGCATACTTCTTTTTTTCTTAAATCATTCATAATTTCACTATTAAAATAAACATCGCTTAAATTTTCTTTTAACACATTGCCACATTTTATTGGCATTCTTCTACATGGAAGAATATTACCATATTCATCTATTGTAAGTGCTGTATCACCTGCACTACAACCATATATATCTTTTTTAGTCACAATAAATTGTAAAGCCCTCTTTATAAATATTTCTGTATTAGAATTTTCAGCAAGAGCTTTGTCTTGTTCTTCCTTCATAATCTTAAATAATTCTAAACACTCTGGTGCACTTAGACATTGCTCTTTCAGCATACTTCCATTACCTATGGGTACAATCCTATCTGACCATAGCCTTGAGACATCATGTTCTTTACAAGCCTTAGCAACATCTGGGAACTTCTTGTAATTTAATTTACTAGCTGTAAATGAAACAGTAGTTCTTATATTGTTTTTTCTTAATTTATCTACAGCTTCAAATGTCTGATCATAGTTTCCTTGACCTCTTATATAATCATGAATTTCCTTGTCACCATCAATACTAACTTGAACATTACTAACACCTAACTCTTTTAACAATTTTGCATTTTCATCTGTTATATAACTTCCATTTGTTAATACTCCAAAAGAAAAGTATCTTCTATTTTCATAAAACATTTCTAAAATATCGAAAAAATCTTTTCTAACAAAAGGTTCTCCTCCAGTTACATTAATATGCCCCATACAATTAATATTCTTTACTTTATTATACTTATCTAGCAATTCTACATATTGATTTATTATATTTCTTATACTATCCAATGTTAAAGGCTCATCAACATATTCATTATGATAACAGTGCTTACACTTTTGATTACAGCGTCCTGTCACATGTAATTGCATCAATAACTGTGACTTTAAACTAGTTATTACAGTTTTATTCATATTTATCCTCCATAACTTTATATAGCTTATTCTTATTGTAAATTTCTAATATTATTATTTCTTTTATAATATATTAATGGACAAAACGGTTCTGCTTTGTTAAAATCATTATTTATTGCATAAGAAATGCACTTAGCACCACCATTACATGTCTTCTGAAATCTACACTTTGAACACTCGCTCGAAACTTTTCTTGTTCTTAATTCATTCATTATTTCACTATTGAAATATAAATTAGATAAATTATCTTTTAATACATTTCCACATTTTATTGGCATTCTTCTACATGGCAATAAGTTCCCAAATTCATCTATAGTTATTAAGGAATCCCCTGCTACGCATCTATGAGGGATTTGTTTTGTAACAATAAACTGAAGTGCCCTATCAATAGAGATGTATGTTAATGATTTTCTTTTTCTAAAATCATCTTGAACTTTTTTCATAATTTTAAAATATTCTAATGTTTCCGTTGGTGATAAACACTGATCATACATTTTCTTTCCGTTGCCTATAGGTACTAATCTATCTGACCACAATATATTAACTCTATGTTTTTCACAACATCTAGCCACTTCTTCAAATTCCATATAATTAAACTTATTAGCTGTAAATGAAACTATAGTAGGAATTTTATACTTAACTAAAATATCAATTGCTTTAAATGTTTGATTAAAATTTCCTTCTCCTCTAATAAAATCATGTGTTTTCATACTACCATCAATACTAACTTGAACATCATTAACTCCATATGATATTAATTTCTTAGCTACTTCTTCTGTAATAAAACTGCCATTTGTCAAAATTGAAAATTTAAAATATTCTCTATTGTCGCAAAATATTTTTAGTATATCCATAAAATCATTTCTAATAAAAGGTTCCCCACCTGTTACACTTATATGTCCTATTTCTTTAATTTTTTTATTGTCATTATACTTAGAAATTAATTCTTTATATTGTTCAATAATTAATCTAATATCTTCTAATTTCATAGGTTCATTTAAATATTCATTATGATAACAATGTTTGCATTTTTGATTACATCTTCCAGTTATGTGTAATTGTAACGCAATTCCAGATGTATTCTCATTACATGTAACTATTTTATTCATTTGGTGCCTCCATCTTTAATTTACTAACATAGCAAAATTCATTTCCCTTAAATAGTTTCTTGTATATTCTATAATTTACAGCAGCACACGGAGTGCATTTCTTATTATATTCACAACTTAAACACGGTTCTTTTGGATTTGCAAAACTTCTTCTTAACTTATATAAGAAACTTGAATTTTTCCAATAATCTTTTATACTATCAAACTCTTCCTCATGCTCAATATGCCTACATGCTGTAAATCTTCCATTTACAGATATAGAAAAATTAGTCTTTCCAGCTAAGCAGCTACTTCTAATTATCTTATCTCCATAAACATAAAACCTTAATGAACTATAACAATTTTCTATTGAAAGCTCTAAACTATCATCTTTAAACGTTTTTATATAATCTCCTAACGCTTTAAAATTATCAATTGTAGGTTTAGTTTTCATTTCGTCATTTGAATCAGGTTTGGCACTTAATATACATATCCCCTTAGCTCTATAATATTTAGCCAGTCTAACCATATTATGAAAATCCTTTATATTATCATTATGCGCAACCCAATTTATAAAATATCCATGAAAATTACTGTTTTTTAATATCTTTAATGCATTAATGGCATATCCATATCCATCTCTGCTCTTAGAATTTATTTCTTCTGTAGATCCATTAAGTGATACAAATATATATTCAATTCCATTATCAATCAATTCACTTAATAATTCTTTTGAAAAGTTCCACCCACTTATAGCAATTGAAGGTTTTACCTCATTTTCCTTACAACAAGCAATTATCTCTTTTAAATAGGGATATGCTAAAGTTTCTCCTCCACTTAAATTAACATAATTAATTCCCAATTTTCCTGCTTCAATAATATACTTTTTTGCAATTTCTAAGTCTATATTTTTACCACAATCAAGATAACAATAACATTGTGGACATCTTAAGGGACATTTAGTAGTTAATTCAATATTAAAAGTATTAGGTATTGGTAACGAATATTCTATACAATCAAGTGACAATTTCATTGCTTTAATTAACTTACTTTTATCTCTAAAAATTTCATCTTGTATATTTACATTTATTTTTTTTAACTCTTCTATATAAGGACTATAAAATCCCTTACTAATATAATTTAAAACATCCTTATAATTTTCTTTTTTAATAACAAATCTATTATTTTTTTTATCTGTATAATGTATGAAATTGTTATATACTTCAATCATAAAATACCTCTTTAACACTTCCTAAAAAAATACTATTACTAACTTAAATTAAAGGTTATTATAAAACTTATTTTCAATAAAATTTTATAATAACCCATTTTATTTATTTGGTATTACTTATTACCAACCATAACTACTCCAAGGAGTTGTAAAATTGCAATGACATGCAGAACATATTCCGCCTCCACATGATGCATCTGAAGCTAATTGAGTTTCTTCTGTTAATTCCTCAAATAGCTCGTCTATTATTTTTTCGTCCTTTTCCATATATTTTCACCTCTTTTCAATCCTTTCATCTATGTACCCTTTACCATCCATAGCTGCTCCAAGGAGTTGTAAAATTGCAATGACATGCAGAACATATTCCGCCTCCACATGATGCATCTGAAGCTAATTGAGTTTCTTCTGTTAATTCCTCAAATAACTCATCTATTATCTTTTCATCTTTTTCCATTATTCTCACCCCCTTTCGATAATACGCATTAATACAATTTTATCCATTATTCTCACTAACCTCATTTTAATCCAATAGACTACATATGTCAACAAAATATGTAAACGTAAATATTCCTTTAATTTATTATGTTAAGTCAGACTATTTTTTATAAAAAATAGTAAAGATTCCATCAAAAATGCTCTGCTATCTAAACTATAGCAAGTTTATAGCATTTATGGATCTTTACTTATTTTTATAACAATTAGAAGTACTTAATTTAGCTATTAAGTAATCTCATCATTTCTTCTACTGTTGATTTTACCTTAGGTGGAAGTCTATTAATAGCTTTCTGCCTTTTATTAGGATCCTCTATCTTTGCTATTCTCATAACTTCTTGTTGTAATCCAGGAATACTATTTAACTTTTGAATTAAGGAATTAAACTGAGATGCGAATACAGGATCTTGCATTCTTTGTTGAATCTTAGCAATTAATTCATAAGGATTTGCCATATATTAATCTCCCAATCTATTTTAGCTCTTCATTTTATTTTATTCTCTTTTTCTTAAAAGGTTCTCTTTTTGAAAATATTCATAAAAAGTAATATTTCCATATTGTCCAAGTATATCAATAAGTTCATTTTCATATACTACAGAAATAACTTTTAAGTTCTCATCTAAAACATAAAAAAAATTGAATCTATTCTTATCTAACAAACTCAAAGCTTTTACTAAAGATATTTTATAATATATAGAAATATTCCTATTTTCTATATATTCTCTATTCTGCAATCTTCTTTTCTTACTAAATATATTACTTATTATAATGTACATAATATTTTTCTTTTCCAAAAATGTAGAATAAAAAATAAGAATAGATGTGAATAATAAACTTATATTCAAATTATGTATATAAACTGTTATAATAAATAAAACTAATAGCACAATAGATACGCCATAACTAATATTTATCAATATATTTTTTGATTTTTTATATAGATATTTTTTATTCAATAAAATCTCATATATTTTTGCTCCATCCAAGGGATATGCTGGTATAAGATTACATATTCCTATTCCAAGATTAATGTAAATACTTTGTATTATATATATGTTTTGAGTCTTATTTGATATAAACCATAATATTATTGAAAGGACAAAATTAAGTGTTGGACCAATTATATATATTAAAATTTTTTGATTATCCGTGATCTCATCTATTCCATATATCTCTGCTTTTGTCCCAGTAACATACAATTTCATAGCATATATCTTAACTTTATATTTTTTACACATCAATATATGTGCAAATTCATGTAGTATAATCCACATAATTCCTATAAGTAAGTTTTTATGCCATGTACATATAACTACCATTATCATAAGTTCTAATATTATAATAATTTTCTTCTTCATAATCTAACAACTCATAAGGCTTATTGGATTTTTTTCTATTCCCATATATATAATTTTAAAAACAATTCCATAGCTATTATTTCCTATATCACTTGTTTTACCAATAATTTCTCCTTTATCAACTTTATCACCTTCATTTAAACTTACCTCTGACAATAATCCATAATATGTCTCAACACCATTATTATGTTTTAGTATTATGTGATAACCGTCATCAGACTTATCTACATCTGTTACTATTCCATTAAAACTAGCAATTACATCTGTCACTCCTGTAGTTCTTATAATTATGCCTTCTTTATTATCTGGCAAATTCGAATACTCTCCTCCAGATATAGGTAATATATATTCTTCTTTGATAATTTGTTTTAGAGTCTTTCCACCTATTACCTTTACTTTAGCTTTATCTATTGCATCTATTGTCTTCTCTTTTATACTTGTCACATTTCCATCATCTACTGAAGCCATTGTTTCTACAATTTCCAAATTACTCTCAACCATCTCTTTTGTCGCTACATATATGCCTTGTGCCCCTTCTATCTTTACTGTTCCTAATATCTTTAATGCACCAATTAAAACTATAGCCCCAACTAATTGCTTAGATATTTTGCCATTAGGCTTATGTGGTTCTTCTTTATATTTATTATTACTATTTTGTATAAGCTTATTTCTATTATATTGTGGATTTCTAGTTATATTATTATAGTATTTTTCATATTGTTCTCTATAACTTCCCATTATAATCGCTCCATTAATTATTACAATTAATTATATTAAATCATATATATTTTTATTCAAAAAAAGAATCAGTTTATCCAAATGCAATTTATTGCTTTTGGATAAACTGATTTTTAATATACATTCTCTAGAAAAATATCCTTTGCTTTCTCATTCCTATATTAACAACTAAAGCTACTGCCATAACTGTTGTTAGAAGAGAACTACCTCCATAACTTACTAGTGGTAATGTAATACCTGTAATAGGCATAAGACCTATAGTCATGCCAATATTTTGAGCAATTGCAAATATAAAGTATGCAATCATTCCTACACATATAAGAGACCCAAACCTATCTCTTGCTTTCTTTGCAATATTTATCATCTTCTTAATAAGTATTCCATATAAAACAAGAAGGAGTATAGATCCTATAAGTCCCCATTGCTCTGCTATAGCTGCAAATATGAAATCTGTTTGTACTTCTGGTACATGAGTTCCTGCATATCCAGGTGAAACACTTTCTTCAAGTGATACTCTTATTCCTGATAATCCACCAGAACCTATCCCTATAAGTGATTGATTCAATTGATAAGCATCTGTAGTATCAGTTTCATCTGGATTAAATATAGATATAATTCTTGCTTTCTGATAAGGTTGAATTATTCCTGTATTCCACGCTATAACAATTGCTACTGCAAGTGTTACAACACCACCTATTATTATTCTTCTATCAAGTCCTGCTATGTATAGAATTCCTAGTACTATGAAGAAACATACCATAGTCATTCCCATATCTGGTTGAATAACAATTAAAATCATAGGAATAGCTGCATAGAATAATAATTTACCTAAGTTTTTTATTGTATTAATATTTTCTTCTTCTTCCATTTCATTGATAATTTTGGCCAACATAAGAATTATCCCAAACTTTGCAAGTTCTGCCGGTTGGAAATACATAACTCTAAGATTAATCCATCCTCTTGCGCCATTTACCCTAACTCCAATTCCTGGAATCCATACTGTAATAAGCAATACAATAGAAAGCCAATATACTATAGGAACATATCTCATAATTGTATGATAATCTATTGCTATAAATATATAAAATACAATCATTGACAACACAAAAGCTCCTACTTGTTTTTTTACAAAGTAAAAACTACCATAATCACTAGCTCCACCTTTTGTTGCAATATATATATTTAAAATTCCATAAAAGATTATAAGAACCATAGTAACTATTAAACCACTGTCCATCTCTTTTAATAATTTATTTTCTATTTTAAGATTCTTAAGCAAAAAATCACCTCCTATACTCTCTTTATTATATATTATACAAAATTATTTCACCATATTATAAAACATATAATAAGAAATTCTTAATAACTATATTCCATAAAATAAGCTGCTTAAAATAAAATTTAATTTATCTTAAAACAGCTTATCGTTATCTTCCTTTTACACCTTTTATAGGTATGTTGCATGATATTGCAGAATTAGCATCTCCCTGCATTTCTTCACTTTTAGTAACTGATATCTCAACATCATCATCTGATATCTCTATATATTTAGATATTACCTGCAATATCTCCTCTCTAATCTTATCTACTGTCTCGGGTGGAATATCGCCTCTATCATTGATAAGTATTAATCTTAATCTATCTTTTGCTACATCCTTTGGTTTTGGTTTACCACCAAAATTAAAAAATCCCATAAATACTCTCCCCCTTATTTGCGGCCAAATAACTTCTTAATTGAATTTATAAATCCACCTGAATTTGTGCTTAAATCCATAAATGGAACTTCTTCTCCTGTAATTCTTTTTGCTATATTTCTAAATGCCTTTCCTGCATATGCATCCTCTTCTAAAACTATAGGTTCTCCTTTATTTGTACATACAGTTACATTATTATCTTGAGGTACAACCCCTATAAGTTTTACAGATAAAGTTTCTATTATATCATTTACATCTAACATATCTCCACTTTGAGTCATTTCATAATTTAATCTGTTAACTATTACTGCATGATCATCTAAACCTTTTGCATCAAGCTTACCTATAACTCTATCTGCATCTCTTACTGATGTTATTTCTGGATTTACCACAACAAGAGCTCTATCTGCACCTGCTACAGAATTCTCAAATCCTTGTTCAATACCAGCAGGACAATCTATTAATACGTAATCAAATTCTTCTTTTAATTCATTTACTATTTTCAACATATCCTCTGCACTTAAATCATCTTTATCCTTTGTTTGTGCAGTAGGTAATAAACATAGATTTTGGAATTTCTTGTCCTTTATTAAAGCTTGTTTAAGTCTACATCTACCTTCCACAACATCGAAAATAGTATATATAATTCTATTTTCTAATCCCATTAAAACATCTAAGTTTCTTAATCCTGTATCACCATCTATAACTACTACCTTATTTCCTAATGCTGCTAAAGCAGTTCCTATATTTGCTGTTGTAGTTGTTTTACCAACTCCACCTTTTCCTGACGTAATAACAATAGACACACCCATTTTTCTGAATACCTCCAATTTTTTTATATATATTTATTATTTAGATAAGGTTCTACAATTATAACATTATCCTTTACCTTTGCAACTTCTGGATACAAAGGTTTCTCTGCATCTGGTGACATAGTTATAATATCACCAATCTTAAGTATCTCTGGTTGCAAAGAAAATGCTGCTACAATAGCTTCCCTATTATTCTCAACTCCTGCAAATACGTTGCCTTTTATATTCCCTAATACAATAATATTACCACCTGCATACACTTCTGCGCCACTATTTATATCGCCTATTATTACTAGGTTACCTGAATATTGTATTTTTTGTCCACCCCTAATAGTTTTTCTTATAAATTTTGTTCTACCTTCATTAATTCCAGAAAAACCTGTATTTTCGCTGACTTCTTGTTCATCATTTGAATCAACATCTTCAAATATAATCTCTTTGACTTTTATGTCTTCAAACAATACTGTTCTTAATCGTTCAATATCTTCCTTTAAAAATTCAGATAATCTTGTAGTTATGTATATAGTTGATTCCTCATAGAATGTCTTACTTCTTGATAACTTCTGGATTAATATAATTAACATATCATCAAAACTGTTATATTTATCCATATCAATAAGAATATTTACCCCATCCTTATTGCCTTTTATAATTATACCTTTATCCTTCATTGGGATTCCCCCTCACCAACCCTTTATACTTTTTTTAAAAATTTATACATTAAATCAGACTTTTCTTTACAATTATACCATTAAACCTTACATTAAAAAAGTAAAAAGCAATATTTATCTATAAAGATTAACCTTTATAAATAATAATATTGCTTTTCATTAACTATTTATTATCTGCAGGAGTATTAAGTACATAATCATAAAATTGATATCCTGGATTAGCTTCTAATATCTGATCCTTGAAATAATACTCATATACTGCTTTTGCTACTGGAGCAGCACTTCCACCATGTCCTCCATCATAAACAACAGTTGCTACTGCTATCTTAGGATCATCTGCTGGTGCAAAACTTATAAATGTTGCATATGGTGCTCTTCCCAAATCATACTGTTCATCTTTAAAATCGGCTGTACCTGTTTTACCAGCTATTGTAATTGGAAAATTACTAAATGTAGTGAAGGCTGTACCTGAATCATCTTGTGTAACTCGTTTCATACCTTCTATTACAGCTTTTAGATTGTTTTCATCTAAATCAATTTTATCTAGTACTTCACTTCCATACTCTTGAATAACTTCTCCTTCAGGGTTTGTTATTTTATCAACTAAATGTGCTTTATATCTAGTTCCTCCATTAGCTAATGTAGAAACATATTGAGCTAATTGAAGTGGCGTAAAAGTATTTGTACCCTGTCCTATAGCAGCATAAACTTCTTGAGCTGCAGAAGTCATTTCTGAAGTTACATCATAAACCACATATAATGCAATAGCATTTGCTATCTTTGTAGCTTCATTGTCTAGATCTACTTTTGTATTATGTGAAGATTCATATTCAGATACATTTTGCTTATATAACTCTGAATTATCCATTATTTTTTTTATATCTGATATTAATTTTTTTGCAAATTCATCACTATTTCCTAATGCTGAAACATTATTAGGATCAACACTCTTTAATCTATTAATTATCTTATCCTTCAATGATACCTTAGCATCTTTTAATTCTTCTGAATCATCATCTCTAGCAGAAAAATCAAATGGAACAAATGAATATCCTCTTAATGAACCACTCTCTAAATATGAGTTTAAATTATACTTAACTAAACTTGCCATTGTATTCTTATAAGATGTATAGTTGTAAACTTGACCAAAGTTTTCTGATATTTCTATTCCTGTACTTGCCCTTTGATCTCCATTTGGATCAACTCCTAATCCAAATCTCCATGCAAAACTTGCAAGTGCATTTAATCCTTCTACTTTATCTGGTGCTTGTTGATACATTCTATATGCTACTTCGTAGAAGAAGAAGTTACAAGATACTTCTATTGCTCTAGCTACGTCAACATTTCCATATGCCACATGATACTTTGGTGCTGTTTCAGTTGTAAATAACTCTGGATGTATATCAAATACACCAGTATCATAAATAGTTTCACTAGGTGTAACAACACCACTCTCAAGTCCTGCTATTGCAGTTAATGGTTTAAATGTTGAACCTGGTGGAATCAAACCTTGTGTTGCATAATTATAAAATGGTCTTGGGTATATATCATATATATCTTCTCTGTTACCATTCTCATCTTTAGGGAATAAATCATCTATTGTTTTATTTAAGCCTCTAGATTGAATAAATTGTGTTCCAAATGTCTCTAAATCAGGAGAAAAATATGCTTTCTTCTCTTCATCTGATATTTTTCCTTCTACTGAAAAATTATTTGGATCATATTCTGGTAATGAAACTAACGCCAATATTCTTCCAGTATTAACTTCCATTACAACAACTGCACCTCTATTAGCATTTTTGTACTCTCCAGCTGATACAATATCATTCATTGTATTTTGAAGAGCTGTTGTGGCAACATATTGTAAATTTTTATCTATTGTTAAGTTAATATTATTGCCCGGATATGCTTCTAACTTAAACAATTCTTGAGTAACTCTACCAGATGAATTAACTTTTACAGTTGTACCACCTGTAACTCCTCTTAATTGTTCTTCAAAAGCGCTTTCTATTCCCGCTACACCAACAGTATCTGTAGATGCATCATATCCTCTAAGTTCATATTCCTCTTTATTAGTCTCACTAATTGATGATAAATATCCAATAACCGATGAAGCTAATGTTCCATATGGATATTTTCTTGTAGGTTCAAGTGTAACATCTATTCCTGGAAGGTTATTAAGCTTTTGAAGAATTATATCTGCTGCATCTTTATTTAAGTTTTTCTTTATAGTTACAGACTTATAACCTTGAAAGCTCTTCATTTTTAAGGCATCTTTTATAACTATATAATCTCTTAATTTCTGGTATGTATATCCTTTATCTAACAAAATTTGAGTTAATTTTTTTCCACTCATTTTTGCATACTGTTTAGCTTCCTTTTCCGAAGGTTTAATTACATCTATTATGTTATACGATTTTACTAAATAGTAGAACACTTCTTCTGGTGTAATTTCATATAATTTATCATTAACTTTATCAATTTGTTCATCTGTCAAATCTTCATTTTCAGTGTTATACTTAAGTTTTTTTTCAACTTGTTCGTTTAAACCTCTATCTCTCTTGAAACGTATATCTTCACTTTTAATTAAGTCAGCATCAGTATTATCATAATCAATATACCAATTATTATTTTCATCTATTTTTAATTTTAAATCATCTTCGACACTTTCTCCATTTTCATTTAAAATAGAAAATATTATATCCATAGTGTCATAAAAAGCTTTATCTGCTTCATCAGTTTTTGTATATGTCAATGCATATGTTTGCTCATTAGTTGCTAATACATTGCCATTTTGATCTAATATCTCTCCTCTTGGAGCTTTTTCAGAAACAAATTTTGTAGCTGTATTGTTAGCCTTTTGCTCATAATCATCGTGTTTATAAATCTGTATGTATATTAATTTTAATGATATTATTGTAAAAACAGCTACCATGATACCTAATAATATAGAATATCTTGATATCTTTTTCTTTTTTTTAGGCTTGTTAACTATCATTTTTTAATATCTCCCATCAATTGCACATATTAATTCTTGCCAAATTTCCATGAATACTTATCTTCTTTTTCATTACACAGTTGGTATATCTTATTATATATAAGCAATGTAATTACTGAATTATATATTGCATAAGGTATCGCTACTCCAAGATCATTATTATAATCAAATAAAGATCTCATAATTACATATACAAGTAAAACCTTAACAATGCTACTTACCAAAACCGAAATCAATGGAATTAGTTTCTTCTCTCTCAATATACCTTCCCCAATTACTCCAACGATGTAACATATTATAAGGTTAGTTAATATATTAATTCCAAAGCTTTGACTAAAAAATATATCTTGTAGCGCACCAGAAAATATTCCAATTCCAATTCCTTTTGTTGGTCCATTTATAACTGCATATGAAACAGCAAAAACAAATAGCAAACTAGGATAAGCACCCTTTATACTAATAAATGGGCATAAAGAAGTATCTAATATAAGAAGTATTATTGATATTATAACTATATATCTTTTTTTCATATTAACACCTCTAATTATATTCAATTTCTCTAGTATCTTTTGGTACAATTATCATTAAATCTTCTAATGTATCAAAATCAACATAAGGCTTTACAATTGCAGTCTTCATAAATTGAACTTTATCTTCTTCAACTGATACTACTTCGCCAACTCTTATCTCTTTTGGATATACTGCACCTAATCCAGATGTAAGAATTACATCTCCTTTTTTTATCTTCGAATCCATTGGTAAATAATTAATTTTAGTTAAGTTTTCATTAGTGTTACTATCTGTATATCCTTGTAATATACCTGTCTTTTCTCTTGTAGATTCAGGCATAACACTTACCGCAATATTTTCATTAATTATACATTCTACTACACACCAATTCTTAGCTACACTAGTTATCTTTCCTACTAATCCTTCAGCTGATACAACTACCATATCCTTCTTAACACCATCTTTAGAACCTTTATCTAATATATATCCCTCTAGTATACTGCCTCTAGTACCTATAATATTAGTCGATATATAATTATATTCTGATCTTTGTTCCTGAAAATCTAATAAAGCTTTTAACTTTTCATTTTCTTGTGCTAAATCTGAGTACTCAGAAAGTTTATCTTTTAATTCATTATTTTCTTCTTTTAAATCTTGATTTTCATCTCTTACACTAGAAAAATTCAAGAAGAAATCAACAAAATCTTTTACTCCTCTGTTAATTCCATAAGCCACCTTCTGAATAGGACTTAAAGCGTTGCCTGCACTTCCTTCTAGTCCTTTTATATTCCTGCTAGCAGAAATACCTATTAAAACTAAAAATGTAACTGACAGAACTATTACAGTTACTGTCAGTTTATTCTTAAAAAACTTCATTATTAAATCTCGTCATCCTTACTTCTTACTACTTGATCAAAATCTTCTAAGGCCTTTCCAGCACCTAAAACGACACAATCTAAAGGTGACTCTGCAATATGTACAGGCATATTAGTTTCACGTGTAATTAATACATCAAGTCCCTTTAATAATGCTCCACCTCCAGCTAACATTATTCCCTTTTCCATGATATCAGCTGCTAATTCAGGTGGTGTCTTCTCTAAAGTTGTTTTTATAGCTTCTATTATTGAGCTAATAGGTTCTCTTAGCGCTTCTCTTATTTGTGATTCTGATATTTCAACTATCTTAGGTAAACCTGAAACTAAATCTCTACCTTTTACTTCCATGTTTCTCTCGTCTTCTACTTTAAATGCCGAACCTATCTCCATCTTAATTTGTTCTGCAGTTCTCTCACCTATCATTAAGTTATATTCTTTCTTAATGTAAGCTATAATAGACTGATCTAATTCATCTCCTGCGATTCTTAATGATCTACTAGTTACAATACCACCAAGAGATATAATAGCAACTTCTGTAGTACCGCCTCCAATATCTACAATCATACTTCCTGTAGGTTCACTAACTGGAAGTCCTGCTCCTATAGCTGCTGCCATAGGTTCTTCTAATAATAATACTTCTCTTGCTCCTGCAAGCTTAGTTGCTTGTTCTATAGCTCTCTTTTCAACTTCTGTTACTCCTGATGGATAACATACTATTATCTTAGGACTCTTATATGATCCCTTACTAACACTCTTCTCTATTAATGATTTTATCATTGTTTGTGCAATATCAAAATCAGCTATTACACCATCCTTAAGTGGTCTTATCGCTACTATATTACCTGGTGTTCTACCTATCATTAATTTAGCTTCTGATCCTACTGCTAATGTCTTTTTATTTGTATTATTCATAGCTACAACTGAAGGTTCTCTTAAAACAATGCCTTTGCCTTTTACAAAAACTAGTGTATTAGCTGTACCTAAATCTATTCCCATGTACTTATTCGAACTAAATAATCCCATTAAAATAATTCCCCTTTCAATTATATGATTTACTTTTTAATAAAACTAATCTTCTACTATCTCTAATAACATTTTTCTTAATCTGTTTAATGGTAATCCAACAACATTATAGAAGCATCCTTCTATCTTTTCTACAAAAACGCCACCTTTACCTTGTATTCCGTATGCTGCCGCTTTGTCCATTGGTTCGCCTGTTTCTATATATCCTCTTATATCTTCTTCATTTAACTTGGAAAACTTAACTTTTGTTTTCTCTACCGATTTAAGCACTTTATTATTATACGTATTTATCACAACAATACCTGTATATACCTCATGAACATTGTCACTAAGTAATTGTAGCATTTTATATGCATCTAAATCGTCTTTAGGTTTACCCAATATCTTACCCTCTATAACTACTATAGTATCTGCTGCTATTATTATTGAATCTTCCGTTGCCTTACTTAATACATTTCTAGCCTTTCCATAAGCTAATTCTTCTACATATTCTTCAACAGATGAATCAAATCGAACTGACTTCTCATCAAAATCGCTTGTAACAACTTGAAATTCATCTATAATTCTCTTAAGCAATTCTTTTCTTCTAGGCGACGCTGAAGCTAAAATACAATTCAACACATCACATCCTACCTATAAGGTTTTATAAATTCATTAAATAATATTATATTAAAATCAAATAATAGCTGTCTAATAACATCATTTAATGATAAACTATATTTTTCATACCTAATATAGTTTATCATTAAATAATGTCTTAAACAAGTTGCTTTAAACAATTATATCTTTTTTTAATTAATTTTTAAGAATTAATTTTTTTTGAACTTTTGTAAACAATTATATATATTAGTCATTATTTGTGGTATATTATCCTTTTTTATCTTATCAGGTAATTCATCTGTAAACTTCTCCAACTTAACAATATCGACTTCATCTTCATATCCATTACAATTATCTTTTATCCATTTTTTTAATTCTGTTGAATCTATATCTTCTACATTATCCTGAGATATTTTTTCAATAATCTTCATATATGCTTTTACTACTTCATTTCTCTTCTTATCTGTTTCTTTTTTCATTGGTAATTCATATTCTATCTCATAATTGTCTATCTTATGTTCTTGAAGTTTTTTCTCTATATCACTATTTTCTTCATAAAATCCAACTATTATTTTATAATAATTATCTTCATGAATTATCATTGAATTTATACTTTGAGGAATAGCTTCTCTTGCAATTTTTGCACTATCCTCAGTAGAATATACTCCACATTGAAAAGATTTTATCATCAATGAAGATTTATCTATTTTTTGATTTTCATTAATATTGTTATTTACTAATATAGTACCTTCAATTTCACTTGAAAAAAATTTGAATAATACTACTCCAATAACTACTGCCATAATAAAAACCATTATCATTTGTAATACTCCTTTATTAAACTTTCTACTCTTATTATAATCATACCTGGTATATCTCAATCTAGCACCTCTTTTATATTTTTCTAAAACCTCTTTAAAATATATTATTTCGAAAGTTCAATAAGAACAAAATATAATTTGCTGAAGATAAAAAAAAGATGTATATCCATATACAATAATAGATATACACCTTTAATCTTAAATTATATTAATTCTAGTAATTTACTATTTTAGAGAAGTCATCAGCTACTAAACTAGCTCCTCCAACTAATGCTCCATCTATATCAGACATAGCCATTTGATCAGCTATTGTATTAGGTTTAACTGATCCACCATATTGGATTCTTACTTTATCAGCTACTTCTTGACCAAACATTTCAGCAACAACGCTTCTTATAGCAGCTATTGTTTCGTTTGCTTGTTCTTTAGTAGCAGTTTTTCCAGTTCCTATAGCCCAGATTGGTTCATAAGCTATAATAACTTTTTCTGCTTGTTCTTTAGTTAATCCGAATAAATCTGATTTTATTTGGTAACCAACTTTTTGATTAGTTGTTCCATTTTCTCTTTCTTCAAGAGTTTCTCCACAACATAATATAGGAATTAGGTTGTGTTCAAAAGCTTTCTTTACTTTTTTATTTAATGCTTCATCTGTTTCGTTGAAGTATTCTCTTCTTTCACTATGTCCTAATACAACATAATCTACTCCCATAGCTTCTAACATTCCTGGAGCAACTTCTCCTGTAAATGCTCCACTTTCTTCAAAGTGCATATTTTGAGCACCTATTTTTATGTTAGAACC
Organism: Clostridium sp. MSJ-8; assembly: GCF_018918325.1. Lineage (GTDB taxonomy): Bacteria > Bacillota > Clostridia > Clostridiales > Clostridiaceae > Clostridium. The sequence continues at coordinate 29,805 of NZ_JAHLQH010000053.1, read as the reverse complement.
AGCAGCAGCTTTTATAGCAGCATCTAAACATACAAATGTAGGACAAATAACTACTTCACAAGTAGCATCCTTTACTAATGGTTTTAATTCATTTATTACTTTAGCAGCTTCTTCTGGAGTTTTATTCATTTTCCAGTTTCCAGCAATAACAGCTCTTCTTGTCATTATTAATTCACCTCTATAAATTATTTATCATTTAATGCATCTATACCTGGTAATACTTTACCTTCTAAGAATTCAAGTGAAGCTCCACCACCAGTTGAGATGTGAGTCATCTTGTCTCCAAATCCTAATGTATTAACAGCAGCAGCTGAGTCTCCTCCACCGATAACTGTTGTAGCATCAGAATCAGCCATAGCTTTTGCTACTGCAATAGTTCCTTTGTTGAAGTTTTCGAATTCGAATACTCCCATTGGTCCATTCCAGATAACAGTCTTAGCTTCTTTAACAGCATCAGCATATAATTTTTCTGTCTTTGGTCCGATATCTAATCCCATGTTTCCAGCTGGAATATTTTCATCATCAGTAACTGTAGCAGCTACATCTTTGAATTCAGCAGCAACTCTGTGATCTACTGGTAATAAGAACTTAACTCCTTTTTCTTTAGCCTTTGCCATCATTTCTTTAGCATAATCCATCTTGTCATCTTCACATAATGAAGTTCCTATTTCATATCCTTGAGCCTTTAAGAATGTATAAGCCATTCCACCACCGATTATTAATGTATCAACTTTTTCTAATAAGTTGTTAATAACGTTGATCTTATCAGATACTTTTGATCCACCTAATATTGCAACGAAAGGTCTAACTGGATTGTTTACAGCTTCTCCTAAGAATTTTAATTCTTTTTGAATTAAGTATCCACATGCAGCTGTATCTAAGTAATTTGTAACACCTACTGTTGAACAGTGAGCTCTGTGAGCAGTACCAAATGCATCATTTACAAATACCTCAGCAAGTGAAGCTAATTCTTTAGAGAATTCTTCTCCATTCTTAGTTTCTTCTTTTCTGTATCTAGTATTTTCTAATAATACTACATCTCCATCTTTCATAGCAGCAACAGCTTTTTTAGCATTTTCTCCTACAACATTATCATCTGCAGCAAAAACTACTTCTTTTCCTAACATTTCGCTTAATTTCTTTGCAACTGGTGCTAAAGATAATTCTGGCTTTGGTTCACCCTTTGGTTTACCCATATGTGAACATAATATAACTTTTGCTCCATTCTTAATTAAATATTGAATAGTTGGTAGAGCACCGTTTAATCTGTTTATATCAGTTATAACTCCATCTTTTAATGGAACGTTAAAATCGCATCTAACTAAAACTCTTTTACCTTTAACATCTATATCTTCTATAGTCTTTTTATTATAGCCCATTCTTTTCACCTCAAAAATTTAATTATTTTACAAAAAAGAGCCCGGTCTTATAAGTATGCCTTAGAGACCAGACCCTTCTTCCTTTAGGATCTTATAAGACTGCTAAAATATATTAAAGCAATCAAAATCCAATTCACTAAATTAAGCTAATTCAGCGAAGTATTTTATAGTTCTAACCATTTGGCTAGTGTATGAATTTTCGTTGTCGTACCATGATACAACTTTAACTAAAGTTGTTCCATCTCCCATATCCATAACTTTTGTTTGAGTTGCATCGAATAATGAACCGTAAGTAATTCCTACGATATCTGAAGAAACTAATTCTTCTTCAGTGTATCCGAATGAATCAGAAGCAGCAGCTTTCATAGCAGCGTTAACTTGTTCTTCTGTAACTTTTCCATCAACAACAGCTACTAATTGAGTTAATGAACCAGTTGGAACTGGAACTCTTTGAGCACATCCGTCTAATACACCTTTTAATTCAGGGATAACTAATCCGATAGCTTTTGCAGCACCAGTTGAGTTTGGTACTATGTTAACAGCTGCAGCTCTAGCTCTTCTTAAATCACCTTTTCTTTGAGGTCCATCAAGAGTCATTTGATCTCCAGTGTAAGCATGGATAGTAGTCATGTATCCTTTCTTGATCTTAGCTAAGTTGTTTAATGTGTTAGCCATTGGAGCTAAACAGTTAGTTGTACATGATGCAGCTGAGATAACTGTATCAGTTGCTTTTAATGTATTTTCATTTACGCTGTAAACAATTGTTGGAAGGTCATTTCCAGCTGGAGCTGAAATAACAACTTTCTTAGCACCTGCAGCTATATGAGCTTCAGCTTTTGCTTTTGAAGTGTAGAATCCAGTACATTCTAATACTACGTCTACTCCGATTTCTCCCCATGGAAGTTCCTTAGCGTCAGCTTTTGCATAAATCTTGATTTCTTTTCCATCAACTGTGATTGAATCTTCACCAGCTGTTACTTTGTCAGCTAAAGCATATTTACCTTGAGCTGAATCATATTTTAATAAGTGAGCTAACATCTTAGGGCTTGTTAAGTCGTTGATTGCAACTACTTCATAACCTTCTGCTCCGAACATTTGTCTGAATGCTAGACGTCCTATACGTCCAAAACCATTAATTGCTACTTTTACATTTGCCATTAATAATTACCTCCTAAAAAGATAGTTGTTTTTTATTTTATAAAAATAAATTTTATAACGAAATTAATTAATTAGTGTCTTTAGATAATCTAGAAATTATTTCTCTACCTATAGCTTCATCTGTTACTAAGACACCATGTGTATTATTAAGTTGAGTAGAAATAACTGCATCTGCCTTGCTCATTCCTCCTGCTACAGCTACTTGTCTTCTTATATTTTTTGCTTCTAAGAAGTTTATACCTATAGCTGCATTCTGTGAAACCACTTCTGAATCCTTATTGAAATAACATCCAAAAGCTTCTCCAACAGCATGTAATTCAACAAGTCTCTCTACTTCTTCTCTTGATGCTCCCCTCTTCTCTGCCATCTTAAGAGCATTACCTATTCCATAAATTAATATATCAGATTTATGAATATAGTCAATAACCTCTTTTATATCTTTTTGTTTAATCAAAGTATCTATTAAATCCAAAGATAAATTATCTGGTATATGAAGCATCTTATAGTTACCTTTTAACTTCTTTGCAAAAGAAGCTGCTAAAGTATTAGCTTGTGTTTCTACTTTTCTCCCCATACCACCTCTTGCTGGTACTACAAGGATATCTTGATAACTATTATTAGGTTTAAAAGCTTCTACAACTTCCTTAAGTGTACTTCCACCTGTTATAGCTATTATATCTTTATCTCTAATAACATCTTTAAGGTAATTCGCACAAGCCTTGCCTAAGTCTTTTAATATTGTGGGATTCTCGTCTGCATCTCCCGGTACTATTATTACTTTTTCAATGTTAAGTAATTCTTTAACCTTGTGTTCCATATCTGAAAGGCCTTTTATTTCATATATAAAGCCCCTTAGACTATTAACTAATTCTTCTCCACTCTCAGTTACTGTCATACCTGGCGTATTAATCTGTATAAGACCTTGAGACTTAAGAAAGTTAATCTCTGTTCTAACTATTCTCTCACCTAAATTAAGATCAGTAGCTAATACACGTCTTCCTATAGGTTGCTTATAATAAATAGTCCTTAGAATGTTATACCTCTTATCTAATAACTCTATAAGTTCAGGAACTATCTTCATTTCTAGTTTTAATATTTCCTGCAAGTTTAAACACCCCTTTGGTCTAACAATGTCCCACTAAATCTCTAAATGTCCCACATCTATTATTATAAAACAGATTTTATAACTTTTAAAGTGTTTCTATAATTTTTTTTTATTTTTTATTCAAATACACAAATATTGTTCCTACTTTCTGTTATTTTTATTCATGTACTTATTTTATATTATACCTTTTAAATTAAGAATTGAGAATTAAAAATTTAAAATTATACCTTCTAAATTCTCAATTCTCAATTTTAAATTCTCAATTTTCACATATTTTTAGCAAAGAAAAATACTCCTGTAGCATTATTTCCAGAATGAATCCCGACAGTGCATCCAACCTTCGTTTCTATAGTAAAAATATTGTTGTCTTGTAGATATTTTCTTAATTCGTTGCATACTTCATCATAATTAACATTTATTAATACAACAGGCATATCCTCAATAGGAACTAAATCTTCTATATCTTTTATTATCCTCTTAACTGCTTTCTTATTTCCTCTTACTTTATCTTTTACAGCCATTAAACCATCTTTTACATATAATATGAGTTTTATCCCAAGCATTCCTGTAACTACACCTACAGTCTTAGATATTCTTCCACCTTTTATAAGATTATCTAATGATTCAAAACATAATGATTCAGATATTTTTCCTTTCATCTCTTCTAAATCACTAACTATCTCTTCTATACTCATGCCTTTATCTCTTAATTTAGCTGCTCTATAAGCTAGAAGTGCTAACCCTGCTGTTACTGTTTGTGAATCTATAACATATATATCATCACTTTCTAGAAGTTCTTTTGCCATACATGCTGATTGATATGTTCCACTCATATTTGATGATAAATGTATAGATATAATCTTATATCCTTCATCTAAATATTTTTTGAATGCCTCTTGAAATCTAACTGGTGTTACTTGTGAAGTATTGGGGAATACATCTCCTTCATCTATTCTCTTAAATAATTCATCTATAGTTATATCTACTCCATCTAGATAGCTCTTCTCGCCAAAATTTATCAAAAGTGGTAATACCTCTATATCCAGTTCTCTAAATATTTCTTTAGGCATATCTGCTGAACTATCTGTTATTATCTTGATCTTTTCCATATTCACCATCCTATTCCTGATTACTTCATATTAGGAAATCCTATTTGCTTTAATGCTTCATAAGCTATAATTGCTACCGTATTAGATAAATTAAGACTTCTATCACTGCTCTTAATCATAGGAACTCTCATGTTTTCACAAGCATTATGTACATCTTCTGGAACACCACATGTTTCTCTACCAAACATTATAAAGTCGCCTTGTTTAAATTCTATCTCATCATAGAACTCACTGCCATGAGTAGATGCTAGATATATCTTATTGTTTCCGTATTTTTTCATAAAATCTTCATAGCTTTCATGAACTTCAAGATCAAGATATTTCCAATAATCTAACCCTGCTCTTTTTAAATGTTTTTCATCTAATTCAAATCCTAATGGTTTTATAAGATGCAATTTGCAATCAGTTAATACACAAGTTCTAGCTATATTGCCAGTATTCTGTGGTATCTCTGGTTGATATAAAACTATATTAAAATTCATTTTTCCAGCCTCCATTGTATATAGACATAAATTCATTACTAAAAATAATACTACATTTCAGATAAAAAATAAATATCTATAAAAAATGCTTTGTTACATTTATTGCTCATTTTCTGATTCTTCTTGCGGCTTCTGTTCATTTGAATCATTATTTTCTTCTGTTTTCTCTGAAGTATTGTCTTCCGGTACTGCTTGCTCTTCTTTAGTAGTTACTTCTGGTTTTCTAGTTCCTCTCTTAACTATTTGATTAGTAACAGCATATGTATCATTTGCTATAAGCTCTTTTGATACTTCCTTTCCATCTTTATACCCTATTATATAAGATTCAACTTTATATCCTACTTGTCCACCTTGTTCTACTACCTCTACTCCTTCATTTAAATTTGCATCATCTTCATATACTGTTTCTGGCTGTATTGTTTCTAATACATTACTAGTTAAATCATATGTTATTCCTTTTAATGCTGAAATATCTCCATAAACATTTATTGTTAAAGCTCCACCTGATGCAATTGCTTCTAAATATACAGGAAAATCATATGGATTTTTAAATTTATAATCTAAATATCCCCATGAAACAGTAGCATCTAAGCCTTTAGGCACATAAGAAACTGGAAGTGAGTGATTAGTTCTTTGAGTAGACCTTATGTTAGCTCTCATAACAGCATTATATAAGGTTGAAGATACTTGACATATTCCTCCTGCTTCTGCTTGTTCAACTTTATTATTAACATATACTGCAGCATTTTTATACTGTCCTCTTCCTCTTTGTGAAACTTCACTATAACTAAATTCTTCATTAGGCATAAGTACTGTTCCATTTACTAATGATGCAGCTATTTGTACATTTTCAGCTCTATCAGCTGTAGAAGCACCATAATATGTTGTATATGTTGACATAGGTGTAGATTTTATCTTCTTTAAATCTGCTTCTTTAACTGTAGGGTTAGTCTTCTTTAAACTTATTTTCATTACTGAACTATTCATATGTTTTGTTAATTTAGTAATTAATTCGTCATGCAGTTTTTTTGCACTTATTTTATATCCTACTTGTTCTGGAGTAATTGTGATATTTCCATTATTAATTGTTATTTTAGCATTAGTAGCCTCTATATTGACATCTTCCATAATCTTAGCTTCTAATTCTTTTAATTTTGCGCCATTATATGTTATTGAAACATCAATCTCTTTCTTACATCCTTTTGATATCATAGAACTTCTTTTAAATATGTTTTTTTCTTTTCCATATCTAATAGCTTTATTTACAGCTTTGTTTAAATCACAAGATAATTCTATATCATTATAATCATAAGTATTAACTTTATCACCAACAGCTATCTTCAAGGGTTTTTTCGCTTCATCTAAATGAAGTTCTTTATTAAGTGCTTTAATGGCTTCTTTTTGGGTCATACCACTTACATCTACCCCTTCAATAGTTATACCTTTATAAATCTTATTCTTATACTTACTTACTTGCACATTAATACAAATAAGATATGTAATACCTATAATTAGAACAATTCCAATTAAACTCGTTAATAACAATCTCTTCCTTTTCAATTCCAAGACTCTCCTTTAATAAATATTAAACTCTTTAACTATTATATATTATCTTATGTAAAATGATAAGATAAATAATACAATTTAATTATTTTATTTAATCTAAATAGAGAAGTATATTTAAGATAAAAATTCCATCTTAAATTACTTCTCTATTATTAGCATTTATACCTCAATTCTTGCTCTTTTCTTAGATGTCTCTCCATCATAATCAAAAGCTTCAATTGATATTTTTATTCCTTTTCTAAATGGTACTGGAAGTTCATTTTTATTCACTATAAACTCTGTATCCTTTGCATCAACAGTACCTATCCAATAATTATTTTCAAATAAATTATATCCTAATAAATCAACATCATTTACTCTATCCCATGTTATTTTTAGTTGACTTCCTTGGTCTATAACCCTTAAATTCTGGATTATACTAGGTTGCATAAGAAGTTCTATATTATCAGGACCCCAATTAGCATCTACAGTATTTCCAACCCCTTTTACCGTTAGATTTTCCCTAAATTGCCATATCCTCCATCTAGTCCATCCTCCCTGATTTTCAGGATAAGGGGGATTATTAGGTATATCTGTATACATAGCTATCCATAGCGGCATATTTTTTAGTGGATAACCTCTTCCTGGTATATAGAAATTATTATATATCTCTATAAAAAATGATCCTGTATATAGCATAAGTCTTCTTCTAGTCTTCTTCTCAAATCTTTTTCTAAATCTATCTATCCAATTTATAAGTGCTTCTGTACTTATTTTATTCTCAACAGGTGTTTCCACATCTACAACTGGAAATAAATCCCCATAATCTTTGTAGCCAAAACCTTGTTGAAGCACATTAATAAAATCATCGCATTGACTATCTGCTGTATTTAAATCATATGATGGAACAGCATAATGATATGCACCAACAGGTATATTATACTCTCTAGCTTTTATTACATATTCTAAAAACTTTTTATCAACTCTAAATCTGCCACTTCCAGATCCAGAAGAACGTAAGTATAAAAAATCAATAGTTGTAGCTAATACTTCAAACTGGACATCTTGGCTATACTCATTAATGTCTATTCCAAATAGACTTTTATTATTTTTATTTTGCATATTTTTCTCCTGAATAATAACTTACTTTATTATTTTATTTATTATCTCAAAAAAGTTTCCACAAAATAACTATATACCTCTAAGTTTAACAAAAAAACTAATTTCTGCTCCAAAACATTCAGCCCATATGTTTCCACCATGTAATTCAACTATATTCTTTGATATAGCTAATCCTAGTCCAGTTCCTCCTGTTTGTGTATTTCTTGATTCTTCAACTCTATAAAATCTATCAAATAATTTTTCTATCTTTTCTTTAGGAATATTTTCTCCTCTATTTCTTATTACTACAGTCACATATCCTTGGTCTTTCACAACATCTACAGAAATAACTCCAGGTTTATATGAATACTTTATAGCATTGGTAAATAAATTATCAAATACCCTAACCATTTTATCTGGATCAATATCTACTTGAATACCTTCTTCTTTGCCATAATAACTTACAAGCTCTAGATTATTTTGTTCAAATAAAGGCATTAATTCTTCTGATAATTGTGATAAAAATTCTATTAGATTAACTCTAACTTTATTAATTTTAATTCCTTCACTACTTAGCTTTGTATATTCAAACAAATCATTAATAAGGACTTTTAACTTCTCTGCCTTACTAAATGCTATATTCAGATATTCTTTCATCTCATCTTCGTCATCATACTTGCCTTCTTTAACTAGACCTATATAACCCATAATAGAAGTTAGAGGGGTTCTTAAATCATGTGAAACATTAGTAATAAGATCTGATTTAGCTTGTTCTGATTGCCTTTCTGCGATAATTTTTCTATTTATCTCATCTGCCATATAATTAATATTAGATGCTAAATTACGTATCTCATCTCTACCATCTTCTCTTATTCTGTAATGTAAGTCATCATTTGCAATTTTCTTAAGTCCATCAGCTATTTCATCTAAATATTTCATCTTGGCATTAGTAATACTTATAAATAATATTGCAAATACTACTAATGATAATAAGATAGCTAATATAGAATTTTCTTTTGTATAATAATTATATTTTATAGATGCAGTAGGTACATCTGAATATATAAAATAATATCTATTTTCTCCAATTGTTAATGGAAATATATATCTTTTCTCTTGCCCATTATTTACATCTACATTAGCATTATTAGCTAATAATAAAAATATATCTACAGTATCCTCTTCAACATTTTCTGACTTGTATAATATTTTTCCATCAAGATCAGTAATAAAAGCTTTTGCATTATAATAATCATAAGCCTCATTACATTTTGATTGTAAAAAATCCGAACCACCTGTTACATCTTGATTTATTTCACTTATTATGTCCTTTGCTTCACTTTCAATTGATTCATAATCATAAGTAACATCCGCTACTTCTTCTCTTTTAGAAAAACTATCATTAGCAATTATATAAAATAAAGCAGAACACGCAAAACATACAGCAATTACAGCCATCAATTCAAATCTAATACTTTTTTCTATTTTCTCCCACAGCTTATCTATATATTTTCTTATAGGATTGAATATCTTAAAATTATATATTTTTTTTAATATTTTGTGTAATTTATCATTTATCAATTTTATATCCAACTCCCCATACAGTTTTGATGTATTTAGGTTTACGTGAATTTTCTTCTATTTTCTCTCTTATTCTTCTTATATGAACCATTACAGTATTATCTGATTCCATAAATTCTTGATTCCATACACTTTCATAAATATTTTCTATTGAGAATATTTTGCCTCTATTTTGTGCTAATAAAACCAATATATCAAATTCTGTTGGTGTTAATTTTATCTCTCTATCCTCTACATATACTGAATGAGTATTCAAGTCTATTAATAAATCATCTATTATTATCTTGTCTTTATCTTCTTCTATATCGCTATTCTTACTAGAATTAAACTTGTGATATCTTCTAAGCTGAGATTTAACCCTAGCAACTAATTCTAATGGATTGAATGGTTTAGTTAAATAATCATCTGCTCCCATATTAAGTCCTAATATCTTATCAACATCTTCAGACTTCGCAGACAACATTATTATGGGCATATCTCTCTGCTCTCTTATCTTCAAACACGCTTCTATTCCATTTAACTTCGGCATCATTAAATCTAATATTATAAGGTCTACATCTTCTTCCTCTTCTAATATCTTCAATGCTTCTTCTCCATCTCCAGCTTTAACTGTTTTAAATCCTTCGCCTTTTAGGTATATTTCAACTAAATCTCTTATTTCTTTTTCATCATCTACAATTAGTATTTTTTCCACAATTAAACACCTCTATACACATTTTCTAATTAATCACTATATATACAAGTTACTATATTGTTATTTTACTTTTTACTTCTTAATAAGGAAACATATATAATCTTAATATTTTCTTAAAAACAAAACTTATCCAATAAGAATATTCTATTCATATCCCTATTGAATAAGTTTCATTTTTTATATTATAAAAATCCTAAAACCTTCAAAATCTCTATAGCAATATTTCTCTCAGTTCCCTTGTATGGAAAAGAATGTATATGTATCGCTGGATTAAAGTTTAATTCTATTATTGCATAACTAGAATTTTCATCTCTATAATCTTCTATCATCATATCTACCCCACATATAGTTGCTCCTACAGATTTTGCCCCTTCTAGTGCTATATTTTTGTATCTTTCAGGCATTTCATCTGTATAATCTATGCTATCTCCTCCAGTACTTATATTAGAGTTTTCACGCAAATATACTATTTCACCTTTTTTAGGTTTATAATTAAAATTCTTATTCTGTTGCTTTAAAAATAATTCCTCATTTTCTCCTAATTTAATCTTCTCTAATGGAGTCCTATAATGATACCCTCTAAGAGGATCTTGATTTTTTTCTTCTACTAACTCTCTAATTGTTTTTTGTCCATCTCCAATTACATTAGCTGGTACTCTATGTAATATACCTGCCACTTTATCACCTATAACTAAGAATCTATATTCCTTTCCAGATACAAATTCTTCCACTAACACAGTATTATCGTTCTTAAATGCAATATTTAATGCTTTTATTAAGTCCTCTTCTGTTGTTCCTTTTGGAAATATACTTATACCAAGTCCAAAATTAGTTGACTTAGGTTTTATAACTATAGGTTTATTAGTAAATAGTGAAAGATTATTAATGGCATCTTCAAACGAAGTAAATTCATAACCTCTAGGAACTCTTATATTACTTTTTCTTAAAATCTTCTTGGTAACAAGTTTATTCTCCATAATAAGTACTGTACTATAACTATCTACTGATGTCTTTGTAGCTTGTTTAACATATTCTATCTTGTTTCCTTTACTCAAAGATATAAAGTTTTCACTTCTATCTAATACTTCTACCTTAATACCTCTCTTTATAGCTTCTTTCATGAGTATCTGTGTAGATAATTCAAGTTCTTCATACCCTTCTAGTTTAAACCTATTATTATATGCCTGTTTTTTATATTTCTGTGCTAATTCTAAATGTGCATCTATATAACCTTTTTCATTAATTAATTCTGATATTCTATGTGCATAAGTTAATTTACTATCTTTTATTTTATTTGAAATATGATCTATTACATTATCTAATTTAAGTTTTAAATTAACATTTATATCTCTTATCTCATTAATAATCTCTATAGACCAATCAATTCTACTTATATCTTCTCCGTCTCTCTTAAGTATTATGTCATTTTGCCCATGTGAAGCTATTATGAATTGATTATGAGTAGCTTCTTCTTGCCATAGCTTATAAGAATTTTCTTCTTTAATTAGTAAGTACAAGTTAAATATTTGCATAAACTTTAAATCCTCAAGACTTATTCCACCTTTTTCAAAAGGATTAATATCTATAGTTCTATACTCAAGATAATTAATTCCCTCTCTAGATAAGGATTCGAAATAATTCTTATTATCTTGTGCCTTTAATCTTACTTGACTATATAATTCTTTATGACTCAAAATAACTCCATCATTAATAAATGATTGTATACTTGCAATATATTTATCAACTGAACTATAAGATGGAAATAGTTCTGTCTTATTCCTATAACCACAACATCCATTTCTATAAGACAAAGCTCCATCATTAGAATAGCTCTCATCTGCTACTTTAGTTAATCTATCTACACATTCCTTCACATAACTCTCATGCATAGCTGTAGTACTTCCAAATAGGTATACCATAAGCCATCTATATCTAAGATAGTTTCTAGCCATCTTCAAATATATATTATTTTTAAATTCTTTAAAACTCTTGTCAACATTATATTCTCTATAAAGTTTCATAAGAAAATTATCTGAAAAAGAGAAATTGAAATGTATCCCTGATATAAGTTGCTTCTTTCCACCATACTTGTTAAGCAATCTCTCTCTATATTCTCTCTCACTAGAATTATCATTATATAATGCAACTGGAATATTATCATCATCCGGAGTATTACATGGCATAGATTGTGGCCATATATATTCATCTCCTATCTCTAATGCTACTATATCATATAATGCATTAACATAATTATACACTTGCTCCACATTGTCACATATAGGAGTAATAAGTTCCAACTGGCTCTCTGAAAAATCTGTAGTTATATATGGATTCTTAGATTGCTCTCCAAAAACTTCAGGATGTTTTCTATCTGATAGATTACATTTACTATCTACTCGTAATCCTTCTCTCTCTAATCCAAACTTTCCCTTAAGCAATTCACTTGCACTAAATATATTTTTAAATTTTTCTAACATATGTTTTTCCTTCCTAATAACTGCATCAAAATACTTTATCATAGCTTTAAATTATTATCTACATTTTCATATCATATTATACAAAAGGAATAAACATTAATCAAAAAATATAATTATTATTTTTTCATATGATCTCTAGATACTTTAAGCGATTCCTTAATTATAAGATCTAATAATTCTGTAAAACTAATATTCTTACCTGCTGCACTCTTAGGGAATAAACTAGCCTTTGTCATTCCTGGTAATGTATTAACCTCTAATATATATGGTATACCTTCTTCTGTTACTATCATATCTACTCTTGCATAAACCTCACATTTTAATGCTTTATAAGTAGCTAAGGCTAACTTTTCTACTTCTTTATGAAGTTTTTCTTCTAGATTTACTACTACTTCTTGAGCTCCTCCATCAGCATATTTTGCTGTATAATCGAAAAATTCAAATTCTGCACTTGGTTTTATTGCTACAACTGGATACATCTCATCTGCAAGTATTGGACAAGTTATTTCGTCTCCTTTTATGAATTTTTCTATCATAACTTCATCATCCCAGTTATATCCTTCTTCAACTGCAGCCTTTATGTCTTTTTCTTCCTTTATCATAAATGTAGCTACACTAGAACCTCCATGTGTTGGCTTAACAAATACCGGATATCCCATTTCTTTTATTGCATCATAATCTATCTCTTCACCTTTTTTTACATTTATCCAAGGTGCTGTTCTTATACCTGCTGCCTTTAATAAACTCTTAGTCATATCTTTATCCATACAAGCTGCACTACTTAATGGACCACAACCAGAATAAGGTATTCCCATTGTTTGTAATACTGATTGTACTGTTCCATCTTCTCCATATTGACCATGTAATGCTAATAAAGCGAAATCTAACCCTTTTGCTTTCTCTAATATATCTTCTTTTTTATCTATAACAACTGGTACAACATCATATTTTGTCTTATCTATATTTTCTATTATTGATTCTCCACTTTGTAATGATATTTCTCTTTCTGAAGAAATACCTCCCATTATAACGCCTATTTTCATATAAAAAACCTCCGTCAATCATATCTACTAATTCTTATTTATCTTAATTGTATTATATTCTATAAAAAAAATATTATTAAGTACCACACAAATTGAATATTAAATACACAGTGGTTAAAATATTTTTTCTATAGACTAATATAACTTTTTAGTATACAATTTCCTGTAGATATTTGTATATTAAGGAAGGTTTATAATTATGAAAAATTTTATCAAAAAAGAAATAGTTTTGTTTGTAGCATCTATATTGGCAATAATAAGTTCATTTATATCTATTCCAAAAATAAGTTATATAAACTTCAAAGTTCTTATATTATTGTTTAATCTCATGATAATAATAGCTGCTTTTAAGGAACTAAAGGTACTTGATTATATTGCTACTAGTTTATTATCTAAGTGTAAAACAGAAAAAAGTCTTACATATACCTTAGTGCTTATAACTTTTTTTTCAGCAATGCTTGTTACAAATGACGTATCACTTCTTACTTTTGTTCCACTTACAATAATAATTTGTAAAAAAAGTAATATAAACAACATGAAAATAATAATACTTGAAACATTAGCTGCTAATCTAGGTAGTACCCTTACTCCTATGGGCAATCCCCAAAATCTCTATATCTATTCACATTTTAATATGAAGCTATCTGAATTCTTCAGTATAACCTTCCCTCTTATGTTAGTTTCTCTTATATTCATACTAATTATTATGAGCAAAGAAAATACTAAAAAAATATCAGTTTCTTTAGCTAAGCCTATACTAACTGATAAAAAAAGATGTGTATTATACTCAATAGTATTGTTAATAATATTGCTATCAGTTTTCAATATTATAAATTATATTTATGCCTTTTTAATAACTATAACAGTAATTATTGCCTGTGATAGAAGACTACTTCTTAAAGTTGATTATTCATTATTATTAACATTTATAGCATTCTTCATATTCATAGGCAATATTTCCTCTATAAAACCTATTGTAAGCTTTATGTCTTCTATGTTAAACGATAGTATTCATACTTATCTAATATCCATAATGTCTAGTCAAGTAATAAGCAACGTTCCAGCAACTATATTATTATCAAGCTTTACCACTCATTCTAAAGAATTACTTCTTGGTGTAAATATAGGTGGTTTAGGTACACTTATAGCTTCTCTTGCAAGCTTAATATCTTATAAATTATACATAAAAGAAAATAAATCTATTCCATCTAACTATATAAAAAAATTCACCCTATATAATGGTATAGGATTGTTAGTTTTAACTCCAATAATGTACCTTATTATTTTATTTAAGTAAATTATCTAACAATAAATCTTTAAATAACTTTTTTGTTTATAATATTGTTACTAATATTAATTCTCCCTTTCCTTCAACAATATATTTACTAGGCTGCATAACATATATTAAATCATTAGGAAATAATAACATTCTTTCACTTAAAGACTTAATCTCTAAATTTCCACTTACAACAAAAATAGCTGCATCACTTACTATATCTAATACAATATTAGTATTTACTGAATATCTCTTTAATTTAAAATAATCAGTCTCTAACTCATCTCCATAAACTTTACCACTATTATAATTAGTATAATTAATTACATCTAATGCCTTCTCTATGTCTAACTTTCTACCTCTATTATAATCATATAATCTATATGTAATATCACTATTTTGTTGTATTTCTAGCACTTTTATACCACCACTTAACGAATGCACTGTACCTGCAGGTATATTGATTATATCTGATTTATTTATAGGAATTATCAAAAGATTTTCTACTAATTTATTTTCTTTTATACATTGATTAATTTTATTTCTATTTAATCCTTCTTTAACTCCACATACTATACTTGAATTCTCCTGTGCATCTAGAATATACCAACACTCATTCTTTCCTGATTCATTTTCATGTTTTCTTGCATAATCATTGTCTGGATGAATTTGAACAGATAAGTTATCATTTGCCTTAATTATCTTTATGAGTATATTTAACTTTTTTCCTATATATTTTTCTAATTCTTCATCATTATGTGCAACTTTAGAATTTTTATTATCATAAGTTGATAAACACCACTTTTCATACCCCCATATTTTTTTCTCATAGTATGGATTTAATTTTATAATTTTTCTCAAAATAAAATATCATATCCTTATGTTTTTTTACAATATAAGGATATGATATATTTCTTTATAATATTATAAATTTATATAATTTCAACAATTGACTGTCTTCAAAAATCTTGCTTCTTTATAATTATAAACATCTATAGACCATTCAAAAATTGTACCATTACTTAATGAAACTATACTTTCAATAATTAATGAAGGATCATCTTTTTTTAGCTTTAACACCTTTGCCTGTTCATAATTTAATTTATCTGCATAAATTACCCTATCTAAATATCCAATGTTTTGTTTTAAATCATTTAATATATAGTTTTTTATAGAAGCTTCCACTATATCATTATTAAGATAAGGTACTATATCTTTGTTAAAATATGAATACTGAATACTCATAGGAATATTATTAACATAATTAACTCTTTCTACATAATAAAGATCAGCACCTTGTTCACATTGAAGCTTCTGTGCAACATTTTCTGAAGCTTTTTCAATTTCTATTTTAATAGATTTACTATCAATACAGTCATCAGTATCCTTTATAATTCCACCATAAGTATTTTCTAGGTTTATGTAATTTTTTAATGCTGATTCCTTTAAAAAAATTCCACTACCTTGAATCTGATATATGTATCCTTTTTGAACCAATATGTTTATTGCTTTTCTTACCGTTGTCCTACTCACATTAAACCTTTTCACAAATGAATCTTCAGTAGGCAACTTTTTATTATCATTATATATACCACTAGTAATATCTTTTTCTATTTCTGACACTATCTTTTTATACTTAGGGCACATGATGCTCACCTCCAGTTAGTACTAATCTAGTAATTTTTCTATATTATAATTATACCAACTGTCTATTATATGATACAGAAACTTACTGTGTCTTTTTTGTTAATAATTCAATAATATTGAATATTGTCTATTATATTGATTTGATGTAACTTCCTAGATGTAAAAAACTCAGTTATATCCTAGTAATATTATAGTTACTAAAATATAACTGAGTTAATATATTCATATAAATCAAGCATTATAATGACATAAACTTTTTAGTGAACATTCAGAGCACTTCGGTTTTCTTGCTATACAACATCTTCTACCATGAAATATAAGTAAATGGTGAGTATGAGACCATTCTTTTTTTGGTAATTCTTTTTTTAGTTGTTCTTCCACTTCATTAACATTATCTGAACTAGCAAGCTCTAGTCTATTAGCTACTCTAAAAACATGAGTATCAACTGCTATAGATGGAACTCCAAATGCATTAGATAATACTACATTAGCTGTTTTTCTTCCTACACCAGCAAGTGTAATCAAATCTTCCATATTATCTGGAACTGTATCATTGAAACATTGATGTAGTCTATTGCATAGCATTATTATATTTTTAGATTTATTTTTGTATAATCCTAATTCCTTAATTATATCTTCTAATTGCTCATTGTCTAATGTTAAAAACGCCTCTAAATCAGGGTATTTATCGAATAATACTTCTGTAACCTTGTTTACTTTTTTATCTGTTGTTTGAGCAGATAAAACAGTTGCTATTAGTAACTGAAAAGGTGTCTTATAATTAAGTTCGCACTTTGCATCTGGATATGTTTCTTTTAAAATATCTAGAATCTTCTTAGTTCTCTGCTTCATTATTACTTATAAACTCCTCTATATGATTCTGGTAGCAAGTTCGCTATAGATCTCATAATAGTATCTAAACATCTATCTGAATATTCATGTTTAGTTTCTTCTTTATCTTTTTTAGGCATTTCTACAGGATCTCCAAACTTAATATGTACATCTGCATGATGCCATGTTTCTCCTCCCATATCTCCGTCTTTTGCTACAGGAAGTAATATATCTGTTCCTGATAATCCTATTGGTACAATTGTAGCCTTAGTTAATCTTGCTATTAATATTATTCCCTTTTTTCCTTCAATCATTCCACCAGTTCTGCTTCTTGTTCCTTCGGGAAAAATAAATAAGTTTTCACCGCCCTTTACTAACTTAACTATCTGATTTATTGCATCTTTATCTGCACTATCTGGCTTTATCGGTACTGTTTTTAATGTATCCATTCCAACTCTAGTTATAGGATCTGTACCCAATTTAACTCCTGCAACAAATACTGGATCATATTTTTCTTTTAGTATATTAGATAATATAACTCCATCAGAATTACTTAAGTGATTACATACAAATATAATTGGCTTATTAGCTTGTTCAATTTTTTCAAAGCCTTCTATTGTTATATTAGCATTCTTCTTTAAATAATTATTAAGTATCCTTTTTCCTAGTACCAATACAAGTTTATATGGTAAAATATCAATTAGTTTTACTGCAAATGGTGATAACATTTCTACCTATTCACCTTCCCTTTCTCTTTTAACATAATAATTATATCGTTGTTAACACTAAATGTCTATTCTCAAATTTTGAAACAAAACCTCTTTGAACTTAGAACTAAAATAAAAATAGAATAGAACAACTTGTACATACTCTGCACAAGTTGTTCCTCATAATTAAAATTTATTATAGGTTACACTTGAATATCATCTAGATTGCCACTTTGTATTGCATTAATATTCCTACGAATATCTTCTTTGCTCCAATCCCACCAACGTAATTCTATAAGCTTATCAATCGTTCTTTCATCAAATCGTTTTTTTATTATCTTTGCTGGAACTCCACCTACAATTGTGTATGGTGGTACATCTTTTGTTACAACTGCACGGCTTGCAATAATTGCACCATCTCCAATTGTAACTCCTGCAAGAATAACTGCTTCGTATCCAATCCACACGTCATTACCTATTATAATATCTCCTTTATTATCCCAAGCTTTTGCAATTGAAGTTGTATCTGTATCAAGATTCCACTCCTCAAAAAAGATAGGAAATGGATATGTTGATAAACTGTTTATAGTATGGTTTGCAGCATTAAATAAGAACTTTGCCCCACATGCAATTGAGCAAAACTTACCTATTTTTAATTTATCATTATTACACTCTGGATAATGATAGAGAACATTATTTCGTTCAAAATCCCTTGGATCATTTACAAAATCATCATAAATTGTATATTCACCAACTTCAATCATTGGTGAAGTAATAATATTTTTTAAATAAACTGTACTATGCCCTTGAGAACGGGGATAGATTTTCCAACTTGGAATCATATTTTTATACCTCCGAATGGTTATTTTTTTATTTTATTTGTGCCATTCGGATTACTACAATGCAAAGCTTCACCACCATCATCTCCTTATAAATTTATTGTAATACATAAAATTTAAAATTAAAATAGCATAATTTTCTTAGCTGTTATCAATATCAAATTATTGATTTAAGTAAATTATCTATAATAGAATTTAGTATTTCTTATAATAAAAAAGTAAAGATACCGTTAAAAATGCTATACTATCTGAACTTTAGTGAGTTTATAACATCTAGGGATCTTTACTCTTTTATTATATTAGTAAATACTTAATGAAACTATGAACATATAATATTTAATTTTCTATATAACCATATCATTAAATATCTTCTTCTTGTTACCTGTTAAATCTTTTATTTCTATAATTTTTGCCTTACTTCTAACAATTATTTTTGCTGGTATACCTACTGCAGTAGCTCCTTCAGGAACTTCTTTTAATACAACAGCATTAGCTCCAATCTTAGAATTATCACCTATCTTTATAGGTCCTAATATTTTAGCTCCTGATCCTATAACTACATTATTACCAACAGTAGGATGTCTCTTACCTTTATCCTTTCCTGTTCCCCCTAATGTAACACCATGATATATAAGAACATTATCTCCTACTTCTGCTGTTTCTCCTATAACAACACCCATACCATGATCAATAACTAATCCTCTACCTATTTTAGCTCCTGGATGTATCTCTATTCCTGTAAAAAATCTTGATAATTGAGATATCAACCTTGCTATAAAGAAAAATTTATGCTTATAGAAAAAATGTGCTATTCTATAAGCAATAAGTGCATGAACACATGGATATAATAATAATACCTCTAACTTATTTCTAGCCGCTGGGTCGTTCTCTACAACTTTACCCAAATCATATCTTAATTTATTAAACAAAGATTTCACTCCTTCATAAACAATACCTTAGTCATAAATTCCCATTGATATATATTTTTCTCCACCATCTGGAGCTACAGCTACTACCTTCTTGCCCTTACCTAATTTCTTTGCAATTTGAATTGCTGCATATACAGCTGCGCCTGAAGATATTCCTACTAGAACGCCCTCTTCTTGAGCTATTTTTCTAGCATACTCAATTGCATCATCATCTGATACCTCGAAAATTTCATCAACAACGTCTTTATTATAGTTTCCTGGTACAAATCCAGCTCCAATTCCTTGTATCTTATGAGCTCCTGGATTACCACCACTTAAAACTGGTGAAGAAGCTGGTTCTACTGCAACTACCTTTACATCTTCTTTATTTTCCTTTAATTTTTTACCAACTCCTGATAGAGTTCCGCCACTTCCAACTCCAGCTATAAAATAATCTACATCTGGTACATCTTTTAAAATTTCTTCTGCTGTAGTTTCATAATGTTTTTGTGAATTTGCTAAATTTTCAAATTGTTGTGGTATGAAATATTCGTCTGAATTAGCATATTCATTTGCCTTCTCTATAGCACCTTTCATTCCTTTTGATCCTTCTGTTAATATAAGTTCTGCACCATATGCCTTTATCAAATCTCTTCTTTCTTTACTCATAGTTTCTGGCATAACAATCCTTACCTTGTAACCTTTATATTTACCAATCATAGCAAGTCCTATACCAGTATTTCCACTAGTTGGTTCTATTATAGTCATTCCTTTTCTTAACTTACCTTCTTTTTCAGCTCTTTCTATCATTCCTAAAGCAGCTCTATCCTTTATACTTCCCCCTGGATTTCCTTTTTCTAATTTCATATATACATCAGCACTATTTTCATCTACTAATCTATTAAGCTTTAATAATGGTGTATTTCCTATCATTTCTATAACATTGTTGTATATCATATTTACATCCTCCTAATAATTACATTTATATTTATAAACCTTGTACTTATATAAATTAATACAGATAAAAACTCGCACCTTTTTAGATATTAAATTTATTATATTTTCCTATAAGATAAAAAAACTCCATCTCTATATAATAGAGACGAAGTTAATATCCGTGATTCCACTCTAATTGGATTTAATAATAAATCCCACTCTTCTATCAGACACACATATGTCATATATCACTATAACGGGTGAACCCGATACCCCTACTATTATAAATAAAATTATAATTTCAGGTTCTAACTCCAAAGGGCACTTCATATTAGTTCCGATAAAGAGTTCTCAGCATCCTCTTCTCTCTGAAATCTTCCTTAATATTACTTTCCTTCTTCACCGTTTTAATTCCTACTGTTTTACTAAGGTTTATACTATTATTATATTCCCTTAGTATATTTTGTCAACATGTTATTTTATCAAATAAATGTATTTTTAATTCTTTTTCTTCCATAAAGGATATAAATATTCATCTATAATATCATGAATAAGTACCACTCCTACTAACTTTTCTTCATCATCAACAACTGGTGTTAATAACAAATCATACTTAGCTATCTGTTCTATAGCTTCTGCTATAGCTTCTGAATGGTTAACTGCTATTACTTTATCATCCATTACATCCTTTAATAATAATTTTTTATCTTTAAGTAATAAATCTTGTATTTTAACTGTTCCTTTTACTTTCTCTACTTCATCTACTACAAATATGCAATATAATGCTTCTTCATCTACATCCATTTCTTTTATTATATCTATTGTATCTTCTATTGAAACATCTACATTAAAAGATACAAATTCCTTAGACATAATACTACCAACAGTTTCATCTTCATATTTCATTAATTCTTGAACTTCTTCTGCATCATCTTTTTCTAGGTTAACAAGAATTTTTTCTTTTTCTTCTTCTTCTAATCCATCTAAAAGGTCTGCAATTTCATCATTATCCATATTCTCTAATAATTCTGCTGTTTTGCTTTCTGATAGTTCCTTTATAATACTACTCTTATATTCATCATCGATTTCTTCAAATGTATCTGCTGCTAAATCTTCATCTAATGATTCAAATACTTTCTTTCTTTCACCCTCATCTAGATCCTCTAATATATCCGCAATATCAGCTGGATGCAATGATGAAATCTTTTTATATGAATTAGATAATTGAAGATTATTATTTTTAAGATCTAATGATTCTACGTCTTCCCACGGTATTATCTTGTCTTCATATTCCTTACCTAATGCCTTATATAACATCTTACTAATTTGAGATAACCTACGTGATTTAAACCTTCCAAGATTACCAGCTTCTACTGCAACGACCTTGTATTCTCCTGCAATTTCTACAACTTTTAAGTCTTTTACCTTGACAACCTGTTTACCATTAATATCTACTATCTTCTTATTCATCAAATTCTCAGATAATAAATAAGAATATCTTCTCGTAAGTATCTCTCTGCTGCCTTTTGTCTTAATAATAATCTTGCCATTATCATCAAAAAAATTAATTATTCTAAATTCATAATTATATATTGAGCTACCTCTCTTTACCTTATATCCTATCGCTCTTGGATATCCATCATCTGTTGTAACATATATGTCTCTTAAATCTCCTAATACATCACCAAATTCATCATATACTTTCTTGCCTAATATATCTGTATATAGGAATACTGATAGCTTCTTCATTTTTATGCATCCTCCTTACGCTTCTAAGAAGGATTATTTATATATTAATAAGATAATAAAAGAATCCCTCTTAGAAGATTATTCAGTTTTGTTTTATCAGTACTACTATGAGGTCCATCCTCCATTATCTTTGCACCACCTTTATTATTTTTTTACACATCTAAAAGTGAATAATAAGCGTAGAATTCCTACATTTATCATCCACTTCTATACTATCATTATATTATACTATATTAAAAAGTAAACATTTTTTTATTGGCAATATTCCTTAATAAAATTGTTAATTTATTCTTTAAACTAAAACATATATATTCTTAATATAGTAATGTTATAATTACTATGTTAAGATAGATTATATTTTATAATGAATGGAGTATATGTAGATGAATTTAGCAAAAGATTTTATGCCTATTTGCAAAGCTGATTTAGATAAAAGAAATATTAAACAACTAGACTTTATAATTGTTACTGGTGATGCTTATGTTGATCACCCTTCGTTTGGTACTGCAATTATTGGTAGAACACTTGAATCACAAGGATTTACTGTTGGAATAATAGCTCAACCTAATTGGAATAATACTAAAGATTTCATGAAATTAGGTGCTCCTAAATATGCTTTTCTTGTTAACTCAGGAAATATAGATTCCATGGTTAATCATTATACTGCTGCTAAAAAAAGACGTCATGATGACTTGTATTCTCCTGGAGGAAAATCAGGATATAGACCAGATAGAGCTGTAATAGTATATTGTAACAAAATAAGAGAAGCTTATAAGGATATCCCTATAGCCATAGGTGGTATAGAAGCTAGTTTAAGAAGATTTGCTCACTATGATTATTGGTCTAATAAAGTTAGACGTAGTATTTTATTTGATTCAAAAGCAGACTTACTTATGTACGGAATGGGAGAAAAAACTATAATTCAACTTGCAGAATTATTTAGATATGGTTCATCTATAGATAAGATGACTACTCTACGTGGAACTTGTTACATTACTAAAGATATAAGTAATTTAACTGATTATATAGAAGTCCCTTCATATGAAGAAGTTGCTAGTGATACTAAAGCTTATGGAGAAGCTTATAAGAATGAATATTACGAACAAGATCCTATAGTAGGTAAAGGCATAATTCAAAAACATGGCGATAGATATTTAGTGCAAAATCCTCAACAATTACCATTAAGCAATGAAGAGATGGATTTTACATACAATTTACCTTTTATGAGAACATATCATCCTATATATGAAGCTGATGGTGGTATTCCTGCAATAAAAGAAGTAAGATTTTCTATTACTAGTCATAGAGGATGTTATGGATCATGTTCTTTCTGTGCTCTTACATTTCATCAAGGAAGAACTATTCAAACTAGGAACGCAGATTCGATTGTTGATGAAGCAAAACTACTTACAACTTTTCCTGACTTCAAGGGATATATCCATGATATAGGAGGGCCTACTGCTAATTTCAGGCATAGAGCATGTAAGAAACAAATTGAGTTTGGTACATGTAAAAATAAACAATGCATGTTCCCTAAACCTTGTAAAAATCTTATTATTGATCATACTGAATATAATAATGTTCTTAAGAGAGTTAGAAATATTAAAGGTATAAAAAAGGTATTTATTCGTTCAGGAATAAGGTATGATTATTTGATACATGATAAAAATGAATCATTTTTCTATGATTTATGTAAACACCATATAAGTGGACAATTAAAAGTAGCTCCAGAACATGTATCTCCTAAAGTACTAGCACAAATGGGAAAACCAACTCGTGAAGTTTATGATAAGTTTGTAAATAAATATTTTGCAATAAACAAAAAACTTGGGATGAATCAATACTTAGTACCTTACCTTATGTCATCTCATCCTGGATCAGATTTAAATGCTGCTATAGAATTAGCTCAATATGTAAAAAAGATGGGATATACACCTGAACAAGTGCAAGATTTCTATCCTACACCAGGTAGCTTATCTACTACTATATATTATACTGGTTTCAACCCATTAACAGGAGAGAAGATATATACACCTAAAACTCAAGAAGAAAAAAATATGCAACGTGCACTTATTCAATTTGCTGTACCAAAAAATTATGAAATTGTAAAAAAGGCATTACTAAAGGCTGGAAGACAAGACCTAATTGGAACTTCTAAGGAATGCTTAATTCCGCCTTATCCGCCTAGAAATAATAAACACAATAAGCATAATAACTCTAATAATTCATATAATAAAAAATTATCTAAGAATAAATCACATTCTAATTACAAGAACAAAAATTAAAATGTAATTTATTAAATGAAAAATCCAATGTTATTTGACAAAACAAAAAACATTGGATTTTTATTCTTAATAAAAACTAAAATAATTACACTAAATCATACATATTCAAATATTCTTTTATCTGCTTAGGTGAATTAAACATCATCACATCTAGTATAGATAGATTATTTATAAATTCATCTTTATACTGTTTATAGATAATCTCCTTAGTCTTAATAAATTTTAATTCTATACCATTTTTTAAGAACTCATCTTCATTGTATAACTTTCTTCCCCCTATTGCATTATAATACTTATCTGCATCTAATCTTTTACATATGTCTATAATCTTTTCTTGTGCTCTTAAACTATTATCCTTATCTAAATCTGAAGATAATATTATTTTTGTTTTTATTCCTAAATATTCGCATACTCTTTTTATAGAATATACATTTATTTCGGCTAAATTGCTATATTCTCTATTTATAATATCGCAAAACATTTTATAAACTATTTTATAATAAGGAGCTTTTTTATAGCTCCTTTCAATAGTTTTAATTAACTTCTTCTTATGTTTAATATTATTAGTTATTTCTATTTCATTTATATGTTTATTCTGACTAGCTTTTTTTAACTCCACATTAATATATGCTGGTTTATTTTCTACCAATATACTATTTCTATTTACATAACCACCTTTTATATAATTTACATCATCATATATAACATATACATCTACTGCATTTATTAATTGAAAGTATCCTATATATGGCATAAAATATGGTTGCATAATTCCAACTATCATCTATAATTTACAACCTCCTTCTTCTATCCCTTGCGGCTCTTAAAAGTTTTATTCTATGTTTTTCTAAAACAAACATTGCCAAGCACATAAGTATTGCTTTCTCTGAATGATACTTCTTTATTGCATCATAGGCCATATTATAATATTTAACCTTTTCATCTAAAAAATTAAGTGAATATCCTAATATTCTTCCACATCTTTCAACATCTTTAATTATTAAAAAGAAAAATATAAAATTATTTGTTCTATTTAAATCATTATTTGATGACCAACTTGTTCCATTCTCTTCAACAAAATGTCTATATGCACTTAAAATTTCTTTCATTACATACATTTTTCCCTTTGATAATAATAATAATGGTAATACTGTATCTAATGGACAAAATCTGCACTTCTTAACTTTATTAACTGCTTCTTTTATATCTGCTTTATAATTCTTCATAACCATAGTAGACATCTGCCCTGGTAATTGTAGTTTCTCAAGATTACTTATCTTATATTCATTTTCATCTATAGTAAATCTCCATGCCTTTTCATCTGTAACTTCATCATACTGATTAACAACCGTACTTTCAGCTGATATTGAAACATACTCTCTATTATTATCTAAAAAATCAATCTGTTTCTGTAGCTTATTCTCACCAATCCAATAATCATCACCTTCTAAAAAAGCTATGTATTCTCCTGTTGCATGCTCTATTGCATCTAGAACATTTAGAGAAATACCTATATTCTTTTTTCTAAGAATAGGAACAATATTATCATTACTTTTCATATATTCTCTTATAATATCTTGAGTATTATCTGGAGAACAATCATCTGCTATTATAAGTTCATATGAAAAATTCACCTTTTGCATAAGCACACTATCAATAGCTTTTTTTATAAATCTTTCATGATTATATGTAATCATAATTACACTAACTTTTTTTTTCATAATAATCTCCTTAGAATTCCTCTATAAGTTCAGATACCTCTTCATCATCTATTACTTTTATCTTCTTATTAGATATCTTGTACACTCTATCACATAATGATAATACAGTAGGTCTATGAGTTGTTAATATACATATATGCTTTTCATCATGAACCATTATGTTATTTATTATCTTACGCTCAGTAGCTACATCTAATGCTGATGTTGCTTCATCTAACAAAAGTATTGGTGCATCACTAAGCAATGCTCTAGCTATTGATAATCTTTGGTTTTGTCCTTCAGAGAAACCTATACCTGATTCTCCTATTTTATGGTTGATATTATCTGGTAATGATGAAACAAAATCATAAGCACAAGCCTTCTTTAAAGCTTCTATTATCTCTTCGTCTGTAGCATATTTATTAATTATTCGCATATTGTCAGCTATAGTACCTGCCATCATAGTATTTCCTTGGGGTACATATGCTATAAGCTTTCTTGTGCTAGGGCTTATATTAACTTTATTGAAGTTACCCTTTCTAGATGTTATATATGCTTCTCCATTTGTAACCTTAATTAATCCTAGTAGTATCCTTAACATAGTTGTCTTTCCTTCCCCAGAAGGACCGACTAATGCTATTATTTCGCCTGACTTAGCTTCTATAGAAACATCTTCAAATACATTTATTCCATTCTTATAGGTAAAACTCATATTTTCAACTTTTATTATTGCTCCTTCTTGATTTACTTCTCTACGAAGTTCTTTAATATCAATTGTGTCATTTTCTTCATTTGTAAGATTAATAAGTTTTCTTAATCTGCCACTAGAAGCAATAGTTGAAATAACCTTAGGCACTAAATCACTAAGTGATTGAAATGCTTCTGATGCATATTTTGCTAGCATTATGAACAATGCCATGGTACCTATAGATATTCTTCCTATATGTACGTGATATATTACAAAACCTAAACATATCATAGCTGAAAGCTGTCCTGAAACATACATTATACCTGAAGAAAGAATAGAATACTTATTGTATTCCAAGTTAATATTAATATACTTCTTTTGAAGCTCTCTCATCTTATAACAAAATTCTTTAACTACTCCAAAGGATTTTATAGATTGTATATTATGAAAAGCCTCCTTATCAAATGACATAACTTCACTATCAATTTCTCGCATCATTTTATTCTTATCATACATTTTAGGTAAGAATATCCTTGATCCAATCAAAACAATAGGTATACATATTAATATTACTAAAACTAAGGAATAATCATAATATACTATCATAGCTAAAGTAACTACTAATTGGCATCCCTTTATGATAAAAGTTGGAATCCACCCAATAATACTTTCAGATACATTATTTACATCATCATTAATTCGAGATAATAAATCTCCAGAATGATAGTTCTTAAGTTCTTCCCAATCTGCAATCATAATCTTATCAAAAACTTCTATCCTTATTTCTGTTTTTACATTAAGGTTAATAGTACATGATACTCTTTGTATTATCATATTAATAATGACATTAATAAGCCCAAATATAACATACAAACTTCCAGCTCTAATAATAGATCTTAAATTACTAGAAACTAAAGAATCCACTATATCACCTATTTTTACAGTTACAAACATTGTTATTGCTAGAGATATCAAACTTAGAACTGTATACATAACTACCTTCATTGAATATCTCTTGATTAATTGATATATCCATATTGTTTCATTAAATATATCCTTTAAGAAACCTTCTTTTACTTTATTTATTACTTTAATAAATGTTTTCATATACTTACTCCTTATTAACGCCTAATATAATATCACATATTCTATAAACATCCTCTTCAGTAAGCGAATCATATATAGGTAAAGCTAATATTCTCTTAGAAATATGTAGTGCTACCGGAGTATCACTTGAATCATATTCATCTTTATAACAATCATAATCAGTAATTAGAGGATAAAAGTATTTCCTAGTATATATTCCTTCTTCCCTCAATCTATCATATAACTCATTTCTAGTATATCCGTATTCTTTTTCATTAACCATAATAGGAAAATAAGCATAATTATACAAAATGTCATTTTTTTCTTTTTGAATTTTTATACCAGGAACATTTTTTAATTTTTCTCTATATAATTCAGAAATTTTTTTCCTACCTTCTCTTATTTGTTCATAATATTTAAGATTACACAACCCCATAGCTGCTTGAAATTCATTTAACTTCGCATTTGCTCCTACCGCATCTACAGTTTCTTCATCTACAATTCCAAAGTTTTTAAGTTTATATAATTTATCATATAAACTCTTTTCTTTGAATACAGCAGTCCCTCCTTCTATAGAGTTAAATGGTTTTGTTGCATGAAAACTAAATATTGATCCATCTCCAAAGTTTCCTATACCTTTGCCATTAACCTTTACTCCAAAGGCATGTGCAGCATCATATACAACTTTAAGCCCATATTTATCTGCTATTTTTTGTATTTCATCAACATTACAAGGGTTACCAAAAACATGAACTGCAAGAATAGCAGATGTTCTGTCTGTAATTAATTCCTCTATCTTATTAACATCTATATTACAATCCTCTTCACTAATATCACAGAAAACAGGTTTTGCCCCATTTCTCACTATAGCATGGGTAGTTGCAGCAAAAGTAAAAGGAGTAGTAATAATTTCACCTTTTAAATTCATTGCTTGTATCAACATCTCTAAAGACATATACCCATTTAAAGCAAGACTTGCATAAGAAACTTCTAAAAAATCTCTTATTTTATTTTCAAATTCACTATATAACCTACCCATATTAGTCATAATATGACTATCCCATATTGGTTTTATCATATCTATATATTCTTCTAATGGTGGTAAAAATGCTTGTGTAACAAATATATTCTTTTCCATATCAATCACCTATTATGCCATAAAATCAGAAAAATCCATTGTCATATATACTGAACTCTCACTTGCTTTTGAGCTAATCTTCAATCCTACCTTTTTATATAATTCAATTGCATGAGTATTATCATTTCTCACTTCTATTCTGACTTTTTTAATACCTCGTTTTATGCCTTCTTCTTTTGCATATTGAAATAATTTTGGTTCTTCCTCAATTATCCGTATTTATGATATAATAAATATATAAATAAAAATTATGCGAGGTATTATATGTCAAAATCATCAATAGATTTACAAAATTTCTTTCCTAAGAATCAATTAAAAGTTGTTGATATATTAGAAGATAA
>NZ_JAHLQH010000032.1 GCF_018918325.1 Clostridium sp. MSJ-8 | reverse complement strand
ATATCTTTATAATCTTGATCATATCTTCTGCCCTTTCCCATAATGGACACATCCTTTCTTAACTAAATATTATTTTACTTAGTTTGACTTAATGTGTCCACTACTTTATACTAACACCACCAATATGTTTCTACTAATACCCCATTTTCATCTACCTGTAAGCCGTTTCTAAACTTATTTACATTCCAATATGTTTCTACTAATACCTTAGCTGCATCATTGCAGACAGTATAAATTGTGTATTTACATTCCAATATGTTTCTACTAATACCGCTCATTAAAGTTCACCTTCCTTTACAATTTCTTCATTTACATTCCAATATGTTTCTACTAATACTCTCTTCTTCGCTACCGAACCACACTTCTTGAGATTGATTTACATTCCAATATGTTTCTACTAATACTAACCATATCAACATCTAATTCAAGAGTAGCAAAACAATTTACATTCCAATATGTTTCTACTAATACTAGGTTATACAAGTAACTTTGAAGTATTAAATGCTAATTTACATTCCAATATGTTTCTACTAATACACATATATGTCCTTTACAGTTACAAGTAATAAAAAGATTTACATTCCAATATGTTTCTACTAATACTAATAAGTATCAATTAAGAATAGAAGGTGTGATATAATTTACATTCCAATATGTTTCTACTAATACCTGTATTGAATTATATAAGTGTTTATTGCAGAAACAAATTTACATTCCAATATGTTTCTACTAATACTAATATCTTCTCGCTATCTTCGTCATCTTCACTCAATTTACATTCCAATATGTTTCTACTAATACGAGATTACTAGAGAAGAAAGTGATAAGCAATTTCAAGATTTACATTCCAATATGTTTCTACTAATACCTGCGTAGTTTTGTTATAACCATTAGCTAGTGCATACATTTACATTCCAATATGTTTCTACTAATACGGTCATATCCTGCGATTTCATAATCTAAGTCTCATTTACATTCCAATATGTTTCTACTAATACTCTGGTCTTAAACATAAAGTAATGAGATACGAAGGTGATTTACATTCCAATATGTTTCTACTAATACTGCGTCTCCTATATCCTCTATTGTATAAACTACGTGGATTTACATTCCAATATGTTTCTACTAATACTATGAACTTAAGAAAATAAGAGGAGACAAGAAGAATTTACATTCCAATATGTTTCTACTAATACTCCGTTCTTCTTAAAGCTATTAGTTAGTGTAAACCTATTTACATTCCAATATGTTTCTACTAATACGATAAATATAAACGCTACGGGAATGTTACTTTTCGAATTTACATTCCAATATGTTTCTACTAATACAGCAGATGTAATGGTAATGTAGAAAGGAGAATTAGAAATTTACATTCCAATATGTTTCTACTAATACCTGTATTGAATTATATAAGTGTTTATTGCAGAAACAAATTTACATTCCAATATGTTTCTACTAATACGCATATGCTAGAGAAGAAGAGAATAAGAAGGGAAATTTACATTCCAATATGTTTCTACTAATACTTGGGTTAGGGCTAAACAAGATAATCCAGATTTACATTTACATTCCAATATGTTTCTACTAATACACATACAGAGAAGGTATCAAATTTGGAATAAATTCAAATTTACATTCCAATATGTTTCTACTAATACGATGCTATTGATGTTGCAAATGAGCTTGGATACACATTTACATTCCAATATGTTTCTACTAATACAAAACTTACCATATAAATTATTTAAAAATAATTTACATTTACATTCCAATATGTTTCTACTAATACAATATCTCTTTAACGAATTAATCTCTAGCATATAATATTTACATTCCAATATGTTTCTACTAATACAATTTTAGAAAAGGTTGGTTTTAGTTTTAGTGTTCCATTTACATTCCAATATGTTTCTACTAATACTGAAGGGGTTTTCCCCCTTCCCCTATATTAAAAAAATTTACATTCCAATATGTTTCTACTAATACTCTATTTCATATTCAATAAACTCTCGCTTAGCGTTATTTACATTCCAATATGTTTCTACTAATACACCAACTTGTATTAGATAAGGATGGGAATACCTCTAAATTTACATTCCAATATGTTTCTACTAATACTCCCATCTGGTTTTCTGAATTTTACTTTATAATATATATTTACATTCCAATATGTTTCTACTAATACCTGCCTTACTAAGCTTTTTATACTCTGCTACAGTTTCATTTACATTCCAATATGTTTCTACTAATACGTTGGTAGTATTGTATAATTTAACATATTTTTATTAGATTTACATTCCAATATGTTTCTACTAATACTATTAGCATTACAGGATATTCTTTAATCTTTACTTTATTTACATTCCAATATGTTTCTACTAATACAAATAAAAACAATCTTATCAACTCCTCTCTAAAGAGATTTACATTCCAATATGTTTCTACTAATACCGTTGTGATGTTATTATCTGTTGTGGCTCTTTGTATATTTACATTCCAATATGTTTCTACTAATACAATGAAATATGAAGTTAGAGATGTGGTGTGTGATTAATTTACATTCCAATATGTTTCTACTAATACCATTTTTCCACTGTTCTGTTCTACATTGCTTGTTGCTATTTACATTCCAATATGTTTCTACTAATACTTTTTCAATTAGTGCTACTCCTGCTCCTAATAATTTATTTACATTCCAATATGTTTCTACTAATACATGCGTTGAACTCTGTAATTAATCTATATATAGAAACATTTACATTCCAATATGTTTCTACTAATACCGTTGCTAATAATATTTGTTAAAGTTCCGAATATTTATTTACATTCCAATATGTTTCTACTAATACTGAGACACCCCCTAATAAGCTCTAACGAATGGCTTATTTACATTCCAATATGTTTCTACTAATACCAAGTCGCTGAGAAGGTCTGTAATCTTTGCTAATCAAATTTACATTCCAATATGTTTCTACTAATACCAAACCATCTTTTGTATACCCAATTACTTTTGGATACATTTACATTCCAATATGTTTCTACTAATACGCTTGTGCTTGCCAATTGTATCACCCTTTCTTTAAAATTTACATTCCAATATGTTTCTACTAATACCGTTGCTTACTAATCGCTTTGTATTAGTGGCATTAATTTACATTCCAATATGTTTCTACTAATACTGAAGATATGCCATTTTAGAAATGAGGGAGTGCAATGATTTACATTCCAATATGTTTCTACTAATACAACAAGTCTTACAGTAGAAAGTCAAGACAAGATGGATTTACATTCCAATATGTTTCTACTAATACGGCTAATCATCAAACAAGTACTATACCAATGACAGAATTTACATTCCAATATGTTTCTACTAATACTGGCTTACTAGCTACATTAAATACACCTATTTCTTCATTTACATTCCAATATGTTTCTACTAATACAAGTTTACCAATAGAAAATGTTACATCCGATATAAATTTACATTCCAATATGTTTCTACTAATACCTTGTTGCTATCTGCTCATCTGTCATTTGCTGCACATTTACATTCCAATATGTTTCTACTAATACTGTTTTAATTCTTCTGGAGTATATTCATCTAATGTACATTTACATTCCAATATGTTTCTACTAATACCCATTTCTTGATAATATACTTTAAACCTTTCAATATTATTTACATTCCAATATGTTTCTACTAATACTACATTATAAATATCACCTTTAGAAATATCAGTGTAATTTACATTCCAATATGTTTCTACTAATACATAAATATCATTCGTTTGACCTTCTATCGTATCGGCATTTACATTCCAATATGTTTCTACTAATACTTGATTTCTCTGCTCTCTAGTATCAACTAAAACAGTAATTTACATTCCAATATGTTTCTACTAATACTGGCAAAAAAGAAACACCATACTACCACATAGAAGCATTTACATTCCAATATGTTTCTACTAATACTCTTTAATTTTTCTTCCTCAGATAAAGAATAATAATTATTTACATTCCAATATGTTTCTACTAATACTAAATCGTTATCCATCTCTAGTGGAAACATATCCATATTTACATTCCAATATGTTTCTACTAATACTATTCTTTATTAACCATTCTGCTTTACCATTGCTAATTTACATTCCAATATGTTTCTACTAATACACGTCTAATTTGAGTACTCATTATTGCATTATTTGCTCTCCCTATATTGTCTACCTTAAATCTAGGATAAACTTTTATAATATATTTTTCAAGATATTTTTCTTTTATCTTATATAATTATAGATATTAAGCCAATTGTCATACCCTACTACTTTTTTCACTTTCTTAGGTAGACAATTTTTTAACTATAAAAAATTGCTTGTTTTATCTTCAGTTATTCCCCACATCTCCTTACTTAACCACCTTTGATTTCTACTTTTAAATATAATAACTGAATCAAGCTCTTTTCTTATTTCACCTTTTATTTCATATTTTAACTTAAGAATTTGAGATTCTGATAACTCTCCTTCAAAAACAGAATTTTGTATATGGGTTAAATATCTCTTACATATTTTAAAAACTCTGTTTAACACTCTTTGCCCTTTTTCATCACCTTTTATGTCATATACTAAAATTACATACATACTTTTCACCTTACCACCATATCTTAAATGGTTCATATTCTTTTTCATTTAATAAGTGTTTAACCAATTTATAACATTCTAATCTAATTAAATATTGATATGATACATTTTTATTTAGCTCTTTATGTTTTATTGTTTGTTGCAACCTATTATCTAATTCAGACACAACTAATCTAGATGCATCTTTAGTTAAATGCAAATAATTAAGATTCTTTGTAAAACTCTTTTCTGTAATTTGTTTTTTATTTAATAATGAAAATATTAACCTATCTCCTAATATAGGCTTAAATATCTCCGCAATATCTAAACATAAAGAAAATCTGCTAGTGCCTGGTTCATGTAAATAACTAATAGTTGGATTTAATTGTGTTTTATATATTTCACTCAAAACTCTTGTATATATTAATGTATTTACAAAAGATATTAACGTATTTATCATATTGTCTGGTGGATTCTTTACTCTTTTTTTAAAATCTATTTCCTGATCTACAATTACATTCCACGCTGCATAATATTTTTTACGTATATTTCCTTCATACCCCATAAGCTCATTTATACTTTCTGCTTTATAAATTTTCCCTTTTAGATATGTTATATCTTTCATATATTTTTCTACATCTTTACCTCTTCCATTATAATACCTTAAGTTTCTATATATATTACTAGAAGCTCCATCAATAAATTTTTTTGCAATATTTAATCTCTTTTCAGCATTAGAATAATTTCCAACTTGATTTACTAAAAGTTCTCCTGACACTAATTTCTCTCGCGGATAGTAACTACCTGAATAAAAACTATAATAATTAAAAAAATGAACGCATATACCATATCTAGAAATATAATTTATTAAATTAGAATTTAAATTCATTTCGCCCATTATACTTATATCATCTACTGTTTCAATTGGAATACTCCTACTACTTCCTGATTCGTCAATAAACTTTATTGTATTATCTTTTCTATTTAATTGCCCATTATTGTAAATATAAAAACTTCTCTTCATAAATTACTCCTTCATTTAGATATAACACAAGTCAAAATAAGCACATTTCTTACATATTTTTTTCTTTTCTAATTGAGGTGGAACTTTTTCATTAACAATATTAATAATATTTTTCTCCATATCTTTTATATTTTTCTCATCATCTTCTGTTAAATTTACTTCTACAGTTTGTTTTAATAATGGATAATCTAACTTACCATAAGCACCATCAACACCTCTACACTTTAAATAATACAAATAGTACTTAACTTGCATAATGCTTGCTTCTTCTATTGTTTTACTTTTTTTCACCTCATGCAACATTTTGTTGTTTTTAAAAAAATCAATATTTATTACATTATCAATATTGATATGCTTACTTTCTCTTGAATAAGTTTCCTCATCTAATGCTTTTCCTATAGACACATCTTCACTATTTTGTTCCATACTTATTTCATGATTAAAATACCATAATTTTCTCTTACATACTTCATAATAATATATATCTAAACCTGTTATTTTTACCTTTCCCATATAATTCTCCTATAACTTATAAAATATTATTATTTGACTTTGTATCATCAACTTTATAATATCCTAACTCATTGTTATAACCACATTGTATAACTTTAATTTCCTCATATTTATTAATTTTTACAACACTATATACCTCTGCTTTCTTTGCTTCATACATAGGTATAGATACTATAAATTTCTTTATATTTCTTATTAATTTCAATCTGTCATTACTATTAAGGTTATCTTCTGCAAGAGATTTTTCTGCTTTAATTATCTTTTCTTCATTCTCTTTATACACTTCTTCTGGTATAATATCCTCTGACAATATATTTCTTAAATCAACTTCTTTTTTTTCAATATCATATGGTTGAATCCCTTTTATAAAATCATAGATTCTCTTATATTCACGAATAAAATCACTATCTTTTACATCTTCGTATCTAAAATACTTATTAATTAATGCTATTTTTTCATCTTCAGTTATTTTTCCATCTACCTCTTGTAATGCTTTTTTAGATAAATCAAATATTGTTTTATCTATAAATCCTCTATTACCAATTTTTATATGTTCAACATCTGTATATACATAGCAATTAACTTCTTCGCAATTCTTAGCACCTTTTCTATTACATCTTCCAAACCTTTGAAATAAAGAATTAATATCTTGTAATTCTGTAAATAAGCAATCAAAATCTATATCCAAACTTGCTTCAACAAGAGAAGTTGATATCCATATTCCATTTCTTATATCTATTTCACCATTATCTTTGTATGTTTTACCAAATTCAATTATTTCCTGTTCTTTTCTTTCTCTATCTACTTTTATATATCTACTATGAAGAATATGAATTTCTTTACTATTTATATCGCTTTCTTTTAATTCTTTATACAATTGTTGAGCCTTTTTTATTGTGTTACATATTACTAAAATCTTATTTCCTTTGTTATTTGCAATATTTTCTTTATATTTTTTTACTACATCCTCTGAATTAATCTTCTCATTTAATACTTTTACATTATGCCTAACTTTATTTTTATCTTTTATAAATTTTCCACATTTAAATGATATATTTTCACTTAATAATTTCTTTATAAAAGGTGGTAATGTGGCAGTTACTATTGCTATTTTACCTCCCATTTCATTAATCATTTCTAATCCACGAATAAGATATGCTAACAAATCTGGTCCATACATCTGAATCTCATCAATTACTATTTTTGAATATGCTAGCGTAGTTAATTTTAATTCAAATCCTTGATATTTAAAAACAAAATCAAATAATTGATCTAATGTTGATATACTTAATGGCATAGACAACTGTTTACCTCTTTTATCATATTCAATAACATCTAGATTTTCTTGTTCTTCAACACTTATTCTCTTATTGTAGTATTCTAGTGATTCTGAATGTAATATCGATACTCTTTCATTTATGTTTTTTTTATCTAGTAAATCATTTGCCACTCTTTCGTAAATAGCATTTATAGCTGTTCTTATAGGAAGTATGAAAAATCCTTTGTTATCCCCTATCCATTGAAGGCCACCTTCAGTTTTTCCCATTCCAGTTTCTGCGACAGCTATTATATTTTCATCTCTATTTTTTATACAAAACTTCTGTAGTTCATTCCAATGACTACTTGAATCTTTACTTTGCCATCTTTTCATTAAATCATTTAATGATTCTTCTAAAAAATTATTTGGATATTCAACTACATATCCTGCACTCGCACTATAATCACACTTGTGAAGATATCCCTTTATCTTCGCAGCTTCAATATCATTAACCATACAAGATATTTTTTTTCTTTCCCTTATACCTAACTCATAATGTTCTATATCTGATAAACTATCCTTTATTTGCTGCTTATGCTCACTAATATATTTAAATGCATCATCACAATAATTGTGATGATTAATTACTGCATGACATACTCTATGATAATCTTCAATTTTACTAAAACTATCTTTATCTATCATATATGCTGAAAGAATATTATGAAAAATTTCTTTTTCTAAATTAAATTTTAGCTTTTTTCCATTCTTTGCAGCTGTTATTCTCTTTTGAAATTCTCTATTAACTTTACCCAAATCATGATATTCACATGCTAACTTTACTAATTTGTAAGTTTCTTCATCCCTTATATATCCTAATTCTTTTAATATTTCTAATGAATCTATTAATTCTT
Source organism: Clostridium sp. MSJ-8 (assembly GCF_018918325.1). Taxonomy (GTDB): domain Bacteria; phylum Bacillota; class Clostridia; order Clostridiales; family Clostridiaceae; genus Clostridium. The sequence goes on along the minus strand of NZ_JAHLQH010000032.1, from coordinate 84,158 downwards.
GTGTATGTTCTTTTATTGTTTTATCTGGTTTAGCCAAATACTCACTAGTATTCATTTGAAAATCCCCCTTAGATTCTAAGGCAACAGTTTCAATTCTGCTGCCTTATTAGCTTTAAATAAAATTAACTATAAATTCTTGTTTATCATCTCTATCAACATAAATATTTTCACTTGTATCCTCTATTGTATAATATGATGTATATAAAACCTTTTTCTTCACAAATTCTCTTTTGCCAACCTTAGCCTTTTCTGTATCATAATTTTTATTAATATAATATTTTGTACCAATTATTTCTCTTCCAGTTTTCTCTTTAGAATATACCTTTTCATTTTTAACATCTTCAAAATTTAAATATGCAGAATAATTACTAGTTAATTCCTCATAAACATCTTCTGACAATTCAACAACTTTTGCTTCAACTAAATCTATAAAATCTTCACTACGTCCTAATGATTTAATATTATAAGCATTATCTATTATATCCTTCATAGTTTCTTCATCACATCTTATATGAATAATTAAATGTATATTATCTAACACTTCATAATATCTAAGAGCTGTTGTAAGAGATCTATATTGAGATAACTTATTATTACAATTCTCATCTTCAAAAATCTTTACTCTGTCTTTAATTGTCTTCTCTAACTTTTTTATTTCTTTTTCCCTATTATCTATTCTCTTAAATTCATCAGAAGATTTATCAAGCTTCTTTTTCTTACCAGCTAAAGCTGTTTTTCTCTTTTTTATAAGAATATTAACATTTTTTAACCTTCCACTTTTAAATTCACTGATTTTATCCTTTAATTCTTTAAGTTCTTGATATTCAGTTAATAATTCTCTATCATATACAAGTAAATTTTCGTTTTTCTTAAGATTACTACTTCTATCTATAGTTTTTGCTACTCTATCAAATGATGTTGATAACATAGATTCATTTCTCATTTTCACAAGTATTCCTCTATCATCCATAGTTGAATTTAAAAAGCAATAATCTGTATATGGTTCTCTATGCATAGATTCATACTGTCCTTGTACGCTAATATCCATAGGATGATATTCAGTATATCCACACGCTACATGTATTGCCCCTATAATTGTCGATATAGGTGGTAATGGATATGTCATTTTATTTTCCCAAGTTTCTTCTTTTTTATAATTAGCACTACTTTGATTAACTATTAATCTAATTGCCCTCATTATTTCACCACCTTTCTATCAACTGTTATTTTATACTTCATAATATTTTTTTACTTCTTCACATAAATCATCAAAGAATGTCATTACAGACTTTGGTTGTAATTCTCTGATAACTTCATCTTCATTCTTAAACGCTCCACCTCTTAATAATCCAACTGAAAATCCACTATTAATTTTTTGTTTCAAATCTTCTGATAATACAATATTATCTTGAGAAACCTTGACTACATTTTCAAAATAATGAGTTTTTCTAGGAGATAATCCGCCCACTACAAATAATGGTTCAGAATTATCAAGATTTCCTTTTACTAATAAGCTTAAATTTTGTACAGCCCTTAATAAACTGATTACACGATCAGCTTTTTCTTTATTATCTGCTTCTACCTCAAAGTTTTGATCTTTTCCTATCATGTCAAGATCTATTGTTATACTATAAATTTTTAATGATTTATCATATTCATATTGATATGGCATTAATCCTGATTCTTTAGGTTTATCTTGAACACTTACTCCTAATTCATTTGCTTTATTAGTTGCTAGATATAGATTATTGTGAAATCTTGTTTCATTAACAAAACTTTCTGTAGCTATAGCATCTGTTAAGTAAAAAGAACTTTTTCTTACATATGTAGTCCCTTTAGTACTCATATATCCTCCCTCAAGAGCTCTACAATTAGATACATTTAAATCTTTATTAGCCATCTTTTGAGTTGCCCCATCCACTTCAGTTTTTAAATCATCATACATACCACTTTGAACCATAATTGCATTTTTTAAACTTTCCCTACTTCTTATAGCATATACTTCTCTATTTTTAAATACCTTTTGTACACTAGCAACATTTCCTAACCCCTCTGAGTAATTAGAAGTCATATTAGCTACTACTGTTAATGTTATTGCACTATTCTTCATTATTATCTCCTCCATTATCATTATTTTGTATTACATTTCTTCCTAAAGCATTTATAAATGTATAAAGAGCGTCTTTATTTCCATCAAAATCTTCAAATATATCATTTGCAAAGCCAAAATATACATTTGAGTAATTTGACAATTGTAATAAAATATGACATGTTCTTTCTTTATCTTTAAATATTACTGAACTTAATAGTTTTTGTTTATAACTATCTATTTTATTTTCTGCTTTTTTTTGTATTAATTTTTGTGTTACATCTTTTGCACACATGTAAGCACTATTCATTGCTTGATTCATATTCTCTCCTCCTTTTTTTATTAAACTATTAATCTTTATTAATTGTGTTGCTACATAACTTCTTTTGTTCTTAATAAACAACTCAATTGTTCTATCTAAATAATATTGATTTAATATAGCATCTATTGCTTCATTCATAGCACTTATATAATAATTTTCATTTATTTTACAACTACTATCTAATGCTTTATAATCAATAGAGTCTTTTAATTTATTAAAAATCTCTATACTATCTTTTCTTATAAATAATGTTTCAAAAAAACCATTATCAATATTCTTAGTAATAACCTCAACATCATAATCTATAAAATCAGTTGACTCTATTATACTGTTGAAAAATATACTTCTTGAAGATTGCTTATTACCTTCTTCATTTGGCTTTTTCAACTTACTTTCTAAAGTCAAATTAGTTGATATAAGCATATCTAAACTAGAATTATCATTGATGAAAAACATTTCCCTATTACCACAAAAAGCAAAAGGAATAAAATCAAAATATCTAGAATCTGTCAAACTTAATTTACTTGTATCAAAATTATAAGAAACTGATCTACTTTTCTTACCCATATCTATATAATATCCAACTACTCTACTTGATGTCTTTTCTTCAGAAAATAATAAATTTTCATTACAATAATTCCTATATAAATTAAGTTTATTTCTATAAGTTTCTTTTATTATTTCATACCTATGTTCTTGTGCTATTTTTAATATTTCTTCCTTATTCTCTCCATCAAACTTTATTCCTTTAAACAACTTCTTCATTATTGAATTAGCTTTTAAAATATCATTAATATCCTTTATATCGTCTGATGTAAACTCTTCTGAGGACAACCTTGATTCTAAGTTTTTATGTGGCATATTATCTGCATAAGAATATTCTACATAATCTAGATATTTTTCTTCTATAATGTCTTCGCTATTAAAATATAATGTATCTTCATCTATTCTATATTGCATATCATGAAATCTAAAATATCTTATTAAGCCACATATAGAAGCAGAATATCTCCAATCCGAAGCTTCTATAGCTGTATCATAGCTTTCATTATCACTTTTTCTTAACATTCTTCTCCTCCTTCCTGACTTATTAGATCTAACATTCCATATCCTGCTGATGTACGACTTCCTAATCCAGTTTGATACAAATGTTTCAACAATCTGCTATCTGCTTCTAGTTCAAACATTCCAACTGTAACATCTATATATATTCCGTAATGTAATGTAACAACTTTTTTTAGATTAATTGGAGTAAATTTAACATTTTCTGCAATCTCTCTACTAAAACCTGCTCTAATCGCTTGTTCTCTAACTACATATAAGAATTGTTCTTGGAATCCTTCCTCATTATAAACATAATATTTATCTCTATTAGTATCAGAATTATGTTCTCTTATACATAACCCTGATCCAGAATATGTTTTAAATACCGCCTTGGAACTCTTTATCTCTACATTCTTCAATTGAGTTATTTTTAAAAGCATCATATTATTGCCATTAGGTAATGGATATAGCTTATTCTTCTGAGCTATAAGAGAATTAAATAATATATATTTTTCATTTCCTATTTCAGATATAGAAATTAATATTTTTATCGTATTACCTTCTAACATAATATTAGTTTTAGTAAACTTGCACTTTCCTAACATTACAGTAAAACAAAACTTTTTCTTTTGTGTATCCTTATAGAACTTATCATATTGCCTTCCATTATCACAAACACTTAAAGCATTCTTGATATAACTTATTATTGAACTATGATAATCTTTAGGAAATTCATTTTTTGACAATCTCATTTCTAAAAGTAATCTCATAAAATACCTCCTTTCCAATTACTACAAGTTTATAATATTACTTTTTTTTCCTTTTGTCAACTTTATTTATATTATTATTCACGGTTTATTTATCCTGCACATTATTATTTACATTTTATATTGTATTTGTAATGTAAACTTTTTTTTGATATATTATTATCTGTAGTAGAACCATATTTGGAATATAAATTGAATAATAATATCAATTAAGTATCACTAGTAGACCATATTGGAAAATGCAATTATTTGTTACAAATAATTGCATTTTAACTTACATCTATATTATAACAGTAAACCCTGTTCTATCTACGTCACATTTATAAATTTTTTATCATTTTTTCTAATTTTTCTCTTATTTTCGTTTTTAATACTTCTGGTTTTACTACAGTAACACTTTCACCCATACTTAATATCCATGATAATATTTCGGGTCCACCCTTCATCTTTGCTTTGAAAACAATTCCTTCAGGATAGCTTTCTTCATCTATAACTTGATTATCTACCCATATACGTTCTTTTACTGTATTAGCCATAGGATTTCTTATTAGCAATTCAAGATCATATTCTTCTCCACCAAATATACCTATACTATTTTTACGTTCATTTGCTAAATGTTTATCCATATCTATACTTTTAACAAATTTCTTATTAGTAACTATACACTTTTTGATTCTCTTTAGCTTAAAATTTCTTATTGCATTTCTCTTTAAGCAAAAAGCATACAAATAATATTCTCCCTTATAAGTTATAAGTTTATATGGCTGAATTCTTCTTTCATCTACTGTACCCTTATTATCTCCATATTCAATTATCACTTCATTAGATTCTATACAGCTTTTATGTATGTCTTCTTTTATCTTTCTTTGATTATCATCTAATGGTTTAACTCTTGAATATGGAATTATTGAACTAGCACAATTTTCTTCATTGCTCTTTATTGTATAATTAATTTTATCTATTGCTTTTTTTAATTCTGTATTACCATCCATTAAGTTACTATCCAACCCATTTATAAAATCCTTAACAAGTTCCATCTCATCTTCTCTTAATATTTCTTTAATAGGAAACATTGCATCATCTCGCAAAATATATCCACCATATCTTCCTGGTATTGATTCTATCTCTACAAAATCACTTAATATATCCTTATAGCACCTCACTTGTCTTTCTTTCACTTCTAATTCCTCTGCTATATCCTTACACTTTATAACTTCATTTTTCTTTAGCATAAATAACATTTTTATTACATTCTCTACTTTTCCCATTTTTTCTCCCTCAATTATTATAAAAATGCCTTGGTTAAATTATTAAATAATTCTTCCAAGGCATTATTTACTTCTTTTATATATTTTATTATTCTAGAACATACATAACTTCATTAGGCATTATTGCAACTGTCAGTTCTTCTCCCTTTACAAACGGCTTTCTTCTTTTATAAGTATTGAATTCAAAGTCTTTAGTTTCTAAATTTCCTTCATCATTTTCATATACTACTTTCATCTTCATTGAAGAATTTCTATAATTATGTATGCTTTGATAAACAACTTTTGCAACCATAAAATCTCCTTTTTTCATCTTTCTTAATGATGATATATAGGATTGAACTACAATTATAAATATTAAGGCAATAACACCACTAAATATTATATATTTAGTAGGTATCTTTGCTACTAATGCTACTATAAACATTCCTGTTGTTACTAATGCTAGCACTCCAAAAATAATAATTCCTAATATAACACTCCCCTTATAATTCTTATAAAATGCTTTTTTCATCTCTTCTGTTGGTTTTTCACTTTTCATATGTACCCTATCTTTCTTATACAATTTTGTAACATAACACCTTGGTTAAATTATTAAATAATTCTTCCAAGGCATTACTTACTTCTTTTATACATTTTATTATTTTAAAACATACATAACTTCATTAGGCATTATTGCAATAATTATCTCTTCTCCTTTTTTTAACTTTCTACCTTTATAAGCATCAACATAATAACCTTTAGTCTCCATAACACCTTCATCATTTTCATATGTTATTGTATATTTCATTGTAGAATTTATGGTATCATTTACTCCCTGATATATAGCTTTTGCTACCATAAACTCTCCTTTTTTCATCTTTCTTAATGATGATATATAAGATTGAACTACAATTATAAATATTAAGGCAATAACACCACTAAATATTATATATTTAGTAGGCATCTTTGCTATTAATGCTACTATAAACATTCCTGTTGTTACTATTGCTATTCCTCCATATAAAATAATTCCAAATATAATACTTCCCTTATAATTATTATAAAATGTTTTTATCATCTCTTCTGTTGGTTTTTCACACTTCATAGTTTACTCCTATCCACATACATATCTTACTAATTTTTTTTATTAATTTCATCTACAACTTTTTTAGTATTTGGACCACCTATGCCCAAAAAATCTACTGCACCTTTTAACCCCTCATTAACGCCATTTGAAAATTTACTTTTTCCATACTCAATAGCCATTTGTTTTGCATAACTATATCCAAATGCTTTTGCCAATGGTTTTCCGCTATTTTTTATAGTATCTTTGCTTGCTTGAACTCCAAGAGAAGATATCAACGCATCATATCTTACAATTTCTCCTTGATTAGCAACAATAGTATTTCTTGCTTGTTTTATTTGTGTCTTCAGTGCTGCTCTTTCTGCCTCTATACTTCTTCTTGCTGCACGATCAGTAGTATTTCTTTTTGCTTGTAATAACGTATTTCTCTTATTTTTCATAGAATTAACATTATGAATAAGTTCATCAGTTGTACTCTTTAATTCATTTCTTGTAGTTGTTGCTGCTCCACTTTCAGCACCATTTTTAAATATATTTTTGGCTGCATCTCTGTCAGCTTCTAATATATTTCCTAAAGTATCATCTGTTACATTGCCAAACAGTCTATTTTTAGCTGAACTAGCTGAATTGCGCATAGATGACCAAAGTCTAGATACGCTTCTACCAGCTGAACTATTTGACACTGAAGAACTAATATGTCTAAATGGACGTGTATCTGCTATCTTATTTAGTATTTTTGCATCGAATATTCCAAAACTAATGGTATTTACAACTAAATCTAATCCAAGACCATCAGTTAAATCCTTTCCATCTATAGCATTGCATGAAACGTCTTCTGCAACAACTCCAGCAGTAGATGCAACAAATTCGGCTTTGACTCCTAAGCCCGCTTCACCTATTGCACCAGTTACTGCACCTACAAAAGTTTTTACTCCTACCTTAGCACAGAATTCCTTCGTATCAGATACTTCACCATTCTTATAATCTTCATAAGCCATTGTTCCTACAGCTAGTGTACCTGCTGTTGCACCACCTATTACTGCTCCAGCTATAACAGGACCTGCAGCTCCACATGTAGCAACTGTTACTGCAACTGCTGCTGTTACTGCTGCTACAACTAATAAACCTGCTGCTACATTCTTCGCCAAATCCCACCAACTAAACTCTTTTCTCATTGGTGCATCATTTATATTCTTATAGTCACTTTTAGTTTCAGTTGTTAGCATAGCTAAAGTAGTTGAACCCATCTCTAGATATTGATCTTGTAATATATATGATACTGGGACATTTCCTGAACATACACTTGTATTTATCTTACCTTTAGCAGTTATAAATAATTTATTAGTATTACATCCTATTCCTATTCCTGCATTAAATACAACTTTGTTCTTGCTGACTGCTAGAGTTCCCTCATCATCTACCATCATTAATTGGTTTGTTTTTTCATTCACTTGTTGAGATGATATAAGTAAGAAGTCTGGTGCTAATACCATTCCATTATCATGTTCTGTAGCAAATGTTTTCTCTTCCTTTTTATAAATTCCACTTCCGCTAGAAGACGCATTTGTACGTATACAATTTATAGCCTTGGCACTTTTTTCAGATGCAGATGCAAAATATAACGATACCTTAGTTCCTACTTTTGGCATACAATACATCAAATTTCCTGTCTCAGGAACCCATTCATAAGGATACTTAGTAGTGTTATTATTTTCATCTTGTAATTCAAGATTTAATTCCAAGGTTTCATTAGCTGTTTTCTCTACTACTCCATGTATAGTACATCCTGCCAATAACAAATTATTATATTTCTTTTGGTATAGATACTCTTCATTTGCCAATTTATATTTGAACAAAAGCTCAGTTCCGTCTAGCCTTGAAGTTTTTTCACATACTATATATGTTTCTCCTTTAAACGTAACAGTATCACCTACAGAATATATATCCTTAGTTTCTACCTCAACATAAGAAAATTTATATTTATCTATATTAGTTGCAAATGCTTTTTTCTTAAAATAATCTTCTGATACTCCCATTGCATACTTTGAGCTTTTTATTATTCCTTTAGATGCTTTTTTCTGTGCCCCAATTATTATTCTCAATATCTCAGAACTCTCATCTACTAATATAGCTTCATTGCACTCACTTGCTACCCTCTTCATAAATTCCCAATTAGTTTCATAATATTGTATAAGCGGCATTCCTATAGGATTGTCCTTATGAAAATCACATTGTACATTAGCAGACGTAAGTTCATTTGCAACTTGTAATATAATATCTTTGTGATTTTTTTGTACATCTTGATAAGACCTATAATATTTTTTATGATCAGTCTTACAACTACTAGAAATTAATCTTATTTCTACATTATAACTGTCTTCATAGCTTTCATTAACTTCGACTTCATCTATGTATCCACAGAATATAGTAATATATTCTCCTGATAATGTTCGATTCTTTACTTTAATAAGTTGATTCTGTAATCTCTTTATAATATCCGAAACATTATAGTTTTTAGATATCTCCCCTTGTATATCTATAATTGGATGTTCTCCTGGTTTATTTATCATATTACATTTTGAACATTTATATAATTCTTTAAAGCCTTCAAGTTTAATTATCTCTTGAGTTATTTCCCCCACTCATTATCCCACCTATCTATTCATCTAATTCTCCACCATATTCTAGTCCATTACATTTTTCTTTTACTTCTATAACTCCTAGATATGCACATACTAAAAATGATTTTGTAGTTAATACTTTCTTGTCATTTATCTCAAAGTTCTCCTTGGCATCTGCCCACTTACCAAGTATCTGACATACACAAGGGTACCCCACTATAGGATTGTTTTTCTCTTCATCTAATAATGTTATCTTTTGCCCCTTTGGTACAGATGGTGAATTACATATTCCAAATACGTTAATATTATCATTAAGTTTGCAATCTTCTTCTAATATCAACGGATGATAATATTTGTCATCTTCGTGCATAATTGTAACTCCATGATCTTCTTTTAAATTAACTCTTCTTGTATGAGTTCCAAATTTGCACCTAAGAGACACACCTCTAGTTGTATATTCTGCTGGAGAAGAATTAGAACTACTTACATTATCCTCTATATACTGTTGTTCTTCATCTGTAATTTCTACATTAGCACAATCCTCACTATTTTCTTGAGGTTTAGAATATCCTTTTTTCGCTGCCATAGTTTTTTTCACCTACACTTTCTTTAATTCTCTTACTGTAAACCCTCTATAATCTCTCTTAAGCATAGCTTCTAATAGATCCATTCTTACTACAATATTTGTAGTTTGAATATTTTTTATTCTAAATATTGCTTTGTCTAGAAGTTTACTAGTATCTATAACGCCTTCTTTTATTACGCTTTTATCTATGTTATATATTGTACTTTTATCTAAGCAATCTATTCTTAATAATTCAGGTATATAATATTGTTCCATTTGACTATTATCTTTATCAACTAATATAAGTTGTTTATATCCAAGATTAGGTTCAAACAGACTTATAAGTTCTTTTAATTCTTTTTTTACTATAAAAATAGGAGAAGTTACAACATCATAAAAAACAGTATCTTTATTTGATTTTATATAGACTGCTGTTTTATCATCTAGTTTATTGTATTTTCCATCATCAATGCTCTTTTTATCTATAATCTTATACCAATTAATTAATTCTGGTTTATTAATAAGAGATGCATCACTTTCTATCAAAAAATATTTCATATTTAAAGCCCTCCTATTACAGTTCCTTCATCTAGATATTCTCCTATAGTAATTTTCATATCATCAGTAATCTTAAGATCATCTATACTCGAAACCATAAGAAATATATCCTTTGATTCTACAAAGAAGTTAACTATCAATCTATAATATTCTCCTAGATACCTCTTCTGTATCTCCTGAAGTATATCTTGATCTATTCTGATATATTTCTTCTTTAACTCTCTCTCTATATATTCTAAGTCTCCATTATAATAATCCATTATAAAATCTAAATTAATCTCAATCATGCATTCATTTTTATCTAGATATCTTGTACTATCATATAGATATATGTGAATAGGATAATTTCTAGTATAATAATAATGTCTCATAAGAAATATACTTATATATGCTATATCATTTTTATTTGAATTTCTCTGCATATCTATTCCTTGTTTATACAACCTATCAACATCATCATATAACTTTGCTACTATATTATCCGCATTATTTTTTACATATTCACCTATAATATCTATATTATTTTCTAATCTCTTTTCTAATAAATTTGCTGCATATTTTATTATTTCTTCTTTATTAACCTTTTGTACATGTAACGCCATAATATCTTATTCCTTATCCTGCATTTTTACTTTAGGGCCTTTTATAGTAATTGCTTTTTCATCTAATAGAATAGAATTTTGATCACTTTGTTCCATATTAATTTGTTTATTTGCTGTTAAATATATATCATTAGCACTATTGAATTCTATTCCCTTATCTGCCTTAAAGTATATTGATTTATCTGTAGTTATTGTAATTCCATTTTCATCATCTAATTTTATAGCTGAGCCCATTTCATTATTAGTTATCTCTATATAAGTAGGTGCAAATATAATTTGTTTATTTTGCTTATTAGATATAGACTTCTCATCTGGATTAGATCTAGCAGAACTATTAGATGCTGAACTATCTACATCTAAGTGAACTGAACTTATTACATATCCATCTTCTTCTTTCTCTGTTGGGAAATACACTCTTATTCTATCTCCTTCTTCTGGCATACAATACCAGCCAGTACCATCTGGAGAAGAATATACAGTAGAATATGCAAAATCTTTAGATCCACAATCTCCATTGCCATTTTTTCCATCCTCATCTACTGATATCTTTACTGTTGAACCAGATACTCCTGTTATCTTTCCACCTAACGAAGCTCCTATAAGCTTATGATTATATTTTCTTACTCTGTCAAATCCACCCTTGCTCTTAAGTACATACTTATTTATTATTTCCCCTCTTATAAGAGAAGTATTAACACTATATATGTATAGAGTTTCACTTGCACTAGGTATTGACACCTTGCTACCTATAGGTGCATAATCTCTAGATTCAACTTCATATGCTACACAATCTTTTATCTTCTCTATAGATTCTTTATTATTATCTAACATATATTTCTCTACTGATTGTTTTATCCTTACTGAACTTGTTGTAATCTCTGCACTTTTAGATCCCTTGCCTACTCCAATATAGTATCTAGGACTAGCAAATGATACTTCTGGATATATACAAGTTCCCATATTAGATGCTATCCTTTGAGCAAATTCCCAATTAGTTTCATTATATTGTACAACCATCTTCCCTATACCTTTATCATCAGCATACATAATACTAGATGCAGCTTCTGACTTTTCTAGATTCTTGAATAGTTTTGAATATGTTGTACCTGAATTTTGAAATGTTTTTGTATAATTATTACCGTCTAATTTTATAGTTCCTGTTACTAGAACTAACTCTAGAGTATTAACTGCGCCATCGTTTTCTATTTTCATAGAATATACAATTCCTTTAAAAATATCCTTATGGCCATTCTCCTCATCCACTGCCTTTATTGTAAGATAAGATTCTGATTTTCCCTTATTCATGCATGCATCTATTACATCTTCTTCTATTATTCCTGTTATACTTGCATATGCGTGTTCGTTTACATTTTGATTAATAGTACATCCTGTTATTGTTACACTAGGGAATTCCCCTATATATACCCTTGCAATTTTCATACTTCTTTACCCCTTCTACTTTTCATTTACTTCTATAGACTGTAACATATCTAAAAATACTACTTTCCATAATTTCATTTCTTCTACTGTACAGTTAAATACAGCATGAAATACTTTTTTATCTATTTCCATACAAGCAACTAAACTATACATACTTCCATCTAATACATGACATGTATAATCAAACCAAGCGATCTTCTTATTATTCTTCTCCATAACATTTTCTTCCAGAAACGAAAATTGTGGATTATAGTTCTGTAATATGTTCTTAAATGTGTTTCTCATATTCTCCACTTGATCTTCTGTAAAATCTACTGGAAGTAAACTAAAAGCAATATTAACTGTATTAGTATCATTAGATTTTATCACTTGTGGCCTATTCTCTGAAGGATACTTCATTTTCTTCAAATCTTCAGGTAAATCTATAAAATCTATTGGCATATAAATAGACATCTTATCATCAAAGAAAAAGTTCTTCTCAAACTTATATTCCTTCTCCTTTATCAAGTAACCAGAGTATACATCTCCTACACTTTCCGTTTTATATTTATTTATGTCTTTTATTATCTTCTCATCCTCCATAATAACATTCCCCTCCAAAATAACTTTTATTTCATTATACTACAAATATTGACTAATGTAATTATGAATTATTCTCAAACCTGTTTTTTTATTTTAACAGCAATAAATATTACTTAATATTCCAAGCCATTAAATATATCCCCATTTATATCTATAATCATATCTATAGGGATATTTGTACCATCTAACATAACTATTGCTCTCCTATAACTATCAATTTTTTTTACGTTACTAGTACAAGTTACATATTCTCCACCTGACTTTCTCTTATCTGGTTTAAAATACACTATAGTAATCTCAGGATACTTATTTATATTCTCTTGTAACAATTGAAGTTTAACATCTATTATATACTTATTATTCTCATCTAACTCTATAAATTCATCTGTAACTCTAGCTGTTTCCTTGATTGCCTCATTATGACCAGTTAGTGCTGCAAATGGTGCAAATTGTGCTGCTCTATTCTGTATGGACATCTGCATATGTTTCTCTGACACATGGTGTGGCATATCTATAATATCAGCATACGGTTCACTCATATTATTGTTATCTAATGTTGATTCTGCCATTCTATTATTTACAATATTATATGGTATACTCATATATTCTCTACCTTTCTCTCTTATTTGTTAATATTATTGTAAGCTTTAAGCCTTATGGCCTCCTATTCTCTGATTTCTATCTCTAGCAGTAGCTCCTTCTTCATAATTCAATCCTTTTAATACTGCATTCTTGCCATATCGTTTCTTAATAGATAACATAGCTTCCTGTATTCTTCTCTCTTTCTTAAATGACTCCTCTTCTACCTCATGCTTCTTATCTTCTATAATATAATCTGTAAATAAATCCATCTGCTCAAATGTGTTATTACTAGTATTCTCTTTTGCTTCAGATTCTAATATTACATTATTAGCCGATATATTAATTCTTCTAATCAATAGCTTATTATTTACTATCCTATCATATAATTCTGTAACACCTTGAATTATCATATGAGATGAGGATGTCTTTCTATCTAGATTCTTTGTTCCGTGAGCATGCTTTGGTATTCTTCTTCCATATCTATCTATGGTTGTCTCGCCATGATAATTCTTACTAATATTTGATTTACTCAAATTATCTATATCGTATCCAACAGTTAATACTATTTGATCTGTTACTAATCCTTTATCAACTAAATCCAAAGCTAATTGATCAGCCATTTCCATAGCTACTATTCTAGCCTTATCTGAAGTATAAGCACAAGATAACACTTGACCTGCTCCTATACTCTTGGTTTCCGGCTTATAACCCTTTACATCTGATATAGTACAAGGTTCCCACCCCCATGCGTGGTCTATAAGAAGCTCAGCATTTACGCCAAACATATTATATAGAAGATCTTCGTTATAATAATCTGTTTGTTTTCCTATAGAACATCTTGCAATATCTCCCATAGTAAATAGTCCTTGTTCTTCTAGTTTCTTGGCATATCCTCTACCAACTCTCCAGAAGTCAGTAAGAGGTCTATGATTCCATAATAATTGTCTATATTTCTTCTCATCAAGTTCAGCTATACGCACTCCATCTTCATCTGCCGGAATATGTTTCGCAACAATATCCATAGCAATCTTACATAAATACATATTAGTTCCTATCCCTGCAGTTGCAGTAATACCTGTTGTTCTAAGTACATCACGAATTATAGTTCTAGCAAGATCATGAGGTGTCATATTATAAGTTCTCAGATAATTGGTAACATCCATAAATACTTCATCTATGGAATAAACATGAATATCCTCTGGAGCAATATACTTCAGATAAATATCATATATCCTAGTGCTATATTCCATATATAGTGCCATCCTAGGTGGTGAAGTAATATAAGTTATACTGATTGAAGGATCACTTAACTCATTAGCATCATAAGACTCACTAGTAAATGTATAATTAGGTGCATGTTTCTTTCGCTCTACGTTAGTTATATTAACCTTCTGTACTACTTCAAATAATCTAGCTCTACCTGGTATTCCATAAGCCTTTAGAGATGGTGAAACTGCTAGACATATAGTCTTCTCTGTTCTACTAGCATCTGCAACAACAAGGTTAGTTGTCATAGGATCTAGTCCTCGCTCCACACACTCTACAGAAGCATAAAAAGACTTAAGATCTATAGCTATATACACACGATTATCTCTATCCACAACTACTCCTCCTCATTATAATAATAGATTCTCCTGCACTAATTTTTATATCTAATACTATAATTATATCGAACTTACGTTCTGTTGTAAATAGTTCTAATCAAGCCACTTATAAGCAAAATCCAAATACTTTTTGTATATCAATAATGTTATCTGTAGTTTTAAAATCATACATTTGCCCGTGTAAAAAAATAGTCATTAACATATTAAAAATATAAATATGTTAATGACTATAGCTTAAATTATCATTCATCATTGTCTGTCATAGTATAAAAGTGAAATGTCTCTATCATATCATCTATCTTAGCTTTCGCTTTCTCTATAGCTGATATTCTCTCTTCTTCTGTTGTTCCAGTATTATCAACCTTAATCTCATCTACTCTCTGAATTCCCATGGCCTTCATTATAGATGATACATAATTCTCCCCTTTATCCATTATAGGATCTAATATCCATGGTATAGCTCCACCTGATGATTGAACATATACTGATGCTCTATATCTATCACCAAGTAGTCCTATAGGCTTCTTATCCTTCTGAACCTTGATAGTCTTATTATCTTGAACTATGCAATCAATATATTCCTTCAGTGGCGCAGGAAATGATAAACTCCACATAGGTGCAGCTATAACATACATATCTGCACTAATGAATTCATCACATAACTCTCTTATCTTCTTAATCTCCTTCTGATCTGATTCTGGAAGCTTTCTAGCTGCCTCTTCTTGAATTATACAATTCCTATCCTCAAAATATTGATATTTAAGTCTAGGGATATGCTCCTCATACAAATCAATTTCCTTCACATTAAAATTCTCATTAACCTCAAGAAACTTATTAATAAAATATCGTGCAACAGTCTTAGATGCAGATAATTCTTCTGGTTTAGAATTCACACTAATATATAATAATCTCTTTCTCAAAATACAACACCTCTGATACTTTTTTATTAGTATCTGCAGATGTTCATTATTTTATTCAAATGTTATCTCTACAAACTTCATAATCTCCATCTTACATCCCATTTTCAAAGTTAAACGAGTTGCAAATGGTAATCGCTTTGCCTTAAGGTACTTCTGTGGTAAATCATCAACTACTGTTATTCTC
Source organism: Clostridium sp. MSJ-8 (assembly GCF_018918325.1). Taxonomy (GTDB): domain Bacteria; phylum Bacillota; class Clostridia; order Clostridiales; family Clostridiaceae; genus Clostridium. The sequence continues at coordinate 67,947 of NZ_JAHLQH010000032.1, read as the reverse complement.
TTAAACTTATCACTCCATACACTAAACATCTCAGCAGCATCATCCACTGCAAAATATATTGTAGCACCAGAATTACCTGTCTTCTTAACCATTCTGTTAGATTTTCTTGCCCCATAACTGCTCTCACAATCGAAATAGATTCCACCACCTGGTAATCTATTTGCTAATGCACAGAAAAGTTTCTTGATCTTATCTGGTTTAAAATAATAGAATACACCTCCACTTATAGCATATACTCCTTCTGATACCTCTACATCTAGTTTATCTATCCAAGATAAATCAAATGCATCTGAAGCAATATTCCTTTCTCTATCTCTGCATGGAAGAACCTTCTCACGAATCTCTATAACATCTAGTAAATCTAGATTAACCCACTTGCATTCTCCATTATCAACTTCTGAAAATCCAGTAGATAATCCACATCCAATATCTATAATAGTTGCCCTTGGATGCTTAACTAAGTATTCCCTTACCTTACTACATAACATCTTCTGACGAATAGCCCAAGTTACAACTTGAAATTCTTTTAAATTCAATGAATCAAAATCATAATCTATCTTCTCTATAGCTTGCTGTGATAAATCATCATCTAATAACCCTTGATATTTTCTAGAACAATATGCTCTTCCATATAGCGGTAGTAAAAGAGTTTCTTGTATAGTATTCTTCTTAATTGTTATCTTCTCACTCATATTCGATTCTCTCCTTAAACAATAGCCATATTTAGCTATACTCTAACTACTTTTAAGTATAGCAAACGTATGGTAACTGTTACAATATTATGAAGTGAGAATATTTTTCAATAATACATCTTCATTTAATTATTTCTGGAATTTATATTTTTCTTAAATCATTTATCATTTGATTCAAAAGAAATTTAGAATTTAAAATCGTCTTAAACTTAGTATTTTCAATGGGTTCAAGCTTTTTTATCCTCTCTAATTTCATATCAAAATTAAATCTACAACAAAACAATTTGTAGTTTTCGATTCTAAATTTTAAATTACTAATCATACATTGCTAATTTCACTAATTTGATAATTTTCTATATCTGTATTATATTTAAACGTATATTTCCAAGTAAATGTTTTACTAGTTGTTCCTTTAGAATTTGTAATATTAAAAACTTCTTCATCAATTACTGTTCCTTCTAATTTGTCACTAGAAAATGTTATATCTTTCGCAGTAAATCCCAAGAACTCTTCTTTAATTCCTTGATCATACCAACTCTTAATAGCTGCCTTTTGGTCATTATATAAGGTACTATTAGGATATAAATAATAAGCTATCTCAGAAAAATCATTTTCATTAACTGCTTCTGGAAAATGCTCTAAAAATCCTCTTATTAAATCTTCCACATTTGCCCTTGAAGCTATGTAATCATTAACTTTAACATTTTCTGCAGTTCTTATCTCAGCTTCTTCTGCTGCATATTTATTATTTCCTTTTTCTATTAATATGTTAATTTTATCTATATAGTCTTTTGCTCTTTGATATTTTTTTGAATTGATATATTGATCTACTTTATCAATATATTTTTGAATACTTTCCTCATTATAAAGATTAGATATGTCCATCTTCTCTATATCTCTAATTTCTTCAGTCAAATCTTCTTCATTATTTTTTGCTATTTTATCATACAAGGCATCCAAATCTGTTTTGTTTGTATTTATCTGAGATACCTTATTATTATTTATAATATCTTGACTTTCTTTAATTAAATCTTCATATTTAGTTTCCTTATCCCCTAAAACAAGATTATCAAAATCGTCTTTTTTATTTTTAATATATCTACTGTAATTACTTATCTCTCTTTTTTGTTCTTTGTTTTTGTATATTCTAAATGCTACTAATCCCCCTACCAATATACAAGCCACAATAACTACAGAAATAATTATTGATATAATTAACTTTTTATTCTTCATTAATAGTTACTCCCTCTACTTATAATTTATAAAATAATATTTTATAGTATTATTCTAAACTTTTCATACACATATTTCAAATTTCTAGAACCACAAAGCAGTCAATACAAACATATCGACTGCTCCTTAATTTACAATTCTTTTCTTCTCTCTGCTATTAATTGTTCTAACTCTTCTAAATCTTCCTTGGTTGCTTGATTCTTTACAAAACCTCTCGCTCTTGACCTATTACTTAGGTATTTGGCTCTTTCTTTATTCTTCTCTTGCCACCTTTTATTAGCTTCTGTTTGTGCATTATCACTCATGTTAAATACCTCCTAACATACCTTTTACTGCAAATATTAAAATTGCTATTAAACCAATAAGTATTAATGTTTTAATAATTAATTCTTTGTATAGTTTTTTCATATTACTTTTGGAGAATACATTTGTTATTATCTTATTAAGGGGCTAAGGTTCCATCTTAACCTCTCTTATTTTAAACAAATAAACCTTTACATCTATCTACTACCTAATTAAATACTAATCATTTATTCCTATCTTTTCTTTGATTGCTTTCTGTAATAATGCTGAAAAGTTTATTCCTTCTTTCTCAGCTATTTTATTTAACCAATATGGAATAGTTAGTGTTTTTTTTACTGCTTTACTGTTCATTTCTTCTCGTACTGGTTTCATATATACAATTATAGGTACTAAAAATTCATTTTCTTTTACTTTTATATCAATCGGACTTGTAGCTTCAGGAATATAATCCTTGTCTTCTTCCATTCCAAATAGGTGTAGCTCTAAAGCTTCTTTTGCATTTTTTATTCCATCTTCAATATTTTCTCCAAATGTATAACATCCTGGTAAATCACAAAAACTTATTGAATATCGTTCATCTTCTTCTATAGAAAATGTTGCAAAAAATAAATATTTATCCATAATATTTTTCTCCTTCATTTAGCTTACATTAAATTGTATACGTATTATTAATACTCGTCAATATCTTTTGTCTATATTATTCCATTTATTTACCTTTACAACTGGATTATAGATGTAAGACAAGAATAAGCAAAACATTTTCACTTACTTTAAATGACATTAATTTTATAACATAAGAGAAAAAAGGTATCAGACCCAAATGCCTGATACCTTATAAAGTACCTAAAATACTACTTGTTCATACCTTCTTCAACAGCAACTGCAACTGCAACTGTAGCACCAACCATTGGGTTGTTACCCATTCCGATAAGACCCATCATTTCAACGTGAGCTGGAACTGATGAAGATCCTGCGAATTGAGCATCTGAGTGCATTCTTCCCATAGTATCTGTCATACCGTAAGAAGCTGGACCTGCTGCCATGTTATCTGGGTGAAGAGTTCTACCAGTACCACCACCTGATGCAACTGAGAAGTACTTCTTACCTTGAGCTATACATTCCTTCTTGTATGTTCCTGCAACTGGATGTTGGAATCTAGTTGGGTTAGTTGAGTTACCAGTGATTGATACGTCAACACCTTCCATGTGCATTATTGCAACACCTTCTCTAACATCGTTAGCACCGTAACATCTTACCTTAGCTCTATCTCCATTTGAGTAAGCTTTTTCTGAAACTACTTTAACTTTTCCTGTGAAGAAGTCAAATTCAGTTTGAACATATGTGAATCCATTGATTCTTGAGATGATCTTAGCAGCATCTTTTCCAAGACCGTTTAAGATAACTCTTAATGGTTCTTTTCTTACTTTGTTAGCTTTTTCAGCTATCTTGATAGCACCTTCAGCAGCAGCGAATGATTCGTGTCCTGCTAAGAATGCGAAACATTTAGTTTCTTCTCTTAAAAGCATAGCTCCTAAGTTTCCGTGTCCTAAACCAACTTTTCTATCATCTGCAACTGATCCTGGGATACAGAAAGCTTGTAATCCTTCTCCGATTGCTTCAGCAGCGTCTGCAGCTTTCTTGCAACCTTTCTTTATTGCTATAGCAGCACCTAAAGTGTATGCCCATCCAGCATTTTCGAATGCTATTGGTTGAGTTTCTTTAGTTATTGTATATGGATCTATTCCGATTGAAGCACATACTTCTTTTGCTTCTTCTAAAGTTTTCATTCCGTATTTTTCTAATACTGGAGTGATTTGATTTATTCTTCTTTCATAACTTTCAAATAATGCCATGATAAATATTCCTCCTTAAAAATCCTTTATACTATTCATGTCTTGGGTCAACTAGCTTAACTGCATCGTCAACTCTTCCATATTGGCCTTTAGCTTTTTCTAAAGCTTCATTTGCATCCATACCTTTTCCGATCATTTCCATCATCTTGCCAAGGTGAACGAATTTATATCCGATAATTTCGCTATCTGCATCTAATGCAACATCTGTTACATATCCTTCAGCCATTTCTAAGTATCTAGGTCCTTTAGCTAAAGTTCCGTACATAGTACCAACTTGTGATCTAAGTCCCTTTCCTAAATCTTCAAGGCCTGCTCCTATTGGTAATCCACCTTCTGAGAAAGCAGTTTGAGTTCTACCATAAACTATTTGTAAGAATAATTCTCTCATAGCTGTGTTTATAGCGTCACAAACTAAGTCTGTGTTTAATGCTTCTAATATAGTCTTTCCTGGTAATATTTCTGAAGCCATAGCAGCTGAATGAGTCATTCCTGAACATCCTATTGTTTCAACTAATGCTTCTTGGATTATACCGTCTTTAACGTTTAATGTTAATTTACATCCTCCTTGTTGAGGTGCACACCAACCAATACCATGAGTTAATCCTGATATATCAGTGATTTCTTTAGCTTGTACCCATTTTCCTTCTTCAGGAATTGGTGCTGGTCCATGATTTACGCCTTTAGCAACTACGCACATTTCTTCAACTTCTCTTGAATACATCATACTTGTTTTCTCCTCCCAAATTATTATAAATTACTTTAAAATAATCGATATTTTTTTATAATTGGTCAACTAACCTTACCTCAAGAGTATTTCTACCCATCAATCATTTTAACAAATTTATAGAAGTCAAACAACCTTATATTTTAAATTTTTTATTTATTATGCGTAAATCTTTCAAGTTTTTTGTTTATTTTTTTAATTTTATTACTATCCATTTACAATTCAAAATATTCCACCAATTCTTTCCTATTTTTTCCTATCTCAATAGCTTGCCTACAATATTCTTTTCTTTCACTTCTACTATATTTTTTAAATAATCCTTCTTTTGTATGATAATGTAGACAGGCATATATATATGTTATTGGATATTTCATAACATATTCGTACCCTTCAACCTTTGCAAGGGTCTTCTTTAACGGAAAATACATTCTTAATTTTTTATATCTAAATGAATGTGCATTTTTCTTTTCACCATATCTAGATAGCATTGTAAAGTCTGGATTTTCTAATTTCTTCCCATTCTTTCCTGATATAATCATATTATCTACAATCATTTTACTTGCTTTTGCTTCTATATCTTCTATTATTTCTTGGTTTATCTCTACCCCATAATAATCATTAATAGTTTTAAATATACCTTTAGCAAATTTTTTTATTCCATATTTATCTAATTCACTCATTAGATAATCCCAATCTATTTTTTTATTTTCTTTTTGTATTATAAGAGCCATATCATACAAAAACCTTATACCAAATCCACTGAATTTTGCATGAACAACAGTATGCATTATTAAGTAAATCAATAAATTATCTATATCAAACTCACTATAATAACTACTTTGAATTAAGTTATTCCATACATTCTTTTCAAATTCATCCTTATCATATCTATAAAAATAGCTATTTATAAGCTTAAAATGTATTTCATATAATATTCCTTCATATACATAAGATCTATGAACATCATGATCTTCAGTTTCTTCTTTACATCCTTTATCTAAAAAATACTTTTTCACCTTTTCATAATCTTCAGTTTTTATAAGTAAATCAGCATCGCTCATCTCTCTGAATTCACTTCTACGATAATATTTTTTCACTTGTAGTCCCTTAAGTATAGTTATGTCTACACCTAAATCATTTAAATCATGAATTACTTTCATAATCTTAACTAATCTAAGACTCTCCATTGAACTTATTACTATCATCTGTTTCTTTATATCTTCGAATCTTTTATCTCCCCTAAATCTATCTAGAGTGTTCCTATCTAGGTAATAATATATTAATGATAAAATCCCTTGTTCCTTTGCTTCTTCTAATACATCAATAGCATCTATATTATCTGCCAATGTATACTTATCATTAGGGTTTATTATTGAACTCTTCAATATGTCAATAACTGCTTTTTCATAATCTTTCATGTACGTTATACCCCTATTTTTCATTATTTTCTTTACATAAATAATTATAATTTAAATTTCATACTACAACAACAAATTACTTTATCATATTTTTAAAATTTCTTCTTGTGTTAATCTATATGTTGTGCTAATATATTATTGTTGCTTGCCGCCATGGCGGAATTGGCAGACGCACATGACTCAAAATCATGCGGGCAACCGTGTGGGTTCAAGTCCCACTGGCGGCACTTATATTTTGTGAGAATGGCTATATAACTAGGTTGTAGACCTAGTTATATAGCTATTTTTTTGTTTTTCCCCTACTAGATATAAGATAATATAATTTTTTAGTTATATGTATTACCGCCGATTCATTTACTAAATATCCTCGGCGACATTGCTGTAATATCAAATGCTATTTAATCTATAATCCTAATAACTTTCTCCAAGTATTCTTTCCAACAATTCCATCAATCACAAGTTTATTATCTCTCTGATACTTAACTACTGCCTCTTTAGTTCTAGAACCAAATATTCCATCAGTAGATCCACAATTATATCCTAATGAATTAAGTTTACTCTGAATCCATCTAGTTATATTGCCCCTTGCTCCTTCTCTTACCATAATACATGCATTAAGGGTTTTCGGCCCAGCAATATTGTCAATCACCAAATTGGCATTAAATTGTTTATTTAATTCTCCTTGTAATATTGAAATAGCATGAGAAGTAGTTGATTCATTAGATACTTGTCCACCTACAACATTGTTTACAGTAGTCATTTCAATTCCTGTTGTAAAATTATCAAGGTCTATATTACCTCTATAACCAGATATTCTTCCAGATCCACTATATTGATGTCCTACAAAATTACTCCACACATAATTAGGTTTTACAGTTTGAGATTGGTTATAATCTGCAATCCAGCATTTATAACTACTTAATCTTTTATCTAAATAGCTATTTGCAAATGAAGTATAGGTATACACAATACAATCTATATTGCTTAACTCCTTAAATTTCCTTAGAAACTGCAATGCTCTATCAGAAACTGCACTTCTGCTTCTTTTTGCTACATTACTCTCTATATCTAATACCGGAATCAAACTATAACCAGTTCCTCTTATAGCATTATAAAAATCCTTAGCTTGTTCACTAGGATCACTTTTTTCACTAAAATAATGATAGAACCCATATTTAATATTTGTTTGTTTTATATTATTAAGGTTTGTTCTAAAACCTTTATCTACAAATCCAACTCCTTCTGTTGCCTTTATATAACAATATATTATACTCTTGTCTAAAGCCTTAAAGTTAATTCCAGATTGATATACACTAATATCTATTCCATTCATAAAAAAGGCCTCCCTTCTCATTCTATAAGTATTATTTATACTTATAAAATGTTACTAGGCACACTATCATTCTCTAAAGTACAACATCTTGCCTTATACTCTGCATCTACACATTCTATTATGCCCTCTATTTTTTTTCTAGCTATATAATTTACATCATATAATCTTCTTCTTATCTCTTCCCTATTATTAAATTGAATTATGATTCTATCTATAATCTCCTTTTTATTGCTTTTCTGTAGATTACCTATACAATCCTCTAGATTTTTTCTCTTGAGATTATCTATAAAAGATAAATTACCACTAATAATATAAGTTGGAACTAACATACTAATTGCATCTATACAAGCTATAGGGCTACTGCCTATTAAAAAATCACACTTGTGTATTATTCTTCTTAGAGCTTCTTCTTCATAATACCTACCTATACTCTCTACTCTTTCATTATTATTTCCATAAGCTATTGAATTACAGAACCTATAGTCTTCATGACTCTCTTCACTATAAACTTCTTCATAAGGTATAAGCAATATATCTATCCTTGAATCCTTCAATAACTCATCTATAATATCCATTATCATACTTTTATAAGTAATTAATTCTTTATCTAACTTAGAACTTATATTTATTCCAACAGTTATTCTATTTTTTTTATTATTTTCATGCACTAATTCCCTCTGTTTTTCTTCATAGTAATATGATAGATCTGGTAACACATTAACTCTTCTAATGCACCTCAAATCTTGTTCTATATAGTCCTTACTATACCCATCTAGTACAAACACTTCTCTAGCAGATTCTATCACTTTTCTTGCATATTTTTCTCTAATTTTACTATCAAATGGTCCTATAGATTGTGGCATCAATATAAGTGGTTTATTCTTATTTAATACAAGCTTTTTATTTAACATTGATAATATATAGCTCTTAACTCCATTTCCATCATTGAATCCTTCGCCATTACTCATATCCCATATATAATCTGCAGATTCTATTTCCTTAAGTAATGTATTTTTACTATTTCCAAAGCTACCTAGCTTAGAATATATATATGAATGAATTAGTTCTCTCTTAGGTATTCCATATTCCTTAATTAGCACTATGTCGTCCTTGTATATTATTTTATGAACCTTATTCTTGTTTCCTATAGATATAATCTTTATATCTACATTTAATCCGTATTTATTTAGTAATAAAACAATTTGAGCTTTAGTTAATGAATATAATGATTTTTCCTTGCTTTGTAATGATGATTCTAATAAAATAATCTTCTTCATTAAAAATACCCCTTTAAAATTGAACATAATAATACACTATATAATTATTCCTCACCCTCTTAACATATTCTTATTTTTATAAAAATTGAAATTAAAACCAAAATAAAAAAAAAGTTTGCCAAAGTAATAGAATATAAATTTACTACTTTATGACAAACTCTTTTTTTATTTTGAGTGTTATTTATATAAATATATTAAGATGTCTTTAATTATCTCATTAAATCTACTAGAATATTGATCAGAAGTATCATTATATCCATCAAAACATTCTACTTCATCACCAAACTCTATAATCAATCTATATCTCTCATCTTCATCTATATCACATTTTATTGTTCTTATATCTGATTTATTATACATAGATATATTAATTGAATTTCCTTCCATCCTAAGTTTTATAAACTTCTTGTCATTAAATACATATAATATAGGTTTGTAATTCTTTATATATAAGTTCTTTAAATAATATAAACTATTGTTTTCTAAGAACCCTAATTCTTTTGCTTTTTTTAATAATAAATCTTCTGTTTTAATTGATATAACATTGTTTAATACTTCCATAAATCTCTCCCCCTTCATGTATATTATTCTACTTTTGTAAATAAATTTCAATTAACAAATTGTAAACTTTTACTTAAGCTTATATTCTATATTTATACCTTTACATAAAATATAAAATTTATTTTTATTAAACAGTAGACAACTTTAAATTTCTGTATTATATTTAAGTTGTAAATAATTTTATAATCACATCATGTAAAGAATCAGGGGGTATTATTTATGATAGTTAAATGTATTGATAATAACTTATGTTCAAGTTTAACAATTAATAAGGAATATACAGTTATTGAAGAAGCTCCAGAATATTATGTAATCTTAGATGATAACAGAGATGAAACTATATGTAGAAAATCTAGATTTCAAGTTATAGTTGACGGTGGTGTTACTAAAAAAGTAAAAGCTACTATAACTGAACTTACTCATCAATTAGATATTGATTGTGCTGATATAAAACATATCAACATCAGAAAAAATTCTAGTGGAGAAATTAAAGAAATATCTATAAAATTTAATTATGAACCAAAGAAATAGTTCTAAAAAAAAAAATTATTTCATACATGAAAATGCCCATTTCATTTAATAAATTGAAATAGGCATTTTTTTGTTAACAAAATCCATAAACATGTAAGCCTATGAATTTATATGTGAGAAATTTTTATCATCCTATCATCTTAAATATATACAAAACTGCAGCAAATGATATAATTGTAATTCTACTACGATATTGCCACTTATAATCTAGATATTTCTGAAATAACTTATTATCTTGTTGCAGTTCTCTTTCTGTAACTATAATAGGATATAGTTTATCATATAATTCATCCTCATTATATTCCTCTTCATTATCAAAATTATCTATATAATCAGCTAAATCCATATACATAACTATAGGTACACTACTGCTTTCTTCTTCTGTCACATCTACACTTTCATCTATCATAACAATTAAGTCGTTTATCTCTTCTTCCTTATATACTTTTGATAGTAATTCTCTATTTTCTCTAATCTTATTGATAGGTGATACTAATGTTTCTTCTCTTCTATTATTGACTTTCTTCCACGAATTATATTCTGAAACTACTATATTCCCCTTATAATCACAGAATACAATATTAAATACTCCATGTTTATTAATAATAATAGCATCAAAATATTTCTCTATATTGTTATACTTCAATGTTAATCCTAACAGACTAGTAGTCTTAGAATCCTTTATCTTCTTACATACTCTACTAATATTATTATTTATCTCTATACAATTCAAATCTGATGTCTTCAATCTAAGGTTTTTAACTAATGGTATAACTAAATATATTCCTAGAACTAATAAAAAGAATTCTCTAGACATAGTATCTAATCCAACCATAAGTAATAATATCGAAATCTTATATACTATATATACCAAAAATAAAGCTGAAAAAATATAAAAAATCCTCTTAAATATATTCAAAACTATCACTTCTGAACCCTATCTTATTCAGAAATTACTCCTTCCTACTTAATCTGCATTTTTTATTATTCCCATACTTAATTTTTTTATACCTACTATTGCATATAATTTTTTCTCTCTTCTACAGTCTTACAAAAATCATATAGATTATATCTTAAGGGAACCCCCTTCATATCAATAACATCTTCATTAAATACGCCGTCCCAAGGAAACACTCTTGCTCTATCTTTATCATAAATCTTTATTATATACTTATCTCCTGATTTGAATTTTATTCTTATCTGATAAGGTTCTATCTCTTCAATATCTCTATATTTTTTATAATTCTTTTCTTCTAAACTAGAAAAAAAATTTTCTATTATTTTAGATTCAGTTTCATCTATAGGACTAGCTTCTGTTATGTCTGTATAAAAAACCTCAATTGTATATTCTTCACCTAATAATATTTTATTATAAACTTCATTTGAATAATAATTTAAGCTTCCTTTTTCTTTTATATGAACATATTTTGGATCATCAAAAAAACAACCTTGTAATACTATTACTAAAACAAAAGCTAAATATATTAGATTTATTTTCTTCACCATTATTCCCCCAACATAAAATAAATTATATTTATAAATTTATTCAGTTTTTTTATATTTATGTGATATAAATTCTTCATAAATAGTAATAATAATAAAGAATGTTATTTTAAAGGAGTCTTTGTATGTATATAATAGGAACTAGTGGTATGAATACCAAGAATAAATCTATACTCTCTAACTTAATAAATAGTGGTCTAGATACAATAAGATTAAATGCTGCACATGGTACTACTTATGAATTTCAAGATATAATTAACTACACTCAAAAGAATAATCATAACATACATATTCTCTTAGACCTTGCTGGTTCTAAGATACGAGTAAGCAATAAATTAAAAAACACATTATCTATAAACACAGGAACCAAAGTTCTATTTTGTGGAGAAGACGTCTATACTTCCCTTAATACTCAAAAAAATATCTTAATAGTTCCTCTTACCATTGACAATGATTCACTTATAGCTTCTCCAATAACTAATATATCCATAAAAGATGGCACGCTAAATTTTAACATACTAGATATATCCTCTAAAGGAATACTTACTATATCCAAAAATAATGGAATAATACGAGAAACAAAAGGCTGCAACATTCCAGGGTTAAAGAAATGCTCTAATCATTTATCTAATAATGATAAAAAATACTTAAATTGGGGTCTTAAAAACTCTATAGACATTATCTCGCAATCTTTTGTTGAAGATTCTTTAGATTTAATACATCTAAAAAATTACATTAAGTCTCATTCTAATTCAAGCCCTAAAGTTTTTGCCAAAATCGAAACTCTAGTAGGTTACAACAATATAAACTCTATACTAAATGAATGTGATGGAATAATTATAGGAAGAGGCGACTTAATTCCAGAAACCTCCTTATTAGAAGCTCCACTTATAGAAGATATTATAATAAATAAAACTCAATCTCAAAACAAAAAAATTATTATAGCAACTCATCTATTAGATTCCTTAAAAAAGAGCACTTCACCAACTCTTACCGAAGTTGAATGCATATATAATTATATAAAAATAAATATAGACGGATTCATTTTATGCGGTGAAACTTCCTATGGAAAACACCCTATTAAATCCGTTAGAATGTTAAAATCACTTATTGAGAGGTATCAAAATAACATTGAATAAGAAAGCTTCATTATCTGTTGCCTGGATTGCAATAGGCATATTAACTATTTATCTTATATATAAAACTATTTGTATTTTTTTATAATAATCTAAATCTACTACAAGCTCACAAAAAGACGCTTACACATTATAATGTAACCGCCTTTTTGTTTTACTTTATAGTAAATAATATTTCAACATACTTATGGAAAAGAAAATAAGTACTAAAAAAACACTAATAATCTTTTCACATATTACATTTTAATTCATTTATTGTAATTACTTACTTTGATCTTGAAGTTCCTCTAATAATCTAAATACACGCTTTTTACTTAATGGATGAACGATATTAGGGTTAATTTCACATAATGGTTTTAGTACAAATTCCCTCTCTTCCATTCTAGGATGAGGCAATATAACCATTTCATCATCACTTACTAGATCATCATACATAATTATATCAAGATCTATAATTCTAGGTCCCCATCTAACAATTCTCTCTCTCTTCATATCACTCTCTATGTTTAAAAGCTTCTGCATAAGTTCTCTAGGAGTAAGAAGAGTTTTTAATTTAACTGCACCATTTAGGAATTCTTCTTGATCAGTATACCCCCATGGTTCTGTAACAATAAAACTAGATATTTCTTGTACTATAGTATCCTTACCTTCTGCAATCTTCTCTATAGCTACTTCAAGATTATGCTTCTTATCACCCATATTGCTACCTATTGACAAATAAGCTGTGTGCCAAGCACGTTCTATCTCTACAGCAGCATAATCTAAATGTCTACCTATTGGTGCCCAAGGTTTCTTTAGTGTTACTTTAACAGACTTTACTTCTGGATAATTACATAATGTATATTCTGCTATCTTTTCTGCTGCAGTTTCAATAAGATCATAAGAACATCTAGTAAATTCTTTCTCTATTCCATGACATAACTCGCCATAATGCACTGATTTAGTTAAATCCCCAGTAACACCAGCTTCTCTTAGATCTAATGTTAACTCTAAATCCAATACAAATTTCTGTCCTAATGTTTTTTCTTCGTTAAACACTCCATGATTTGCAAATATCTCTACATTTTTTAAATATATCTTGTCCATATATTCTAAGCCCCTTATTATTTAGCTTTTAACATTGCATCTGTCATTACACATGCTCTCTTATTTTCCTTAACATCATGAACTCTTATGAATTCACAACCTTTTACAATTCCTAATACAGTAGTAGCAATTGTTCCTTCAACTCTCTCATCTACTGGAAGATCTAATGTTAATCCTATCATTGACTTTCTAGATGTTCCAAGAAGTATAGGTAATTCGAATTTCTTTAAGTCTTCTAAATGATTCATTACACTTAAGTTTTGTTCTAGAGTCTTTCCAAATCCTATTCCTGGATCAAGTATTATCTTATCTCTGTCTACACCATTTTCAAGTGCTATGCTTATACATTCAGTTAAATCAGTTATTATGTCTTTCATCAAGTTATCATAATCAGTATTATCTCTATTATGCATTAATATACATGGTACATCATATTTAGCAGCTACCTTTGCCATATTTTTATCTTTTTTAAATCCCCATATGTCATTAATAACATCTGCTCCTGCTAATATTGCTGCTTCTGCAGTTTCAGCCTTATATGTATCTATAGATATAGGAATATCATATTTAGCTTTTATAGCTTTTATAACTGGTACAACTCTCTCTATTTCATCTTCTACTGAAACGACTTCGAAGTTAGGTCTAGTTGACTCTCCTCCTATATCTATTATATCTGCTCCCTCTTCTATAAGCTTTCCAGCTCTCTCAACAGCTGCATCTAATTCATTGAATTTTCCACCATCAGAAAATGAATCAGGAGTAACATTAAGTATCCCCATTACATACGTTCTTTCGCCTAAATTAAATTCTTTTGTTCCTATTTTCATAATTAATTACCTCTTTATTTATATAATTATATCAAAATTTTTCTTGTCCTTACTCCAATAACATTCCTTCTCAGCTAAACACATAAAACAATTTCTAGATTCCTTATCACTAGTATATATTATATTCTCTAGTTCCCCAACAGTTTTTCTTCTATGAGAATCAATTGCCCTTAGGATTATTTCTACTTCCTCTTCTGTATAAGAGGTTTCTGATAATATATCTCTAGCTATAATTACACTTCCTTCATCATGAGGAATTCCTTTATTATATTGAAGTACTCTCCCTATATCATGCAATAGTCCAATTGCATATATTATATCCTTTGAATAATTAAGATTATTCTCTAAAACCTTAATGTAAGCTATTCTTGATACATCAAGAAAATGCTCCATTGTATGCTTACAGAACTCCCTATCTTGTTCTAATTCATTTAATTCATTAAGATATTTTGTGTATTTTTTGTTATGAAGTATCTCATTTACCTTATTCATCTATCTATCTAATAAGTAGAAAACTTCATTTCTTAATTCCTTGTCTTCTACAAATTTTCCTCTATATGTTGTAGTTACTGTCTTAGTTCCTGGTTTCTTAACGCCTCTCATAGTCATACACATATGCTCAGCTTCTATTACAACCATTACCCCTTGAGCTCCTAAATATTCTTGTATTGCATCTGCTATCTCTGCTGTTAATTGCTCTTGTAATTGAGGTTTCTTGGCATACACTTCTACTGTTCTTGCTAGTTTAGATAAACCTGCAACCTTTCCATTTGGAATATATGCAATATGCGCCTTACCATAGAAAGGAACTAAATGATGTTCACACATTGAATAAAATGTAATATCTTTTTCTATTACTAAATCATTATTGTCTACAGTAAAAGTTTTAGATAAATGTTCTTCAGCTGTCTGACCTAGTCCAGAAAAAATCTCCTCATACATTCTAGCAATTCTATCTGGAGTTTCTATAAGACCTTCTCTATTAGGATCTTCTCCTATAGCTTCTAGTATAAGCTTTACTCCTTCTTTTACTTTATCCTTATTAATCATTTCAATTAATTCCTCCTAATTTATCTTGGTGTTTTCATAATCTTTTCTTATTATACTACTAATTTCTCCATTATTATAGGATGTATTATTTATTTTAGAAACTTTCATAATTCCCATTAAGCTATTTGTTATAAATACTTCATCATATTCTGATATATCTTCTATATCTATAGAAGTCTCTATAACCTCATAATTATCCATAATCCATCTTCTTATTACACCTTCTAGCAATCCTTCTGATACCTTTGGTGTATATATCTTTTTATCCTTCACAAAGAATATATTAGCACAACTTGTTTCTGTAATTTTATCCTCTTCATTCAAAAAAATCAAATCATTATATCCTTTTTTTACTGCTTCTTGCTTCTGTAATATATTTTCATAATAACAACAAGATTTTATGTAAGTAAGTCTAGAAGTCTTATTTCTCCTTACTTCTGATACAGTCAGGTTGAATCCATCTCTATACATATCTTCTGTATATGGTATAGGTCTTGTTGATATTATAATATTTTTATCAGTTACAGTTATCTTAAAAGATGTATTATGTAGAGATAATTTGTCATCTATAAATTCTCTTAACTTCTTCTCTTCTAGCTGATCCATATTTAAAACATCTAGAGCCTTCTTTAATCTCTCAATATGATAATCTAACAATACTGGTTTATCATAATATGCTATTGTTTCAAATGCTCCTTTACCAAAAAATACACCTTGATCAACATAAACTTTATCTTCATTATATAATATATCACGCATAATAAATTCCCCCTATAATACTCTCATTAGAGCCTTTGCCTTATCTATAGTTTCATACCATTCTGCTTCTGCATCACTTTCATAAGTTATTCCGCCACCTACGCCAAAATATGCTTTATTATCTTTTTTAATTATTGTTCTAATAGCTATATTAAAATCACAATTACCTCTTATATCAAAATATCCTATACACCCTGTATATATATTTCTCTTAAGTCCTTCTAATTCTTCTATTATCTCCATTGCTCTTATCTTAGGTGCTCCAGTAATAGATCCTCCAGGATAACACTCCTTAATACATCTTACACTAGAAACATTATCTTCAAGCACACCTTCTATCTCAGATACAAGGTGAAATACTGTTGCATACTCTTCAATCTTAAATAATTCAGTAACCTTAACTGTTGATGCTTTACATACTTTACTTAGGTCATTTCTCTCTAAATCTACTATCATAAGTAATTCTGACTTATCCTTCTCAGAATTAATTAATTCTTCTCTATTCTTATTATCTTCTTCTATATTATATCCTCTAGGTCTAGTTCCCTTAATAGGTCTAGTATATGCTTTTCTATCTTGTACATACATAAATCTCTCAGGTGATGATGAAATAATCTGAAAATCTCCGCAATCCATATATGCAGCAAATGGAGCCGGATTAATAGTTCTAAGTTTCTCATATATAGTAAATGAATCTTCATAGTTATCACACCATACATCTCTGGTCATATTAGCAATATACATATCCCCATTTCTTATATATTCTCTCATACTAGAAATAGCCTTTATATATTCTTCTTTTGTAAAATTAGAATAAAATTCTGTATTCTCTGCTCCAAGTTCTATTTCTAACTCTTCATCAGAATATTTGTTTAATATTGTATTATATATATTTTCTATACTATTTTCTATAAATCCTAATGCTGTTATGTATGTCTTATTATTTTCATGATCAAATATGATTATATTCTCATATAAATAAAATATACTATCAGGAATATCTATAAAACTCTCTGAAGTATCAGGTAACTCTTCTAATATTCTTCCCATATCATAAGAAAAATACCCTACAAGTCCTCCTACAAATGGAATGTTGGAATCATATGCTATATTATATTTAGAAATTAATTTCTCCAATACTTCAAAAGGTTCTCCTAAAACCTTATTACCATCTATATATGCATCATGACCTCTACTCATAAATGTTGATAATACATTAACTCCAATAAAAGAATATCTTCCTAACTTAGAATCTAGCTTTGCACTATCTAGATATATATTATTGTCATAATTAAATAGTTTAAATACGTTAAGACTATTATAATTCTTATCTAATTGTTTAATTCTAAAATTCATTATTAAACCTCTTGCATTCATATATAAAATTCTTTAATAATTTATGCCCTTCTTCTGTAAGTTCTGCTTCTGGATGAAATTGAACTCCATATATAGGATATTCTCTATGTCTAATTCCCATTATTACTCCATCTGAAGTTTCGGCTGTAATAACAAGTTCCTCTGGAAAGTCTATCTTAGACACTATAAGTGAATGATATCTAGTTACATTAAGCGGATTCTTTAAATCTTTAAATATCCCTTCATTATTATGTATCACTTTGCTTACCTTACCATGAACTGGATATTCACCTTTTGTTATCTTTGCATTAAAACTTTCCCCTATACATTGATGTCCTAAACATATTCCTAGTATAGGAACTTTTCCTTTAAATTTGTTTATTATTTCTAGAGATAATCCTGCTTCTTTGGGATTCTTAGGACCTGGAGATATTATTATTCCTTCATAGTGTTTCTCTTCTATCTCTTCTATTGTTATTTTATCATTCCTATATACTTCTATATCTTCATCTAGTTCTCTAAAATATCTAACAAGATTATATACAAATGAATCGTAATTATCTATCATTAGTAACATATTTATGTTCCTTTCAATCTTTATCATACACGATTATAACACATTTATTTGGTATATTCTTTTTTATTATAGTAAAATATATAATATATTGTTTTTATGAAAGGAGTTATTTACATATGGCTATAGCTGATTTACATAACCATACAACTTTCTCAGATGGATTACTTACACCTACTGAAATGATTAACAGAGCACTTAATAATGATGTTGAATTTTTTGCAATAACTGATCATGATACTGTATCTGGTTTACCTGAAGCAATAAATGTTAGCAAAATCTTACCTTTAACATTTATTCCAGGAATAGAACTCTCTACTGAATATAATGAAGAAAGTATACATATACTTGGATATTTTACTGATGATAATTACAATAATCCTGAGCTTATTAGTTTTTTAGAAGAATTAGAAAATAGAAGATTCAATAGAGCCAAGATTATGATAGAAAAATTAAAAAACAACTGCAATATAGATATAGATTTTGACAATGTAAGAAAAAGAAGCAAAAATATAATTGCACGACCTCACATTGCTGCTGAAATAATTGCTCAAGGCTATAATTATACTACAGATTACATTTTTGATAATTTTATAGGTAAAGGATGCCCTGCTTATGAACCTGTATGTAGAATTCCAACAGAAGAAGGCATAGCTCTACTAAAAAAATATAATTGTATAGTATCTCTTGCACATCCTGTTCTAATAAAATATTCACCTGTTTCTGACTTTATGAACTTAGGATTTGATGCAATGGAAGCTATTTATTATCAAAACACTCCAGATGATGAAAAAAGATTAGTAGCATTAGCTAGAGAAAATAATCTATTAATAACTGGTGGTTCTGATTGTCATGGTAATTCTATAACAGACACCAAACATGGTGATATAGGTAAAATTCCTTATCCAATAGAATATTTTAATGAATTCTATGAGTTTTACAAATCTAAGCTTCTGTAATTTAGATGTAGTTTTATGTCAAATTCACAACCAATCATATATACTTTTATAAAATATAAGGTCTTTTCCATAACCGTGTTGAAGTTATTTATTGGATAATATTACTCATTATAACTTCAACATTTTCATAGAAAAGACCTTAAGTATTTTTATAATTAACTAATTCATTTGAAATTTTAAAATGATATTATGCTTCATTTAAGAATGCAATATATCCTCTATATGTTTCATATATATCTACTTTACTTGATATCTCCCAAGGTGAATGCATATTAAGAATAGCTATACCTGCATCAATTACATTCATATTATAGTTAGCAGTTATATAAGCTATTGTACCACCGCCACCTTGATCAACTTTACCTAATTCTGCTGTTTGGAATGATACATCATTGTCATCCATTATTCTTCTAAGTTCAGCCATATATTCTGCATTAGCATCATTAGAACCTGATTTTCCTCTTGAACCTGTATACTTATTAAATACAATACCTCTACCAAAATATGCAGAATTCTTCTTCTCCATTACTGCAGGATAGTTAGGGTCAAAAGCAGCACTTACATCTGATGATAACATCTTAGAGTTAGTTAATGCTCTTCTTAATTTTAACTCTGAATATTCTCCAGTTCTATCAATTAACTCTGCAACCATATTCTCAAAGAATTTAGAATGCATTCCTGTAGCTCCAACGCTACCGATTTCTTCTTTATCTACTAATAAACATGCACATGTTTTATCACATTTTTGCATTTCTAACATAGCCATAAGTGATGTATATGCACATATTCTATCATCTTGTCCATATCCCATTATCATACTTCTGTCTATACCGTAATCTCTTGCTTTTCCTGCAGGAACAATTTCTAATTCTGCTGATAAGAAATCATCTTCTTCAAAATCATATTTTTCTTTTAGTATGTTTAGTATGTTTGCTTTTACTTTATCTTTCTTTTCTGTCTTCTGAGGAATGCTTCCTATTAAGACATTTAAATCTTCACCTTCTATAACTACTCTTGCCTTTTTCTCTAATTGAGTTTGAGACAAGTGAATAAGTAAATCAGTTATTCCAACAACTGGATCATTATCTGATTCACCTATATTAATGTTTATAACACTTCCGTCTTTCTTCGCAACTACACCATGAATTGCTAGAGGTAGTGTAACCCATTGATATTTTTTTATTCCACCATAATAATGAGTATCTAACATAGCCATATCTGTATCTTCATATAATGGATTTTGCTTAAGATCTAGTCTAGGTGAATCAATATGTGCACCTAATATCTTAAGACCATTACTTATATCTTCTGTTCCTATAAGAAATAGTGCTATTGCCTTTCCCATATTATCAGCATATACCTTATCCCCTGGCTTTAATGGTGTTTTGTTTTTAATAATATCTTGTAAGTTAACATAGCCTTTAGCTTCTGCTAATCTTATAGATTCCCTAACACATTCTCTCTCTGTCTTACAATCAGAAATGAATTTTCTGTATCCTTCTGAGAAATCAAAAACATCCTTTATCGATGCTTCATCATATTTCTCCCATGCATTCTTTACTTTTTCTTTCATAAAACATCGCCTCATTTTCTTATTTTAATGAATTATCTATTCTTCTCTCTATAATTTCTATAGGAGATGTATCTGATAATAATGAATATCTATAATTAGCTGCTGCTGCTTCTATAAGCACCGCAATATTTCTTCCAGTTCTAACTGGTAACGTAAGCTTCTTAACCTTAACACCTAATATCTCTACATATTCATTATCTGTACCTAATCTATCATAATCTCCATCATCCTTCCAATGCTCAAAATGCATTACAAATGATATTGATTTCTCAGGAATAGTTGAGCTTAAACCATATAGAGCTGAAACATCTATAATTCCTATTCCTCTAACTTCTAGCATACCCATAGTTATATCTGGAGATGTTCCTATTAATTCTCCATCTATTTCTCTTATATCTACTGCATCATCAGTTACTAATCTATGTCCTCTCTTAATAAGTTCTAATGCAGTTTCACTCTTACCTATTCCACTCTCACCTGTAACTAATATTCCAATTCCATATACATCTAGTAAAACTCCATGTAATCTAGTCTCTGGTGCTAACTTAGATGCAAGATACATAGTAAGCTTACTAATAAGTTTAGTTGTTGATAATTTACTTCTAAGTACTAGTGAATTATGTTTACTTGCTAATTCTATAAACTCATCTTGTACCTCAAGACCTCTAGCTATTATAACGCAAGTCATCTCATTAGAAAAATACTTGGCTAATCTCTTCTTACGTTGTTCTAACTGCATATCATTTAAAAAACTAAGTTCAGCCTTACCCATAACTTGAATTCTCTTAGGCTCAAAATAATTATAGAATCCTGCAAGTTGTAATCCTGGCCTATTTATATCATTTATTGTTATCTCTTTTGATATGTCTCCTTCTACTAATACTTCTAATTCAAAATCTTCGATTAATTTTTCAATTGTAACTGACATATAAAATCCACCCCTATATAATTATCTGTTTGGCTTAATTCCTTCTAGTTGAGCTCTAAAGTTTCTCTTAACATTATCTATATACCTCTGTCTTAACGCTTGTTGAAAAGTCTTCTCGTCTTCTGTTAAGCCCTCTTCTTGACTTTTCTTATATAGTCTGTTTATATGTTCTACAACTTCTTCTATTGCCATATTGCTTATGTTCATAAAAAATCTCCTTATCCATAAATTATATACAATAATTTTACCTTTTATATTGTATATTATCAAGTTTATAGCTAAAATCATTTTCATTATTTAAACATAACTAAAAATAACATTTTTATTTAGTGATATTCTTTATTTTTACCACCTTATATTTTTTTATTCTACATTTTTTCATTTCAAAAACTAGTGAAAAAATATAATTTTTTATTCTTTTTAGGTATTTTTGTCACAAAATGGTTTACGAAAATATTTTACTTTTGTCTAAGAATGATATAATATATTAGTATAATATTTACATAATTGGAATAGAGGTGCTTAAAATGACAAACAAAAAATTAAGAAATAAGATAAAATTCAGAAAAAATTTGTTAAATTTTTTATTATTATTTATGAAACCAACTAATTGTCTTATGATATATTTATCACAAGACTTAGATAATTATATTACTTTGTTACAAAATAGGATGTATAAAAAACATCGCAAAAATATTTATTATAATGACTATTTTTATGATAATAATTATTTTTATGATAAAATATCCGCTTAATTTATTATAAAAATAATTTTATATTGTGCTTTTGGCTTTTTTAAAATCTCTCATTTACCTTTTTTCTCTATGCCAAAAGCACTTTTTTACTCTATAGGAAATTATATAAAATTCAAGCCTAAGAAAGAATATTGCAAATATAGTTCCTAAGCAATACAAAAGTATACTGCCTATAGAGTAAAGCAAAGAAAAAGTGCCTTGACAGGACTTAAAAACAAGTTTTAAAACCTGTCATAATGGCCAAACAAAATCCACGGTTCCTTATAGTAACCTTGAGGATTTTGTTCTAGATAACTTAGTTTGCAATATATTTAATAATTACTACTCTTATACTTTATAACATTTATTTCCAATTGTCAATATATTCCATTAACTTTTTTGCTTTTTCTCTTTATTTATTGTCTATTATAATAATCTATACCGCTATTAGGTTTAAAATATGTCCTAATATACCCATCCGTAGATACAACTACAAATTCATTAGATTCTTCTATATAATATATATCATCATTGTCTTCAGCTTCTTTTTTATGTAATGCTTCAGTAGAATTAATTACAGCATTTGCCCCTTGTTGATACTCTTCTTTTGTACTATAACCAAATTCTGCTCCATGTTTGTTAAAATGTTGTGTTAGATATTCATCATTTCTAAATGTATATTCCGAACTAATAGACTCTTTTTTGTTATTATTAAAATTTATATTGCCACTTTCATTAAATCCATTTATTATTCCGCCTATTACTAACAATATCGTTGCTATAGCTGCAATAATAATCTTAGAATTAATAGTTTTCTTCTTATTATTAGATTTATAATTAGAATTTATCGAATTATTATTATAAGTGATACTTTTCTTGTTTTTTTCTCTACATTCCTTACAACGTTTAGGTAATTCTAGATTCTTATCTCTATAAAACTTTTCTTCACCTTTACTTATGTCAAATTCTTTATTGCATTGTACGCATTTTTTAATCAAACTTTTTTCCTCCAACTAGCTCCGTAATAATGTCAACAGTTCCTTTAACACCATACATACTTTCATTAATACATAAATCATAGTTACCTGCATATCCCCATACTTCTTTAGTATAATAGGTATGAAAATCGCTTCTCTTTTTATCTATTTCATGCACTAATTCTTCTGCTTCTTTTCTTGAAATATCATGTTTCTTCATAATATTATTTATTCTTTTATCTATATCTCCACTTATAAATACCCTAAAAACATCTTTCTCATCTCTAAGTGCAAAATTTCCACATCTTCCAATAAGAATACAATCTTGAGTACCTATAGTTGCTCTTAATGCTTTTAATGGTATTTCTAAAACATCATCATTAAGTGCTCCTTCTGCAATTGCATACAAAAAACTGTTAACAGGATTCTCTGAGAAGAAGTTAGGATTTCTTTCATATACTCCTTTTTCCTTTGCTATATCTATAATTTCTTTCTTGTTATAACAAGGTATCTTATATATATTAGATAATTCTTCACCTATTTTATCTGCATTGCATCCACATTCTCTTGCTATTGTAATAATCATAATTCTCTCCTCCTTTTAGAAAATAATGCACAAAATATTTTCTCTATTAATTACACTATAAATATAATACTAATATCTAATATTTACAAGAAGAACTAGTATATTATTAACAGCTTTAAAATACAATAGCCTTATAATACAAAAATTAATTTTGTACTATAAGGCTACTAAATTAATAATTATTCAACAATTAGCTTCATTATTCCGCCATCATTGCCATATCCTTCATCCTCAACTAGTAAATATACATACCATGTACCTTTTTCACTTGGTTTCCATGAAGAAACTGAACTTTTATCTTCTTTTGCTATTTCTTCAAATTTACCTGTATCTTGGTTTATCGCAACTATTGTATACTTGCAATCTCCCTTTGCAGATAATACCTTTGTCGTAATATCTATGCTTTCCCCTAATGTTATTGTTCCTTTACTTAACCATGCATAATTTATTGCTAATGAATCTGGTAATGTTACTTGATTAACTTCTCCATTATCTATCAGATAATCTCCTGCTTCTAGAGTATAATCATTTTTATTATTGTTATCCCAATTACCTTTTCCATCATTAAAGCAACATGTGATCTTAGTTTCTTCTCCTAATGGAATAGTTATTTTATGAGTATATCCTTCTATTTCATCAGTTTTTATCATTGGAACTCCAGGTGCAGTAGTCCATGTTCCATTTCCTATCTTATAATGAATATTAGTATTTTCAGAACCATTATAGTAGATAGTAACATGGTTTTCTACCTTATCTACTACTTTAAAGTTTGTTTGTAAATATGCTTTTTGACCTATAGAATCTTCAGCATTTACAAATACCATACAATTGCCTGATTTACTTGGAGTCCATTTTATTACGTTATTATCATAATTTGTTACTATTGTTTCTTTTGTTCCATCTTCATATACTGCATAAGCATTATATTTAACAGTTCCAACACCTGGTTGATACATAATAACATTTATATTGCACTCTTTATTTTTAACTATATTTTTATCTGTTGAATAAACATTATAGATTTTTAATGGTTGTACTTCACACTTTTCTATTGTAATTGGAATTATATATTCTGCTGTACTACCACTCTCATCCCTAACACTTGCTCCTATTTTAATATCTCCAGAATATGTTGGAGTCCATGTAAAACTATTTGAAGTTTGACCTCCACTTATTCCTCCAAAAGAAGTTTCATCCATATTACATACAAAGAAAGAAAAATCATATTTTCCTGTACCACCTTCAGCTTCTGCATATAATGTAACAGGTTCTCCAACTATTATTTTAGATTTATCCAATGTAAACTTTGAAATTCTAACTTTATCATTAATCTTATAGTTCATAGTCTTTCTATCTGTATGACCTTTTGAATCTTTAGCAGTTACCGATACAACATAATTACCTGCCTTGCTAGGTTTCCATGTTACCTTATTACTACTTCCTGATCCAATAGTTGTTTTTTCTCCGCTTTCATTAGTAGCTTCAAATGTATAAGTAACATTACCTTCTGCTTTAATTGTTTCTGCTCGGAAGGTTATATTTGTTTGAGCTGATCTAGGACTATCATAATCTCCTTTGAAATATGATACTGCAAAATCACTACTATTATCACCTATCTTTTCACATTTACCATTTGAATATGTGTAAACACCTGAACCAAATGTATAGTTTTGACCATTTTTACTATCCCAGTTTCCATTACCATCATTAAAGCAAACCGAAACTGCATCACTATCTCCAAGATCTATTGTATATTTATGAGTATATCCTGATAGTTCATTAGTTGTATCCATCTTTACACCTGGAACACTTGTCCACTTATTATTTATTCCATAGTGAATATATGGATTAGTATATCCTTTATAATAAATAGTTGTTGTATTATCACTTTGAGTATTTTTCTTATATTCATTAACGTTTATAGTTATATCTTCTGAGGCTTTATATTTATCTGTATTGTCACCTAGCTTAATATTTATTGTCCATTTTCCTGATTTAGTAGGTGCCCATTTTATAGAATTTAATATTTGGCTATAATAAAAATTATTACTGATTTCTTCTACAGTTCCATCTTCATTTGTTGCTGTTATTACAGTATAAATAAAATTTTCTCCTGATTTAAGTCCACCATAATAATTAAAGTTAATAAGTATATCTTCTCCAACTTCAATGTTTGAAGATTTACTTGTATTTAAAGCACTAAATTTAATAGGATTACTACCTTGTTCTGTTACTTTATAAGTAAATAAATATTGTCTATTGTGTACTCCAGCTTCATCTTCCGTATCACAATATATTCTGTAGGTTCCTGTCATATCTGGAGTCCATGCACCATATCTATAATCTGACATACTAAAATATTTATCCTTCTGTCCATATGGATAATCTCCACCTTGAGCTATGAATAAACATTTAACTCTTCCTTTTCCACCTATTGTATCTACGCCCATTGAAACTTCTCTTCCTACTTCCCCTACATTAGAAGGATTAATAGAATAGTTAACTACTTTTGCTCTACTTGTTACTGTAAAGTTCATTTTCTTTGTTGTAACATATCCTCTATCATCTTTTACACTTGCAACTAAAGTATAATTGCCTTCTTTTAGTGCAAACCATGTAACTTCATTTTCAGATGAATAATCTTTTATTACTTCTTCATTTCCAGCTTCATCTATTGCAGTGTATTTATATTGAGCATTTCCAACTATATTAGATACTTTTGTTGATAACTTAACATGGTCTCCTGCTGTTGTTGTTGTTCCTTCATCAGTAATAAAATTATTAATTTTTATTGTTGCGAATTTATCAACAGTTTCATTTATTTTTCCACCATCTATTGTATATGCCCCTGGTGTTAACTTATAGTAACTACCATTATTAGCATCCCAATTATTATTTTTTCCAAACTTAGCTAACATATACTTAGCATTTTCTATTGGTATTGTTATAGATTTTGAATATCCATTGTTATCTTCGTTATCATTCATTGCAATTGTTTTTGCATTTTTCCAACTTTGATTATCCAATACATAAGAAACATTAATATCTGAATCACTATTATAATATATAGTAACCAAATCATCTCTAGTTTTTAATGCAGATTCTACTGATAACTTGGCATTAGCCATTCTATAGTCTCCAGTTGTATAATAAGAACTTGGATTATCTACTACATCATA
Organism: Clostridium sp. MSJ-8; assembly: GCF_018918325.1. GTDB lineage: Bacteria > Bacillota > Clostridia > Clostridiales > Clostridiaceae > Clostridium. The sequence goes on along the minus strand of NZ_JAHLQH010000032.1, from coordinate 40,795 downwards.
AATAGTATTATTATAATCACAAACTATATCTCTTACTTCTGCACCTGTAAGTTTAGGATTAGCTCTCCATGTTAATTCTACAATACCTGCTACATGTGGTGCTGCAAATGAAGTACCATTTGCTGAATAATAATTATTTTGAGCTGCTTGAGAATATATAGCTGAACCTGGTGCACATATATTTACCTTTTTTCCACCATTAGAATATTCAGCTTGCATATATGAACCATCTTGTTGTAATTCTGCTGCACCTACTACTATTATTCTATCTTTTATATCGCCTTCATTTACATCATATAATTTACTTGCTATTTCTAATTCTGTATCACCTATTCCAGCAAACCAATATGAATAATCTGCATCTGCAGAGCTATTTCCTGATGCTTGAACTATAACAAAGTCATGTCCCTTTTTTAACATTCTTGCCATTAATATAGCTGCTACTCTACTATCATTTGAATTACCACCACCAAATGAACAGTTAATAACATTTGCTCCATTATCAATTACATCTACTAATCCTTTAGATAATCCACTTAATGTTAAATATCCATAAGAATCAGAAGCTACTGATGCTAAATAAATTTTTCCTGGATTCCATACAAGTCCTGTAACACCTTTGTTATTATTTGCCTTTGCAGCAATAATTCCAGTTACAAATGTTCCATGATCATAAGGTAAATTTACACCACTATCTGTATACTTTACATAATCATCCGGAAAATCTTCTACTGTTGTATCAAAACCTCCATCAACTACTCCTACATTAACCTTATTTACAGATTCATCAAATATGTTATTGTATTGCCATGCTTCTTGTGCTTGTATAGCTTCCATTCCCCAGTTATTACCATAAGGTTGTTCTGAATTCCATTCATTATCTCCTCCCCATGGATCATTAGGTTCTATTGATGCACTTTCTGATATTGAATCTACACATGCATAATCAACATATTCACTATAGTTATTCATAACATCTTCTGTCATCTTATTTAATTCATCTAATGTGCTTTCTTTAACTTCTACTTGATATTCATTTAATTCTGAAACTTGTCCAACAACAGTACCATTTATTGATTTCACTACAGAATCAACATTTTCTTCTTTAATATCTTCTTTAAAGAAAATTAATATACTATTATTTACATATTTTTCGCCATTAGATTCTTTTATATTTTCTTGATCTGGATTAGTTACTTTACTAACCACTTTTTCTTCATTTGTTTTTTGTTCTTTTGTACTACTATTAACTTCGTCCGCACTTACTGTAATTCCTATGCTTAGTGTAAGGTTTACAAAAATCGCTAATGAAACTAATACGCTTATTATAGCTTTTAGTACATTTTGATTTTTTTTCATTAATAATATTCCCCCTTAATTTTTTGCGTAAGTTTAATCATTTAAAAACGCTTACAAAATACATTCTATTTTTGTAGTCATTTTCTTTATAATCCTCTTACATTTTTATCCTTTCAACTACATAATACTTTTTTTGTAATTGTTTGTCAAATACTGTAAACCTTTTCTATGTAAATATATCTCATTTTTTTACAAAATAAAATTATAATATAATATCATTATTTTTAGTAACCTTATTATATTTAATTATTAATTTATTCTGATGTGCTTTTAAGTACATCTACTTTTTAGCTCTATAGATTTTAAATGCTTATTCGCAACTATAAACAAAATATAATTTCCTATATAAGTAAAAAAACGCCCTTAAGGAATACTCCTTAAAGGCATTTTTTTATTATATTATTTTAAGTAATCAGTATCTTGTCCTATCTTTCCAGTTTGAGTTGAAGAGTTTTGTAATACATATACTCTCATATTAGCTTGTCCGATAGAATCTGTAGTTAATGTTCCATTTCCTACTGTTACTTTATTTCCTGTAATTGCATCTACATAAGTTCCGTTTGGAATTCCTGTAAATGTTGCTTGTCCTGATATTGCTACACATACAAAGCTATCTACGTCTTTTCCAGTTAATGAATCATTTCCTGTGAAACGTCTCTTGAATGCTATATTTCCATTACATCCTTCTGTTGAATATTGTCCTTTTCTAAGTGCAGGAATTGCTCTTCTTATTTGACTTAATCTTTGTAGTTGTTTTGATAGCGGACTATTTAATGTTTCTGCCATTTGTCCTGTTGCATTAGTGTATACACCATAATCTGTTGTTACAACTGAACCTTCTATATTATCTCCAAAGTATGCTCTACCTGTATTTTCAAGCTTATCATTTGGTCCAACATCTATTTGCTTTCCAGCTTTAAACTCTATTTCACTTCCATAGTATACACATGGAATTCCACGGAATGTATACATTAAATCAAAGTTTTCTGCCCATGCAGTTGTTCCACCATTGTATCTTAATTTTTGGCATTCATCTGGAGCATAGTCGTGTGAATCAACATATACTACATTCCATGTAGAATCATTGAAGTATTTATCTTCTCCCTTAGCAGTATCAAATGCACCTTTAGCATTTATAAAACTCCAATGCATTTGAAAGTCAATTACACCCATATCAGATTTCTTTGAATAATCTGGAGTATGATATTCATTTCCCTTTAAGAATGCATTATCACTAGTTGGTTGGTTTGACATATTAGAATGTGCTACATAATGTGATTCAACTAATGCTTCATTAGTTGCTAAATCAGTATCACTCCATTTACTCTTCCAAGAATCATCATCATCCCAAGTATAGAAACATGTAGATATTCCTGGTTGATCACGATACCATACATCATGACCCTTAGTACATACTTCACCAAACATATAGAAACTATCTCCACCAGTCTTTTGTAATTCTGGTAATATAGCAGTATTTAATGTTAATCTATTAATATGTTTAACAGTATCAACTCTAAATCCATCAACACCCATATTAATGTAGTTCTTATAAGCATCAACTAGATAATTGTATACCTTTGGATTTTCTGTTTCTAAATCGAAACAGTCATCTGCAATTGTTTTATTTTGTGCTGAATAGTTATCCCAGTCACCACCGCCACAGAATCCATTATGGTGATAGATATTTTCTGTGTCTTCTTTACCATTCATAACAACTTGGTTTCTCTCTGCATATACATCACTATTTCTTTGTAGTAAGTTTTCTTCTCCCCAGTTACAAGTATGATTGAATACAACGTCTTGAATTACTTTTATTCCTTTTTCATGACATGCATCTATTAAATCTTGATAAGTTACACCATCTGATTCGTATCTAGAATCAACTTTAGTGAAATTATATGCATGATATCCATGATAATCATACCCACTTCTATTCTCTACTACCGGAGTTATCCATATAGCTGAGAATCCTTGTGCCTTGATATAATCAAGTTTTTCTATAAGTCCTTTAAAATCTCCTCTCCATGATGGATCGTAATCAGGGTTTTGTGCCTTTTTATCTTCTGAACAACGATAGTTATTGCTTTCATCACCATCATAGAATCTTGTAGTTATAAGGAAGTAAATAGTTTCATCTCTAAAATCTCCAGATCTCTCATAATTTGTATGATAATCAGGGTTCTTAGATGTCCATTTACCGTCTTTATACCACCATTCGCCTGATTTGATTCCTTCTAAATCAGGAGTTTGATTTGAACCACCATCATTAAAAATAAGATTAATCTTAGTCTTGCCTTCAAAAGTGTAAGTGAACCAATTGTCACCTTCACTAGTCATCTTCTTGCCTGGCCAAGTAGTTTCTATATTAGTAGGATGTGCGTTCCAATAATATACTCTTGGGCTCTTCCAATCTTCTGTATAGAAGTGAACAATAATATTACTATCAGAAGCTGCATTAGCAACTAAAGATGTTGCAAGAAAAGATCCACATAGTAATACAACAGCCATTAAGATACTAATTAATAGTTTTCTTTTCTTCTTCATATTTCCCCCTTGATAATTTTAAAAAATATTTTAATATATTATTTTCCTTTATTCCCCCTTATGTAATATAGAAACTACAATGAACATTAGAAAATAAATAATATTAATCAAAATAACGTTTACAAGTATAGTCAAAACACTATATCAATTGTATTAGTTTGTAATTCATAAAAAAGTAATAAATAATTAATACTTTATATAAATTATTCTACTCGATTTATCAATAAATTTCAATACGTTTACATACATTTTTTAGAACAAATTTAAGAATAAAGAATTATATATGAATTATGGCGATTTTAACATTCTTTATTTAACTAAAAAATACCCTTAAGGAAACTTTCCCTAAAGGTATTTTCTATTATATTATTTTAAGAATTGAGAATCTACAGAACCTATCTTTCCAGTTTGAGTTGAAGAGTTTTGCAACACATATACTCTCATATTAGCTTGTCCTATAGAATCTGTAGTTAATGTTCCATTTCCTACTGTTACTTTATTGCCTGTAATTGCATCTACATAAGTTCCATTTGGAATTCCTGTAAATGTTGCTTGTCCTGATATAGCCACACATACAAAGCTATCTACATCTTTTCCTGTTAATGAATCATTTCCTGTAAAACGTCTCTTGAATGCCATATTACCATTACATCCTTCTGTTGAATATTGTCCTTTTCTAAGTGCAGGAATTGCTCTTCTTATTTGATTTAATCTTTGTATATGCTTTGATAAAGGACTATTTAATGTTGTTGCCATTTGTCCTGTTGCATTACTATATACACCATAATCTGTTGTTACAACTGAACCTTCTATATTATCTCCATAATATGCTCTACCACTATCTTTTAATGCTATTTGATTTCCTTCATCTATAGGTTGTCCTGATTTAAATTCAATTTCTGATCCATAATATACGCAAGGTATACCTCTAAATGAGAACATTAAATCTAAATTTTCAGCCCAAGCTGTTGTTCCACCATTGTATCTTATCTTACTATCTGGACCATAATCATGTGAATCAACATATACTACATTCCAAGTTGAATCATTATAGTACCTGTCTTCTTCTAGAGCTTTTCCATATGCATTATTTGCGTTATCAAAATTCCAGTGCATTGTAAAATCTATCATTGCAAGGCCTGAATTTTGAGAATAATCTGGAGTATGATATTCATTACCTTTTAAGAATGCATTATCAGAAGTTCTCTGAGATTCTACACTTGAATTATCATTAAATTCTAGCTCTGTACTCTTACAATTTAATTCATAATCATTTGGATTATCACTCCATGGATATTCTTTATCTTCCTTCCATGTAAAGAATTGTGATGATACTCCTGGTACTCCTTTATTCCATATCTCATGTACTCTAGCTGCACATTCACCAAACATAAAGAAGTCTTTTCCACCTCTTGCCTTAAATGCTGGTAAGAATGTTTTATTAAATGTCAATCTTGAAATATGCTTAACAGTATCAATTCTAAATGCATCTACACCCATATCTATATATCTGTTGTAGCAATTAATTAAATAATTATAAACTGTTGGATTTTCTGTATTTAAATCAACGCAATCATCTGCAAATTGTCCTGTAGTTACTGTAAAGCCTTCATAATTTATTGAAGAATTATGATATATTCCATTATTAGTAGTTAAATTCTTCATTAATGCATATCTAGCATCATGCTTTCCAGCAGAGTTTAATGAATCATAACTTGAATCTAATAAACTATTAGATGCTCTAACAACATTTTCTGCTGTATCTTCTTTTCCTTCTTGTTTACTTACTAATGGGAATATATTTTCTTCTCCATTATTAGATGTATGATTAAGTACTATATCTTGTATAAGTTTTATTCCTTTTTCATGACATGCATTTATTAGGTCTTGATAAGTACAATCTTTTGATTCGTATCTACTATCTACCTTTGCAAAATTAATTGCATGATATCCATGATAATCATAATAACTCATATTTTCTACTACAGGAGTTATCCATATTGCTGAGAATCCCATAGCCTTGATATAATCTAATTTCTGTATAAGACCTTTAAAGTCTCCTCTCCATGCTGGATCTGAATCAGTATTTCCTGCCTTCTTGTCATCCCAACAATGAACATTATTACTCTCATCACCATCATAGAATCTTGTAGTTATAACAAAATATATTGTTTCATCTCTGAAGTCTCCTGAAGTTTGTGGTCTATCATCAGGATCATAACTTGTCCATTGACCATTCTTATACCACCATTCGCCTGCTTTAATTCCTTCTAAATCAGGAGTTTGATTAGAACCTCCATTATTAAAAATCAAATTAATCTTAGTCTTGCCTTCAAAAGTATAAGTAAACCAATTGCTGCCTTCACTAGTCATCTTTTTACCTGGCCAAGTAGTTTCTATATTAGTTGGATGAGCATTCCAATAATATACTCTTGGACTCTTCCAATCTTCTGTATAGAAGTGAACAATAATATTGCTATTAGAAGCAGCATTAGCAACTAAAGATGTAGCAAGAAAAGATCCTGTTAGTATTATTATTGATAATAATATACTAACTAAAAGTTTTCTTTTTCCTTTCATATTATTTCCCCCTTATAATTTAAATAAATATTTTAATATTATACTTTCTTACAAAAATATAAGAAAATAAATAATATTACCCAATATAATATTTACAATTAAATCACAAAAAATTCACATATTTCATATTTTATATTCTACCAATTTTTTTCTTTTTATTCAATACGTTTACATAAAGAAAAAGTATCGCACTATTTTTTAGTGCGATAACCTCATTTTTATCATAATATTAAAGAATCACTTTCTTTCAAAAAACATTAATTTTTTAATTATTTTCTATATAGTTAACATATTTATCTATCAATAATTCTTGATAAGCAGCTAGTTTCTTTTCTCTTATTGCATCTGTAATTTTTTTTAATTTAGGACTTTTTATGTTATTCAACATACTTATTCTTTTCTCATCTATTTTTTTTGATGATATTATCTCATTAAACGTATCTACATCATAAAATAAAAATTCCACTTTATCTCCATACCTATCTGCGATTTTATCTGCTATAATCAAACCTTCCGGATCGAAATCACCAGCATAATATATCTTCTGTATATCTTTTATCTTATCCAATATTAAATATGAAGATAAATTAATCTGTCCACTAGTACACATTAATGAAACATCATCCTTTATAGTCCTCTTCTGTACTTCATTAAATACTGCTGGATTCTCAAAAATATATATAATACTTCTTTTTGCAATAAAATACTCTATCTTAAGAATATTTCTTATAGAAAGTTCTAAAGTTTCTCCCCACTTAAAAAATTCATTTATATGTTCTATAAACATATTATTATAATCATAGCAATCTATATTGTATATTGTAGAATGATTAGATATTTCATCTTTTAATATTCCTACCTTATAATATAGTTCATTTATATTTACAACTCTAGAAATATCTATTTCTAATCTTGTTATAAATTGCAAACCATAAATAAACAACTTACCTGTAAACTTATCATAATCCAAAAAATGAGGATTTTTTGTTAATTGGGCTGAAAAAACTGATATATTTTCCTTTCCCCCCTTTATATATGGTAAGTTACTTAAACAATTGTTAATATATATAAGTTGTAACTTTAATTTATTTGTTGATTCACTTTTATCGTTATAACGCTTTTTTATTATTGAATAACCTTTTGACTTTTCTGAAACAACATAAATAAACCATCGTTTTCCATATCCTTCATCTGATTCTTTTATAACTTCTCCATAAAAATTTTTAAGTTTGTTAGTTTCATTTTCTTTAACTTCTTTGTTAGTAATTAATTCTTTACCTACAACTTCCTCTAACAGCTCTAAAAAATCAATATTTTTAAATTTATTTTCAAATAATTCTTGTACAACTTTAGATCTTATTGTAGCCTTTCTATCTGTTATAACACTTATGTCAAAATTCATTAGCACTTTTACATCCTCATCATTCTTAGGATATATACTAAAACTTCCAGTTATCTTTCCATACTTCTTATATTTATTATATATGCTCTTAAATATATTCTTGTATATTCTATTATTTTCGATAAAATCTAGTGCTTCTCTCACTTCCCCTACATCCCCATCTCTTTTATCTTTCCATTCCATGTATATCTTATAGGAATTATTATATCTTCACCTTCTTTTATCAATTCGTATATTGATAATTGCTTAACACTCTCATATGTTCCCCATAATACCTGTGAATTAAGTACATAATCTAAATTTAAACTTTCTATAAGATCAAACATAGAACTTATATTATTTTCATCAACGCCTGCAAATGCTTCATCTAATGCAATTATTCTAGGAGAATCTTTTTTGTCAGCTGCATTGTATCTAGCATTTACTGCTGCAAATAATGGAATATACATAGCCATTGCTTTCTCTCCTCCTGACAAAACAAAGAATTGATTATTAGTTAATTCCTTTTTATCTTTATCTCCTTTTATAAATTTAAGCTTAAACTCAAACCATTCTCTATAATCTAATACTTCTTTTATTATTGTTTGATAATTTTTTCTTGTTCCATCTTCATTAAGTATTCTTTTTTGTTTTTTTAGTTTTTCCTTAAAATGTTCTGAAACTTTATTTCTCTTATCCTCAGACATAAAGTGAGGTTTTTGTAATATATCCATAAGCTCTTTTATATCTAGCTCAGTTTCACTATCTGATTTCTTAGGTTTCCACTCTAAAAATAATTTAAATCCACTAGATGTATTCATGTTACTCATAAGCTTATCTATATCTTTAACCCATTTCTGAGCTCTTACTATTTTGGCTATAATTTTAGTACTAAGAGTGTTTATAAGCGTATCTTCAAACACTTCCCTTTCCTTCGCATTTATAAGCATATTCTGTTCTTCTAACGTTCCTTCAATATATTCCTTAAGTACATATATACTTATGTTTTTTTTCTGAAATTTAACAACTATATCTGTTCTAATTCCTTCTTTTAGAATTTCATTTATCTCATCATCCTCTTCTCGATCATATTGGTTAAATATTTCTATTGGTTTTGGATGATAATCTATAAGACTGCCTTTATACATATTAAATGTATTAAATAATTTTTCTAAAATATTTTCATTTTTAATTGCTTTCTCTTCATAATATTTTATAACCCATTTAACAGATTTATTAATATCATAGGATTTTATTTCATCTATGTACTGCAAAGATAATTCATCCTTTAACATTAATTCATAAATCCTTAGTTTATTCTTTTCATTATTTAAATCATCTTCTAACTTAATTATTGCAGCCTTTTTATTTTCTACATTTGCTTCCTTATTACCTAACTGCTTAGATATATGTTGAATTTCTAATGGACTCTTTTCTATTATCTCAGTTACCTTTCTATATTCTTCTTTTAGTTTTCCAATGTTATAAGCTTTAATTGCCTCATTTAACCCTTTTATATGGTTATTTATTTTTTCAATTGAGTTTTTTTGTTTATCAACCTCATAAGATAACTCATCAATATCACTTTCAATTGATTTTATAGTTTCACATATATATTGTTTTTGTTTATTTTCACTAAATATTTCATTTGAATATTCCTTAATGCTATATAAAGTCTTCCTATAATCAGATATTCCTTCTTTAACCTCTTCATATATATGTTTTTCCTTAGGTATATTTATAGACTGAGATGCATCAAAAATCTGTTTATTTATCTCTTGTTTCTCTCTGTTAATTTGAACAAATTTACCTTCTATAAAGTTTAATTCCTTCTCTTCTCTATCTAATTCTTCTTCTTTTTGGTCTATTATTTTAATACTTTCCATAATATCTGATATATCAGGAAATTCTTCTTTTTCTTTTAATAATATAGCCTTTCTGTTTTCTAATGATAATATCTCTTTATTTTTTTCTTCTTTTTGAATTTGTAATTCATATATATATTTCTCAAAACTTTGAATTTGAACTCTTCTATAATTTTCTCTAGATTCTATACCAATATATTTTGATATATAAGTATCTTCAGTATTACCTTGTAGAATACCTATATTATAACCTTTGTTCTTAATAATTTGAGTGCTATTTTCTGATGTAACATAAGCATCATAATGTCCTATAGCCTTTAATACATTTAGAGTATCTTCTTTATAAGTTTTATTAAATTCATTTTCTTCCAATCTAAAATATTTACATATATTATCTACCTCTTCAGGAATATTAGAAAATATTATCTTGTAAGTCTTATTATTTAATAAATTGCACACTTCCTCTTTATACTTATGAGGAATGATAAGTGAATCTATTATTCCCATATTAAGTAAATGTCCTTCTATAATATTCTTCTCTAAATCATCCACATCTTCATTAAAATCAATCGATTTATAAAAATCTATATATGGAATATCATATGTATCTAATATATTCTTTACTTTAGATAACTCATTACTATCCTCTATTATTTGCTTTTTAGAAGATAATTCTTCTATACATTTCTTCTTAATCTCTATCTCTTCATCAATAAGATTTATAGCATTTTGTATCTTTATATTATCTATCTCAAGTTCATTAGATATATTTCTATATATATCTGTTATCTTATTTCTTATAACATCTTTTTGATTCTTATCATATATTCCATTTACTCTCTTGTGTATATCTAGTATATCTTCTCTTTTTATTTTTAATTCTTTTAGGGAATATATGTATGAATTTAAGCTATCAATATATTCGCTCTTAACTGTAGTTAAATATTCCTTTGCTTCATTTAAATTATTTTTGATGCCTTCTACTTTACTTTCTTGTTTATTCTTATTTTCTTCTATATCATTTAATTCTTTTTTCTTTTGTTCATATTGAACTATCTTATTGTATATATTATCAATTAACTTTGAGTATTCTTCTAAATATATAATTAAATTATCAATCTTATCTACATATTCCTCATTTATTATTCCATAAATATCTTCTTTATGGTTAAAATATATACCTTCTCTGTAATATTTTTCATCATCTAGTTTTTCTTTTAACTTATTATTTATTCTATATATTTTATCTTCTATTTGTTTCTTTTTATCTTTTTTATAAAGATAATCATTATATTTATTATTGTATCTTCTTTCTTTTAGTTGAAGTTCTTGTTGCAAATCGTATAGTTTATGCTCAAGCTTAGTTATTTCATCACTTAAGGCATACTCTTTACTACCTTTTAATGAGGTTTCTTTTATCTTCGCTTGTTCTAATATATTCTCTAACTCCTTCAGCTTTAGTTTATCTTCATTAACTTCTACAATAATATTCTCTAGTTCTTGTTTATTTAATTCTAGTTGTTTATCTATATTATTAACTTTTTTAAGCTCTTTGTTATAATTAATAGCCTTATTATATAGCTTTTCCACATTATATCTATTTAATACTTCTATTATTTTTTCACAAGCTTCTCTACTCTTTTTTAATTCTTCAAGCTTCATATTTAAGCTATCCATATTATCCATTGCTTCTGCCATTGCTCTTAAATCATCTTCTGACAATGTATTTAATGATTCCTTTAATATTTCATATATTACAGTTGGTTTAAAATCTTTAGATAACTTAGGACTCCTTATCTGAATCAATAGCTTTAATAAATCCTTATAACTATCAATATCAGAATAGCCAAATAAATTTTCATTTACCTTTGCCATATACTCCTTTTGACTAGTAGTATATACATTTCCTTCTCCTAAAGCAATCTCAAGTTGTTTGGAAGTTAAAGAAAACTTTGCCCCTGTATTCTTATATAAAAACAACTCCTTATTTATTCTTCTTCCATCTTTCAATATAAAATACCAAGATTCTAATTTTTTACCTCTTCTCCCTCTAAGCCCCATTCCTATTGTTATATAATTATCAGTACTTGGTTTGTGAAACTCCATATATAAATAAGATATTCTATCATCTTCTTTTTCATCAACTAATACATAATTCTCTATCTTTCTAGCTGTTGATCCAAATGGATCAAGTCTACTAGGACTTTTATCTCCATCTAATAATAAAGGAATAAAGCTTTGAGTAGTTACTGATTTTCCACTTCCATTGCTTCCTCTAAATATTATTTTTCCATTAGATAACTTAAATTCTTGTTCATCATATTTCCAAAAATTTATTAATCCAAATTTATTTGCTACCCATCTATCCACTTACCTTTCATCTCCCTTATAATCTTTTGGATATTCTCCTATTATTTTTCCTATTAATGGCATAAGTTTAATTATTCCTTCTTCTCTTTTAATGAAAGAATATGATTCCATGTATTTTTTTATATCTAAAATATATCTCTCTGTACTTGCCTCTCTATAAATCTTAGCAAATCCATGTCCTTCCTCTTCTCTAACCTTAATTAAAATATTATCAAATTCTGATTCATCTAAAATTATTATGTCATTTTCCTTAGGTTTAAGATTTCCTTCTTGTACCCTTTTCAATATTTCTCTATTAACAAAAAGTGTTATAGAAGCTTCACCTTTTTGGTTAGGGAAAGTATCTCTTAATGTACTCTGAGATTCTAGAACTGCTAGAGCAGCATTCTTGTGAAAATGAACTGTCCAACCTAAATATTTTTCAAAAATATTAGCTATATAACTCCTATTTTTCTTGATATAATCATAATCACTCTCATTTCCATCATCTTTATAGACTATAGGAGATAATGTAAGTCTCCTAAATACTCTACTTTTTCTTACGCTACCTTTATCTTCATTTATTCCATCCCAAACATTATTAATAAGATCTCTATAATCTTCAACATCTTCTATGGAATAGTTAAACCTTCTAACTATATATCTAGATATACCTGTAGATTCATATAATACCTCTACATACTCACTCCTAGAAAAATCCTCCTCTTCTCCATCATTCTTTCTCATTATTCCTATTTTGAGAGAAAACTTAAGAACATTAATCAAAGATTTTCTATTAGTAAAATTAGTCCATTCTATCTTTTCATCAGGATAATAATTCATTATGTATTCTGTAATATTTGATAAAACAAATTGATCTTCTTTATTTTTTTCCTCTAAAAACATTAATAAAAGCATAAAAAATATGTATTCTTTTTTAGTTTTAAAATCAGTAATCCCCATCCAAGACTCTGGTATTGCAGGAATCTTTTCTAATTTAATAAAGTCATCTTTGATAATCACATCATAAGCTAATATCTCATTTATAAATTCACTATAATTATCTATATTATCTTTTATATCGTAATAAAACTCTCTATCATTATCTTTTAGTATAATATAATTTTCTAACAAATCATCAAATTTCAATTCTTATTTCTCCTTAAAAATCAACTCGTATTCTGGCATAATAAAATCACCATCTTGACAACTTATAACTATATTTTTATCCTTATTAGTTATATCCACTTTATAATATCTTCCATATTCATTTTTTGTCCATGCACCATTACTATTTAATCCTACAGACAACCATTTTAAAAATATATTTCTCTCTTCTCTAGATATATCTTGTAGACTTGCAAATACAAGCTTATTATCTTTTATTCTACTTTCTAAAAGTTCTTGTTCTCTTTCTCTTTTCTTTAATATCTCTTTTCTTATTTTTTCTTTTTCTGCCGACTTATCCCTTATAGGAGATCTGCTAGCAGTTTTTTCTCTATATCTATTTCTTGGCTTTACAATAACCTTAGTTGGTTTTTCTTCAAATATACTACTATTAATACTTTCAGTTTCTCTATCAATATTACATACTATATGTCTAGAGTTAAGTACTCCAAATACAACTGAAGATAACTTATGAGCTTCATCTATATCTTCACATTTGTTAAATAAATTAATTATTGTTTTATATTCTTCTTTTCTATTTCCGCCTAGAGAATTCATCTCAATTATCTGTAGCGCATAAGTAGTAATTTTTCTAATAATCTCATTAGTATTCTCTAATAAACTATCTATCATAGCTTCTTTTTTATTAGTGCCTATAAACCAATTTTTCATATTATCATACATTCCATACATAATGCGGAATTCATTTTCTTCATCATATGATGAAGAATCTATATTATTTATCTTTTTCTCATATTCAATAACATTGTTAATTAATTGCACAATTATCTGTTCATCCATCTTTTCAAATATCTCTTTTATATAGGGAACATATGTCTGCAATCCTTTTACAAATTGCCTTAAATATCTTATAAAATTCTCTTTGAATAATAGAAACTCCGTAGTTTTTAGTATAACCTCCGTTTTAGGAGAATAGAACTTACTAATATAATCTTTATAATTCTCATTTAATCTTCTAAATTCTTCACTTAAATTCATCCACCATGAATATACCTTTTGATTATCTTGCATATCTATTTCTTTAATACACAATAACTTATCTCTGAAGTTCTCAATAAGTGATATTTCTAAAGACCCCCTAGAAGTTTCATTTATATTCTCAATTGCAATTAAAGTTCTCTCAAGCTCTATTGTATTAGAAGAAATCTGATACTTATATCTTCTATTTTTAAATTCTTCTAGTGTCTTTACTCTGCTTGCATCTTGAACTGTAATAAGATTCCCCCATTCTTCTAGAGAATCTAAATCTTGTTTCAAATTATCTAGTGTATATTCCTCAAATCCTTCTATATTTGTTATTAATTCATATATATCTTCTTTATAAAACCAAAACTTCATCTGTTCATATTCTTCATATGCTAATCTTAGAATTACTCTATACCTCTCAGCATTCTCTACTGATAGATACTTTGCTTCTTCAAATTTTTTTCTCACTTTATAATTAATACTCATTTTTGTTCCACTTCCTTTCTCTTACTATTTATCTTATACAATTAACTTATTTACACATCTCTAAATCTATTTCTTTTTTATACTATATCACACATATTATTATCACAATATACATTTTAAATATATTTTCTATAAAACGCTAATTGAAGAACCTTTAATTATAATTTTCTATAGAAAAATAGCTGTATAGAATTTATCGTCCTATACAGCGTATCTTTATGATATATTTTCAAATTGACTATTATACAAATTAGCATAAAATCCATTTTGTTTAATCAATTCTTCATGATTACCTTGTTCTATTATTTTACCATCTTTCATTACTAATATTATATCTGCACTCTGAATAGTTGATAATCTATGTGCTACAATAAAACTAGTTCGGCCTTTCATAATCTTAGCAAAAGCATTTTGTATCTTCATTTCTGTTCTTGTGTCTATTGAAGATGTTGCTTCATCTAATATAAGCATTGGTGGTAATGTAAGCATTACCCTTGTAATACACAACAATTGTTTTTGTCCTTGAGACAATCCGCCTCCATCTTCTGTAATATATGTATCTAATCCTTTAGGCATTCTTCTTATAAATTCATATGAATGTGCTTCCTTACATGCATTTATAATCTCCTCTTCTGTTGCATCCATCTTTCCCATAATAATATTTTCTCTTATTGTTCCAGACTTAAGCCATGTATCCTGTAATACCATTCCATATGATTTTCTTAAACTTTTTCTAGTAATGTTTTTGATTTTATTTCCATCAACATATATATCTCCACTATTTACATCATAGAAACGCATTAATAAATTAATTACTGTTGTTTTTCCACATCCTGTAGGACCTACTATTGCTACTCTCTCTCCTGGTTTTACATTGATATTAAAATTTTCTATAAGTTTTTTATCACTTACATAAGAAAAACTTACATTTTTTAATTCAACATTACCTTGAACATCTGTAATAGATATTGCATCATCACTATCTTCAACCTCTGAAGGCTCTTCTATAAGTTCAAATATTCTTGCAGCACATGCAAAAGCATTTTGAAGTTCAGTAATAACCCCTGAAATTTCATTAAAAGGCTTTGTATATTGAGTTGCATAACTCAAGAAACAAGTAAGAAGTCCTATTGATAATCCTCCAGATATAACAGAAAATGATCCTATAAGTATTACACCTGCATAAACAAGACTATTAACAAATCTAGTTGCTGGATTTGTTATTGATGAATAAAATAATGCTTTTAATGATGCATGCTTCAATCTATCATTTACTTCATCAAATGTTTCAATAGCTTTATCTTCATAACCAAATGATTTAACAACCTTTTCTCCACCTAAAATCTCATTAATGTATGAAGTTTCTTCTCCTCTTATCTCTGATTGCACTTTAAACATTGAATAAGTATGGCTTGCTATATATTTTGCTATTAATAATGACAATGGTGTCAAGCATACAACTAATAATGCTATCCATACATTAATGGAAAACATGAATATAAGTGTACCTAAAATAGTAATTATTCCTGTGAAAAATTGAGTAAATCCCATAAGTAGTCCATCAGCTAATTGATCAACATCGGCAATAACTCTACTTGCTATATCTCCATGAGAATGTGCATCAATAAATTTAAGAGGAACAGTTTCAATCTTATTAATAGCTTCATTTCTAATATCTCGAGTTATATTAAAAGTAATTTTGTTATTACATATATTCATAGCCCACTGTACTACTGCTGTAATAGCTATCACAATGCCTATTCTTATTAATAATGTTATTATCTTATCATAGTCAACATTTCCTTTAGACACTATACAATCAATTGCTTCTCCAATAATTATTGGAAGATATAATGTAAGAATAACTGTTACTAAAGCAAAAATAAGCGAAAATATAATAAGTGCCTTATATTTCTTTAGTCTACTCATTAATTTTTTTATTGTTTTATCTTTCATTAGTTATCCCCCTCCTTTTTAAATTGTGAATCATATATCTCTCTATATACTTCACATCTATCGAGTAATTCTCTATGATTGCCTATACCTACTACCTTACCATCATCAAGAACTATAATTTTATCTGCATGCATAATAGATGCTGTTCTTTGTGATACTATAAAGACTGTAGGTGAATTTTTCATATTTGCAAGAGCTTTTCTAAGCTTTGCATCTGTAGCATAATCAAGTGCTGAAGCACTATCATCTAAAATTAATATATCTGAATTTTTAACTAATGCTCTAGCAATAGTAAGTCTTTGCTTCTGACCTCCTGATAAATTCTTACCTTCTTGTTCTACTTCAGAATTAATCTTTTTGTCCTTATTCTCTATAAACTCTGTAGATTGAGATATATCAATAGCATTTTTGATTTCAGCTTCGCTTGCTTCTCCATTAGCAATTAATAAATTACTTTTTATTGTTCCTTTAAATAACTGTGCCTTCTGAAATACTATAGAAACCTTTTTCTGCATTGCTGAAAATGTATATTCTTTAACATTACGTCCATCTATTAAAATCTCTCCATCTGTAACATCATAATACCTAGGAATAAGATTGACCAAAGAAGACTTACCAGATCCTGTTCCTCCTATTACTCCAATTGTTTCGCCTTTCTTAACAGAAAAATTAATGTTAGTCAATGCATCTTCAGATGAACCTTGATACTTAAAACTTACATTTTTAAATTCTACTTCATATTCAGAATCTGAAGAAAATTCATTTATATTTCCTTCCTTCATAGAACTATTTATCTCAAATACATCTGAAAGTCTATTAGCACATGCTACTGCCTTAGTTACATTAACTATTAAGTTAGCAAGCTTAATTAATTCAACTAATATTTGAGACATATAATTATATAGTGCTATAACTTGACCTTGAGTTAGAATACCATTATCTACTCTTATTGCTCCTGTCCATACTAATATTATAATAGCTACATTAATTATTATATATGTAAGTGGATTCATAAGCCCAGATATCTTTCCTGCTAACTTTTGTATTGAAGATAAATTTTCATTTGCTTTATAAAAATCTCGTCTCTCTATATCTTCATTATTAAAAGCTCTAATTACTCTTGCACCAGATAAATTCTCTTTAGTTATTCCTAATATTCTATCTAATGATGTTTGAGACTTCTTATATAAAGGTCTTGTTATCTTCATAATACCAAAAACTACAATACTTAAAACAGGTATTGTAAATAAAAATATAAGTGCAGCCTTAAAATCTATAGTAAATGCCATAATCATTGAACCAAAAACTATAAACGGAGATCTTAAAAATAAACGTAGAACCATGTTTATTCCATTCTGTACTTGATTAATATCACTAGTCATCCTAGTAATTAAAGTAGATATTCCTAATGTATCTAATTCAGTAAATGACAATGATTGAATATGCTTAAATAATTTACTTCTAAGTGAAGTTGCAGTATTAACAGCTGCTTTCGCTGCAAAATACTGTGCTGTTATAGAACAGCTTAATCCCACTATAGCTAAAACTACAAGCAATACAACCATCTTAATTATATAAGTCTTATTGTTATAAGCTATCCCATTATCAATTACAGAAGCAACTACAATAGGAACAAAAAGTTCAAATATAGCTTCTAGCATCTTAAATAATGGCGCAATTATACATTCCTTTCTATACTTCTTCAATATAGATAATATAAATTTCATAACTTTCCCCCTTACAGAAAATTCATAATCTTCTTATGTCATTATATCGTTAACAATTACTATTTAATATCTAATATGTATTTTTATCAATAGTAAATTGATATTTTTCTTTTTATATTATCACCATATATTCGCCTATTTATTCATAATATGCATTGAAAATAAATCTGCCTTGATTAATTTTCCACATAATCTAATAACTCATCAATATTATTAAATATCTTATATAGAGCATTAATATCTGATTTTATAAATCCTTCATGCATCATATATTTTAGCATTTCATCTATTCTATTATAATATCCATTTATGTTTAATACACATACCTTTTTATTAACTTGTCCTAGACTTTTCTGTGCCAAAATTTCAAATAATTCATCACATGTTCCAATTCCACCTGGAAGAATAATAAAAGCATCACTTATATCTTCAAACATCTTTTTCCTATCTTGTAACGTAGCTGGAGAAAAAATTTCATCACAATCTTCAAGAATACTTTGTTTAGCTTGTATATATTCAGGTGAAACTCCTATTATGTGTCCACATTTTTCCTTAACACCTCTAGCCACTGCCCCCATCATTCCATATCTTCCACCGCCAAAAACTAATGTATGTCCTCTTTCACCGATCAATCTTCCTAAAGCTTCCGCTTCTATTTTGTATATTTCATTAATTTCTTCTCTAGCTGCTCCATATACACATATCTTCATATTTTATCCCCATTTCATATCACTATTTTTCTTTTTTACTCTTTAGGTTTGTATGCCTTGAATTTAGTTATGCACTATATCTAAGATAGTTATCCACAACTATGAACAAAATATAATTGCCTAAAAATTAAAAACCACTTAATCAAAGATTAAGTGGTTTCAATTCATTAATCAAATACCCCAACATGCCGTCTGCTTAGTTGCTCAGACCTGCGCCTCGCAGGTGGGTTAAGCTCATGTTACTTTTGCCTTCTCCTGCCATGTAATGGATTACTGAAGCCCGACAGCCATAACAATGTTGCAAATCCCTTATATGTTATGTAGGTTGAACATAATAAGCTACGCGAACATCTCAGGAATATCTTTTATGACTTTATTATAGCACATTTCTAATGGTTTTCAACAATTATTTTTACACAAAATCGCTAATTATTTCCTCTATATCTGACTCACATTCTTCAGTACAAAATACTACTAGAGCCTTTATGTATTCACTATCATCAGCATTATCTATCTTTCTGAACTCTGCCTCTAAATCATATTCGTCGCATATATCTTCTATTATCTCTTGTATATTGTCCTTTGCAACATCATATAGATAAGGGACGTAATAATCTTCCATCCATTCAGGACTATCGCTATTCATTCCACTTTCATCATTTGCATAAGATTTTGCTGCTTGTTTCTCATCATTATCAAAATCATAACAAAATTCAACTACAATATGATCATCCGAATTCTTAATTACATCACAATCTGATAAACCATTTTCCTCCATAATATCTAAGATATTTTCATAATTCATATATATAACCTCCAGACATTAAATTAATATAAAAGCTTTTTATATTCTTTCTTTACCTCTAGAAATTCTTTATCATCTTCTACCAGATTATATTCTTCTTTTCCATCTTTTGTATCTATTCTAAATGCAAACACATCTTCACTATCCTCTTCATCTAAAGGTGCTAGTAATAGATATTCTTGTTTCCCCAAGAAAATTCTTGCAACTGCTTCAAAATCAACCTTATTGCCATCTTCATCTTTAAATGACATTATTTGTTTTTCTTCATTATTATCTAGCATGTTTTTCACTCCCTAACCTTTAATTCAATATATAATATATCATAATTATATTAAACTTCAAGTATAAAAATATAATAATATTTCGTTTTAAATTTTTATTTATATTAAAGTAGTAATTTCATCCTTTATTAATATATATTCATAATGTAATGCTCTAGTCAATGTTACATACAATAATCTCTCATCTAATATGTTTTCTCCATAATCTTCTACAGTAGGATTAATTATAATGCAACAATCAAATTCTAAGCCCTTTGTTAAATATGATGGTATTATAACATTTTCCTGCTCTATAGATTTCTCTTTTCCTTTTATAAGATCAAAAGAATATTTGCTTTTTCTCTTAAGCAATTTCGATATTGCAGTTGCTCTATCAATATCTTTGCATATTAATGCTACTGATTTCTTTCCCTCATCTCTTATTTTAGTTATAATCTTATCAATTTCTTCTATATAATCCTTATCTTCTAATATTTCTATTACTTTTGGTTTATCTCCATGTCTTAATACCGGTTTTGCATCTTTTAATCCTAACTTCTGAGCTTGTAATGTCTTTTCTGCAAAATCTATTATCTCTACTGTTGAACGATAACTTTGAGTTAATTGTACATAAGTAGCTTTATTATTAAATAATCCACTAGTTATATCATTCCAAGTCTTTAATCCTTTATAATAATATATTCCTTGAGCTAAATCTCCAACTAATGTTAATGAATTTCCCTTTGCAAAATTATTAACAACTAAAACTTGGAAAGGACTGTAATCTTGTGCTTCATCCACAACTATATGTTGGAACTTCTCTTTTTCTTCTATTCCCTCTAATAGTATCCTTATATATGCTAAACTTGGGAGATCATCTTCATCAATTATTCCATTTTCACAATTATTTATAAATTCTTCCTTCATATATTGCCATAGCTCATCTGATATCTTATCATCTGTAACTATGCTAAATAAAGTATCATCATTATAAAAATTGTATAAAATATCCCTTGAATTTATTCCTCTCCAATTCTTAAAATAATCATTAAACACTTTCTTAGTTGTATTTTTTATTTTATTTTTCTTTTCATCTCTCTCATCATATACTGCTACAAGCTTAAGTCTTCTATCCTCTCCTTCAAGAGAACTCATCTTTATGTCCTTTATAGCTTTATCATATTCATTATCTATTTTTAGAAGAATCAATTGTAATTTTTCTTTTATTTTTAGGTTAAGATATCTTTTTATTTCATCTTTTCTTTTATTAATAGGATAAGACTTTAAATCCTTTGTATATAGCCTAGTTATTTCCTTTGCATCAAATAGAACCTCACCTTCTACTTTAATGCTTTCTATATTTATAGCACTACTTTCAACTAATGTTACATATCTATCTAGCATCTCCTTAAAATCAATAGTTCCTCTTATTCTACTAGATTCTATTAATAGCTTCTTCTTATCTCCATCTTTTTCTTCCATTATATTTTTAAGTTTTTCATCTTTATTATATATCTTTCCTTTTAATTTAAGTTTAGATAATATTAGTTCTTCAAAAGTACTTTGTTTAACTTCAGTTGCTCCAAGGCTAGGTAATATATCTGATATATAATCCAAAAATAATTTATTAGGTGCTAAAACTAATATGTCCTTGCCTTTCATAGAATCTCCATATCTATAAATTAAATATGCTAATCTATGAAGAGCTACTGTTGTCTTCCCTGAACCAGCAGAACCTTGAACTATTATAGGAAGATTTTTAGGCCATCTTATTATCTCATTTTGTTCTTTTTGAATAGTAGCAACTACTTCTTTTAACTTCTTTCCACGACTTTCTTCTAGATTAACCTTTAAGAATTCATCTACAAGCTCTGTTCCTTCTTCTCCATTTATCATAAGTTCATTTATGCCTTCATCAAATATCTGGTCTATCTTACCATCCTTAAACATAAACTTTCTCTTAAGATCTAGCTTACCGTTTATAACTCCACTTGGTGCTTTATAATATGCATCTCCACCTGTTCCACTATAATATAAATCAGCAACTGGTGCTCTCCAATCGACTACTATCTCATCTCCATCCTTGGTACTACTTATACCTTTTTTGCCTATATATATCTTTTCTTCTCTACCTTTGTATTCTCGAAAATCTACCCTTCCAAAATAAGGTGCTTTCATAGCTTCTTCCATTGAATCTATATCTTTTGCTAATACATCATATATCTTCTCTGTAGTTTCTTTTTCTTCACTATAACTTCCCTTAGCAGCCTTTGTTAATATCTTAACTTTTTTATCTATATCATTTATATTTGCTTTCTTTTCATCTATCTCTTCTGCTATTAATCTTCTTTTATCTTTAAGAACTAATTCCTCTTCTTTTATTTTCTTATCCATATTTACTAAATACCTCATTAAAACTTCTTATCTACACTATAATTTCCTATAGAGTAAAAAATTATTGATTATATCACAAATTATAGAACTATTCAGCATTATAAACTAGCTTATTTATTCTATAATTTATGTACATCAATAATTTTTTATCCTAATATAATTTATATAAAATTATATTAACTAAATACTTTCTTAGCTATCTCTGCTGTTTCTTTTGCATCATTAGCATAATAATCTGCCCCTATCATATCAGCATATTCTTGTGTTAAAACTGCTCCACCAACAACAACTTCACCTTTATATCCATTATCTCTTAAGGCTTTTATTGTTTCTTCCATACTCTTTATAGTTGTAGTCATAAGTGCACTTAATCCTACTAATTTAACATTATATTTAAGTGCTGTTTCTACAACTAAATCTATTTCTACATCTTTGCCTAAGTCTATTACATCATATCCATAGTTTTCTAATATAACTTTCACTATATTTTTACCTATATCGTGAATATCTCCCTTTACTGTTGCTAATACGATCTGTCCTTTTGATATATTATTATCACTATTTTGTGATAGTCTAGCTTTTATTACTTCAAAAGCTTTCTGTACAGTTTCTGCTGATTGAATTAATTGTGGAAGGAATATTATTCCTTTCTCATATCTTTCTCCAACAACATCTAATGCTGGTATAAGATAATCATTAACAACAGTCAACTCATCATTAGTTTCTAATAACTTCTCTGTTGCAATTGCAGCTTCATCCTTTAATCCCTTTAAAACTATATATTGTATATCATCTGTTTTCTCTAGGCTATCACTTACTCCACCATTAGATGTTCTTGAGCCACGTTCTATAGTCATATTGCCATACATATTAATATAGTGCTCTGAGCCTTTATCTATATTATATAGAACTCTATAAGCGTTTATAACATCCATCATTCCTGTACTATTAGGATTCATTATAGGTAAATCTAATCCATTAGCTAATGCTAATGCCAAGAATGTTTCATTTATTATTTCTCTACAAGGAAGTCCAAATGAAATATTAGATACTCCCAATAATGTCTTAACTCCTAACTCTTCTTTAACTCTTCTAAGAGCCTTAAGTGTTTCTTGTACTTCTGCTTGTTGTGCTGATGCAGTAAGAACAAGGCAATCTATAAATACATCTTTTTTATCTATTCCATAATCAGCTGCTCTATTTACTATTTTCTGTGCTATGGCAAATCTTTCAGCTGCAGTAGGTGGTATACCTCTACTATCTAGTGTTAATCCTACAACACTCGCTCCATATTTCTTTACTACAGGAAGTATTCTATCTAATACTTCATCTTCTCCATTTACAGAATTAACTATAGGCTTACCATTATAGTATCTCAATCCACTTTCAATTACTTCTGGATAAGAAGAATCTATTTGAAGTGGTGTATCAGTTATGCCTTGAATCTCTTTAACCACTTTTATCATCATTGCATTTTCATCTATATCAGGTGACCCTACATTTACATCAAGAACATCAGCACCAGCTTCTACTTGTTCTATAGCTTGCTTAATTATATAATCTAAATCATTATTTTTTAGTGCTTCTTTAAATCTCTTCTTTCCTGTAGGGTTAATTCTTTCACCTACTACCTTTACACTATCTATGTTTACAACTTTTGATGGTGTACATATAGCAGAATAGGATATTTTTTCTCTCTTCACCCTTTTCTTAGAATCAGCTATTTCTCTAAGAGCTTTAGTGAATTCTGGAGTTGTACCACAACATCCTCCAACTATACTTACCCCCATATCAATAAACTTATTAATATAGCCTATAAATTCTCCTACAGTAAGATCATAATAAGTTTCTCCAAATGATATCTTAGGCAATCCTGCATTAGGCTGAACCACTATAGGAATATTAGCTGCATTAACTATTCTTTCAACCATAGGTTCTAATTCCTTAGGTCCTAAAGAGCAATTAACTCCAACTGCATCAACGCCTAATCCTTCTAATGTAAGTACCATACTCTCAGGAGTACACCCAGTAAATGTTCTTCCGTTTTCTTCAAATGACATTGTACAAAAAACAGGAAGATTAGTGTTCTCCTTAATAGCAAGTACTGCAGCTTTTACTTCATATAGATCTGTCATTGTCTCAACAATAAATAAATCTGCTCCTGATTTTTCACCTTGAACTACTTGTCTTTTAAAAATATCATAAGCTTCATCAAAGCTTAATGTTCCCATAGGTTGTAAAAGTTGTCCTATAGGTCCAATATCTTGAGCTACTAATATATCTTTATCTCCTATTGCTTCCTTTGCAAGTTTTATACCAGCATCTATTACTTCTTCAACAGAATATCCTGATGCTTCTAACTTTAACTCATTAGCACCAAAAGTATTAGTTGTTATAACCATAGTTCCCGCTTCTATGTATTCTCTATATACTTCCATTACTTTTTCTTTTTCTGTAATGTTTAATACATCAGGGTGTTCACCTAACTTAAGTCCTTTATTCTGTAGCATTGTCCCCATTGCTCCATCGAATACAAGGATATTATCTTCTATATATTTTTTAACTTCCACAGCTTACACCCTCTTTTCTAAATTTGCAGTTTTCATAATTACTGCATACTTCACATGTTCTTTTATTTAATTCTTTATCCTTTGGTATTAATCCAATAATAGCAGTTACAGACTTTCTAGGCATAAGAAGATTATGCCTAGATACAGTAAGACCTATAACCTTAGTTGCATTAAGCGTATCTAAAAAATCCTTTTGAATATCTATAGGTAAATCACCGTATCCAGGACTATATCTAAATGTTATCCCCATATTTTCATTTTCTGCTATTTTCTTAATATCTTCTTCTATATAATCACAAAACTCCTCAACTGCTGTTGTTGCACATGAATCTAATATAATAGCTTTAGTTAAATCTATCTTTTCATAATACGCAATCTTTTTCTCAATCACACTTCCAAGTGTTACAGCCATTATATATATATCCTTTGAGTACTTTAAATGATTTTTAATATCCTCTCCTGTTAAGACAAGATTAGTATTATCTAAATAAACTCCTGTATCCTTTATTGTTATTCTATATCTTGCAACAACTTTCTTAGGAGCAATTAACTCTTTTGCTTCTTCTATAGTTTCATCTATAAGTCTATCAATATTCCCGTTTATCTCTTGATTCTTATGACCTAGATATCGAAGCACTTCCTTCTTGGGAATACTTAATCCCTTAAAATTCATATTTTATTCTCCGTATATATTTAATGAAAAACCTTTTTCTAAAACCTCTTTTGCATATTCTTGTGCACCAAAAAGAGATAAATCTCTATAATTACCACATTGTATCTCATTTGCAGCTGGTATTTCTGTTGCTACTAAAACTTGCTTTAATGAAGCTTCTAATGCTTCCTTCATTACACTAGGTTCAACATCTCCAAATATACTTATATAGAATCCTGTTCTACATCCCATAGGTGAAAAGTCTATTATTCCTTCCATTCTACTACGTAATTCATGAGCTAATAAATGTTCAAGTCCATGCATTGCTGCTGTACCAAATGCTTCCTTGTTAGGTTGTAAAAATCTAAGATCAAACTTAGTTACTTTGTCTCCATTAGGTCCTTCTAGCACACAACATTTTCTCACATAGGGTGCCTTTACTTTTCTATGATCTAATTCAAAACTTTCTACTTTTTCCATTTATAAATTCCTCCTTAAAATAATTTATTTTATAATTAATAATACTATAGAAATTGTACTAAATATTAAACTAATAAAAATAATAAAATTAACAACTTGCTTTGTAGACATACCTTTAGACTTAAGTCTAAAATGTATTTGGCTTCTATCTGCTTGATATACAGGTTTTCCATCAAAAAGTCTCTTAAAAATAACAAATATGTTATCAAAAATAGGAACAGCTAATGCAAATATAGGTAAAAACAAACTCATTACTGTTGCTTGTTTAAATGCTCCATCTAATGCTATTATAGAAAGTAAAAATCCTATAACGTTAGCTCCTGAATCCCCCATAAATACCTGTGCAGGATACTTATTATATATCAAGAAACCTAGAATAGCACCTACTAAACATATTGATGTTTCTGCTGAACATGTTTGACCTAATATTAATGCTGCACAAAAAAAGGTTAATGAAGAAACTACAGATATTCCACCTGCTAATCCATCCATTCCATCAGACCAATTAATAACTGTTGTTACTCCAAATATCCATGTTATAGTAAGAATACATTGAAGATATTCTGGTAATAATATATATTCATTTGTAAATGGATTGTCAAATCCTCTAAATACTATTCCTGCTCTATAAACTAAATAAGCAGCAAATAACTGTACAATTAATCTAGGCAATATAGGAAATTCTTTTTTTCTAGACTTATATGTATCATCAAATATTCCTATAAATAATATTAATGTTGCTCCTATAAAAATCCAAAACTTATGTTCATCAATCTCAGTTACAAATATTAAAAATGAAATAAAAAATCCTATATATATTCCTATACCTCCTGATAACGGTATAGGTGCTGCATGCGCCTTTCTTTTTGTTGGCTTATCTGTAAATCCTATCTTTTGAGATAGTTTTATAAGTGGTTTAGTTAATAAAAAAGATATAACAAATGCCACTAATAAAATTAATATATAACGCATCTCATATTCTCCTCTAATTTTCTCTTTTAGTTTTCATATTATAATTCACATTAGATTATACTATTATCCTGCACTTTAATCAAATAAAATATAATTTCCTTGAAAAGTTAAAAAGCGCATCTTCACAGTTAAAGTTTAACTGTGAAAATACGCTTTTACATCCAGAAATTAACCTCTTTGTTCTATCATTGACTTAACCTTCATTAGACGTGTAGTTGCTGATCTTTCATTTTCATCAAGCTTCATACGAATATATTTTATAGTTTCTTCTAATTGTGGTATTGTCATATATTCAAGAGCATTAACTCTTCTTCTAGTCTTTTCTATTTCATCAGCCATAAGTTGGCATGATTTTTCTACTTCTGCTAATTCTAGTAGCTTAGGTAGAATTCCATATAATTTTGCTATAGCATCATCTAAATCTGCTGAAGTGTTAGCAAATCCATAAGGATATATACTACCTTCATCACCTTCTAGCTCCCTCTTGAAATTCATTACTGGAACAGAAACACTCATAACGTTTTTCTCTCCAACATCAACTGATATATGTTCCTTTGGGTAAGCTATAGCTTCTTCTAGAAACTCAGAACTCATTACAGCTCTTGCCATAACGAAGTCCTTTAGAGATCCTTCTAGTTGTCCTTCAACTTCTTTTCTTAATGTATTATTATATTTAACTAAATTAATGAATTGTCTCATTAACTCATCTTGCTTATCTTTTAACAGCTTGTGACTTCTTGTAGAGGTAGACAGTCTTTTCTTAAGTCTGCTAAGTTCCATTCTGGTAGGATTAACATTAAGCTTTGCCATATGCTACGCATCCTCTCTTGGCATATATTTTTCAAGGTATTCATCTCTGATTCTCTTAAGTTCTGTTCTAGGAAGCATCTTTAATAACTTCCATCCTAAGTTAAGAGTTTCTTCTATTGTTCTATTTGTGTTAAATCCTTGAGAAACATATTCCTCTTCAAAAGCTTCTGCGAACTTAGCTAGCTTTTTATCTGTATCAGATAATGCTGATTCTCCAAGGATAGCAGATAATTCTTTTGCTTGCTTACCTTGTGCATATGCTGAGAATAATTGGTTCATTGTATCAGCATGATCTTCTCTTGTTTTTCCCTTACCAATACCTTTATCTTTTAATCTTGATAATGATGGTAAAACATCTATTGGTGGCTCTATACCCTTTTTATATAATTCTCTTGAAAGAATTATTTGACCTTCTGTGATATATCCAGTTAAGTCTGGGATTGGGTGAGTCTTATCTTCTTCAGGCATTGTAAGTATTGGAATTTGTGTAATGGAACCTTCTTTACCTCTTATTCTACCTGCTCTCTCATATAATGTTGAAAGGTCAGTGTATAAATAACCTGGATAACCTCTTCTACCAGGAACTTCCTTTCTCGCTGCAGAAATTTCTCTTAATGCTTCTGCATAATTTGTTATATCTGTCATTATAACTAGTACTTGCATTCCCTTTTCGTATGCTAAATATTCAGCAGTAGTTAATGCCATTCTTGGAGTACTAATTCTTTCGATAGCTGGGTCAGATGCTAAGTTCATAAATAGAACTGATCTATCAATAGCTCCTGTTGATTCAAATTCATCTATGAAGAATTGAGCTTCTTCGAATGTAATACCTATAGCTGCAAAAACTATAGCGAATTTTGAATCATTGTTAAGAACTCTCGCTTGTCTTGCTATCTGTGCTGCTAATTCCTTGTGTGGTAAACCAGAAGCAGAGAAAACTGGTAACTTTTGTCCTCTAACTAAAGTGTTAAGTCCATCAATAGCTGATATTCCTGTTTGAATAAATTCTGAAGGGAAATCTCTAGCTACTGGGTTAATTGCTTCACCATTTATATCTCTTCTTTCCTCTGGAATGATAGCTGGACCACCATCTTTTGGAACACCCATTCCTGTAAATACTCTTCCTAGCATGTCTTCTGAACATCCTATTTCAAGTGGTCTTCCTAAAAATTTTGCTTTTGTTCCCTTTAAGTTAATTCCTGAAGAACCTTCGAAGATTTGTACCATGGCCTTTGAACCACTAACTTCTAGTACTTTACCTTTTCTCTTTTCTCCAGTTTGTAACTCGATGTCTACTAATTCATCGTATTTAACACCTTCAACGCCTTCAACAACCATCAAAGGGCCAACAACTTCTGTAACTGTTTTATATTCCTTAAGCATCTTGTACCCCTCCTTTGTTTATTAAGTCGTCGATAGCTTTCTTAAGATCTTCAGCTGTTTGATCGATCTTTTCTAATTCATCTTCTTTTACATATTTACTTCTAGCAATTCTATCTCTGATGTCTTCTAATGCTAAAACTTCTGATAAATAAACACCATTATCAAGTGCTCTTTCAGCTTCTCTCTTGAAACCAATAATAACTTTTAGCATCTTATATTGCTTATCTAATGAAGTATATGTATCAATTTCGTGGAAACCATTTTGTTGTAAATAGTCTTCTCTAATTGACTTAGCTACTTCTAATTTTAATCTATCTTTTTCTGATAAAGCATCTATACCTACTAATCTTACGATTTCTTGAAGGTTTGCTTCATCTTGTAATAAAGACATACATTCTTGTCTTAAATCTGACCAATCTGGTTTAACATTTTGATCCATCCAAGCATCTATTGTACTTTGGTATAGAGAATATGAATTTAACCAGTTAATTGATGGGAAATGTCTTTGATAAGCAAGTTGAGCATCTAGTCCCCAGAATACCTTAACAATTCTTAAAGTTGCTTGTGATACTGGTTCTGAAATATCTCCTCCTGGAGGTGATACCGCACCTATAGCAGTTATTGCTCCTTCTCTATTACCATTTCCTAAACATACAACCTTTCCAGCTCTTTCATAATAATCAGCAAGTCTTGATCCTAAATATGCTGGATATCCTTCATCACCAGGCATTTCTTCAAGTCTACCTGACATTTCTCTTAATGCTTCTGCCCATCTTGATGTAGAGTCAGCCATAATAGATACTGAATATCCCATATCTCTAAAGTATTCAGCTATTGTTATACCTGTATATATAGAAGCTTCTCTAGCTGCAACTGGCATGTTTGAAGTGTTAGCTATAAGAACTGTTCTCTTCATTAAGCTTTCACCAGTCTTTGGATCTTTTAGTTCTGGGAATTCGTTAAGAACGTCTGTCATTTCGTTACCACGTTCACCACAACCAACATATACAACTATTTCAGCATCTCCCCATTTAGCTATTTGGTGTTGTACAACTGTTTTTCCAGCTCCGAATGGTCCTGGAACTGCTGCTGCTCCACCCTTTGCTACTGGGAAGAAAGTATCTATAACTCTTTGACCAGTTGTCATAGGGGCTTTTGGATTAAGCTTTTCAGCATATGGTCTACCTTTTCTTACTGGCCATTTTTGCATTAATTGAACTTCTTTATCTCCATCTTCAGTTTCAATA
The DNA here is from genome assembly GCF_018918325.1 of Clostridium sp. MSJ-8. GTDB lineage: Bacteria > Bacillota > Clostridia > Clostridiales > Clostridiaceae > Clostridium. Next base: position 10,108 of record NZ_JAHLQH010000032.1, on the reverse strand, counting down.
ACAGCAATTGTATCAACTACTGTAAATTCACCTTCTTGGATAGATTTTACTTTACCTTTCATATATGGTGGAACCATTATCTTTTGTTCAACAACTGATGTTTCTTGAACTGTTCCTAAAACATCTCCACCAGATACTTCATCACCAACTTTAGCTGTTGCTTTAAATGCCCATTTCTTTTCTCTGTTTAATGATGGAACTGATATACCCTTTGTAAGGAAGTCAGATTTTGCTACCTTCCAAAATTCATCTAGTGGTCTTTGTATACCATCAAACATTGATTCTATTAGTCCTGGTCCTAACTCAACGCTTAGTGGTTCTCCAGTTGTAACAACTGGGTCTCCAGGTCCTATACCTGCAGTTTCTTCGTAAACTTGGATTGATGCCTTATCGCCTCTCATTTCTATAATTTCACCGATAAGTCCTTTTTCTCCAACCTTACAAACATCATAAGTATTTGCTTCGTCCATTCCTTCAGCAACTACTAAAGGTCCTGAAACTTTAATTATTCTTCCGGTCTTCACCTTACCAACCTACCTTCCTATAAAATATTAACGCCTACAGCTTTTTCTACGTTATCGCTAATTCTTTGTAATCCTATATTTAATGATCCTTGATTGCTAGGAATTAATATTACAGCGGGAAGTGTTTTATTGTTATATCTCTCAATAGTTTCTTCTATATTTTGAGCAACTTGTTCTGTTACAAAGATAACTGCATAATCGTTCATAGCTAATTTGTCGATAATTTTTCTTGCTTCATCGCTTTCTACTACTGGAAATACATCTATTCCTAGTGCTTTGAATGCTAAAACTGAATCTTTATCACCAACTACTCCTATTTTCTTATACATATATATCACGCAGCCTTTCTCTTATTACTTCCCCAGCAATATTATTGAGTTTGCCTACCATTATAATTCTAATTACTTTTATTTCTGTTTCCTTTGCATAAATATATGCTAAGACAGGTTCTATTCCAAATGGTATTAATTTCGCATCTTTCATCATATCCATTATGTAATTATCAATTAGCTTTTCTAAAAGTCCTGCTGAACCATTTTTAGAATATTCCTCTACTCCATTCTTTAAAACATCAACATAATCTGTATAGCTTAACTTTCCAGGAATGTTTTCAACTGAATCAGTTAACAATGCTGCTAATGTTTCCTTATCAATAGAGCCTCCATCAATAACTACTGATAATAAAAATTCTCTGCTCTTGTTTTGTTTCTTTACTCTAAGTAAAGTTTTTACATTAGTTAAATCTATTAATGAACTAACATATTTATCAGCGAATTTATCATCTATTTCTTTAGCTATTAACTTCATATCTTCAAACATATACTTGTCTAAGATTACGTCTATTCTTTGAGGGTCCTTCTTTGAATTATAATCTTCAATAGCTTCTTCTATTGCTTTTCTCATTATTGGAGCAAATCCTGATAACTCATTATTCTCAATTGAATACTTTAGTTTGTTTATATCATTTACTCCAACTGGTATTAATAAATCAGAAAAATCTTTTTCAAGAATCATTCCTTTTATTATTACCTTTATGTTGTGATAATCATATTTTATTCCCATAAGGTCTATTAAAGCTCTTGATGGACTCATAGAATACATTTCATTATATATTCTCTTAAGTTCTGAGCTAAGCATTATTTCATAATCCTCAGCTCTCTTAACTTCTGACATCACGTTGGCATACTCTGTTTCTTGTAGCACTTTTATTGATGCTTCTGCAGAATCTGAATCTATCATTCTGTCAATTTTAGCTTTATCAAGGAGTCTAGTCTCTAATACTCTAAGTCTTGGAATTACTTGAGTAAATTGCATTGCTTTCATAATGAACCTCCTTAATTAAATAAAACTTTTGCTACTTCAAATTCTAATTCTTCTCTTAAAGATAAAACTAATGCTTCAAAAGTATTATTTATTTCTATTCCACCTTTTTCTAGTATGAAACCACCTTTGAAGTTGCCAACTTCGTTAGCTATTTTTATTTCACCTTTTTTTCCTTTTGATACAAGACCATCATTAATTTCTTTTAGTACAGTATCATTTAATAATTTTTTTCCTTGTTCATTTAGTACTAATGATTCATCACCATCAATATCTAAATTTACAATAGTATTTTTTATAAAGTCTGTGTATTCATCAGCATTTAATGCACATAATGCATCAACACTTTTTTCAAACACTTCATTTATTATTACTTGCTTTGCTGCTAATTTTTTATTTCTTGATTTTAATTCAGCTCCTGAGATTACTCTTTCTTTACTAGTTTGAGCTTCTCTTTCTGCCTTTTCAGTCATTTCAGCTTCTAATACCTTAGCTTCTTTTGACTTCTTTTCAAGGATTTCTGCTTTTTCAGCATTAGCAGCTTGTAAAATACTTTCCTTTCTATCTTCTGCATCCTTAAGGATCTTAGAAGTTAGAGTGCTTATATTTGCCATAGCTACCTACTCCAATCCGCTAAATATTATAGTTGAGTTAATAGGATGATTGATACAACGAATCCTAATAATGCATAAGTTTCAACCATTGCTGTTAATACGATACCCTTTGTATTGTGTTCTTCTTTTTTAGCTAAGATTTGAACTGAAGCTGCTGCTGCTTTACCTTGAGCTATACCTGAGAATAAACCTGCAATTGCCATTGGTAAACAAGCAAATAAGATATATAATCCATCAGTTAATGAAGTATCAAGTGAAACACTACCTAAAGCCATTAATCCAATAACGAATCCATATAAACCTTGTGTACCTGGTAATAATTCAAGGATTAACCCTTTACCAAACTTTTCTGGTTGTTCTGTAAGTAATCCTGCAACTGCTTCTCCTGCTAATCCAACACCTTTAGCTGATCCAATACCTGATAAACCAACTGCTAGAGCAATACCTAAAGCTCCAAATATAAATCCTCCATTATTTTCTGCAAAAAATTGTACCCAATTCATTTCCATTATTATTTTCCTCCTACTCTCTCTTCAAGTTAATAAATTTATTTTCTGTTTTGAATGGTTTGAATGCCTTTCCACCACCTTCATAGAATTTAGCAAAATATTCAACATATTGTAATCTACATGTATGAACATATGCACCTAATAAAGATAATGCAAAGTTAAATATATGACCAAATAAAAATATTATAGGTCCAAATAAAAGTCCAGCTACTCCAGGAACCATATTCATTAATTGATTCATAGCAGCTCCTAGTGATGCTCCAGATAATGCCAATGCCATAAGTCTTGTATAAGATACCAAGTCTCCAACGTATCCTGTAATATTATATAGAGAATAAGCACCTTGACCTAGTCTTGCACCAACGTTCTTTTCTTGTCTTCCTCCTGTAAGAACTATTACTACCATACCAAATATCATAAAGCCAATAGCAATTTTCTTTCCAACTGGTGGAAGTCCAACTTTACTTCCAAATAGAACTAATGCAAGGGAAATTAATGTTATTACCCATGCTCCTACATCATAAAATGCATCTTTTGGTTTTCCATCTCTTATTAGCATATATGCCTTAATTCCTAAACCAAAGAATATTTGGATAACACCAAATGCAATTGAAATACCTAAATAAGTATTAATGTCCTTATTAGTATCTATTAATTTCGGTAACGCAATTAAATCACCAAAGAATGAACCTGTTATAACTCCAAAAAGTATACTTGGTATACTTAAGTAGAAGAAGAATTTCATAAACTTTTTTGTACCTTCTTCTAGATTAAAACATTTAAGTGCAACTGCTGTTCCTATTAATAGTAATAATCCATATCCTATATCTCCTATCATCATTCCAAAGAATATCAAATAGAATGGTGCTAATAGCGGTGTAGGATCTATTTCATTATATCTAGGTGTACTGTACATTTGAGTTATATCTTCAAATGCACTATTAAGCGAATTATTTTCAAGCTTAACTGGTACATCTAATATCTCGTCTTCTGTAACTTCTTCAAATGATAAACTATATTCATCACCTAATACCTTATTAAGTATAGCAGTGAATTCTTCATTATCTTCGATTGCTAACCAACCTTGAATTACAGCGACATTTTCTGTTTTTAAGAAGTTTGTTACCGCTTCTTTTCTTATTATCATATTCTCGTAGTATTCACATACTAGTTCTAAGGTTTTAGCATCTTCATCTAAAGCTGCTAGTTCTTCTTTAACAAAGAATATGTTTGAGTTAATCTTCTCAATCTTATCCATATTGTCATGGATTATCTTTATTGCTGTGTCTTCCAATTCTGTCTTGAATTGACTAAATCCAAACCCTCTAAGCTTTTCTGACACTTCCTCTTGTTGTGTTTTATCACACATTAAGAATAAAAACACATCTTGATTGTTGCTAGAAATTACTTCTACATAGCAATCTTCAAACTCAGAAACTACTGTTTCCTTGTATTGATTTGGAAGGCTACCAATGTAATAAGGTGTTTTCAGAGTTTTTAATTCTGAGAATGGAACATCAAAACTTTCATATGGCTTCATAGCTTCTATTTCAGTTTGATATTGAGTTTTCTCATGTTCTAACCCTGATATCTTATCTTCTTTTTCTTTAACCTTTGCACAGATAGCTTTCCAGTCAGTTTCTTTAACTGTTTTTTCTAATTCTTGTGCTGTTAATTCCTTCTTGCCTTCCTTCATAGCCTTAAATCCTGATTGTCGAGGAATAAATTCTTTTAAGTATGCTAGAGTAACTTTAGCCAATGATAATTCTTCTTCACAATCACCATATACTGACCCCGAATCATCTTTTCCTAGGTCTGAAAACTCTTCGTTGTTTTCTAAAAAGTTTTCGTCTTGTAAATTAATGAACTCTACTAAAGAAGATTTTTGTAATTCTTTAAGAAGTTCTTTTTTCTGTGACTCAAAAGCTAGCAAGGTGAATTTGTTCATCTTAACAATTGCCATTCATCTTCACTATCCTCTCAACCACTATTTTTACAGCTTCTTGTTTTTTAGCATCAGATAAATCATAAATCCCTTTAGTATCAACATCACCTTTTTCTAATATAGGCTGAGCTATCTCTTCGCCTTCTTTAATCTTGCTGTCTAAAATTGATTTACATTTTTCTTTAGCTTTTTCTATTGCTGCTATGTATTGCTCATCAGCCTCTTTCTTTGCATTCTGAACAATTGTCTTAGCCTCAATATTAGCATTTTTAATAATTTCATCAGCTTGAGCTTCTGCAGTTTTAATTTCTTTTATTGCTTCTAATGCCAAAATCTCACCACCTTTACGTATAAGGATTTCTTATATAATAATTAATAATATATGAATTAATATTTAATATAGTATTAATTACTTTATATTATTTAATTATACACTATCTCAACTTTTTTTCAATAACTTTATATACATGTTTCAAGATAATTAATATATTTTTATCATTTCATTATTATTATTTACCAAGTAGTAATTATCTCGCTTATAAACATCTCCTGTAGAGACATATGTATCCATATCTATTGAAAAAAATTCTATAATATAATCTTTAAATGAGTATATACCTTTATAGTATTCTTTTATTTTTTGTTCTATATCTCTATCAATATTCACCTTTAAGAATTCAGGCATTCCTCTTTTTTTATTAAATCTAAGATAATCATATCTAATTATATCTACTAAATAGTCCTCTTCACCTTCTAGCATCTCCACATTAAAATCTAAGAATACTTTATAGTATTGTGAATTACCAATGTTTTTATCAAAATAACCTTTTTGCTCAAAAAAGTCTCCAAGCTTATCGTAAAAATCAAACGGTGTGTCAAACTTTCTATAGAAGAAACCTAGTATATTATCAAATTTTTTACTGTTGTAATATTTATCGACCATTTCCTCTACTTTTTTTAGTCTTTGAATTTCAAAATACGAAAGTTTACTTGTTGTTAATATTTCATAAGGTGGTTTGTCAGAATATTCCATGTTGTATTTTGAGCTTTCTTCTCTCATAGCTGATCCTTTTAATAATTTCAAGAAACCTAATTGAATTTCTTCAGGCATTATCTCATGCACATCATTAAATGACTTAATAAACGACTCCATATCCTCACCTGGAAGGCCAGCTATTAAATCTAAATGTTGAGTTATATTCTTAAGTTCTTGAAGCTCTTCAACTTTCTCCTTTATATCTTCGAAGTTTACAAATCTATTAATGTTTCTAAGAATCTCATTGTTAGTTGTTTGTACTCCAACTTCTAATCTAAACCTCCCCTTAGGTGCTGTTTTAAGTAACTCTATCTCAGAGTCCTTAAGAATATCAGCCGAAACTTCAAAATGAAATTCTGTATCAGTATCAGCATTAATCAAGAATTGCCATATAGCCATAGTGTGCTTGTGATTACAATTAAAAGTTCTATCTACAAACTTAACTAGCCTAACCTTCTTATCTATAAAATACTGCAATTCTCTCTTCACTCGTTCTATATCTAAAAATCTAACCCCATGTGTTGTTGAAGATAAACAATATATACAATTAAATGGACATCCTCTACTAGACTCATAATAGACTATTTTATTACTCAAATCTTCATCTTCTTCATAAGGAAACACAATTTCATTCATGTCCATAGGCATTCTTCTAGCATTAGAATATACAATACCATCTTTTTTATAGTGTAACCCTTTTACATCTTTTAATTCAATTTTTCCTAATTTATATTCAATAAAATCTCTATATGTTTTTTCTCCTTCTCCTTCTATAACATATTCACCTACATTTTCTTCTAGAAATTCCCTACTATCATAAGATACTTCAGGCCCACCATATACTATTTCTATATTTTTATTTACTTTTTTTATAAGAGATGCTAATTCAGTTACCATAGTTACATTCCATATATATGTAGAAAATGCAACCACGTCTGGTTTTTCATATATTATTTCCTTTAATATTCTCTCTTCTCTATCATTTATAGAAAATTCTCTTATTTTTCCTTCATAATCCATATCCTTTGTAAATGCTCTCAAATATCTTACTGCCAAATTGCTATGAATATACTTTGAATTTAACGCTACTAATAATACTTTCATGTTCTTATGCTACTCCTTTACTATACATGTTTATTTAATTTTCTTTTCTTCCTTTTATAAAAAACATATTTTCCCACACTCTTGTTTCTTCGATTATATAATATTGTTTTACAATATCTATTATCTCATCATAACCGCACTTAATAAAAGGATTATTATTTTTTAAAATCCCTGTTTTAACATTTCCATTAGGTAGAATTATTTCAATCTTACTATTCACATTTTCCCTAATATCTTTATTTACATCCCATAAATATATATGACCTTCTTTTTTTATATATTGTGATACTTCTTTTATCATTTTTTTCCTTTTTCTATTACTAAATATCTTACTTATATTAAAAAAGAACGTACAGGCATCATATTTTCTATCATACAATAACTTTTTATTATTTTCATCTACATAATCTAAAGATATCTCATCTAGCACATCTTTTGATAGATTATATATAATTCCATACTCATCACATGAAATATCTAAAATATCACCATTTAGATTAAAATAACTCATATTAACAACTAATGTTTTATTCATTTTCATCTGCCTTTCTTTTCTTGAACATTATAATCATAATTATTGCTAAAACAAGAATAAATAAATATACTAAAATCTCAATAGATACCTTACCTTTTGAAAAATCATTTTTTGAATTAATGCTATAAATGGCATTTGCCCCACTATCTAATAATATTATTTTATCCTCCTTAACAGTTATATCTTTTATATTACTTTTATCTATCAATCGTAATAAACTAATCTTATATTTTTTATTAACTATAGCTTCTATTTCATTTTTCAATGTATTTACATATATTATTGAATCTTTAGGTAATATTTTATTCCATTTATACACTCCAAGTTCTTCTAATTCACCTAAAGAGTTAGCTACAAAAACAGGTTTATCCATATCAATTACTTTATGTTCTCCTATAAATTCTATAAGTTTATCTCTTGCAAATCTAGATGAATCTATTTGATCTCCTCCACTATAATTAGGCCAGCCATAATTCTTTTTTTCTTTTATTTCATATATATAATCAGTATCATTACATACAGGTCTAACGCCTTTATTATTCATCCCCGAAAATATTGCATATATTTTACCTTCACTACTTATATCTATTCCCTTTATTCCTCTTATCCCCATTGCATATAATTCAATTTTCCTTGTACCTACATTTACAGAATATACACTTGCTGTTCCTATTGCTTCATCTTCAAATGTAGCTATTTTCTCTAGACTATTATCATCATATACTCCAGAATTAGTTTTGGCAGGTACTGTAAATAAAATTTTGTCTCCACACACTAAAATTTTATGTTTTATATCATTATTTCCACTTGGTATATTACTCAATAATACATTAACCTTAGAATTATTATATTCATATATACTACTATCACTTATTACATATATTCTATCTGATAAACAGACTATATCATCTATATTCTCATCTACATCAAATAACTTTTTTACCCTACCATCTTGTGATATTACTTTAACGCTATGTGGATATGCTACATAGATACTATTATCTATAACATCAATAGCTCTTGCATCATCATTGCACTTTGCAATAACTGTACACTCAATATTATTTTTTATAACTCCAATCTTATACTTATCTGAAAAACTAAATATTAAAATTGAAGCAACAATTATAAGAAAAAAAATAGAAGCAAACCTTATTACTTTTCTCAACCAAAACTCCCCCCCTATTAATCTATTTATATTTTTCTATAATTAAAATATGTATTAAATATGTACATTATTAGTGTTATACTATTTATAAATTAATATATAAATAATTGGAGGTGTATTTATTTTATGAAAGATCCACGATATACTACTTTAGCACATAATTTAATAAACTACTCTTGTAAAGTTCAACCTGGAGAAAAAGTTTTAATAGAAGGTATAGGAGAATGTAAACCACTTATTAAGGAATTAATAAACGAAACATATAAGGCAAAAGCTATACCTCTAGTAACATTAAAAGATAAAGAAATAGACCGTGCTCTTCTTATGAGTTGTACAGAAGATCAAATGTCTATGATGGCAAAATATGAAGCAGATAGAATGAATGATGTAGATTGTTACATTGGAGTTCGTTCTAGTAACAATATATCAGAACTAGCTGATGTGCCTTCAGAAAAATTAGCAATATATAATAAATATTTCTGGAACAAGGTTCATGGCGATATAAGAGTACCAAAAACAAGATGGGTTATCTTAAGATACCCTAACTATTCAATGGCTCAAGCTGCTAATATGAGTACTGATTCTTTTGAGGATTTCTATTTTGATGTATGTAACTTAGACTATTCTAAAATGTCGAATGCTATGGACAGCCTAGTAGATCTTATGAATAAAACAGATAAAGTACGTCTTGTAGCTGAAGGAACCGACTTAACATTTTCAATAAAGGATATACCAGCTATCAAATGTGATGGAGCAATGAATATTCCTGATGGAGAAGTGTATACAGCACCTGTTAGAGATTCAATAAATGGAACTATAACATATAACACGCCTTCATTATACGAAGGTTTTGTACATGAAAATGTCTCTCTTACCTTTAAAGACGGAAAAATTATAAATGCAACATCAAATGATACTAAGAGAATCAACGATATATTTGATACAGATGAAGGTGCAAGATATGTAGGTGAATTTGCTATTGGTGTTAATCCTTATGTATTAAAACCTATGAAAGACATACTTTTCGATGAAAAAATATGTGGTTCTATACACTTTACACCAGGTAGTTGTTATGATGATGCTTATAATGGAAATGCTTCTGCCATCCACTGGGATTTAGTTTTAATTCAAAGACCTGAATATGGTGGCGGAGAAATATATTTTGATGATATTCTTATCAGAAAAGACGGATTATTTGTATTAGATGAGTTAAAATGCCTTAATCCTGAAAATTGAGCCTGTAAATAATTTTGTGTATTCTTAATTTCTTCTTAGAAATAATCACATTTTTATTTGATTTTAGTGATATACAATTTTGTAGAAAATCATAATATCATAGAATAATTTATTATT
>NZ_JAHLQH010000043.1 GCF_018918325.1 Clostridium sp. MSJ-8 | reverse complement strand
CATAAAAATAAATATCAAAAAAAGGTAATTTCAGTTACCTAGCTTTGCTATCGGCTTTTTTAGAAAAAATTTAAAAAGTTATCCACAGATTGGGATATTTCTATTATGAAATATCCTCAATTAACTGAAAAGATAAGTAATCAAAAAATATATTAGATAATTTTTTAAAAGTAAGAATTACTGAAGACTTAAGATACTTGTTAATAATATAGATACACTAAAAATCACCCTAACGCTTAACTAATTAAAATATAATAAGCTTAGTGGAAGTAACCATTATTGTTAAGGCTAGAATTATAGGTAGATATAGAATAATATAACCATGATGAATTACAGATTAGTATAAATAATATGGAACAATAGGTTACTGAACTAATGCTATTATATTTTAATTATAATCATTCATTATGAAGATTTATTCAAAGCAATAATATTGATACTAAAAAAGAAAATCATAATATTAACATTATCAAATAACATTGGATTTTTTCTTTATAAATAATTTACTTAAATCAATAATTTGATATTAATTAACTGAAAAGATAAGTAATCAAAAAATATATTAGATAATTTTTTAAAAGTAAGAATTACTGAAGACTTAAGATACTTGTTAATAATATAGATACACTAAAAATCACCCTAACGCTTAACTAATTAAAATATAATAAGCTTAGTGGAAGTAACCATTATTGTTAAGGCTAGAATTATAGGTAGATATAGAATAATATAACCATAATAAATTAGAGGTTAGTATGAATAATATGGAACAATAGGTTACTGAAACTAATGCTATTATATTTTAATTATAATCATTCATTATGAAGATTTATTCAAAGCAATAATATTGATACTAAAAAAGAAAATCATAATATTAACATTATCAAATAACATTGGATTTTTTCTTTATAAATAATTTACTTAAATCAATAATTTGATATTAATTAACTTAAAAATTTAGTAACCCCAAAATATATTTGATAATTTTTTAAAGCAAGAATTAAGATACTTAATATAGATAAATTAAAAATCACCATAACGCTTAAATAATTAAAATATAATAAGCTTAGTGGAAGTAACCATTATTGTTAAGGTTAGAATTATAGGTAGATATAGAATAATATAACCATGAAGAATTAAAGATTAGTATGAGCAATATGGAACAATCGGTTACTGAAACTAATGCTATTATATTTTAATTAATAAAATTTTTAATTAATAAAATACTTTTATTTTTTGAGATAAGAGGGTAAAATATAAATGTATAATTATTTTTAAGGAGGAAACTAAATGATTAATGAATCACATAACTGTGACTGTGGATGCGGACACGATAATGAAGAAATGAATACTGGATGTGACTGTGGATGTGGCCATGATCACAATGATGTTGATGAATGCGGATGCGGATGTGGAGAACATGAACACAACCATTTTGTTATTGACTTAGAAGATGAGAACGGAAATGTAGTTTCATGCCCTATTATAGACGCTTTTGAGTTCGAAGATAATGAATATGTATTAGCTCAGAATCCAGAAGATTCTTCTGTTTATATGTTTAAAAACGTAGGAGAAGAATTAGTTGTTCCTGAAGAGGAAGAATTTAATAGAGTAGCAGAATACTATAATAATGAATTAGTAGAAGAATAATTTACTATAATGAGAGTGGTGTGTATTATATTACCACTCTTATTTCATATATATGGTGGGTGATATTATGATAAATGCAGATTTGCACATTCATTCTTCATATTCTGATGGAGAATTAAGACCCGATGAAATTATTAACAGAGCTATAGAGAAAAATTTGCAATATATATCTATAACTGATCATGATACTATATCATCTCAGTTTTGTATAAGTAATAAAATAAATATAATTCCAGGAGTAGAATTAAGTTCAAGATATAATGATCAAGATATTCATATATTAGGATATTTTATTGATTTAACAGATGTCAATCTGTTAAATATGTTGGAAAAGGTAAAAAAGAATAGAGTTGATAGAGCTAGAGAGATATTAGATTTGTTGAAAAAATATAATATTAATATAGAACTAGAAAGTATAATGAATGATAATGGAATAATAGGAAGAAGTAATATTGCACATGCTCTTGTTGAGAATGGATATGCTAGAAATTATAATGATGCATTTACTGAGTATCTTATTCCTGGTGGAAAGTGCTATGTACCAGGTGATAAACTTAAGGTTAGAGATGCAATAGATATTATATTGCAGAGTGGGGGAGTACCTATTCTTGCGCATCCAGGTAGGATATATAATACAATGCATATTGAGGATATCATAAAAACATTAAGATCTTATGGACTTAAAGGTGTTGAAGTGTACCATCCAAGTCATACCTCATCAAATAGTAATAAATTTTATAATATATGTAAAAAGTACAAGCTTATTATTACTGGTGGAAGTGATTTTCATTGCAGTAAAAAAAGTAAAGCTGATATTGGAGAATATGGAATTTCAGAAGAATTAATGAATAGGTTTTTAAAATCAAAATTGAAATAGAAAAATTATTGCAATATTTTTAGATAACTTATATTTTGCAATAATTAATATCAAAATTATATGTTTAAGTAAATAATATAATATGGATAAAATCCAATGTTATTTGGTTTGATTAATATTATGTTTGTTATTAGTATCAATATTATGTGTTTTCATAAATAGCATAATTTCATTAAGTATTTCTAAATATAAAAAATTAATGTATTAATGTATTATTTTTAGATAACTTATATTTTACAATAATTAATATCAAAATTATATGTTTAAGTAAATAATATAATATGGATAAAATCCAATGTTATTTGGTTTGATTAATATTATGTTTGTTATTAGTATCAATATTATGTGTTTTCATAAATAGCATAATTTCATTAAGTATTTCTAAATATAAAAAATTAATGTATTAATGTATTATTTTTAGATAACTTATATTTTACAATAATTAATATCAAAATTATATGTTTAAGTAAATAATATAATATGGATAAAATCCAATGTTATTTGGTTTGATTAATATTATGTTTGTTATTAGTATCAATATTATGTGTTTTCATAAATAGCATAATTTCATTAAGCATTTCTAAATATAAAAAAATTAAGGTAGCTAAATGTTGTAAACTCACTAAAGTTCAAACAGTACAACATTTTAAACGCTATCTTAATTTTTTTATAATAAGAAATCCTAAAATTCATTATGAAGATTTATTCAAAGCAATAATATTGATACTAAAAAAGAAAATCATAATATTAACATTATCAAATAACATTGGATTTTCCATTATAATAATATTATTTTACTTAAATCAATAATTTGATATTAATTAACTGAAAAGATAAGTAATCAAAAAAATATATTCAATAATTTTTTAAAGTAAGAATTACTGAAGACTTAAGATACTTATAATAATATAGATACACAAAAAATCACCACAACGTTTATATAATTAAAATATAATAAGCTTAGTGGAAGTAACCATTATTGTTAGGGTTAGAATTATAGGTAGATATAGAATAATATAACCATGAAGAATTAAAGATTAGTATAAATAATATGGAACAATAGGTTACTGAACTAATGCTATTATATTTTAATTATCAATAATTTATTCAAAGCAATAATATTGATACTAAAAAAGAAAATCATAATATTAACATTATCAAATAACATTGGATTTTCCATTATAATAATATTATTTTACTTAAATCAATAATTTGATATTAATTAACTGAAAAGATAAGTAATCAAAAAAATATATTCAATAATTTTTTAAAGTAAGAATTACTGAAGACTTAAGATACTTATAATAATATAGATACACAAAAAATCACCACAACGTTTATATAATTAAAATATAATAAGCTTAGTGGAAGTAACCATTATTGTTAGGGTTAGAATTATAGGTAGATATAGAATAATATAACCATGAAGAATTAAAGATTAGTATAAATAATATGGAACAATAGGTTACTGAACTAATGCTATTATATTTTAATTATCAATATTTATTCAAAGCAATAATATTGATACCAATAAAGAAAATCATAATATTAACATTATCAAATAACATTGGATTTTCCATTATAATAATATTATTTTACTTAAATCAATAATTTGATATTAATTAACTGAAAAGATAAGTAATCAAAAAAATATATTCAATAATTTTTTAAAGTAAGAATTACTGAAGACTTAAGATACTTATAATAATATAGATACACAAAAAATCACCACAACGTTTATATAATTAAAATATAATAAGCTTAGTGGAAGTAACCATTATTGTTAAGGTTAGAATTATAGGTAGATATAGAATAATATAACCATGAAGAATTAAAGATTAGTATAAATAATATGGAACAATCGGTTACAGAAACTAATGCTATTATATTTTAGTCTTTATTCTAATAATAAATTTACTCTTTTTTGATAAATGATATATAATGAGTATATAGATAGAAAAATGGAGGAGAATTATGACGAAATTAGCTTTATTTGATGTGGATTTTACTATAACTAGCAAAGAAACACTTATGCAATTGTATAGTTATAGTATAAAAGAAAAAAAATCAAATATAAAATATTTACCAAGAGCATTATTTGGTGGTTTACTGTATGTTCTTAATATATATGATGAGAGAAAAGTGAAAGAAAGTTTCTTGAAATTTATAGATGGAATGGATAAAGAAAAACTTGATGAATTTGTATCTAGGTTTTATCAAAATAGACTTAAGAATATACTCTATAAAGATGGAATAGATATGATAAAAAAATTAAAAAATGAAGGATGCGAGGTAATACTTATATCAGCATCTCCAGAATTTTATCTTAATAAATTATATGATATACCAGAAGTAGATAAGATAATAGGAACTAGATTTGAGTTCTCTGATGGAAAGTTTATGAGAAAAATGTTAGGTAAGAATTGTAAGGGTGAAGAAAAAGTTGTTAGACTTAATGAATACATAAAAGAAAAAGGGTATGATGTTGATTATCAGAATTCATATATGTTTTCTGACTCTTTATCTGATAAACCTTTATTAGATTTAGTTGGAAATGCATATTTAATTAATTATAAAAAAAATAGTAAATTTAATATATTGAATTGGAAATAGGAGGAGAGAATTATGATAAGAACAACTTCAAAAGTATATTTAGAAAATGGAGAAAGTAAGAAGATATCAGAATTCAAAGAAGATACAGAAGGAAAAATTATATATGAAGTAATAAGAATAATAGATGGTAAACCATTGTTTATGGAAGATCATTATGCAAGAATGAAATATTCTTTTGAATTAAGTGAAGTAGAGTTAAAGCTTACAGAAAAAGAGCTTAAAATGCAGATAGCAAAACTTGTTAAAGAAAGTGGAATACAAGAAGGAAATATAAAATTAACTTATTGTGTTCAAACAGATACTTTTAAGATATTTTTTATAAAACATAAATATCCTACAAAGGCTATGTATAAAGATGGTGTAGATACTATATTATTTTTTGGCGAGAGAGAAAATCCTAATGCTAAGATAGTTAATAATGAATTTAGAAGTAAAGTAAATAAACAAATAGAGCAGAGGGAAGCTTTTGAAGCTATATTAGTAAGTAATAATGGATTAGTTACAGAAGGTAGTAAATCTAATATATTCTTTATTAAAGATGGATATTTATATACATCGAAGGTACAGAATGTATTGCCAGGTGTAACTAGAACAGAAATAATAACTATGGCCATTAAATTAAATGTTAAGATAATAGAAGAAGATTTTAATTATCTAAAAGTAAATGAAGCAGATGCTGCATTCATATCAGGAACTTCTCCTAAGATTCTCCCTATTAAGAAGGTAGAAGATCATGAATATGATGTAAATAACGAACTACTAAGAAAGTTAATGAAAAATTTTGATGAAAAAATAGAAAATTATATAAAAGAATACAAATAATTGATTTTAAACTTGTAAACAAAATGTGAAAACTAATAACGTTTTGTAAAAATAGTAAAAAGTAAGTAATAAACTTAAAAATGATTATAGTAGTATATTATAATATTAGATATAAGGTATTAAAGGGGGAGAGGTTATGGGACAAAGAATTGTTGCAAAAACTCTTGACGAATGTCTAAGAATTGCGTCAAACAAACTATCTAAACCACAATCTAATATTAAATATACTATTGTAAGTCAAAAAAAGGGATTGTTTCACAAAGAATGTATTATCGAAGTTGATGAAGAAAAAGTAATTGAAAATCAAGATAATACTTCTAACATAGAAGAACAAGTAATGAAAGTTCAACCTAAAGAACCAAGTCAACCTGAAAAAGTAAAGGTTGACGGTAATAAAATAATCCTTTTGACAAATGAAAACGAATTTTTTAATCTAAAGGTTGATTCATCTGTAACATTAATTATAGATGGAATGCCATTTCTAGAAGGCCAAAAGGTAAATTCTCAAAGCGTAATCACGTATTCATGTAATGGTGTAAAAGGAACTAGAGATATGAAACTTAACACTAATGAATTAGAAGCAAGAATATCTATTGAATACGACCCACCATTAATAGGCTCAGTCAAGTGTAATATAAAAGGTTCAACATTAAATGTAAATTTAGATCTTCAAAAATCTAAAGATATGCCTCATTACACAGTTGACGAGATTCAAAAAGTATTATCCGATAAAAGTATAGTATATGGAATTGATCAAGAAGCATTAAAAAGAGCTTCTGTAGAAGATAAAGTAGACAATTTATTGATAGCAAAAGGTGTAAAAGCTATTGATGATGAAGATGATGAAATAAAGATAAATGATATTGAAGAAAGAAAAGCAGACAATGATCATGAAGATAAAAAAATAGATTATAGAGCAGCTAGAACTATAAAGAGTGTCGATGTTGGTGACTTAATTGCAGAGCTTATCATAGGAAGAGAAGGTAAGGATGGAATTAATATTTATGGAAATCCAATAAAGAGAAAGTTAAAGAAAAGTTTACAGCTAAAAGCAGGTGAAGGATGTAAAATAGAAGAGAATCAAGTTATAGCAACTAGAGAAGGACAGCTTTCTATAAAAGGAAATACATTTATAGTACATAAAGTTCTAGAAGTAGACAATGATGTAGATATAAAAAGTGGTAGCATAAAGTTTGTAGGAGATGTCAAGATTAATAGAAATGTAAATGAAGGAATGACAGTCGATGCAGGGAATAATCTTGAAATTGATGGAAATGTTGAACAAGCAACAATTATGGCTAGAGGTACTTGCATATTAAGAGGAAGCGCTATAAATAGTAAAATATATGTAGGCGTTGCCGGAGAAGATGAACATGCGAAGCTAACTAAACTTGATAATTTACTAAATGACGTAAATATATTAAATTCTTGTCTGAGAGAACTTGAGGAAAAAGGTGTGCTTGATGGAAAAAATGTAGGACAAGTTGCTAGATTAATAATTGATTCTAAATGTAGAAGTATAAATGCTGATGGAAATGAAGTATTGAAGTTAAATATAGAAGGTGAAAATTTCGCTAGGTTAAAGGAGATTATAAAAGGTAAAATTGTGGGACTTGGACCTGCATCTATTAAATATTCACAAGAATTAAATGAGGTAAGAGAACGACTTGAAAGCGAAATAGATCCAATTCAATCAAGATTAAATGAAGCTAGCAATTTATATTTAAATTATATACAAGATTGTAATATTACAACTACAGGTACTGTTTATATAGATGGGAAAGGTCAGTATACTTCAAAAGTTACTGCTATGGGTGACATAATATTTACAAAAGATAATTCAGTATGTAGAGGAGGAGAACTTGTAGCAGGAGGAAATATTAGTGCTAAGACAATAGGTAGTACAGGTGGAGTGAGCACAATATTAAGAGTTCCAAAAGACGGAGTGATTACTGCAGAGGTAGCATACAATAATACTATATTTTTCTTTGGAGAAAGAAAGTATACTCTAGAAATTCCATCTAAAAAGCTAAAAGCATATTTAGCTGATGGAGAGATAAATGTAGATAAATTGATGTTATAGGGAGGAAAGTATATGGAAGAACAAGGAGAAATGACAGTATTAATTTTTGAATTAAATGATGAATATTATGCGGCAAATATTGATGATGTGGAGAGAATATTAAGATTTAAAAATGCTACTCCAATGCCAGATGCACCTGATTTTGTTGAAGGAGTAATCAATTATGAAGATATTGTATTGCCAATTATAGATTTGAAGAAAAAATTTAATTTAAAAAATATAAAGAGTACAGAAGAACAGAAGGTTATATCTATGAAAATAGGTGAAAATAAATTAGGTATTATAGTTGATAGTGTATGTGAGGTATCAAATATAGATATGAAAAAATATGAAGAAGCACCTGATATAGCATTGGATTCAACTAGAAATTATGTTAAAGGATTAATAAAATTAGAAGATAAAATAATTATATTGATAAACGCAGATAATATATTAAGTAAACAAGAAGAAGAACTTATCTATTAGGAGGGACTACTATGGGAGATAACCAAATAAAAGTTGGAATAGCAGATTTGAATTTAGTATTACCTCCAGGAACAATTATGACAATAGGCCTTGGATCATGTGTGGGAATAGCATTATATGATAAGAAACATCAAATAGCAGGCTTGTCACATATTATGTTACCAGATAGTACACAATTTAGTAATTCAAATACACCAATGAAATTTGCAGATTTAGCTATTCCTATTTTGGTAAAGAAGATGGTTGAAAGTGGTGCTAATGCTAAGGAATTAGTAGCTAAAATAGCAGGTGGAGCCTCTATGTTCAATTTTTCAGAGAAGAGTATGGTAAGTGATATAGGTAGTAGAAATGTTATAGCAGTAAAGGAAGCGTTAAAAAAAGAAAATATACCTATATTAGCGGAAGACACTGGAGGTAATAAGGGAAGGACTATGTTGGTTGATTCATCTAACGGACAGGTTACTATAAGAATTGCTGGACAGAGTGAGAAGATATTATAAGAGAGGGTGAAGGGGCAATGGATCAAAAAAAAGTAATTGTAGTAGATGATTCAGCATTTATGAGAATGATTATATCAGATATGATTGAATCTACTGATAGATATAAGGTAATAGCAAGATTTAAAAATGGAAAAGAATTAATTGATAAGGTTGATGATTATAAACCAGATATTATTACTTTAGATGTAGAAATGCCGATAATGGATGGTCTTACAACTTTAAGAGAACTTAAGAAGAAAGATAAAAAGTATTCTGTAATAATGTTAAGTAGTTTAACTAAAAAAGGATCAGTAACTACAATGCAGTGTTTAGAAGCTGGCGCAGTTGATTTTATTGAAAAAGCTAATGGTTCAAATAGAGAAACTATGAAAGCAGAATTAATAAATAAAATAGACGCTATTCTAGAAAGTCAAGGAATGTCTAAGATTAAGATAGTACATAAAAATGTTGAAATTAAAGGGCATAAGAAAATAGATGCTGTTATTGTTGGCGCATCAACAGGAGGACCTAGAGCATTACAGCAAATGCTTAGTAAGATTGATGGTGATATAAATATACCTGTATTTGTAGTTCAGCATATGCCAAAGGGATTTACAAAAGCTTTTGCTGAAAGGCTTGATAAGATATGTAATTTAAAAGTGGTTGAAGCTGAAGATGGAATGGCTATAGAGAAAAATACAATATATATAGCTCAAGGTGGATATCATATGACAGTAGGTGATGGCAGAAGAATAAAACTTAATGAAGAACCTGCAATATGGGGAGTTAGACCTGCAGTAGATAAATTATTTGAATCAGCTGTAAAAATATATAAAGGAAATTTAGTATCAGCAATACTTACAGGTATGGGTAGAGACGGAGCTACTGGCTGTGAGCTTGTTAAAGATGCTGGTGGGGTTACAATATCAGAAGACCAATCAACTTGTACAATATATGGAATGCCTAAAGCTGCATATGAAACAGGAAAAATAGACTTAGTCTTACCGCTTCAAGAGATTGGAAGTAATATAAATAAGATTATAAAAGGGAGGTAAGAATAATGGAATTTGATGAATTTCATAAGTGGGTCCATAAAGAATTAGGAATAGATTTAACGGCATATAAACCTGAACAATTAAATAGAAGAATAAATAGTTTAATGACGAGAGTTGGAGTTAGTAGTTTGCAGGAATATACAACATTAATAAAGAAAGATGATGAACAAAGACAAAAATTCTTGGATTTTATTACTATAAATGTTACTGAATTTTTTAGGAATCCTGAACTATTTGAAGAAGTTGAAAAATTAATAAAAGATAAACTTCTTGCAGAACGAAAAAATATTAAGATATGGAGTGCAGCTTGTTCAATAGGTTGTGAACCTTATTCTTTAGCTATAATAATAAAAAAATTAAAGGCGGAAAATAGGACAACTATATTAGCTACTGATATAGATAATACTATTTTAGGTAAAGCTAAAAAAGGTGAATATACAGATGCAGAAGTTAAAAATGTGCATAAAGAAGACTTAAATAAGTATTTTTGTGAAGAAAATAATAAATATTTAATTAATAATGAAATAAAATCTATCGTAACATTCAAGAAACACGACTTAATATGCGATAATTATGATAGAAACTTTGATTTAATAGTTTGTCGAAATGTAGTTAT
This sequence comes from Clostridium sp. MSJ-8, assembly GCF_018918325.1. Classification (GTDB taxonomy): domain Bacteria; phylum Bacillota; class Clostridia; order Clostridiales; family Clostridiaceae; genus Clostridium. Next base: position 85,974 of record NZ_JAHLQH010000043.1, on the reverse strand, counting down.
TTATTTTAAAAATGAAATAAAGCAACTAATTTATAATAAATTTTCGTCATCATTAAATCCAGGAGGTCTACTTTTTGTTGGAGCTACTGAGAGTATTTATAATTATAAAGAATTTGGGTTAGAAAAAGTTTCTACCTTTGTTTATAAGAAAGTATAAGGAGGGATATGAGATGGATACATCACAATACATGCAAATGTTTTTGGAGGAATCTATGGATAATCTTCAAACATTAAATGAATCATTATTAGAGTTAGAACAGAATCCAGACGATATTGATAGAATCAATGCAATATTTAGAGTTGCACATACAATAAAAGGAATGGCAGCTACAATGGGATTTACAGATATTGCAGAGCTAACTCATAAGATGGAGGATGTTTTATCAGAATTTAGAGATGGAGAATTAAAAGTATCACAGGAGGTAGTAACAGTATTATTTGACTGTTTGGATACTCTTGAAAAAATGATCAATAACATAGAAGATGAAAATGATGAACCAGTTGATATTCAAGAAATAATGGATAGACTTATAAAACTTGCAGCAGCACATGGAAAGAATGTTGATGAGGTTATAAAGGAAGATGAAGCAAAACATGATGAAAAATCATCAACAAATGCTACATCAGGATTAATAGAATTAAATGAATATGATTTATCTGTTATTGAACAAGCTAAGGAAAAAGATTTTATAGCATATAACATAGTTGTAGATATAAGTGAAAATACATTACTTAAATCAGCTAGAGCATTTTTAATAGTTAAGGATTTAGAGGATAATGGTGAAATAATTAAGTCAATCCCTAATACTGAAGCAATTGAAAATGAAGAATTTGAATTTGAGCTTAAGTTTGTATATTTATCTCAAAATTCAAAAGAAGATATAAAAACTATGCTAGAAGGCATATCTGAAGTTGTTAGTGTTAATATTGAAGAAGTTGACATCAAGAAAGAAGAAGAGAAAAAAGAAGAAATAAAGCCAAAAGAGATTCAAACAGAAACTCCAAAGAAAGCAGAAGCACCTAAGAAGGAAGCACCTAAAAAATCAGAATCAGCAAAAGCTCCTACAAAACCTAAGGCTAAAAAAGCACATCAATCTGTTAGAGTTGATTTAGAGAGAATAGACAAGCTTATGAATATGGTTTCTGAGATTGTTATATATAGAACAAGACTAGAACAGATAGTTTTAGATAATAAATCTCAAGAATTATCAGAAACATTAGAACAAATAGGAAGAACTACATCAGAACTTCAAGATTTAGTAATGAAGATAAGAATGCTTCCTCTAGAAACTGTATTTAATAGGTTCCCTAGAATGATAAGAGATATATCAGTAGAACTTAATAAAGAAATTAACTTCGTTATAGAAGGTGCAGAAACAGAACTTGATAGAACTGTAATAGATGAAATAGGTGAACCACTTATTCACTTACTTAGAAATGCAGCAGATCATGGTATCGAATCTAAAGAAGAAAGAATTGCAGCTGGTAAGAATCCAGTAGGAACAGTTAAACTTATTGCATATCAAGAAGGAACTAAAGCACTTATAAAGGTTGTAGATGATGGTGCTGGTATAAATGTAGCAAAGGTTAAAGCTAAAGCTGAGAAGATGGGAATACCTACAGAAGGCTTAAGTGATAATGATATTAAGAATCTTATATTTGCTCAAGGATTTAGTACAAATGAAGTAGTAACTGATATCTCTGGAAGAGGAGTTGGAATGGATGTTGTTAAAACTAAAATTGCAGCTCTAGGTGGTACAGTTGATTTAGTAAGTGAAGAAGGTAAAGGTTCAAGTTTTATAATAAGACTTCCATTAACTTTACAAATAATTCAAGCATTATTAGTTAAGGTTGGTGCAGAAACACTTGCAATATCTTTAGGATTTATAGATAGAGTTATTGATTATAATGAAGATAAGATTAAGAGTACTAATGGAAAAGAGGTAATTATCTATAGAGATAAGGTAATACCACTTCTAAGATTAAATGAAAGATTAGATATAGAAGTTGCAGAAAGTAACAAGAAATATGTAATTATAGTTAATGTTGGTGATAAGACAGTAGGATTGTTAGTAGATTCATTATTAGGACAACAAGAAATAGTAATTAAAGAATTAGGTAATACATTAAAAGACTTAGATGAATATATAGGAGCAACAATTCTAGGTAATGGACTTGTTACATTAATCTTAGATGTTGGAGCTATAGTATAAGGAGATAAGCTTATGGAAAATGCGTATAGTAATCTACAATTAGATGCATTAAGAGAAGTATCAAATATTGGAGTAGGTAATGCAGCAACAGCATTATCCACTCTACTAGGAACTAAGATAGATATGTCTGTTCCATCAGTTAATATGGTAGAGTTAAATGAATTATTGACTAAATCTGGTGAAGATGTAGTAGTGGGGATAATTGTAAGGGTTGTAGGCGATATACCAGGAAATATATTGATTCTTTTTGAAGAAGATATGGCAGAGAATGTTATAGATTATTTAGTAGGATCAAATGCAGGAATTGATTCAGAAATGGGCAATTCAGTATTATGTGAAGTTGGTAACATATTATCTGGATCATATATGAATGCAATAGCACAGTTTACAAAGTTATTTGTTAATGCATCAGTTCCAGCAGTTGCATATGATATGATGAGTGCAATACTTGCAACAACTTTTATGGAATCTGGGCAATTTGATGAATATATATTAGATATAGAAACAATATTTATAAAAGATAGTAAGAATGAAGAAAGTGAAATAGGAGCACACTTTTACTATATTCCAGCTCCTGGATCACTGGAAAAAATATTAAACGCATTAGGAATTTAAGATGGAGGTAGAATAAAATGGCAAGAGTATTAATAGTTGATGATGCAGCATTTATGAGAATGATGATAAAGGATATATTGGAAAAGAATGGTTATGAAGTATGTGGAGAAGCACCAAATGGTTTAGTGGCTGTAGAAATGTACAATAAAGAAAAACCAGATATAGTAACAATGGATATAACAATGCCAGATATGGATGGTATAGAAGCAGTTAAAAATATAAGAGCAACTGATCCGAATGCAAAGATTATTATGTGTTCAGCGATGGGACAACAATCTATGGTTATGGATGCAATAAAAGCAGGAGCAAAGGATTTTATAGTAAAACCATTCCAAGCTGATAGAGTTTTAGAAGCAGTAAAGAAAGCAATAGGGTAAAAAATAAAAAAGAAAATTGAGAATTTGACTAAAAATATCGTCAAAATAAGTTTTTTGTATTATAATAGTGGTATAGGAATTAAATACTATTATTTTGATTGAATACTATAATATAATTCTTGATTTCTTCTTGATAGAGATTTTACTTATGTAGATAAAAGTAAAAAGAAAGAGGAGGGTATACAATGCAAATTGTAGTGTTTAAATTAGGCGATGAACATTTTGCAGTAGAAACTGAGAAGGTTCAAGCCATTAATGATATGATGGAAGTTACAAGAGTACCAAAATCACCTAAATATATAAAAGGGCTTATTAATTTGAGAGGTAGTATAAAATCACTAGTAGATATCAACTTATTACTTAACTTAAAAACTGTTAATGAACCTAATACTATAATAATATTGAAAGTACAAGAAGAAGAAATAGGTATAACAGTAGATGAAGTAGAAGAAGTATTAGATATTGATGAGAAGGAAATCCAACAATTAGAGAATTCTAATACTGGAGCAACTAATGCTAATAGCCAATATATTAGAGGAATAATTAATGTAGAAGGAAAATTGTTAACCATTATAGATATTGATAATTTATTAAATTAGTTTTAAGAAAAGAGGTAAATGAATGGCAGATGTCTTATCGCAGAGCGAAATAGATGCATTGTTATCTGCATTATCTACAGGTGAACTAGAACCTGAGCAAGTTACTCATGAAGAAGAGAAACATAAGGTTAAGTTATATGATTTCAGAAGTCCTCAGAAATTCTCAAAAGATCATATAAGAACCTTAGAGCTTGTTCATGATAACTTTGCTAGGATAATATCAAACTATCTAACAGGTCAATTGAGAAAAAATGTCAAGGTGAAAGTAGAGACTGTAGAGCAGGTTACATATGAAGAATTTATTCACTCTGTACAGAATCCAACTATATTAACATTATTTAAGATGCCACCTTTAACTGGAACATTATTGTTTGAAACTAATCCAGATTTTTCTTATCAAGTTATTGATATATTAGAAGGTGGAACTGGAGAAAGAAAGTTTGCAGAAAAAGAATTCTCAGAAATAGATAAGAACATAATGTATCAAGTAGTTCAAGGATTATTATCTAATTTGGTTTTAGCATGGGAAGATATACTTAAGGTTGAACCTGAGATAGAATCAATAGAAACAAATCCTGCTATTAACCAAACCTTATCACCAAATGAACCAGTTGCACTTATTGTTTTTTCAGCAGAATTAGGTAAGACTAATACATTTATAAACCTATGTATTCCTTATTTAAGTATAGAAAAAATACTTTATAAGTTAGTAGTACAATATTGGTTTAAGAATGAGGACGATTCAGCTGCAATAGAAGAATCTCAGAAGAAAATAAGAGAAAGTATGAAACCAGTAGAGGTAGAACTAAAAGCAGAATTAGGACAAACAGAATTAACTGTAGATGATTTCTTAAGATTAACTGTTGGAGACATAATAAAACTTGATAACAAATGCAGTAAACCTATAAAGGTATTAGTTCAAGATGAAGATTATTATTATGCAAAACCAGGAACTATAGGTAAGAACATAGGTGTAACATTATTAGATGTGATAGAAAAAAAGGATGTGAAAGAATATGAGTAATGGCTTCCTGTCTCAAGAAGAGATAAATTCACTGTTAAATGGTGAATCTGGAAATGATGATAAAAATGCAGGAAACACAAATTCATCTGAAGAAGAGTTAACAGCCAATGAAATGGATATGCTAGGTGAGATAGGAAATATCTCAATGGGTTCAGCATCAACAGCTCTATATCAGATAATAAATCAAAAAGTAAATATAACTACTCCAGTTGTAAGTGTTACAACATTAGGTGAAGTTAAGAAGACATTTGACGCACCTACAGTAGTATTAGATGTTGAATATACAACAGGAATAGTTGGTAGAAATATTTTAATAATAAGAATAGAAGATGCAGCAGTTATTGCTAATCTTATGATGGGTGGAGATGGAAAGGTTGAAACTCATGAGTTATCAGAGATAGAAATAAGTGCAGTAGCAGAAGCTATGAATCAAATGATAGGATCTGCTGCAACATCTATGGCAACAATGTTCTCTAGAAAGGTAGATATATCACCTCCAGCTTCAAAGCTATGGAAGGATGAAAATGATATCCTTACAGATAGCATTCCAGAAGATGAGAAGATAGTTAAAATAAGCTTTAGAATGACAATAGGAGATCTTGTAGATAGTAACATAATGCAAGTATTACCTATATCAACTGCTAAAAAGATAGGTGCTATAATGATGGGGCACTGAGGAAGAGATGAGTGATGATTCTGCTCCTACACAAGCAGCAGCTACACCTGAAACAACACCAGTTGTTGAAGCAAAACCAATAGTTGAGCAAGCACCACAACAACCTCAAATGGCTCCGCCGCCACAACAACCTGTATATCAAGCACCACAGCAACAACAAGCAGCACCAGTAGAAGTACATAGGGCTCAATTCGAACCATTAGTACCTTCATCAGGTAAACCACTACCTGATAATATAGATCTTATATTAGATGTTCCATTAAACATATCAGTTGTACTTGGTAGAACTAAGAAGAGTATAAAAGATGTACTAGAATTAGGAACAGGTTCCCTTATAGAATTAGATAAATTAGCTGAAGAACCAGTTGAAATATTAGTTAATGGTAAGAGAATTGCATTTGGTGAAGTTGTAGTCGTAGATGAAAACTTCGGTGTAAGAATAACAAGTATAGTAAGTAATGATGAGAGAATAAAATCATTAGGATAAAGAATTAAAAAAATCCAATGTTATTTGGTTTGATTAATATTATGTTTATTATTAGTATCAATATTATATGTTTTCATAAATAGCATAATTTCATTAAGGATTTCTAAATATAAAAAAATTAAGGTATTATTGTTAAATAACTTATGTTTCACAATAATTAATATCAAAATTATATGTTCTAAGTAAATAATATAATATAATATCATTAAGTATTTACTAATATAATAAAAAAGAGTAAAGATTCCTAAATACTATAAACTCGCTAAAGTTCAAACAGTATAGTATTTTTAACGGGATCTTTACTTTTTTATTATAAGAAATACTAAATTCTATTATAGATAATTTACTTAAAGCAATAATTTGATATTAATTAAATGAAAAGATAAGTGATCAAAAATAAATATATTCAATAATTTTTTTTGCTAGAAATACTGAAGCCTTTAAGATACTTACAGACAATGCAGATACACTAAAAACAACCATAACGCTTGAATAATTAAAATATAATAAGCTTAGTGGAAGTAACCATTATTGTTAAGGTTAGATTATAGTTAGATATAGAATAATATAACCATGAAGAATTAAAGATTAGTATGAGTAATATGGAACAATAGGTTACTGAAACTAATGCTATTATATTTTAATTATTTAAAAACATGTTTTACAAAATGTTAATATTAATTCTATTAACAATTGTAAACAAAATAGTCATAATATAAGTAATAATAAGTTATTGTGTAGAAAGGGTTAAGTTATGATATCACTATGTATGATTGTAAAGAATGAAGAGGATAATCTAAAGAAGTGCTTAGATGCTATATCGAAGTATGAATTTGAAATAGTTGTAGTAGACACAGGCTCTACAGATAACACAGTAGAGATAGCTAGAAGGTATACTGATAAGGTTTACCATTATAAGTGGTGTAATGATTTCAGTAGTGCAAGAAATTATTCTATAGAACAAGCAACTAATAATTATATACTTGTATTAGATGCAGATGAAATAGTTCAAAATATAAATATGAAGGAACTCCTGAGAAGCTTAGATAGAAATAAGGTTGGAAGGTTAAAAATACATAATTATATTACAATTAATGGAGAAAGAAGAAATATAATAGGAGATGTTAGTAGGTTATTTGATAAAAGATATTATCATTATGAAGGCAGAATTCATGAACAAATTGTTGCTTATGATAAACATAATTATGATACATATAATATTCCAGTTCTAATTAATCATATAGGCTATGAAGATGGCGAAATTGTAAGAAAAGATAAAATAACTAGAAATATTGATTTGTTGTTAGAAGAACTTAATGTAAATGGTGACGATCCATATATTCTATTCCAATTAGGAAAAAGTTTTTATATGAAAGAAGATTATGAAGAAGCAATAAGATATTTTGAGAAGGCTATGGATTATGATTTAGATACCAGGCTAGAATATGTAATAGATATGGTAGAAACATACGGGTATGCTCTTATTAATAGTCAACAGTATGATAAAGCATTGAATTTATTAGGTATATATGATGAATTTAGTGGCAGTGCAGATTTTGTATTTCTTATGGGGCTTATATATATGAATAATGCTAGATTTGAAGAAGCAGTTAGAGAATTTGAAAAAGCAACAACATTTAAGTATTCGAGTATGGAAGGCGTTAATGACTATCTAGCTTATTATAATATTGGTGTTATATATGAATGCTTAGGAAATAAGAATAAAGCCCTTGAATATTATAGAAAAAGTAATAAATATGATAAATCCAGAAGAAGAATAGAAGAAATAAATAAGTAAAGTATCACAAAATGTAGAAAAATGAAAGATACAAATGTTAACAAAGTGTAAAAGAAGTAAGAAATTTTTAATAAAAAAATATTAAAAAACACTAAATATACTTGAAATAAATCCGATAATATACTAAGAACGTTAAGTATGGAGGGATTTATCATGAAAATTCAAGGAATAGGAACAAATAACGATATTTATACTAGATATACAAAGGTTAATAAGACTGCTTTAACTGAAAGTAAAATTGTAAAAAATGAAGATACAATAGAAATTTCTGAATTAGGAAAAGAATTAAGTAGTTTTTCAATAGAAGATAATAATGTAGATAGGGAAGCAAAAATACAAGAATTAAAAGAAAAAATACAAAATGGAACTTATGAAGTTGATGCAAAGCTTACTGCCAAGAGCATGATAGATAGCATGAGGAGAGATAATATATGAATTATGAACAATTAGCTGGAATAATAGGGAATGAAGAAGTAGCTTTAAAAAAGCTTTTGGGGCTTCTTGATAGACAATATCAGTTAATTATGAAAAAAGAGGTTTTTGAACTAGAGGGGATTGTAGATGAAATAAAAGCATGTAACAAAGAAGTTGCAGAGATAGAGATAGAGAGAAGAAAAATATTAGGTAGTGAAAGTGTGAAAGACGTTGTAAAAAAATCTAAAAATAAAAATTTGGAAGAGGCATATAGAAGCATTAATAGTACACTTTTTGAAGTAAAACTTCAAAAGGACACTAATGAACTATTAATAAAACAACAAATTAGTTTTGCAACTAATATGTTGAATATAATAAATCCTAGAAGAGATGTTACAACTTATAATTCATATGGAAATATTAAGAGATAGAGGAGGTCAATAATTATATGTCAGGATTATTTGGAACATTAAATATTGGAAGAAGTGGACTTAATACTTCACAAACTTCTGTAAATGTTACATCACATAATATTGCAAATGCAAATACATCAGGTTATTCTAGACAAAGAGCAGAAATAGTAACTGCTAGACCATCTAGTAGTTATAGTTATGGACAAGTAGGAACAGGTTCACAAGTTGAAGCTATAGAGAGAATAAGAGATAAATTCTTAGATTATCAAGTGAGAGGAGAAAACAGTACTTTAGGTAAGGCTGAAATAAAGGATGATATATTATATCAAATTGAAACTATATTAAATGAACCTTCAGATAAGGGCATATCAACTCTTATAGGGAAGATGTTTGATGCTTGGCAAGAGTTATCTAAACAACCTAGTAATTCAAGTATGCGAACAGTAGTTGTTCAACAAACAGTTGCATTGACAGATGCATTGAATGCAACTTATAAAAAATTAGAGGATTTACAACAAAATGCTCAATTGTCCTTAAAAACCAATGCAGTAGATGTTAATAGTATATTGAATCAAATAGATGATTTGAATTTTCAGATACAAGGAGTAGGTGCTTCGGGGCAAAATGCAAATGATTTGATGGACAAGAGAGATTTACTATTAGATCAATTAAGTAAAATGTTTGATATAAGAGTAGATTCTACTAAATATGATGGGATTAATGTTTCAGCAGTTGATAACAATGGAATGGTTAGTTCAACTTTTGTTAGTTCTGATGGGACTAATATAGGAGCTAGACTATCATATATTAGTTCTATTGATGCAGATATGAATAATCCAGGAGTTTATACAATTTCTTATTATAAGTTAGGTGATTCAACATCAGAAGGCAATAAAACAACATTAAAAGTATCAGGATTAACTGAAGAAGAAGCTCAAAAATTGATCCAAAATAGGCTAATATGGGCTAATGAAGCAGGATATGCAATAAAAGCTGATGGAACAGAGATACGAAACAATGGAGTGGTTGATGTTTCAGAATTAAAGGTGTTTAATCAAAGCAATGGAACAATAGGAGGAAATGTTTCTGTTCAAGATGATATACAGAATTATATGGATGATTTAGATAAACTTGCTCAAGCTATAGCTTATTCTATAAATGCTATTCATAGTGGAAAGACTGATCCTTTACAAGATGATATGCCTTTTTTTGTAAATGCAGATGTCGCTGGATATAATAGTAATAATGAATTAATGACCAAAGATGTTGTATTACAAGCTGAGAGCAAAATAACAGCAAAGAATATAACTATAAATAAAGAACTAATAGATAATGTTATGAAAATTAATACTAAAGAATTAGATACAAATGGTGAAGGTGATGGATCTAGAGCACTTTCTATAGCACAATTGAGAGATCAATTATTAAGTATTCAAAGTATAGGTAATAGTGTTAAATCTAGAAGCAATTTGAAATTTGCTGCTAATGATGTAAATGGAATGCAATTAGAACGCGATTCTGATGGGACAACATTAGATTCTTATTTCCAAGATATTGTAGACAGGCTTGGAGTTCAAGCACAAGAAGCAAGTAGAGTTGTAGATAATCAAAATACCATGTTAACTGAACTTGAAAATAGCAGACTTTCTGTATCAGGAGTATCGCTAGATGAGGAAATGGCAAACCTTATACAATATCAACATGCATATAGTGCTAATGCCAAAATAATATCAACAGTAGATGAATTATTAGATGTAGTAGTAAATGGATTAAAGAAATAAGAGGTGAGATAAATGAGAGTTACAAATAAAATGATTAGTAATAGATATTTGACAGATTCAACTACTAACCTTAATAATATGCAAAGTATTATTAATCAATTAACCACTGGAAAGTCTATTAATAGACCATCAGATAATCCTTATAAGGTAGCAAGATCAATGCAATTAAATACAAAAATAAATGCTAATACACAATATAATGAAAATATAAAGGATACATTAAATTGGCTAGATACAACAGATGAAGCATTAGGACAAGCAGGTAATGTTCTTCAGAGAATAAGAGCACTTATGGTTTCATCAGGAAATGCAGGGTATGGGAGTAATGAAAGAGCAGCTATCTCTGATGAAATTAATGAAAGAATTGCAGAATTAGGTCAGATATTAAATGGAAACTTTGATGGAAAATATGTTTTTGGTGGAACAAAAACAGCATCAAAACCATTATCTATAGATCAAGATATTAATGGTAATACTGTCTTATCATTTGCGGATAAAGAAGGAAATAAAATTTTGATTAATGATCAAGGTGAACCTGTAGATGTTAATGGACAACTATTAATAGGAGATGATTATAATAATGCAAAAAATCAATTAGGTATGATGAATTCGAAATTCTCTACGGAAATATCCTCTAGTGTTATTATGGAATATAATGTTACAGTAACAGATTTACTTATGGTTAAAGATTCAAATGGAAATAATATAGATGTTATGAAGCTAATGACGGACATTGCTAGAAATTTAAACTCTGCAACAGATAATGAAAAGGTACTAGATGAAAATTTGGGAGATTTAGATTCTGTTATAACTAATATGTTGAGGTTTAGATCAGAGGTGGGTGCAAAACAAAATAGAATGGAGTCAGCACAATCTAAAAATGAAGATGATAGTTATAATATGACTGATATATTATCTAAGACAGAAGATATAGATTTTGCAGAGAAGTCTATAGAATTTTCAACATTACAAACTGTATATCAAGCAGCATTGCAAGTTAGTGCACAAATTTTACCTAAAACATTATTAGATTATCTATAAGATAGGGGATATGTAAATTATGAATATTACTTTTGAAAAAGGTCTGATAGGTCTGGAAGAGTATAAAGATTATATTATAGAAGATATAGAAGATAATGAATATTTTAAGATATTGAGATCTTGTGATGAAAAAGATTTTAGTATAGTAGTTACTTCACCTTTTTATGTAGATGAAAAATATGAGATAGATTTGTCAGAGGAAGTTGTTAATAGATTAAGTATTATATCTGAAAAAGATGTATTAATCTATACTACAGTTACTGTTAATTCAGATATGAGAAAGGCAACTACTAATTTTAGAGCACCTATTATTATTAATACTAAGAATAATTTAGCTGAACAGGTGATATTAGATAAAGATAAATATATGATTAAACAACCATTAATGAAGGGATAGAAATTAATATGTTAGTTGTAGCACGTAAAGAAGGAGAATCTCTATTGATAGGAGATGATATTGAGATTACAATAGCCAAATTAAATGATGGCAGTGTTAAGATAGCAATAGATGCGCCTAAAGAATTAAAGATATTAAGAAAAGAGTTATATCTAGCTGTTGGAGAAGAAAATAAAAGTGCTAATCTTACTGATTTTAGTATTCTAAAGAAGTTAAAATAGAATAGAGGTGAACAAGTATGGAAGTGAGTAGTCTTAATAGAACCAATACTGATATGAATGTAAGTACAGAAGTTAAAAGTGAGTTTACTAAGGAAAAAAGAGATAATAAAAAAGAAGAGCAATTGATAAAAAGTAATGATGAACTAGATAAAAAAATTGATGAAGTAAATAAGTTTTTAAAAGAAGAAAAGATACATGCAGAATATTCTGTTCATAAGACTTTCTCATATAGAATACTTATAAAGATAGTTGATGATAAAACTAAAAAAATAATTATGGAAGTTCCACCAGAAAAATTACTAGATGCAGTTGCATCAATGTGCAAGGCTGCAGGCATACTAGTGGATAAAAAGGCATAGATTATGTATAAGTTAAATCAAGTGGAAACAGATTTGAGAAATAAAATAGATATGGATACAAAAGATGATTTAGTTCATGAAGTACAAGAGAGAGGAATTGGTGGTAAAAGTAACAAAGGAAGAAATGATGAGAAAGGAAAGGATAATAGAAAAGAAAAGAAATATTATACCGTAGAAGGATATAATTATGAAGATTTATCTATAAATGCTATTCTTGATGAAGAAGAATGCGATTCAAAAGGTATATTTATAGATAGAAGAGAGTAGGTGGGGTTATGTATGCAAATGGGTATAGCGTTTATAAAAATAATAGTGTAAATTATGCTTCCAAGGAACAATTATTATTAATGTTAGTAGATGGTGCTGTTAAATATGCTAAGATAGCTGAGGAGGGATTAAGAGAGAAAGATATACAAAAAGCACATAGTAGTTTAATAAAGGTTCAAGACATTTTTTCAGAATTATCTGCATCACTTGATAGAAAAGCAGGAGATTGGGCTGAACAATTATATAGAGTATATAGATTCATTTATGATAAGCTAGTAGAAACTAATATGAAAAAAGATATAAATATATTAGAAGAAATTATGCCATTAATAATAAATGTTAGAGAATTATGGCATGAAACATACAAGAAAGCAAAAGGAATAAAATAAAATGTGGAGGTGGTAGTTATGGCATCTAGTTCAAACAGAATAACTGGTTTAGCAACAGGAATGGATATAGACAGTATTGTAGAGGCTTCTTTAGCAACATATAAGAGTAAAATAACCAAGAAAACACAAGAAAAAGAAATATTAGAAATAAAGCAACAATTGTATAGAGATATAATAAGTGAAGGAAGAAATCTATATGATAAATATTTTGATATGGCAAAATCTAAAAACTTATTAAATTCATCATTATATTCTTCTGTTTCATGTACATCTAGCAATGAATATTCTATAATAGCAACTTCAGGTGCTAGTGCAGTTAAAGGTAATTATACAGTAGAGGTAAAATCAGAAGGTACAAAGTCAAACATGGAGTTGACAAATGATGAATTGACAGGAGATATGAATATTAATATAAAAGGTACCAATATTATAATTCGTAATGATGAATTAACAAATAGTGATGGAACACAGAAAAGTGATAAAGAAAAGGCTGATATAATAAATGATAAAATAAAAGCATATGGATTATCAGCTTATACTACAGATTTTAATAAAGGAAAAATAATAATTGAAGCAAATGAATTTGGAGATAATAGTTTTAGCATTACCAAAGGTGTATACAAACCAGAACAATTTACAGAATTGTCACAAGGAACACTTACTAGTAATACAGACGGGTATTCTGTAGCAACATTAGATGTTAGTATGCTATTAAATAATAATCAAGATTTAGAATTTAAGTATGGAGATAAAACCATTCGAGTTAAATCTGAAGAAATCAAGAATTCAGTAAAAAGCCTTGATGAAGAAATTGAGAGTGTACAAAATGATAATGTTTTAGATCAATCGGCTAAGGATGAGAAAATAAAACAATTAGGAGAAGAAAAAGCAAGAATTGTTACCTCTACTATAAGTGGTAAGTTGGCAGCAGCAGGATTTAGCACTGAATTGCCAAAAGATTCCAATGGAGACGTAAATGATTATTCTAAGATTAATATACAAATTAAGGAAAATGATACACTTACACTTGCTGAAAAAAAATTTACTTATAGTTATGGAACAATTACAGATGAATATGTAGATACAACAGGCAATTCTGCAATAAATTCATCAGTTGGTGGTAAGGCATCTGTTGTAGTGAATGGACCTAGAGGAGAGATTACTATTAATGAGGCAGGAAAAACTTTTACATTAGATGGAATAACTTTTGACATTTCATCAGCTAAAGCTAATGATAAAGTTACTATTTCTGCAAGAACAGATGTATCAGCAGCAAAGGAAACAATAACTAATTTTATCAATGATTATAATTCTTTTGTTGAAAAATTGAATACTTTATTAACAGAAAAGAAATATAGAAATTATGCACCACTGACTGATGATCAAAAGAAAGAAATGACAGAAAAAGAAGTATCGTTATGGGAAGAAAAGGTTAAAAGCGGACAATTGAGAAATGATGGAGATTTATCAAGAATAGTCACTAATATGAGAAGTGCTATGACATCAACTGTTTCTGGAAGCTCTAGTTATTTAGAGCAAATAGGTATAACTGTATCTAGTGATTATGGTGGAACTAAATCTGGCACATTTACAGTAGATGAAGAAAAATTAACTGCAGCATTAGAAAACAATATGGAAGATGTAATGAAGCTGTTTGCTCAAGTACCAGACAGTAGTGCTACAGGAACTGATAAGTATAATCAACAAGGTATAGCATATAGATTAAAGGATATATTATATAATGAATTTGAGTCTTCAAGTAAATCAGCTCTAATACAAAAGGCGGGTTATACAGGAACAAGATATTTTACACAGAATACTCTATCGACAAGTATCTCTCAATATGAAACATTGATTAGTCAATTGAATTCTCAACTTAGTGATAAAGAACAGGCATTGTATACAAAGTGGGCTTCTATAGAGAAAGCTATGAATAGTTATAATTCACAGATGGAATCATTATCTTCGATGTTTGGAGGATCAAGTTCATAGTGATTAATAAATTATTTGAAGAATATAAGAGAATTACTAGGATTATGATTAATGATGTTAAGAGAGATAAAGATATAAGTGATATGATGAATAAGAGGCAATTGGTTATAGAAAAAATATCTAAAGTAGATATGATAGGAATAGACAAAGAAAAAATATATAAAAACTTAAACATAAATCAAGATGATGCTGAATTAGAACAATGTTTAAAGGATAGTTTAAAATTTGTAAAAGATAAAATAAATAAGGCAAAAGTGGGAAAACAGGCCTTTTCAGCATATTCTTCAACTAATAGACAATCTAACCTATTTAGTAGGCATGTATAAAGAAATAAGAGGGATTTTTCCTCTTATTTTTTACGCCATTAATAAAATATATATAAAGTTAACTAATTATTCACAATAAAATTATAAAGTTATAGATAAATTTAACGAAACTAATAATGTAAAGGATGACAATATATTATTTAAGAAAACTAAAAAGGTTAACCATTTGTTTACAAAACAATATATAAAGTATCTATTTGATTATAACGATAAAGTAAATAGATATGAGTCAAAATTTAAAGTAATACATATTCAAAATTATATTTAATTTATTTACAATCTATTAATATAATAAATGTAAAGAAATTAAATGAAGTAACGAAATATGGTATGTAAGGAAAATAAAAGCCAATAACAAGCATTGTGCTTGTTTAAAAAAATATATACAAATGACATGGATGTCATGTTTGTTAAAATCAAGGAGGAATTTATTATGATTATTAACCACAATTTAAATGCAATGAATGCTCATAGAAATATGGGAATTAACAACAGTGCAAAAGCAAAATCAATGGAGAAATTAAGCTCAGGTTTAAGAATAAACAGAGCTGGAGATGATGCTGCAGGTCTATCAATTTCAGAAAAAATGAGAGCTCAAATAAGAGGACTAGATCAAGCTTCAAGAAACTCTCAAGATGGTATATCTATGATACAAACAGCTGAAGGCGCTTTAAATGAAGTTCACTCAATAATCCAAAGAATGAGAGAATTAGCAGTACAAGCATCAAATGATACAAATGTATCAGTTGATAGAACATCAATTGGAGATGAAATAGATCAATTAGGTGCAGAATTAAGTAGAATAAAAGATAATACTGAATTCAATGAACAAAAATTATTAAATGGATCAGCTGGAACAGCTGGTAAAGTTAAAATTCAAGTTGGTGCTAATAAAGATCAAATAACTGAATTAGATTTTACAACTGCTGGTATTAAGCTTGATGCTGTTGTAACTAATTTAAATGGTAAGAGTGCTCAAGTTGCTGATTCAGCTAAAGCTACTGCATTTATTTCAACTGTAGATACTGAATTGAAGAATGTATCATCTGGTAGATCTAAATTAGGTGCATATCAAAATAGACTAGAACATACAATTGCTAACTTAGATAATGCTTCAGAAAATACTCAAGCATCAGAAAGTAGAGTTAGAGATGTTGATATGGCTAAGGAAATGATGACATTCTCAAGCAAGAACATATTACAACAAGCTGCTCAATCAATGCTTGCACAAGCTAATTCATCGCAACAAGGAGTTCTTCAATTATTACAATAATATAATGTTGAAGTTTATTAAGGGATCTTCATTAAATATGGAGATCTCTTTTTTGAGTATAAAAATAAAGTTATTAATGCAAAGAACGATAATATATTATTAAGTAGATAAATGTAGAAAATGAATAGTATAAAAGGAGAAAATATGGAGAGGGTATATAAGGTTTTAAAACCAAGTTATTATGATGAATTTAAATGTGTTGGTAGTAAATGTGAGAATACATGTTGTAAGGGATGGAATATTACAATAGATGAACTTAGCTATAAAAGATATAAAAGCGTAAGAGGAAAATATGGTGAAAGATTAAAGAATTCGATAACACTTAATAATAGAAAGAATAAAAGTAATACATGGTATGCAGAATTTAAATTAAATGAAGATGGAAGATGTATGCTCTTAACAGAGGATGGTTTATGTAGTGTATATAGTGAATTGGGAGAGGAAAATATGTGCTTGACATGTAAAATATATCCAAGGTTAATAAAGAAATATAATGATTTTTGTGAAAAAAATTTGATTATGTCATGCCCGGAAGCAGCTAGATTTTTATGTGAACATACTGAACCGTTAGATTTTGTATTTAGAGAAGAGCAATTAAATGATTTAGAATTACTTATAAAAAATAATTATATTGATAAGAAACTATATGATTTATTCTTTGAAGTAAGAGGTTTCTATATAGATGTAGCACAATATAGAACTATATCTTTATGGAAGAGGCTATATTTCATATTAAGGGCTCAGAATGAAATAGCAACACCATTAAAGCAAGGAAGAAGAAAGCCAATAGAAGGAATCATTCAATGTATTAAGAAAGAAATGAATTCAGAAGAAATAATTAATGAACTAAATAAAATAGAGCCAATATTAGAAGTTAAAATAAGAGTTTTAAGTTTATATTTATCAAATGATAAGTCAGAAACAGAGTTACAAGAATGCTGTGAAATATTTAAGGACTTCATTAAAGGAAATGAAATGCAAACAGTAGTTAAACAATGGAAGGATATAGAAAAAGAATATGATGAAAAATATCATATATATGACTATATATATGAAAACTATATTGTATATTATATATATGAATATTATTTTAAATCAGATAACAACAATATTATAAGAGAATTAACAATAAGTTATATGCTGCTAAAAGCAATGAATTTATTAAAATATATAAAATATGGTGAAATAGACATAAATAAAATAAAAGAAAATATATATATTTTGTCTAGAATAGTTGATAATTCAAAAGCATACTTGGATGCAACAATAAAGAAATTAGATGAGATAGGTTTATGGACTATGGAGTATTTACTTATACTTATAAGATAATAAAGTTTTGAATAATAATTACGATAATATAACATAGACTGTAAGTTGGAGGGATAATATGAGATTAAATCATAATATGAATTCATTATCTATATATAGAACATATAAGAATTCGTTAGGAGATAATAGTTCTGTAATTGATAGAATTAGTACAGGTTTGAAGATAGTTGGTGCAAAAGATAACCCTAATAAGATAGTTCAAAGTGAACAGATGAGATTGCAGATAAAATCTCTAGAAAGTTCTAGTAGAAATGTTCAAGATGGAATATCTATGGTACAAACTGCAGAAGGAGCACTTAATGAAATAAGTAATATATTAGTTAGAATGAAAGAATTGGTTGTAAAGGCATCTAATGAAACTAATTCACCAGAAGATTTAAAAGCAACTCAAGATGAAATAGATCAATTGAAAGCTGGTATAGATCAAATTACAAAAGATACAGGTTTTAATGGTGTGGCTATGCTTAATACAGAAGGTAATAATCCGAATGCAGGTAAGAATGGTAATGTAGTTAAGAATGGGACAGTTATTACTGGATTTTTAAAGGATGAGAGAATGGAAATGCCATATTTTAAAATATCAACAAAATTACTAGAAGATAAGGATGGTAACTTGTTGAGTGATATAGATGTAACTAAAGGGGATGCGACTAAATATATTGATACTGTTACTGCGGCAGTGGCTACAATTGCAAATGTTAGAGGAAAATATGGTGCAATAAGTGGTAGGTTGGAAAATACATCGGAAAATATAGATAACAATTCTTATAATCTACAAAGAGCTGAAAGTAATATAAGAGATGCTAATCTAGGTGAAGAGATAGTAGAATTTTCAAGAACAAAAATATTAATAGATGCAGCTAGGGCTATAACAGTGCAGACTAATAATATACCTAAAAATGCATTAAATATATTGAGGAATTCAATTTAGTTTTGTGTATGATAGAAATAGTTTAATAAAATGTATATTAAGTTTATTACAATGTTAATAAAAAAGTTGTAATAAACTTTTTTATTTTATCTAAACAAATTGAATTATTAATCTAAAAGAAGTGTGATATTAAAGTGAGTGAATAAAATTGTATATAACTAGTTTGTTCCAAAATATATAGTGATATTAAGCAAGGTTTATATTTTGTTAATAGAAAATTAACACAATTTAGCTTAGCATGGACTATAATGGTAATATAGATTGAACAATGTTATAAAAAAATGAATATTGTTAAAAAATGTATAAGGGGAAATAAAGTTATGAAACTAGTAATACTAGCTGGAGGTTATGGGACAAGGTTAGGTGAAATTGCAAAGCTTACGCCAAAACCAATGGTGGAGATAGGTGGGAAACCTATTATATGGCATATAATGAAAATGTATTCTCAATATGGAATAAATGAATTTATAATTTGTTTAGGATATAAGGGGAAAGTTATAAAAGATTATTTTTTAAATTATAAAACTATAAGAAATGATTTTACAATAGACTATTCTAATGACAGCATTGATTTTCATAATGATTATTCAGAAAATAATTGGAAGGTTACATTAGTTAATACCGGCTATGAAACATTAAAGGGAGGAAGGCTAAAGAAGGTAGAAAGATATCTTGATGATGGTATCAATTTACTTACATATGGTGATGGTGTTTCAGATGTTAACATAGATAAGCTTATTAAATTTCATAAAGAAAATAAAAAGATTGTAACAATATCAGGGGTTCATCCTCCTGCTAGATTTGGAGAATTAAAGCTAGAAGGAGATGAATTGACATCTTTTGAAGAAAAATCTCAAACTTCACAAGGTTATATCAATGGTGGATTTATGGTTTTTAATAAGGAGCTATTAAGTTATCTTACAACAGATGATAGCTGTGATCTTGAGTATGATGTTTTTGAGAAGTTAGCTAGAGAAGGCAAAATGGCTATGTATAAGCATGATGGATTATGGGCATGTATGGATACAGAAAGAGATATAGATAGATTAAATTATTTATGGAAACATAACCAAGCGTTTTGGAAAAATTGGGATTAGTAAAAGGAATATTTGGGAGGAAAATTATGAATAAAATATTAGACTCAGATTTACAATATACTTATAAAAGATTATCAGAAGAAGAAGTAAATAGATTGAAACAGTCTATAATAATAATCACAGGATGTGCAGGCTTTTTAGGATACTATTTCACACATTTTTTATATAAATTTAGAAATGAACTAGAATTAAAGAAAGTAATATGCCTTGATAATTTTATGCTAGGATATCCGAAATGGATAGATAAATTTAAATCTGATGAAAGATTTGTAATAGAAAAATTCGATATTATAAAAGATAAAATATCAGATATCGATGGAGCGGAAGATGCAGATTATATTATACATATGGCTTCAATTGCATCACCTATGTTCTATAGAAAATATCCTATTGAAACATTAGATGCAAACATATGGGGACTTAGAAGTTTATTAGATTATTATGCTGAAAAAGATATAAAAGGATTTTTATTCTATTCATCTAGCGAATTATATGGAGATCCTGTTCCAGAAGCAATTCCAACATCAGAAGAATATTTTGGTAATGTATGTGCAACAGGTCCACGTTCTTGTTATGATGAATCAAAGAGATTTGGAGAAACTATGTGCATGTTATTTGCACAAAGATATAATATGCCTATTGGAGTAGCTAGACCATTTAATAATTATGGACCAGGAATGAAATTAAATGATAAGAGGGTGCCTGCTGATTTCGCCAAGGACATAGTAGAAGGAAAAGATATTGTTATATTATCTAGTGGATCACCAACTAGAACATTCTGTTATATAGCTGATGCAATAGCAGGATATTTTAAGATATTGTTACATGGTAAATATGATTATTTCAATATAGGTATAGAAGAACCAGAGATAAGTATATCAGAATTAGCAGAGATATATAAGGAAGCAGGACAAGAAATATTCGGATATAAAGGAAATGTTATATATAATACATCAGAAGATAAAGAATATTTAACTAATAATCCAGAGAGAAGATGTCCTAATATTCAAAAAGCTAGAAAAATATTAGATTATGAACCTACTATTTTAGTAAAAGAAGGTGTTTATAGATTCTTGCAATTTATAAAAGAAAGTGATGAAGGTGATTTAATATGGTAACAGTATTTGGATTAGGATTTGTAGGACTTACTACAGCATTAGGATTTGCCCATATGGGTTATAAAGTATATGGAATTGATGTAGATGAAAAACGTAAAGAATTACTAAGAAAAGGTGAATTACCATTTTTAGAACCATATATGGATGAGGTATTAAAAGAAAATATAAATAAGAATTTTATAGTTACTGATGATGTAGAAGAAGCAATAAGAAATAGTGAATATGTATTTTATTGTGTAGGTACTCCTTATGGAAATAATGGGGCAGCTGACTTAACATATTTATTTTCAGCAATTGATACAACTATTGAAGCAATTAAGGATGATAAATTTAGAGTTTTAGTTACAAAGTCTACAATACCACCATCAACAACTGCTGAAAAGATATATCCTTATGTTAAATCTAAAGGAACAATAGCAAATAATTTAGGAGTAGCTAATAATCCTGAATTCTTAAGAGAAGGACATTGTTGGAAGGATTTTATAGAAGCAGATAGAATAGTTCTTGGTTGCAATGATGATAAATCTAAAGAAATGTTAGTGAAATTGTATGAACCAATGAAAATTCCTATAAAATGTGTTTCACATTCAACTGGAGAATTTATTAAATATTTATCTAACACGTTATTGGCAACATTAATAAGCTATTCAAATGAAATGGCTGAAGTAGCAGATACTATAGGTGGTATTGAAATAGCAGAAGCATTTAAAATTTTACATATGGACAAGCGTTGGAATAATTGTAATATGACATCTTATGTATATCCAGGTTGTGGATATGGTGGATATTGCCTTCCTAAGGATACTTGTGCTTTATATTCTCAATCAACAGAAAAGGGATTTGAACCAAAGATATTAAAAAATGTTATAGAAATTAATAATGATATGGCAAAGAGTATAGTAAAAAAAATAACAAAGGAATTAAATACTGATAGTACTATAGGAATATTAGGACTGTCTTTTAAACCACAATCAGATGATGTTAGAGATACACCAGCTGCAAAGATAATCAGAGAATTGAATAAACAAGGCTATAAAAATATTAAAGCATTTGATCCAGTTGCAATAGAAGAATTTAAAGTAAGATATCCAGATATTGATATAGAGTATTGTAAAAGCATAGGAGATGTGTATAATAATTCAGATGTAATTGCAGTAGTTACAGCATGGGATGATTTTAAAGTATTAAAAGAATGTAATGATAAGAGAATATTAGATTGTAGATATATGTTTTAGTTAGGAGAATATTAATGGAAAAAGAGAGAGTATTAGAATTAGTTAGAGAGTATTATAGAGAAAATCATAAGAAAAAAGAATATGAAGTAGGAGATAGAATCAATTATGCAGGAAGAGTATATGACGAAGAGGAAATGTGTAACTTGGTTGATTCAGCTCTAGACTTTTGGTTAACAGCAGGTAAGTATACTGAAGAATTTGAAAAAGGATTAAGTGAATTCTTAAATGTTAGATATTGCTCATTAGTTAACTCAGGTTCTTCTGCTAATTTATTAGCAATGATGGCATTAACATCAAATCTATTAGGTGATAGAAGAGTCAAGAAAGGTGATGAAGTAATTACTGTAGCTGCAGCATTTCCAACTACAGTAGCACCTATTATACAAGCAGGAGCTGTTCCTGTGTTTGTAGATATTGATATTCCTTCATATAACATAGATGAGAAGATGTTAGAGGAGGCATTATCTAATAAGACTAAAGCAGTATTTATAGCACATAGCTTGGGAAATATTTTTAACCTTAAGGCAATAAAAGAATTCTGTGATAAAAACAATTTATGGCTTATTGAAGATAACTGTGATGCATTAGGTGGAGAATATATTATAAATGGTGAAAAGAAGTTAACAGGAACTATAGGAGATATAGGAACATCTAGTTTTTATCCAGCACATCAGATGACTATGGGAGAAGGTGGAGCAGTTTATACAGGTTCTCCTATACTTAATAAAATTATACGTTCGATGAGAGATTGGGGACGTGATTGTACATGTAGTGGAGGACAAGATAATACATGTAAGAAGAGATTTTGTGGACAATATGGAACACTTCCATTTGGATATGATCATAAATATGTATACTCTCATTTAGGATACAATCTTAAGGTTACTGATATGCAAGCTGCAATAGGAGTAGCACAACTTAAGAAACTTCCTGAGTTTGTTGAAAAACGTCGTAAGAATTGGCAATATCTACGAGATAACCTAAGAGATGTGGAAGAGTATCTGATATTACCAGAGAAGATAGAAAATGCTGAGCCATGTTGGTTTGGATTTATAATGTCAGTTAGAGAAAGTAGTCCTAAAACTAGAGATGAAGTAGTAGCTTACTTAGAAAAGAATAATATTCAAACACGTTCATTATTTGCTGGAAATATAACAAGACATCCATGTTTTGATGGATTAACAGAAGGAATTGATTATAGAATTGTAGGTAAACTAGAAAAAACAGATTACACAATGAATAATTCATTTTGGGTAGGGGTATATCCTGGAATGACTAAGGCTATGTTAGATGAGATGATAATAAAAATAAAAGAAGCATTAAATAAATAACTAAAGTAAAAGTGAGAGGATTGAGAATATATGATAAATGGAGTAACAATATTTGATTGTAGTTTGAGAGAAATTGGCTATCAGACAGGATGGAATTTTACTGATAAAACTGTAAGAGATTTGTATAGATTTGCACAGGGTAAAGGAATTGACTATGTTGAACTTGGATTCTTTCACAATATGGAGGCAGATCCCGGAAGAGGAATATATAGATATTGCAGTACAAAGAATGATGAAATAATGGAAGTTTTCAAAAATACAAAAAATATAACTAAAATAGCAGCTATGAGAGATATTCAGAGACCATTAACACCGCTTGTTCCTAAAAAGGATAGTGTTATAGATACAATTAGAGTAATGTCAAGATCACCAGAAACAGATTTAGATGTAGTAGATAGGTTTGTAGATGAAGCATTAGAACTTGGTTATGAAGTGTTTTTAAATTTTACAAGTGCTGGTCGTAATCCAATAGAGAAAAATATAAAGTTTGCAGAATTTGCAAAAGCAAAAGGTGTTACTGGTATGGAATTTGCAGATACAGAAAGTGTAATGACAGAAGAGTATGTAAGAAATACTATAAGAGAATGTCATAAAGTTGGAGTTAGATTAGGATGCCATTTCCATGATAAAAATGGTACAGCTGAAAAGCTAGCAGATTTAGCTATTGCAGAAGGTGCTGATTTCTTGGATGTAACTCATATTGGACTTGGTGGAAAGTGGAGAGATGGTAATCTTACTATGGAATATTTATTGAGAAAAATGGGGCTTATAGGAGGATATGAAGCAACAATAGTTAGAAATGAAATAATTGAAGATTTAATAAAATATCATGAGTTTACAGCAGCAGAGTAAAAGGAGAAATTATGAGTGTAGATTATAAAAAACAATTAATAAAAGCATTTGATTATGCTGTTGAAACTGGAAGTTTCGATAAAAGAAATATAATTGATAATGCAGATAATATTTGTGTATATGGACTTGGAAGATATTTTGAAGAAGCATTTGAAAAACAAGATGTTAAAAATAGATTTAATGTAAATTTATTATGTGATGGCAATGAAGAGAAGTTAAAAGAAGTAGAAACAAGAAAGGGTTATTTTACTGGTATTAAATGTGTTAATAAAGAAGAATTATCTAAACTTGATAATGTTACTGTTATTTTAATGCTAGGAGATCCTAGAAGTGCTGAAGAAGAATTAAGAAAATTAGGTATTAAAAGTATTGTAACATATAATGATATGGTTTTAGATGATGTTATGAATAACTGTAGAGACAAAGAATGGTTTTATAATCAGAAGAAAGATCTTCTTGAAGCATTTGAGTATTTAGAGGATGAAGAATCTAAAAAGGTTTTTGTGAATATTTTTTGTAATAGGGTAGCACCACAATATTCCCAATATAAATATGAAGAATTATGCACAATACCACAATACTTTCCTAAGGATTTATTGAAAATATCAGATAATGAAAGTGTAGTAGATTGTGGAGCATATATAGGAGATACTTTAGAAGATTTTCTGAAGGTTACAAATAATAAATATAAAAATTATTATTGTTTTGAATTGGATAAAGATAATTATAATACATTATTAGAGAATTGCGCTAAAAGGAATAAAGATAATAAAATAGAATGTTTTAATTGTGGGGTATTCGATGAAAATAAAGAAATATCTTATGGAAAAATGTCTTCTAATGATAGTTTTAGCATTTATAATTCAAAAGAAACTACTGTAGCTAAAGTGGTTAAATTGGATGACTTTTTAAAAGAAAAAGATGTGACTATGATAAAGATGGATATAGAAGGTGCTGAAATGAAAGCATTAAGAGGATGTAGCAATATTATAAAAAATCAAAAACCTAAAATGGCGATATGTGTATATCATAGAATAAATGATTTATGGGATATTCCATTGTATTTAAAGAAATTAAATCCAGATTATAAAGTGGCGGTAAGACATCATGCGAATTATTGGGTGTCTGAGACAGTATGTTATTGTTATATGGATGAATAAAAAAGAAGTGGAGAGAAAAATGAAAATATCAGATTATGTAATGGACTTTATAGCTAGCTTGGGAGTAAAAGATATATTCTTTGTTAGTGGTGGAGGTGCTATGCACCTTAATGATTCATTAGGAAAAAATGAAAAGTTAAATGGAATATGTATGCTTCATGAACAAGGAGCTTCTATAGCTGCTGAAAGCTATGCAAGAATAAATGAAGGATATGGAGCATGTCTTGTAACATCAGGACCTGGTGGAACTAATGCTATAACTGGTCTAGCAGGAGCATATTATGACGGAATTCCAGTAATATTTATATCTGGACAAGTAAAGAGGGCAGATTTAGTTGGTAATCAAAAAATACGTCAATTCGGAATTCAAGAAGCTGATATAGTTTCTGTTACAAAGCCAATATCAAAATATGCAGTTCAGATAGAGGAACCTAAAGATATAAGATATGAATTGGAGAAGGCTGCTAGTATTGCGATAAGTGGTAAGCCTGGACCAGTATGGATAGATATTCCCTTAGATATACAAGCAATGGATGTAGAATTAGAAAAACTAAGAAGTTATGACGCTAATAAGCAACATGATTATTCTTGTAAGAGTGAAGAGATAGAAAAGACCATTGAGTTATTTAATCAATCTGAAAGACCAGTTTTATTATTAGGAAATGGTATAAGGTTAAGTGGAGCAGTAGAAGAAGCTAGAGAATTATATGAATTACTTGGCATTCCGGTTATGACATCATGGAATGGTGTAGACCTTATAGAAGATAGTAATCCATTATTTTATGGACGACCAGGTGCTGTGGGACATAGACATTCTAATTTTATTCAACAAAATGCTGATTTTGTCTTAACTATAGGAAGCAGATTAAATCTTCTATCTACAGGATATAACTTTGATAGTTTTTTAGAAAAAGCTAATCATGTTATGGTTGAAATTGATGAAAATGAAATGAAGAAAAAGAGTGTTCATCCAACACTTGCAATAAATTGTGATGCTAAGTCATTTATAAATGCATTATTAGAAAGAAAAAATGAACTTGATTTACATAAAAGAAGTAAGTGGATAGAGCATTGTGATTCATTAAAAGAAAGATATCCTATATTTATAAAAGAACAAGAACCAAGAAAAGGATATGTGAGTACATATAAATTGGTTGATGAAGTAAGTAGTCAAATGACTGCTGATGATATATATCAATTTACAAGTTCAGGAACATCTGTTGATATAGCTATGAAAGTATTTAGGATAAAAAGAGGACAAAGAGCTTTTTTAACTAAAGGTTTGGCAGCCATGGGATATGATCTTCCTGCATCAATAGGATCTTGTATAGCTTCTAATAAGAAGAGAACAGTATGTATAACTGGTGATGGAAGTATAGCAATGAATATGCAAGAATTAGAAGTTTTAAAGAGGTTAAATCTTCCGGTTAAGATATTTGTTATTGATAATAATGGATATAGTATGATATATGGCTCTCAAAATGGTAATTTTAAAGGACATTTAACAGGGTGTACAGAGGAATCAGGTTTGACACTTCCAGATATGAAGAAAATTGCAGAAGCGTTTGGAATAAAAGGATATCATATTGACGATGAAGAGGAATTACATAATAAAGTAAAGGAAGTTTTGGAATACGAAGGTCCAGTAATATGTACTGTAAAGGCAGACATTACTCAAAAGATATTACCAAAACAAACTAATTATATGAGAGAAGATGGTCAAATGGCATCAAGACCACTTGAAGATATGTCGCCACTTCTTGATAGAGATGAGTTTAATAAAAATCTTATATAAGAGGTGGCAAAATGAAGGTAATAATGACAGGAGCTACTGGTTTTATTGGAGTAGCATTATGTAACGAATTTCTTAAAAATAATTATGATGTCACAGCAGTAATAAGACCAAATACAAAAAGAAAAAATAAAATACCAGCAGGTGTTAATATAATAGAATTACCCTTAGATAGAATAAATGAATTAGAAGGAAAGTATGATTTATTTTATCATTTGGCATGGAACGGATCTTCAGGAAATGATAGAAATGATTTTAATATTCAATATTCAAATATTAAATATACTGCAGATGCAATAAAAGTAGCAAAGAAACTTGGATGCAAAAAGTTTATAGGAGCAGGAAGTCAAGCTGAATATGGTGTGGTACATGGACAAGCAATAGAAGATGAAACAATATGCAATCCATTTATGATGTATGGAGCTGCAAAGCTTGCAGCTTATAATATGGGTAAAATAGTTGCAGAGCAAGAAGAAATTTCATTTGTATGGCCAAGAATATATAGTGTATATGGACCTGGTGAAAATGAAGGAACATTAATGTCTTATTTGATAAAAACATTGAAAGAAGGTAATGTTCCGGAATTATCACAATGTGAAAATATGTGGGATTTTATGTATATAGATGATTGTGTTAATGCATTAAGAATATTAGGTGAAAGTAATATTACAGAAGGTATTTATAATATTTCAGTTGGAAAACCAAAGTTACTTAAGGAATTTGTTGAAATGGTCAAAGAAGAGGTCAATTCCAATGGAGCAGTAGCTTATGGAATAAAGAAAAGTGATATAAATAAAACTTTTTGGCTTGAACCTAATATTGAGAAACTAAAAAGTCTTGGATTTGAATCAAAAGTAAAATTTAGAGAAGGCATAAAAAGAAAAGCTGAAGAATAGGGAGTTGAGAATTATTGGTAAGAAATAATGAATTAGTAGAAAGACTACAATTAGCGATTGATGCGGCTATAAGTGATAATTATGCAATGTTCAATTATTGTAATAAAGTGAGAAAACGTGTAAAAGAAGCGTCTAAAATATGTTTATACGGGTTGGGTAATTTTTATAACGATTATGTAAAAAATGTAAAAAGGTATGATTATGTTTGCGACTCAGATTCAAGAAAACATGGATTATTTTTTGATGGTAGAAAATGTTTATCTCCATTAGAATTGAGTAAGATGAAAGATGTGGTTACATTAATAATGGTTGGAGATTATGTTGAAGTAAAAAAAGGATTGGATAATATTGGGGTGGAAAGTTATTATTTTGGTGATTTATATTTAAATTCATATGATGAACACTATTCAACAGAATGGTTTAGAAATAATAAAAAAGAGATCCTAGAAGGAATTGATTTATTTGAAGACGAGGAATCAAAAGAAGTATATGTTAATGTAATTTGTAATAGAATTGCTCCCCAATATTCAAAGAATAAATTTCATGATATGGAAGTAAAAGGAGAGTATTTCGAGAGCGGTATTTTTTCATTAACAGATAATGAATGTTTTGTAGATGCAGGTGCATATGATGGAGATTCAATTTTGCAGTTTATAAAATCGGTAGATGGAAAATATAAAGAGATATATGGATTTGAAATGGATAGTACTAATTATAAAATGATGAAAAAAAATCTCTCTATATATGATGATAATAGAATTAAGTTATTTAAAATGGGCTTATCTAACCAATATGATATGGTTAAGATGTGTTCTAATGGAACTTCTTCTCATATTGAAAGAGATACAGGGGAATATAATGTGGAATTAAATGCATTAGATAATATTTTGAAAAATGAAAAGGTTACTTTTATAAAGATGGATATTGAGGGAGCAGAAGTTGATGCATTAGAGGGAAGTAAGAATATTATTATGAAAAATCATCCTAAGTTAGCAGTTAGTGTATATCATAAACTAGAACATATGTGGATGATTCCAAAATGGATAAAGAATATTTCGCCTCAATATAAGTTATATTTAAGACATCATACAGCAGTTGTTTGGGATACAGATTGTTATGCAATATTTAATTAGTAGGAGTTAAAAAATGAAGTATGGTATGGTAAAGTTTTTAAATTATATGCAAAATATTGGAAATTACGTACAGGTGGAAGGACTAAGACAAGCATATAAAAGAATGAAAATTCCTAAAGAAGAAATTGAAGCGTATCATTTAAATGATTATATGGGTGAATATGTTGTTTTACCAATGGCATGTGCCATTAATTCAACTATTAATCGAAAAATTTTACTGTTTTCTTCTCAAATAATATCTGTATTTATAGGGGGGATTTACTGGAGATGAAAAAATTGCTCAAGAAATAGAAAAATATAGTTGTTATGAATCTATTTGGTGTAGAGATTTATATACAATGCAATTAATGAGAGCTCAAGGTGTAGAAGCATATATGAGTATTGGATATAAAAGACGTA
Organism: Clostridium sp. MSJ-8; assembly: GCF_018918325.1. Lineage (GTDB taxonomy): Bacteria > Bacillota > Clostridia > Clostridiales > Clostridiaceae > Clostridium. The sequence continues at coordinate 56,039 of NZ_JAHLQH010000043.1, read as the reverse complement.
AATCAGAGCTAATAGATGGAAGGGTTTATTTATATGATCCACCTAAAGATTTAGTAACATAATTATAGAGAATAATATTTTTAAAGATGGATATATAGAGATTCCAGCACCATATCGAAAGATGGTTAAGCCAGGGTATTGTTTAGAAAATGAATTGTATGGTAAAAAGTTGTATAAAGATATAATGAAAGAAATAAAAGAAAATGCAAAATTAGTTGTTACAAGAAGGCTACATGTTGCACTTCCATGTATAGCTATGGAGGTTCCTGTTGTGTTAGCCCACCAATGTGATACAGGTTTAGTTGAAGTGTGCAGATTTTCAGGCTTAGATAGAATTATTAAAGTATATAAGCCTGAAGAATTTGATAGTATTTATTGGAATCCTAATGTACCAGATATTGAATGGTTAAAAGAAAAAGCAATAAATTATGTAATATAACGTTTAACAACAACTATGAATAAATATAAAAATCTTTGCAAATTAAGTGAATATTATAAAAGAACAGAAAATCAAATATATTATAGTGGGATGAAAGCATCATATATAAGTGAAATACAAAAAGCTCAATGGATTAAAGATGCATGGAAAACTGAAAGAAGTATATTTGAAATGATAACAAAAAAGAACTTTGAAGATATGACTTTAATTTTTTATGGGGCTGGCGATAAATGTCATTGGGCAATTAAAAGATATCATAATTGTTTAAAGAGAGTGAAGCAATTTTATGTAGTAGATAGTGATGTTAATAAACAACAGAAAAATGTTAATGACATATGGGATAATTCAAGTTGGATTTTAATACTATTCAAAATTATGTTGTACAAAGACCTGATATCATAAAAAATATTAAGAGAGAAAATTTGGTGGTAGTAGTTACTAGTGAAAAATATTATCAAGGAGCAGGGGCTAGAATTGGTAATTATTTAATGAAAGAATTTAATTTATAAGAAGGAAAAGAATTATTCTTTTTAGATAAGTTGAATAACTCAATGGATTTGCATTTATCAGGTACTTCAGTACCAAATTATTTTTTACACGGATTTTAGAGTTATAGAAAAGATATAAAAAGTAGAAGGGTTTGAGTAAATATATGCGATATGAATATGATAATAATAAAAAGTTTAATTCGGTAGAAGTTACGTTGGCAATGGGATGTAAGCTGAATTGTAGATTTTGTCCACAAAAAAAATTATTAAATAGATATTTTAGTGATAATAAAAAACTAGATTCTATAATGAGTATGGAGGTTTTTAAAAGAATTTTAACTCAGGTAAAACGAGGCGGTACAATTTGTTTTTCGGGTATGTGTGAAGTATTTCATAATCCTAATTGTGCTAGAATGATAAAATATGCATTTGAAAATGGGTATAGGATATCACTCTTGACTACATTAATTGGAGCGTCAATAGAAGATTTAGAATATTTGAAAGATGTAAAATTTGATGAAATTACATTACATATTCCTGATGATAAAGGAAATTCGAAATTTATAATTACAGATAAATATTTAGAGATAGTTTCTAAATTTCAACAGATGTTTAGTATTACTAATTATTCATGCCATGGGAATATTCATCCAGATGTAAAAAATATAATTGATACAAACCTTTTTGTTGGTAAAACAATGAACAATAGAGCAGGAAATTTAAGTGAAGGTGAAGAAGTTTATTCAAATGGAGAAATAGTATGTATGGTGGGGACTAATGCAGGTTTAGGAAATTGGGCACCAGAAATTTTACCAGATGGTACTGTAATATTATGTTGTATGGATTATGGAATGCAACATGTATTGGGTAATATTGTTGAAATGACTGCAGATGAAATATTAAGAGGTAAAGCTTATCAAGATGTATTAAAAGGAATGAAATGTGAAGAAAGTAATATATTATGCAGACAATGTATAGCTGCAAGGAATAAATCAATGATTCCTGCATATCAATTAAAAAAGATGTTATCCGATTATAAGAATAATAGATGCTTAAATTTGAATAATGAGCAGAAGAGTATTTTGTCAAAATTATCAAATGCAAAATATATATGCATTTTTGGACTTGGAAAGCTATTTTGGGATAACTTCTATAATCAAAGGTGGAATGAAGCTTTTGACAATATTATTTTTTCTGATAATGCAGAGGATATGTGGGGAAAAGAGATTAGAGGGAAAATATGCATTTCACCGAAAGAATTAATTAACTATGATAATTTGCTAATAATAACACATATTAAAGATGATTCAAAATTAAGAATAGAATTAGATGAATTGAAATTAAATAATATAATTAGTATCAATGATATTTATTCTATGTTTAAATAATAATAAAAAAGGGATGAAGAAAATGTTTAATTTGTATGGCCAAGAACAAGAATATATAGTGTATATGGACCTGGTGAAAATGAAGGAACATTAATGTCTTATTTGATAAAAATATTGAAATAAGGTAATGTTCTGGAATTATCACCATGTGAAAATATGTGGGATTTTATGTATATAGATGATTGTGTTAATGCATTAAGAATATTAGGTGAAGATGCTGATACAAATGGAATATATAATATAGCTTCAGGTGAATCTAGATTATTAAAAGATTATGTTATGACAGTTAGAAATTTTATAAATTCTGAAGCAGATTTAAAATTTGGAGTAAAGAGTACAAATATTAATAAGACATTTTTGCTTAATGCCAATATAGAAAAATTAAAGAATTTAAGCTATGTTAACAAAACTAATTTTTTAGAGGGGATAAATAATGAAATGCAATATATAAAGAATTGCAAATAAAAAATTTGACTATTCTAGAAGTGATGCAAGAGCTAATGCTGTAGATTCACTTGTTTCAGATTATTGTTATGTAGTTAAGTGCATGATGAATTAAAAGATAAAAAAATAACATTTATTTTATAATTTATCAGAAGGAAAATATAAAATAGCATTAAGGCATCATGGTAAAAATATTTGGGATACAGATTGTTATTTTTATTAATAAAGTTGTAGGAGAGGAAAAGAATGTGTGATTTAAATAAATTTTATGAAGAAGCTTCTACTGGAAGATGTGTTGATGATACAGAAATAATAAATTATATTAAATCCTATGAAAAAGTTATATTGTGGGGAGCAAGTTTTCAAGGAAAAGCTATTGGTAAAAAATTATTAGAAAAAGGAGTGAAAATATTATATTATTGGGATTTACGTTATGATGAAATTAAACAAGTAAATAATGTTGAAGTTATAGCTCCTTTTAGTAATGATAATAATGAGAATACTTTAATTATTTTATGTATAGGCAATACTGCAATTAGAGCACAATTAATTAGAAGATTAAATTCTAATGGATATAAAAATATTTTATTAGGTGAAGATTTATACAAAGGTATTTGTTGCCCTTTTAATAATGAAATTGGAATAAAAGCGAATGTTTGTAGTCAAACAATGGAATGTAGAAGTATGTTCTGCGATAGATTACATAACATTATAAAAAATAAAAATGACAAAGGTGGATTATATATTCCTAATTTGACTTTTATGATAACAACACATTGTAGTTTAAAGTGCAAATACTGTGTTGCATATATGAATAGTTATGATAATGCTAAAAGAAAGTTTTTTACATATGAACAAATTAGTAATGATATAGATAATATTTTTAGTGTTGTTGATTCTGTAGGATCGATAACAATACAAGGTGGAGAGCCATTTCTACATAAGGATATTGACCAAATAGTAAAGAAACTTTTAGAAAAGAATTTTGGAATAGTAATAATTGCAACGAATGGAATATTTAAAATAGATGAAAAAAAAATAAAAAAATTAGCAAATGAAAGAGTAAATGTTGCATTTTCAGGGTATTATGATGCGTTACCTAAGGAAAAATTAGATATTTACTACAAGAATATAGAACTTATGAAAAAATATAATGTTCAACATACTGTAGGTGTTAAAGTACCAGAATGGACTATACCACCTACATTATGGAGTAAGAATTATTCAATTGAAGTTATGAAGAGAAAGAAGCAAAATTGTAGGATTCCAATTAGATGTATGCAAGTTGTAAATGGTAGGTTATATCCTTGTCTATTTAGTGCATCGTTACATGAGATTGGAATTGCTGATTATAAAAATGATTATGTTAATCTTAATAGCCAAAATTTAAAAGAAGATATAGAGAAATTTATGAATCAAGAATATTATGATTCATGTCGCCATTGTGGTGATGGTGGTGGAAGTACAGTTATGGCAGGAGAACAGGGATTTTTTGATTTTGTTAATAAAAAATAAGGTGGATGATTATATGTTTAATAGAGAAGAATTTTATAAAATGGCTCATTCGGGAAGAAAATTAGAAAAAAATGAAATTGCTGAGGTTATAGAATACATTAATACATTTTCTCATGTAGTAATTTGGGGAGCGAGTTTTTTAGGTAAAGCAGTAGGAAAAAAATTGATTGATTTAGGAGTTAATATTGAAAATTATTGGGATTTAAGATGTAATGAGATTAGTAAAGTAAATGGAATTGATACAATAATGCCATTTACAACTGATGATTTAGAGAATACATTAGTTATTTTTTGCATTGGAAATAATGTAATTAGAGGACAATTATTATTTGAATTAGATAGCAAAGGGTATAAGTATGTTCTAAGAGGAGATTATTTATATGAAGGCATAGTATGTGAGTTTGATAATAAGACAGGAATTGATTCAAAGGTATGTCAAGGAAGTATGTGTTGTAGAGCAATGTTTTGTGAAAGACTAGACAATATTGTAAAAAATAACAATTTAAAAGAAAATCATTTTTCTATTTTTCATGTAACCCTTACAATCAATCAGAGATGTAGTTTAAAGTGTAAGTGTTGTACATCATATATGAACGAATATCCAGTTAAAGATAGAATAAATATTCCATTAAGTAGAATTGAAAAAGATATAGATGAATTTTTTGATGCTATTGATAGTGTTGGATCAGTTACAGTTATGGGGGGAGAGCCATTTATGCATCCTGATTTAGCATTGATTGTGAAAAAATTATTAAGTAAAAAGAATATTGGGCTAATTTGTATTGCAACTTCAGGTACATTTCCAATAAAAAATGAGCAATTAGAATACTTAAATGACAAGCGAGTTAATGTTAGTTTTTCAAATTATGAACCAAGTATATCAGAAAAGTTAAGGGGGATAATGCATCAAAGTATTGAAAAGGTAAAAGATAGTGGAATAGCGTATACAGTAGGAGTACCTATGCCTGAATGGATAGTTCCATCAACATTATATAATAAGAACATGACAAAAGAACAACTTATTAATAAAAAACAAAATTGTACTCATAATCCAAGATGTATGATGATAAAAAATGGAAAATTACATCCGTGCGATTTTGCTGCAGCAGTTTATAATTTAGGAATAGCTGATTATAAGGAAGATTATATTGAATTTGATCAATATAAAGATTCTAAAGAATTAAAAAATAAGATAATTGAATTTATTGATAAGCCATATTATGAAGTTTGTGGCCATTGTCAGGCACAAGGAAAAACAGCTAAGGCAGCTGAACAAGGATATATTGATTTTAAAAAACAATTATAGAAAGAAATATAATAAGAGGTGGAATGATGAGTAATAAAATGCCTTTAGTAAGTATATTAATTCCAAATTATAATTATGGATGTTATTTAAAACAGTGTTTAGATAGTGTTTTAAATCAAACATATGAGAATTATGAAGTTATTTTTAGAGATAATAATTCTTTAGACAATTCATATGAAGTAGCATTATCTTATATACCTAAATTTAAAGAGAGAGGAATATTTTATTCAGTATCGAGGAATAAATACAATGTAGGAAGCTTTAAGAATAGTTGTAAGTGTGCACGAGACTGTGAAGGAGATTATATGATGTATTTATCATCAGATGATTATTTAGAACCTACATTCATAGAAAAATGTATGAGAATATTAATTGATAATCAAAATGTTGGAATGGTTATGACTCATAGGAATGAAGTTGATGAATTTGGCAAGGTATATGAGCAGCCACCATTTTATAATAAATCTTGTATTATTGATGGAGAAGCACAAGCTTCTGTTTTTATGATGTCAGGAATAGCAGTACCATCTCAAGTAGTATGTAGGAGGAGTATATTTAATAAAACAGATCCTTTTATGTTAAGTTTACAAGTAGCAGGAGATTGGTGTCAGAACTTTTTATTCTCATGTTTTTCTGATATTGGATATATAAAAGAACCTCTTTGTAATTATAGAATTCATAGTGGAAATGAGACTAATGTTTCTGAAATAAATTTATTTGGAATTTTTGAACATTATCAAATAATAAATTATTTTTTAAAATTAGGAAATGAGTTTAAATATAAGAATGTAATTGAGAGATATAATGAAGCCATAAAGAAGTTAGGTTCAATGTGTTTAAGGTATACATTAAAAATGTTAAAAGCAGATGAAATGATAAGTGCAAAAAGATATTTACAGTTGGCTCCAGTTTTCGATGAAAATATAATAAAAAATGAGCAATATAAAAAAATGAAAAGTTGGGTTAAATTAAGTAGTAATGAATTGAAAGAAATTTTAAAAAATGAACAAGATATTGTTCGAAAAGTGTCTTATGATCCACCTATAGGAAGCAAGGAAATTATAGTATAGGTATATTAAATCTAGTTATTAATTAAGGAGAAAGATATGTTTTTATATAATAATAAAATTAAAATAGCTATATTTGGTTGTGGGATTATAGGCATTAAGACTTATTATAAATTTAGAAAAAAATATGATGTAGTAGCCTTTATAGATAATAACTTAAAAGAGAAAGATAAATATATATATGGAATAAAAGTTTACAGTTACAAAGAGTTTCTTGAATATAATAAAAATATTAATGCTCTAATTATAATCTCAACCGATAAATATGAAAAAGAAATAGCAAATCAATTAATAGCTAGTAATAAAAATATTTATTATGATTATATTCCTTATTGGTGTTTAGAATATAATCATATAGATTATATTAGGCTGAAAAATATAGTAAATAATAATATAGATGCACTAGAATTAATTATAAAAAAAATGAAGAAAAGTTTAAAAGGTGTGATTATATATGGAAATTGTCAAGCTGATGGAATAAGAAGGTTTTTGATAAATAATGTAGAATTTGCAGAAAAATATATTATCATTACAATTCCTCCAATTTGGGATACACAAAATTTAAAACAAGTTATAAATGATAATTTATTATGGAAAGAGTGTAATTTACTTATTACTCAAATTATAAGAGAAGAAAATTATTTTGGAAAAGAATATTCATTTAATAACATAATAAAGAAATTATCACTAAATAATAAAGAAAATTATACAATAATTAAAATAATGAATATGAAATTTAATGGATATTTTCCTCAAGATGGTAATGAGGTTTTTTGTGGGTACAATGATTTTGATTGGGAAGGAATACAATGTCGTGATAAAAATATAATCAAATATTTAAGAGAGAATAAGAATGGAGATGTTAATGAATTTTTAAATATTATAAAAAAAGAAGATTTTTATAGTAAAGAGTTTATTAATAATTTTGAAAAAGAAGAATTTAATCGATTAGAATTGTTAGAAAAACAATGTGATGTACATATTTCGGATTATATATTAAAAAATTATAAAAAACAGGCATTATTTTATTGTCCATATCATCCTAAGGCATCTGTTGTTAAGGAATATTCAATTAGGATATTAGAGTATATAGGAATAAAGGATAAAAGCTTTATAAAGGAAGATTATATAGAGCAATGGCTAGATAAATATCCTTATAATCATATGTGTGAAGTAGTTTATCCATCTGTAATAAAACATTTAGGATTGCCTAATGAATTTAATAATAAGCTTTATTACTTAAATAATAGAATATTTGATATTCCTATGAATTTTGATGAAGCTATACAATGCTATTTTGATATTTGTTTTAAATAATAGATTAAATATATGTATATTTAAGTGCGTTTTATATTTTTTATAGTACTAAAAATTTATTATGTTAATAGGAGTAGAGAGAATTTGGAAAAGGGTATATTATATTGGATAACAGGTTTGGCTGGTTCTGGAAAAACAACTATAGGTAATATGTTATATTATGAAATAAAAAAGAAAAAATCTAATACAGTAATTTTAGATGGGGATATATTGAAAAATATTTCAAAAGAAATATCAGGATATTCATATGAAGATAGAAAAAAACGTGCAAGAGTGTATTCTAATATTTGCAAAATGTTAGTAGACCAAGGGATTAATGTAGTAATATGTACTATTGCAATGTTTGATGAAATAAGAGAATGGAATCGTAATAATATAGACAAATATATAGAAGTTTTTTTAGATGTAGATATAGAAGTATTGTTAAAGAGAAATAAAAAAGGCTTATATTCTGATAATAAAAGCAATGTTGTGGGGATTGATGTTGAAGTGGAATTTCCAAAGAATCCTGATATTATTATTAATAATGATGGAAGATATTCTGTAAAAGAATGTATGGATATTATTTTGAATTATCAATATAGAGAAGCATCAATTATTAATAATATAGATTATTGGAATGGATTTTATGAAAAAAGTTTTAATACAATTGTGGATCCAACAAGTTTTGCAAAATATATAATGTCTTATATAACCCCAAATAAAATATTACTTGATTTGGGGTGTGGTAATGGGAGAGATAGTAAATTCTTTATAAATAATAATTTAAATGTTGTTGGTGTAGATTCATCAGACTATGTTATTAATAAATTAAATAATGAAATAGTTGATAGTAATTCATTATTTATATGTGATGATTTTGTAAGTTCTAAAAATATTTTTCAACAACAATATGATTATATATATAGTAGATTTACCTTATATACTATTAATGAAAAACAAGAAACAGAGTTATTGTTAAATGTAAAAGAATCATTAAAAGATAATGGATACTTTTTTATAGAAGCAAGAACAATTAATGATGATATATATGGTAAAGGTAAGAAGATTGGGGATAATGAATATATTTATAACAATCATTATAGAAGGTTTATAAATGTAGACAAGTTTAAAGAAAAAGTATTACATCTTGGAGGTTTTGATATTGTAGAATTGGAAGAAGCTAAGGGATATGCTAAATTAGCTGATTCTAATCCTACATTAATGAGATGTATATTAAAGCGTGATAATAGTTAATTGTATACAGAATATCTAATAAGGAGGGAGAAGATAATATATGGATTATAATTCACAATTATTAAAAGCTATAAATGAATCAAATATTGATATATATGAACAAGAAATTCAAGAACAATACAAAATAGAATGTGGAGAATCGAATGTTAATAAAATGATTATTAACATCTGGAATGATATGTTGAGTAATAAAAGAATTGCTATTGCTACAGCAGGTGTTTCTACTACTGAAATATTGGATATTGTAAAAGAAAATAAGGATAAAATAGTATGTATAATTGATAAATATAATTATGGATATAAATTAAGTGGTTATAATGTAATTGGATATAATGATGTGAATGAATATGATTTTGATATTGTATTAATACCTTCCTTAGGATATTCAAAAGAAATAAAAACAGAATTAAAAAAAATAAAGCCTTATTGTGAATACATAATGCTATATGATGAATTAAGTAAACGAGGAATGGCATTAAAAAATGCTTTCTATGAGGTTAATTATAATGATAAGTATTATAAGTTAAATTATATATATATAAAATATAAAAAAACAAATCAAGAAAGATATCTATTAAGCTTAATCTATAATTATCTGGATATTAGGGATTTTGTAAACTCAATTAAATTTATGGAAATTTATATTAGCAAGTATAATAAGGGTAATATAATAGTGTTAAAAGAAAAAATAGAATCTATTCTTAATGAGATTAAATTTGAATTTATAAGAAAAAATACAAATACAAATTCTGTGTTTATGTTAATATGTGATGCACTAAGATATAAAGATGTTTTTGATGGTAATAAAATGAAGTATGTAAAAAAGAGAGCTAGTAACGGAGTAATTATAAAAAATGCATTTACCCATGTACCATATACTACTGGTAGTTTGTTAACATTGTTTACAGGGAAAAAATATTTAGATGATGATGTATATGACAAAAATTTAATAGATGAGGATGAAGACTTATTTAAAGAAATAAAAAAGCTAAATTATGAGTTTAAATATGCGGGGTGTAGAACAAGATTATTTAAAGAAGAGAATATAATTAATAAAAGTAATAGCAATATTAGTGAAATAATATGGAGAGGGTTATGTAATGCATTAAATAGTGATACTAACACATTATATTGTTTACATTTTTTAGAATCACATCAACCATTTTTTTCAGGTGTCAATAAAAAAAGATTAAAAAAGATTCCTGCTTTTTGGTTAGATACGATAGAAGATGTTGATTTAGAAGAATTTCAGCATAACGAAGCATTAAAATACATAGATAGTCAAATAGAATTTTTTATGAATATTGTTGGTGATGAAACAAGAGTTATTTTATTTTCAGATCATGGTGCTATTATTCAAAATGATAAAAATATAAAAGATAATAATTATTATTGTGAAGACTATATACATATTCCTTATATTGTTTTAAATATAAATAAAAAGTATGAGTATACACCATTATTTAGTCATTTAGATACAAAAGATTTAATTATAAATTTAATTAATAATAGAGATGTATTTGAAGGTATTAATCAAAGAGATTACGTTGAAGTTGACAGAGATTTTACTTATGCAGAATACAATTTGAATGTTGCAAAGAAAAGAAATGATTATGATAGTGGAAGAGCCTTTAAATGTTTTAGGACTGAAAAATATAAAGCAGTTCTATTTTATGATTATACAAAGAAGTATTATTGTATTTATGATAATAATGAAGATGAAATTAATGAATTAGATGATAAGGAGATTTTGAACAATTTAAAAAATTCTACTTTCCCTAGTTGGAAAAGTGAAAAGTATAAGAATACAAGGAAGTTTTATAACATTAAATTATAGATTATGAATTGATGTAAAGGGGGGAATAAATTGAGTGATAAGCCATTAGTAAGTATATGTATTCCTAATTATAATTATGCAAGATATTTACCAGATTGTTTAGATAGTATATTAAATCAAACTTATGATAATATAGAAGTTTTTTTTAGAGATAATTGTTCTACAGATAATTCATATGATATTGCATATAGCTATAGAGAAAAATTTAAAAAAAGAGGTTATTTTTATTCAATAGCAAATAATAAAGAAAATTTAGGAAGTTCAGTTAATTCAAAATTATCTATGAGAGATATTAATGGGGATTATTTATATGTATTAGCTAGTGATGACATAATTAAGGAAACATTTGTTGAAAGATGCGTTGATATTTTAAATAATAATCCAAATGTTGTTGAAGTGATTACTCATAGAGATGAAATAGATGAAAATAACATGATAACAAAAGGAGCCTCTTTTTATAATGAAAGTTGTATCATAGATGGAGAAAGTCAGGCAGCTGTACATATGATGGCAGGAATTGCTATACCAGGGCAAAGAATGATAAGAAGTTCAATTATAGCTATGCGAAAAAATTATGAAAGACATTTTCAAGTAGCAGGAGATTGGTATAATAACTTCTTATATTGTTGTTTTGGTGATGTTGCTTACATTAAGGAACCATTGATGCAATATAGGGTTCATAGTGGAAATGAAACTAGTGTATCAGAAAAAAATCTAGTGGGTATTTTTGAACATTATAATCTTTTAAATGCATTTAAAGAATTATCAGTTTTATTCAATTTACAAAAACCTTTAACAAGGTATGATGAAGCAGTAAAAAAACTTGGAGATATGTGCTTAAGATATGCTATTAAAATGATAAAGAATGGATTAAATGATATAGCTGAAAAGTATTTATTTATAGCACCTGCATTCAAAAGAGAAATAATACAAAATGATTTGTATAAGGAGTTAAAGGAATGCTTGGAAATACCAAAAGAAGAAGCATTAAATAGATTAAATAATAATAAATATATAAGTATTGAAAGAAGAATAAAGTCGTATAATCCTCCAGAGGGTTATAAGGTAATTAATAAAAAAGGAGTGGTATTATGATATGTTTCTATGATAGGAAAGTTCATTTTATATCACAAGCAGAATTAAATAGAAGTAAACTTTTCTTATTTCTAATTCAGGAAGAAAATATGGAAGATGTTATAGTGGTATACGATGAAAATAGTGAATTTTTAGGAATTGTTACATATAAAACATTACTTCATTCTAAAAATAAGAATTCTGTTGAATTACAAAAAGAATATATTATAGCTTCTGAAAATATTTTTCAAGATGCAAATAAAATTTTTGATAATAAAGACTTGGAAATTTTGCCTGTGTTTAACAATAATGGAGATTTGTTAACTTTTTGTTATAGTAGTGAAAAAGGTATAGAGTATTATTTTTTAGAAAGTGTAATTCATGCCTTAGAAGAGAAAAAAGATAATTTATTTATAAATGATTTGTATCCTAATGTTTCTTGTGTATATATTTATGATTTAAATGAATGGGCATATCGATTATATAAAATACTAATTAATAGAAATTTTCCAGTGGTAGTTATAGGTTCAAGATGGAAACAAATTTTTAATATAGAAACTAAAGATGAAGGATATCCTACTTTTTCAAGGTTAAATATTTACTCAGAAGGAAATTCGGCATATGTCAATGAAAAGAAATCTTATCATGAATTTTTTTTTATTGATATTTTTAGAAAATTGGGCTTTTTAAATCGATTATATGAGTGTTTGTTATTCAAAGAAGAAATGAAAAATAAAGGCTTGGATAATGTGTTAGTTTGTTCATGTCCAGAAATCTATGATTTAACATTTGAGAGTAAAGGTGAAGCTTTTAGAAATAAATATATGATTTTTGGAGCTTGGATCGAGAAATATAAAGATTCTAGTATAAAAAAAGATGAGTTTAAAAAAGTTTCAGGATTAAGTGTCGAAGAATTTATAGAAAAAAAGAAAAAAGAAAAGGAAATATATAATAATAAAATAACTATAGAACTTCAAGATAATAAAAACGTAAGTTGTTTTAAATATGGTAATGGAAATAGAATAATTTATTTAATTGTTCCTGAGTGTGTGGCGACAATAACAGAAACAACTTTTGAGGAAAGTTTGCAATATACTTTAATAAAAGAAATAGAGAAGGATTTTGGAGAATTATATAGTATTATATCGATTCCTGTATTTGAGATGGATTTTTGGAAATATAGAGAAATTGTTAATAGTTTGAATATCAGAGAAGAAGATATTGTTATCAACATTAATAGGTTTTCTAAAGAGATTTTAAATAAACTAAAAATTTCATATAAGATCGATTATGATATAGCTGATATGTTAAAGAATAGAAATCCTGATTTAGATTATTTCTTTGATCAACCTATTCACCTTAATAAAAGGGGGGTTAAAATCTTATCAGAAGAATTATATAATAAATTTTTGAAAAAGTTTATAAGTAAAACTAAATATATAGAAGATGAAAAAATAGATTTATTAAGTAATAGCGAAAAAAAGAAGTTAAATAAATATTTGAATTCAATTTCTAAATATAAAAGTAACTTGGAAAATGTAGGGGCCATAGTTATGAATTGCAACCCGTTTACTAAAGGACACTTGTATTTAATAGAAGAAGCAATGAAGCAAGTGGACTATTTATATATATTTGTAGTAGAAGAAGATAAGTCATTTTTTAAATTTAATGAAAGATTTGAATTAGTAAAAAGAGGCGTAGCTCATTTAGAAAATGTATCTGTAATTCCTTCAGGTAAATTTATTTTATCTTATACTACATTGCCTAGTTATTTTGAAAAAGAAAAAGAACAAGATGTAGTAATAGATGCAACAAATGATATTAATATATTTTCAAGATATATTGCCCCATATATGAATATAAAGATAAGGTTTGCAGGAGAAGAACCTATAGATAACATAACTAGACAATATAATGAAGAAATGCGTAAAACGTTAATTGCAAATGGAATAGATTTTATAGAAATTCCGAGATTGCATTATAATAATAGGATAATAAGTGCATCTTATGTAAGAAAATTAATTAAAGAGTCTAATATTGATGAAATCAAGAATATAGTTCCGGAAAGTACTTTTGAATTTTTATGTGAAAAATATCTATAAAAGGTGTGTTTTAAGGAGAATTAAATGGAAGAAAAAAAATACTTTTTAAAGTTAGAAGAAATAGATAATGAAATTAATAAAAATAATTTTAAAGAAGCAGAAGAGAAGTTAGAACAATTATACATGATAAAACCTGTGAGATTGCAATGGTTTATTTTAAAGGCAAGATTAATTTATAAGACTAAAAAAGATTATGGTGAAATATGGAATATTTTAAGTGAAAAAGGTTGGGGGGTATATAATTACAATTCTGTAAGTGATTACATGAGATTATATTCAAAAATTAATTCTATATATTATGATTATTCTGATTCTTATAGAAATAGAATAACTGCTGCATATTTAGAATGTAGTGAAGAAGAAAAAATAGAATGTGAAAAAGTAATAGATGAAAACATTAAAAGATTAGATGATAATGAAAATAAATTTTTAGATGGTGCTGATTCAAAACAAATTTTAAAGCATTTGTTAGAAATTCAAGATTGTTCGTTAATTTTTGAAAATAAAATATTATATTTGTTGATTATGTTTTTGTTGGATAAAATGGGTGTAGCTGATTATGATAAATACAATTATTCTACAACTCATAGAGAGTGGATTATAAATATGCTTAATGTTGGATATTTAAAAGAAATGTTAGAAAGTGAAGATAGAGAAACATTTATATTAGTTATAGATGGCAATGTTAAAGATTATGAAGTAGCTGCTCATATTATTAATAAATTTAACAAACAAGTTTTTATAATAAATAATCCTATAGAAGCTAAAGTAAATGAAAAGATAAATATAAAAGATACTGTTAATGTTAGTATTGAGAATAGTGAAGAGTATTATGAAGGCATAAAATTAATCAATCCTATTAAGTTAGTTAAAGATGGAGAGGTTATAGGAGATAATATAGATTATGTTATAGATTATATTTGTAAGAATTATACAAAAGATGATTTAGCAACAGTAATTACTAGTGGAAAACTTATTGATGAGTTATCCTTAAGACCACAAATGAAAAAGAGATTAGGGCGATTATCACAATTTGAAGCTGAATATAGAGAAGAAAATATGGCCTTTGGATGGGTAGGTAATTATTTATCATATATAAGTAGAATATATTGCCTTGATGTAGAAAAGGAAATAAATAAACCTTCAGAATGTAAATTTTCTATAGTTATTCCAGCTAGAAATTCTTCTTATACATTAAAAGAAACAATAAAAACATGTTTAAATCAAAGATATCAGGGAAGTTATGAAATAGTAATAAGTGATAATTCTACTAATGGTAATACTGAAGTTTATGAATTATGTAGAGAAATAAATGATCCAAGAATTAAATATTATAAAACTCCTAGAAACTTACATCTTTCAAAGAGTTTTGAATTTGTATATTTAAAAGCAAAAGGTGAGTTTATTATATCGATAGGCTCTGATGATGCACTACTTCCATGGGGATTAAAGGTTATTGATGAAGTAATAAATAAGTATCCTAAAGAGGATTTAATACAGTGGGAAAGAGGATTTTATGCATGGCCTGGATTTAATGGAGGACAAGAAAATGAATTATTTGTTCCAAGAGAGTATAAAAAAGGTGAGTATGAGTTTTATGAGGTTGAGAGGGAAGAATATTTAGCCAAAGTATTAAATAATCCTCAAGAAATGTATAGTTTACCTATGCTTTATATTAATTCTGGATTTAAGAGGAGTTATATAAAGAAAATATATAAACAAACTGGTAGGTTATGGGATGGAATATGTCAGGACATATATATGGGAGTAATTAATGTTGGTATAAATAAAGAAATATTAAATATTAAATATCCTATAACAATTGCAGGAATGAGTAGTAGTTCCATTGGTTATCTAGCAAATAAAGCTATAGAAGATGTAAGCAAAGCTAAAAATGATGCTGTAGAAGTAGAAAGAACCAATAATATAGGAGGCTTTTCAATGTCATATATAGAAAGACTTATGCCTCAACTTGGAACTGATGTGAGTTCGTTATATAATAGTTTATTAAGAACAGTAGCTAGAGGAATATTTCCAATAGAGTATATAGATAATCTTTTTGATTTTAAGAAAATGTTTATAGAATGTTATAGGTTACTTGATGTTAGAGATGTTTATTATGATAAAAAGATACATTATATGAGATATACAGCATCACTACATGGAGAGGAATTTTTAAAGTGGTTTGATGATACTATTTACAAAGAGGCATTAATTCCAAGGGTTATAGATGAAGAAAAGATTAATAGTGTTAGTAAGAAAAAAACATATAGTGAAGGCAAAACAGAATTAGGTGGCATAATATTAGATGCTTCTAAATACAATGTATCTAATATTTATGAAGCATCAAAACTATTTGAAAAGATAACAAATTTATAATATAAACAAATTATGGATAATCATTAATGAAATGACTATAAAAAGTTAAATTATTATATGATTATCCTGTTTTAATTATATTAACGTTGTGGAGATGATGATCTATTAAATAGCTAAGTAAAATATAAGTGTTTTAAAAGGAGAAAAATATGGAAAGCTTATATAGGGTTTTAAAACCAAGTTATTATGATGATTTTAAATGTGTTGGGGGTAAATGTGAGAACACATGTTGTAAGGGGTGGATTATTCCAATAGATGAGGTTAGTTATAAAAGATATAAAAGTGTTAGAGGAAAATATGGGGAAAAATTAAAGGATTCAATAATAATTAATAATAGTAATAATAAAAGTGATACATGGTATGCTGAATTTAAACTAAATGAAGATGGAAAATGTTCACTTCTAACAGAGAATGGATTATGCAGCATATATAATGAATTAGGAGAAAAAATATGTGCATAACGTGTAAAAAATATCCAAGATTAATAAAAAAATATAATAATCTTTGTGAAAAGAATTTGGTTATGTTATGCCCAGAAGTTGCTAGATTGTTATGTGAGCATAGAGATCCATTGGATTTTGTGCTAAGTGAAGAAGAATTAAACGATTGGGAATTGCTTGTTAAAAAAGATTATGTTGATAAAGAAATATATGACTTATTTTTTGAAGTGAGAAGTTTTTATATAGATATAATACAGTATAGAGATATATCTCTATGGAAGAGGCTATATTTTGTATTAAGAATGCAAGATGAAGTGAAGAAGCTATTTGAATCAAAAAATAATAAAGGCATAGAAAATATTATACAGCGAACTAAACAGGAAATAGATTCTGAAGAATTGCTTAAAGAGTTAGATAAAATAGAACAAATATCCCAAGTATCACATGTAAAAATAAGAGTTTTAAGTTTATGTATATTAAATGATATTTCAAAAAAAGAATTAAATGAAAGTTATGAGATATTAAGTGATTTTATAGGAGAAGAGGAAATAGAAACAGTAAATTGTCGTTGGGTAAATATAGACAATGAATATAATGAAAAATATAAAATGTATGACTATATATATGAAAATTATATTGTATATTATTTATACGAAAATTACTTTAAATCAGATAAGGATAATATTATAGGGGGATTAATAATAAGTTATATGTTGTTGAAAGCAATGAATTTATTAAAATATATAAAATATGGGAAAATAGATATAAATGATATAAAAGAAAACATATATAATTTGTCTAGGTTAGTTGATAATTCAAAGGAATATTTTAATGAAATAATAAGGAAACTAGGAGAGAGAGGTTTGTGGACTAAGGAATATTTACTTATACTTATGAGATAAATAAAGTTTTGGATTATTGTACGTTGAATAATAAGTGGAGTTGAAATCCTGAAAGCTCTTATAAATTAAGGCTTGCAGGATTTTTATGCTTTGAAATTATAACTAATAACTAGGAATGAGATGATAATAATGGCAAAAAGAAATAATAATATTAATGATTCGAAAATTATACAACAAGCTTTATCAAATATAAAAGAAGAATTAAAAAACAATCCAACATTCAGCAAGATATATTATGATATGGGTGAATTCTACAAGTCTATATCAGAATATAACAGAGCTTATCTATGTTATGAGCAAGCATTGTATTTATGTAAGGATGAAGAAGATAAATTATACATAAATAATAAGATGAATAATTTGAAGAAAAATTATAATATTGAAGTTAAGCCACTATCTTTTATCATATTAACTTATAATAATTTAGAATATACACAGAATTGTGTGGATAGTATTAGAGAAAATGTTAATAAATCTACATATGAAATAATAGTTGTAGATAATAATTCTACAGATGGAACTTCTGAGTGGTTAAGAGAGCAGCAAGATATACGATGTATATTTAATGAGGATAATAAAGGATTTCCTAAAGGGTGTAATCAAGGAATAGAAATAGCTTCTAAGAATAATGATATTTTTTTACTTAATAATGACACTATTATTAAACCTAATTCTATATTTAATATGAGAATGGGATTATATTCATCAGAAGAGATAGGAGCAACAGGTGCAGTGAGTAATAATGTACCATATTTTCAGACTGTAGATTTAAGTGCGGATACAATGGAAGAATATGAACATAATATATTAGTCAATAATATTACAGATGAGAATTCTTATGAAGAAAGGACCAAACTTATTGGCTTTGCCATGTTAATTAAGAGAAATGTGTTAGACAAAGTTGGATTATTAGATGAGAGATTTACACCTGGTAATTATGAAGATGATGATATAAGTGTAAGGATAATAGCAGAGGGATATAAGCTACTTTTATGTAAGGATTCATTTATATATCATTATGGTGGGATGTCTTTTAGAGATAACCTAGAGCAATATTATAATTTATTATGTAGAAATAATATTAAATTTATAGAAAAATGGGATTTTAAAAGTTCTCGAGCAATGATGTTATATAGGTATGACAAGGAATTAGTTGAAGAATCTGATAAGAATATATTAGAAATTGACTGTGGGATAGGGAGCAACCTTGTTTATATAAGGAATAAATTACATAATGCTAATTATTTTGGAATTGAAGAAAATGAGAGTTTACATTTCCTATTGAAGAAGTTAGGTATAAAGTGTATTGATACATATAAAAATGATATATATAAGAATTATTTTGATTGTATCATAGTTAATAATTATGAAATACTAGAAGATAATGAATTTATAAGTGAAATACATAAGTATTTAAATATTGAATCTGGAAGGCTTATAGTTAATTTAGATGCATACTATCTAGATGTTGAATATTTTGATATATCTGATATAAAACATATTCAAAATAAGTTATTAAAGAATAAATTAGAATTAAAAAATATATATAAGGTTAATGATGGAGATAAAATATATAGTGTTAATATGTCTTTCGAATATATAACGAGATAAAAAGTTACCAAACACCATGTAAAATCGTTAAGATTCTACATGGTGTTTATCTTTATAGTCAAAAATTAATAGAATGTGTCACAAATATTAACTTTGTATTAACAATGGTCGTATGGTGTCTCAAAACCTAGAAAATGCCAAGAACTTAAATTATAATAAAATATATATGAAAATATTTGTGATTATAATTATAGATTTTATTGATTATGGAGGTGTGTTATGTCAGTTTCATCAATATTAGGAACTAATTCTAGTACATATAATTTATTAAAACAAGGGATAAAAGCTACTGATTTAAGAGGTGAAGTAATAGCTAATAATATGGCAAATGTTAATACCAAGAATTATAAGAAGTTTTCAGTAGTGTTTGAAGAAAACTTAAAAGGAAATTCAGATGGAGAATTAGGACTAACTACTAATAATGATAGGCATATTTCTACATCAGGAGGAAAAGCTGGTGAGATATCAGTTAAGAAAGATACAAGTACAAGTATGAGATCAGATGGTAACAATGTGGATTTAGATGTTGAGAAGGTTAACCAAGCGGCTAATACAATTAAGTATAATGGCTTAGTTCAACTTGCAAGTGCAAGAATTAGCAATACAAGTTATGTTATAACACAATAGTGTTAGTTAGATGAATGGAGGTATAGAGAAATGGGAATGTTTTCAGCACTTAGAATAGGTGCAAGTGGGTTGTCAGCAGAGAGATTGAGAATGGATACGATAACTTCTAATATGGCGAATGCACAGACTACAAGAACAGAAAGTGGCGGACCATATACAAGAAAGATAGCTGTATTCAAGGAAGCATATGATGCAGCCAATAAATTTAATGGCGTTACAGCTACTGCGATAGAAGATGATGAATCAGATTATAGAAAAGTATATGATCCTAGTCATGTAGATGCGGATGAGGATGGATATGTAACATATCCTAATGTAAATATATTAAATGAAATGGCAGATATGATAGCTTCATCAAGGGCATATGAAGCTATAGCAGATACAATAGATGCTTCGAAATCTATGTATTCTAAAGCATTAGAAATTGGCAAGTAAGAGAGGGTTTTGGTATGGAGATTAATAATAGTTATGTACCTAGTTTAGAGATATTTGAGAGTGCTTTTGGTAATAATACAGATAAAGTAAATGGAACTTCAGATTCAAGTAGTACTAGTTTTTCAGATGTTTTAACTAATGCACTTAATTCAGTTAATGATAAACAAGTTGCAGCAGAAAATGCTTCAGATGCTTATGTAAGAGGTGATGAAGATACTGATATTGCAAGTGTAATGCTAGCTTCTTCAGAAGCGAAGATATCTTTGCAATTAGCAGTTCAAGTTAGAAATAAGTTATTAAGTGCATATGATGAGATAATGAAGATGTCACTATAAGGGTAAGGAGTGCAATCAATGGAAAAGCTTTCAGCGTTCTTTAAAAAGCTTTGGGAAAAATTTAAAGCTTTTAGTAAGATTATAAGAATAACAATAATAGTAGCAATAGTGGCCGTCTTAGTAGCAATAGTTATTGCAATTGCAAGTGCATCAAAGGTTAAATACGCAACATTATTTTATGATTTAGATAGTGCTGATGCACAGACAGTAATGGCGTCACTAGATGAACAATCAGTAGCATACAAGGTAGAAGGTGGAGATATATTGGTAGATGCTACTCAAGTTGATAAACTTAGACTAAGTTTAGCATCTAATCTATCATCATCTAGTAAGGGATATGAACTTATGGATAATAGTAGTTCCTTTGGTATGACTGATGAAGAATTTCAGATATATAAGATTAGAATGATTCAAGGGGAACTAGAGAGAAGTATTAAGACTCTAGATGTTATCAAGAATTGTAAAGTAATGATAACACCAGCACAAGATTCGGTTTTTGTACAGTCAGCAACTGAAGGAAATGCATCTATAGTAGTCGAACTTAATCCAGGTGTTAAATTAAGTCAAGAAAATGTACAAGCTATAGTGGCAATGGTATCAATGGGAACAGAAAATATACCTAAAGAAAATATAGCTGTAGTAGATACGAATGGAAATCTATTAACTAAAGATTCTGCAAACAGTAGTAGTACAGATGGAAGTAATACAGTAACTTCAGAAACTATAACATCACAATATGATCAAGAGAAGAACTATGAAGATAAAATAGCAAAGAAGGTTGTTGATTTATTAGAACCTATAGTTGGGCCAAACAATGTACAAGCCCAAGTTAATGCAGATTTGGATTTTGATTCTAAGAAGATTTCTGAATATGATATAGATCCAAATGATGTTCTTATTAGTCAAGAAACAGAAAACTCATATAATTCAGCTAATTCTGGAGATACTACATCAGAGAGTCCAGTTGATAATAATATGAGTAATACAATTCAAGATTCAAATGGAGATAAATCATCTTCAAGTACGGAGCATCAGATTAACAACTATGATCATAGTAATAAGAAAACAGAAACAGTTAAGGCTCCAGGAGAAGTAAGAAGACTTACAGTTTCAGTATTTATAAATGGAAAGTTAGATCAAGAAACTCAAAAAGCATTTGAAGATGCTATTAAGGCAGCTACAGGTTATGATGCAACAAGACAAGATAGTATATCAGTAGTTGGAATGAATTTCGACACAACTGTAGATGATCAAACTCAAGCACAAATAGATAAGTACAATGCAGCTCAAAAGGCAGCAGAAAGAAATAAATTAATCAAGTATATAGTACTTGGAGTAGTTGCATTATTAATAATAGGTACTGTAATAGTAATAGTACTTAAGAAGAGAAACTCAGACGAAGAAGAACAAGAGGAAGAGAATATATTAGATGTTGTTGTTGGTGATGATACTGAACCAGTAGAATATGAACCAATTGACTTTAAGCAAGATAATGAAAAGACTCATATAGAAAATGAAATTAAGAAATATGCAACAGAAAAACCAGACCAAGTAGCAGAAATAGTTAAATCTTGGTTAAATGATAGTGAGAGGTGATGAGAATTGTCAAAAGAAGGTGCTAATTCAACAGCAAAGTTAACAGGAACTCAAAAAGCGGCAGTTCTTTTCATAACACTAGGACCTGAAGCGTCTTCAGGAATATTGAAGAGACTACCAGAAGCAGAAATACAGAAAATAACATATGAAATAGCTAATATTACTTCTGTTAATTCAGAAGTAAGACAAGCCATCTTAGATGAATTCTTACAGATAAATAAAGCTAGAGATTATATTCTAGAAGGTGGTATGGATTATGCTAAGGCATTATTATCTAAGGCATTAGGTAATCAAAGAGCAATGGAGATACTAGAAAAGGTATCAGAGGCTCAACAACAATATAGACCATTTGCAATAGCTAGAAAGGCAGAAGCATCACAATTACTAAATGTTATAAGCTATGAGAATCCTCAAACTATAGCACTTGTATTATGTTATGTTCAACCTGATAAGGCAGCACAAGTTATGGCTGAGCTTCCAGAAGAAGTTCAAAGTGAAGTGGCATTTAGAATTGCTACTATGGATACAACATCACCTATGGTAATAAAGGAAATAGAAAAGGTTCTAGAGAGTAAATTATCTTCAGTTGTTAGAACAGAAACTACAACTATAGGTGGAGTTCAATCCTTAGTAGATATACTTAATCAAGTTGATAGAACAACTGAAAAGAATATTACAGAGAGCTTAGAGAGAGAAGATGCAGAGCTTGCTGACAAGGTTAAGAGTTCTATGTTCGTATTCGAAGATATTATTACTCTTGATGATATCTCTATTCAAAGAATTCTTAGAGAAGTTGAAGCTAAGGAACTTGCACTTGCTCTTAAGGGATGTTCTGAAGAAGTTGCAGAAGCTATTTACAGAAACCAATCAAAGAGAGCTGCTGCTTCATTGAAGGAAGATATGGAATTCTTAGGACCAGTAAGACTTATGGATGTAGAAAAATCTCAACAGAAGATTGTATCTATTATAAGAAGATTAGACGAAGCTGGAGAAATAATTATATCAAGAGGTGGAGAAGATGCACTTATCGTATAATGTTATAAAAGAAAACAGGGTATTAGATAAAGATGTAAAAACTATATCCACTGATATCAATCTTAAGCTAGATGAAGATGTTAAGAACGTTCACGGAGAAACAGGTATAACCTATGATGAGGCTAGGAATTATATAAACAATTATGAGAAAATAGGTAGAGAAATAATAGAAGATGCCAAGAAAAAGAAAAATGAGTATATCATAGAAATGACTGAGAAGGGTAAGGACATAGAGAAGGAAGCATACAATAAAGGATATGATCAAGGATTAAAAAATGGTAGAGAAGATGGTAAAAAAGAAGCATTTGAAAAGGCAATTCCAGATGCTAGACAAGAAGCACAGCATATTATAGATGAGGCAGAAGATATATTAAAGTCAGCTAAGATTGAATATGATAAATTTCTAGATGATAAAAGACAAGAGATAATAAATATGACATTAGATATTGCATATCAAGTGCTAAAAAGAGAAGTACAAGATGTAGATTCACTTAATGGGTTAATAGATGAAGCTATAAAATTATCTAAAGGCGCTGAAAATGTAATAATAAAATGTAATCCTAAGTACAAAGAAGAACTAGAAGGACATAAGGAAATGTGGAAAACATTAAGTAACATTGAAGGTGAAATATTCATTCTACCAGATGTAAATATGGAACTTGGAAGTGCAATTGTTGAAAAGAGTACTGGAAAAGTAGAAGTTGGTATTGATCTAGGATTAGACAGAATAAAGGAAGCGCTTAGTTCGATGTAAGAGGTAACTATTATGGTAATTAATTTTGATGCACTAGAAAAAAAGATAACAGAAACCAATACTATTTATAGTGAAGGTGTAGTAAGAAAGGTAATTGGGTTAACAGTTGAAGTACAAGGAATAAGAGCTTTTGTTGGTGAATTGTGTTATGTGTATAACCAAAGTGGTAAGAAGATAGATTGTGAAGTCGTAGGATTTAGAGATGATTTTGTAATATTAATGCCACTAGGACAGTTAACAGGAATAGCACCAGGCTGTAAGGTAATTCCACAAAATAGACCATTATCAGTAAATTGTTCAGATGATCTTCTAGGTAAGGTTTTAGATGGATTAGGTCGTGAATTCAATACAGATATAGAACTTACAGGAACACCTTATCCACTTGAAAATCAACCACCAGATCCAATGACTAGAAGAAGAATAGAAGATGTTATGCCAACAGGTGTTAGAGCAATAGATGGATTTCTTACAGTAGGAGAAGGACAAAGAATAGGTATATTTGCAGGTTCAGGTGTTGGTAAGAGTACTACATTAGGTATGATAGCAAGAGAAGCAAGGGCTGATATAAATGTTATAGCTCTTATAGGAGAAAGAGGTAGAGAGGTTCGTGAGTTCATAGAGAAGGACTTAGGACCAGAAGGTATGAAGAGATCTGTAGTTGTTTGTGCAACATCAGATAAACCAGCACTTATAAGAATGAAGGGAGCTCTTACAGCAACTGCTATAGCTGAATATTTCAGAGATAAAGGTAAAAAAGTAATACTTATGATGGATTCAGTAACTAGATTTGCAATGGCTCAGAGAGAGATAGGATTAGCTATAGGAGAACCTCCTGCAACAAAAGGATATACTCCTTCAGTTTATGCAAAGATGCCAGAGCTTATGGAAAGGTCAGGAATGTCTGATAAAGGATCAATAACAGCCTTCTATACTGTGCTTGTTGATGGTGATGACTTCAATGAACCTATAGCTGATGCTGTTAGAGGTATATTAGATGGACACATAGTTTTATCTAGAGATTTAGCTCATAAGAATCATTATCCAGCTATAGATGTGCTTAATAGTGTTAGTAGACTTATGTCTTCAATAGCAAGTGATAAGCATAAGGAAGCAGCATCGTTTGCAAGAGATTTATTAGCTACTTATAGAGATTCAGAAGACTTAATAAATATTGGAGCTTATGTTAAGGGTAGTAACAAGAAGATTGATTTAGCTATAAGTTATTATGACAAAATAGACGAATTCTTAAAACAAAAGGTTGATGAAAAAGCAAATTTTGATGAAAGTATCAATAATTTAATTACAATGTTTGAATAGAAGAAAGTTTATGAGGTGAGGAAATATGGCTAATGGGTATAAGTTCTCTTTAGAAAAACTTTTAGAGATACGTCAAGATAAAGAAGAAGAGAGCAAGAGATTATTTACAGAAAGTAAAAAAGAAAAAATAAAGACAGAAGAAGAGTTAAATAAGCTTAAGGATGATTTTGAAAAATATAGAGGAATAAGTCCAGATGAAGATGTAGTATATCAAAAGATAAAAAGAAGATATTTATTTGCATTAGAAGCTGGAATTAAAAGCAAGAAAAAAGAACTTGTTATAAAAGAAAGAGAATTAGAAAAAAGAAGAGTAGATTTAACTCAGAAACAAATTGATAGAAAGACAGTAGCTAAGCTAAAGGAAAAAGATTATAACGCATTTGTAAAGGAGCAAAATCGTATAGAACAATTAAACAATGATGAGATTGCCCTTTATGGATATATAAGAAACGCGAAAGGGGGTGAATAAAGAATGGAAATAAGAGAAATTAATAAACAAGAATTACAAAAAGAACTAGGAAGCGCTATCTTAAAATCTAAAGAAATATCATTATCTAGCGAATCATCTTTTAATAGTTATTTAGGAGATGTTGTTGATAATTTTACTAAAAAATTATCAGATCAAAAATCAGAAGAAAAAGTAACTAATAATAAATATAGCAATAGTTATATAAACGAATTTAAGACTTCAGTAGATAAGTTAAAAAGTGCATATAATAAAAATAATTCTTCAAAAACAATAGAGGATAAAGCTTATGCGAAGGAAGATACTAAAAAAGCAGTTAAGAATTTAAGTGATAAATTAGATAAAGTATCTAAAGAATTAAAAAGTGACAAAAAAGTATCTAAAGAAGATTTAAAGAAGTTAAAAGATTCTATAAAGGATATACCAAAAGAAGTTTCTTCTAGAGAAGATATATCAGAAAAAATAACTGATATAGAAAAAACAATAGAAAATATAGAAAATACTAATTCTGATATAACTATAAATATTGATAATTCTAAGGATATAGCAGATGCACTTAAAGGTATTCAAGATGGAAATCTTACAAATGAACAAGTAGTGTCAGCACTTCAGAATTTAGTTCAATTATTACAGAGCACACCAATAGAAGACTTGACAGAGATGTTAGGTAATGAAGTAGAAGGAATAAATGCTTCAGATATAATGAATTTTATAAATGGATTAGACACAACATTACAGGAATTAACTACTAATTCAAATTTAGATGTCAAACCAATATTTATGAATTTACTTAATAACAATTCTGATGCAATAGTTAAGTTAATGGAGTCTAACACATCTCAAGGTGAAGAAGTTAAGAATTTAATGAACTTATTACAAGAAGCAGGTGTTGTGACTGGTAAAGAATTAAATGAAGATATAATGAGTACTATGCAAAGTGTTATTCAAAATGAAGAAGTTAATGCAAGTTTTACACAAACAAATATTAATAATACACAGAATAATATAAATAATGCACAAATTAATGTGGATAATACACAAGTAGTTCAAGAAACTCAAGGAAATACTTCAGATGCAAGCAGTCAAAATCTAAGTCAAAGTTCAGAAGGAACTAAAGAAGATCAAATTCTTCAATCTATAATAGATGGAAAAGCTGTAAATGCTACTGATAGATTTACAATGGTTAGTTCAAATTATAGTGTAAGTAGTAATAACATAGTAACTGCAAAAGAATTAATTAATGAGGCTACAATGGCTAGAGATTTAGTTCAAAACATTAAGTTTATGTCAGCTGAAGGCATTGATAAATTAATGGTTAAGATTAATCCTAGAGAATTAGGAGAACTAGTTATAAGCTTATCAAAAGATGCAAATGGTATGAAGGCTGATATTGAAGTTACAAATAAAGAAACTTACAGAATGCTTTTACAAAACTCTGATGAGATAAAGAAGTATTTAGGTGAGCAAAATATCAAGATTGATGAAGTTAATATCTCATTAGCTAAAGACACAACTGAGCATAAGACAGATTCATCTTTAGAGCAATTCTTTGGTGAAAATAGAAATAGACATAATGATAAAAAAGAAGTTACAGCTATAGATGGAACTCAGTCAGATGATATAGAAGATGATGATGAATATTCATTACTTGGAGATTTAAACATTTTGGTATAGGAGGTTAATGTTATATGGCAACTAGTATAATAACAGATTATTCAGGCAAAAGTTATACTAATCGTGGAACAAGAATAGTAAAGTCTGGAGAAGATATGGATAAAAATGCATTTTTGCAGATATTAGCAGCAGAGTTATCTAATCAAGACCCTACACAAGATATTGATTCTACTCAATATGTATCACAATTAGCACAATTTGCTTCAATGGAACAGATGCAGAATCTTAACAATACAATGACAGATTCAGCAAATAGAAGTTTAGTTGGAAAAGGTGTTACAGTACAAGATACAGATACAAAGGGTAATAAGTATACTGGAATAGTAAAATCAGTTACTTCAGTAAATGGTAAAGGTTATATATCTATGATTGTAAATGAGAATGGAGAAAATGTTTATAAAGATTTTCCTATAGAAAATGTTGAATCTGTAGTTGAAGTGGCAGATTCTACTGAAAATAATACAATCAATATAAATGGTAATCTACAATATATGTTTGCTTCTTCATTAATAGGCAAAGATGTAAAATTCACTGAGTTAGATGATAAAGGTAATGCAAAAGATCCAGAAGTAGGAAACGTAATAGGTGCTTATAAAGAAAGCGGAGTAGTATATGTAAAAGTTAAAACTAGTTCTGGAGAAACTAAGTCAGTTACTTATGACAAAATAAATAGTGTAGGAAATGTGGATTAATTAAGCTCTAGCTGAAAGAAGTAGGCAGGGGATGATATAGAGATGGGATATAGAATAGTAAATGGACGAGCATACCCAGTAGGAAATATTGGAGAATTACAAGGCTCTAACAGTACAACAAACAAAAGATCATCTACATCAAGCAATTTTAAAGATGTACTTAATCAAAAGATACAAGAGAAAAAAAGTTATACAATATCAAAACATGCAGCCGAGAGATTAAAAGATATAGATTTTAATGAAGGCGATATAAAGAATATAGAAAAAGGGTTCGCTCTAGCAGAAGAAAAAGGGTCAAAGAATTCTGTAATGTTATACAAGGATGTAGCAATAATTGCTAGTATAGAGAACCGAACTGTTATAACAGCAGTACAGAAAGATAGAGCACAAGATAATGTATTCACTAACGTAGATAGCGTTGTGATACTATAGGCTGGACCAAGGACGGAGGCCTAAACTTGTTGAAAGATAGATACAAGTTACAAAAAAATTAGAATTTTTGGAGGTCGATTAAAAAATGTTAAGATCATTATATTCAGGTATCAGTGGTATGAAAGTAAACCAAACTAAACTAGATGTAATAGGAAATAATATTGCAAATGTTAGTACAACAGGATTTAAATCACAAAGAGCTAGATTCTCAACTACATTAAGCCAAACATCAAAAAATGCAAGTGCACCATCTATTAATCAAGGTGGTATCAATGCTAGTCAAGTAGGACTTGGTGTTCAACTTGCAAGTATAGATTCGGTTATGACAAATGGTAACTTACAATCTACAGGTAGAGCATTAGATGTAGCTATAGATCAAACTGGATATTTTGTAGTTAGTAAAGGACCTGTAGTTTCAGGTGATTCAGTTATTCAAGTAAGTCATACAGCTGGTAATCATTCAATTAGCTCATCATCATTATCTTCTTCTGGATCTTCGCTTAAGTATACAAGAGATGGGTCTTTTGTATTAGACCAAGAAGGTAATCTATTAACATCAGATGGATATAGAGTTATGGGATACTCAGTAACTAATGATGATAGTACACAAGAAGCTACAGCTCAGAGGTCAGGTAATGTTTCTGCAGCAGGATTAAACTTCGTATTTGGACCTGGATCACAACTTAATAATTATAAGGTTATATTAGGAACTATAGCAGAAGGAACAAGTACTACTGCAACAGTTGATAAAAATGCAAAAGAAATAATAGTTAATGGTGACTTCTCTACAACAAGTGCATTAACAGCAGAAGCTGTTCAAACAGCAATAAACTTAGGTTTATCAGGAGCAGGAATATCACAAACTGTATCAGTTACAGGAAGCGTTCAAGGGTATTCAAACTTAACTTCTGAGAAGGTAGTTGGAGGTAGTGAGAAGAGCGCACCAGCAACAATAGCATTTGCAGGGTATACAATAGCATTTAATGAAGGAACTCAAGGTAATGGCTATACATTTAAAACAGCTAAAAATGGTTCAACTACTGATCCTATATCATATGATGCTGCAAAAAAAGAAATTACTTTAAATCTCGATGCAATATCAAGTTTATCTAGTGAAGAACTAACAACTAAGATAAATGATAAAGTTAATGGGTTAGTTAAGAAGATAACAGGCTCATTAACATCATCAGCAACAGCAGATATGAAATCAGATGCTACAGCAGGTGGTACAGATGGTACAGTTCCAAGTGCTATAAAAGCATTTGGCGCAACATTTACATTTACATCTACTTTAGCATCCTCTATATTAAATGATTATAAAATTGTTATGGGAAAAATGTCTAGTGGCACAACTACTCAAGCTACAGTTGATACAAAGGGTAAAACAATAACTGTAGATGCAGACTTTGTATCAGGTAATCTAAATGATACAGATGTAGCAAATGCAATAAATGCAGCTTTATCTAAAAAAGGCATAACAGAAGTTAGTTTAGAGATTCCTAAAACAGAAACAAAAATTGCAAAAATATCTAATAGTGAATCAGATACAACTTATGGTGGTACACCAGTACAAAGTATATCTGGAGATGGAGAAATATATTTCGTAAGTGCTAATGCAACTGTTAATTGTTATGATGGTTCATTAAAGAGTTTAAAGATTCCTGATACTGTAAAAGTTGCAGGATCAACTGATGAATTATCAGTAGTAAGTTATACTATTCAAACTAACGGTATAATAAGTGCTGTTCTAGAAGATGGTAGTTGTGCAGCGTTAGGACAGATAGCAATGGCAACATTTAAGAACCAAGAAGGTTTAACTAGAGAATCAGGAAACCTTTTCTCTACATCAGTTAACTCTGGTGATCCTATTTTAAGATCTGGTGTTAATACTACTGGTGAAGATAATAGTTTAGGATTTGGAGATTTTGTTCAGAATTATTTAGAGATGTCAAATGTTGACCTTGCTGAACAATTTACAGATATGATAACTGCAACTAGAGCTTTCCAAGCTAGTTCAAAGATGATTAATACTGGTGATGAAATATTACAAGATATTATAAATTTAGTAAGATAAATAATTAATGTAATCAACAATAATTAGCTACGTAATTGTAGCTAATTGTTGTTGATTAAAAACTTAGAAGAGAGGGTGGAGAGAATGATTGATTTAACAGGAATGAACAATAAGTCTTTTGTTCTGAATGCTGATCATATTGAGAAGATAGAAGAAGTTCCAGAAACATTAATTACTCTGGTTAATGGTAAAAAGTATCTTGTACTAGAAAGTATAGATGAAGTAAAAGATGCAGTTATAAAGTATAAGAATAGAATATTTACTTATAAATTATAGGAGGCAGAAAAATGAAAAAAACAGATATTTTAACCATTGTTGGGTTAATAGGTGGTTTAGCACTTATACTTATGGGTATGTTAAATGAGAATGGTCTAGGAATGTTCTGGGATACATCATCAATATTTATAACAGTAGGAGGTTCCCTTGCAGCTACTATAATGACATCTTCAATGGAAGAAACTAAGAACCTTTTTTCAATTATTGCACAAAGCTTTAAAGAAATAAAGGTTTCCAATATTGATATAATCAATCAATTCTCATCTTTATCAAAAAGAGCAAGAAAAGAAGGATTATTGTCACTAGAAGAAGAAATATCTAATTTAGATGATGAATTTTTGAAGAAAGGTCTTCAGATGGTTGTTGATGGTATAGAACCTGAAACAATTAGAGAGATATTAGAACTTGAAATATCAGAAATGGAAGATAGACATGCTACTAATGCAGGTGTTGTATCTACATGGGGAGCATTTGCACCAGCTTTTGGTATGTTAGGTACATTAATAGGACTTATTCAAATGCTTGTATCTCTAGATGATGCATCTAAAATTGCAGGTGGTATGGGTAAAGCATTAATTACAACATTTTATGGTTCATTATTAGCTAACTCAATATGTAATCCTATAGCAACAAAGCTAGGAAAGAAAAATGCAAAAGAAGTTAAGAACAGAGAAATGATGTTAGAAGGTATACTAGCTATTCAATCAGGAGTTAATCCAAGAATAGTTGAAGAGAAGTTAGTTACATATTTAAATCCTAAAGATAAAGCTGCATTTTATAAAGCTAATGGAGAAAATAGTGAAGGGGTTGTATAAGGTATGGCTAAGAAAAAGAAAAAGCTTAAGTTGCCTGAGTCAAGCTGGATAGACACATATGCAGATACAATAACTCTACTTATGACATTCTTCGTTTTACTATACTCAATGAGTTCTGTTGATTCAGCAAAATTCCAACAGATATCACAAGCACTTAATTCACTTATGACAGGAAATGATGCTAAGACAATATTAGAGTATGACATATATCAAGGAGAAGTTCCTCTAATAGGTGGGGAAGAAACAACTACAACAGACAATGAAAATCAGACAGGAGAAAATGGAGAAAGTAGTACTTATGATGATGTTAAGAAGTTTGTAGATGAAAATGATTTATCATCAATTGTTTCAATAATATCTGATAAAAGAGGAGTTATAATTCAGATAAAAGATAGTATTTTATTTGAAACTGGACAAGCAGATTTAAAAGATAATTCAAAAGAAGTCTTAGATAAGATAAATGCTCTTATTGCTACTTTACCTAACAATATTATAATAGAAGGACATACAGATAATGTTCCAATTAACACTTATCAATTCCCTTCAAATTATGAGTTATCAGGTGCAAGAGCTTCAAGAGTTTTAAGATATTTTGTTGAGGAAAAAGGTCAAGATGCTTCAAGATTTGTATTCCAAGGACTTGGGGATACTGAACCTTTATATCCAAATGATTCAGAAGAGCATAAAGCTTTAAATAGAAGGGTTAACATATTAATTGTTGCAAATAATGAGGAGGGAAAATAATGGCAAAAAATAAAGTGGAAAATAACGAAAATGTAAATGAACAAGAAGCTTCTAAGGGCAAAAAAATGAATCCTATAATTATTATTGTGATTTTAGTAGTTGTACTTGGTGTAGGAGCCTTTGGTGGTGCATATCTGTTTATGCAAAAAAATAGTCAAAAGGCAAAAGTTATAGTAGAAACTAAAGTACCAATATTAGAAGATGTTACAGTTAATTTAGCAGATGGAAAAGATAGATTCTTAAAGACTACAGTGTATATATCTTATAATGAAAAGAATTCTAAACTTGGGGACGAAATAACTAGTAAGACAGTAGAAGTTCAAGATAAAGCAGTATTATTTCTTCAATCTAAAAGTTCTGATGACTTTACTAGTTCGAATGAAGAAGCATTAAAGAAAGAATTAAAGAATTCTATAAATAGCATATTAACTAAAGGTGAAATAGTAAATGTATATTTCCCAAATGGATTTTTAGTACAGTAAGGAAGTAATATAATGGATCAAGTCATAATAATATTTAGATATGTTTTTGCACTAGCTTTAGTATTTGGATTATTATTTTTGTCAGCAAAGCTTAGTAATAAGGGGTTAACTAAGTTTAATGAAAATAAATATATTAAGGTTATAGATAGAGTTCAACTTACTAAGGATAGTGCAATATGTATAATAAAGATAGGGGAAAAGGGGTTAGTTGTAATAACCAGTACAGGACATACAGAGAAGTTAGAAGAATTAACTAAAGAAGAAATAGAAAAGATTGAGAAGGAAAAAAGTAGAGGGTATGAGGAAATGTCAGCAAGTATTAATAAATACTTTGACAAATACAAAACAAAAATACATAAAATAAAGTCGAAGGAAGAGAAGAATGAAAAAATTTATAAAGAGCAAGAACTTTAAGAGAATACTTTTTCTTACTTTATTAATGATAGGTATAGTAAGTGTTGTAGCTTATGCTGCACCAACAGAAGTTGATGTTCCCAATGTTAATATATCAGTAGGTGATGGTAGTGAGAGTACTCCAAAAGATTATGTTAGTAATGTGAAGTTATTAATATTATTAACAGTATTATCATTATTGCCTTCAATATTGATAATGGTAACATCATTTACAAGAATAATTGTGGTTCTCTCTTTCTTAAAAACAGCAATAGGAGCATCACAATCAATACCTAATCAGATATTGGTAGGATTAGCGTTATTTATGACATTTTTTATAATGACACCAGTAGCAACACAAGTAAACAAAGAAGCGATAAAGCCTTATTTAAATGAGGAAATAACGCAACAAGAGGCTATAGAAAAAGGGTCAAAACCAATTAAAGCATTTATGCTTAAACAAACTAGACAGAAGGATCTACAATTATTTGTAGAAGCAGCTAATATAGATAAAAGTGAACTTACAGAAGAGAATGTTCCATTTACAGCATTAGTTCCTGCTTTTGCAATAAGTGAGCTTAAGACAGCATTTCAAATAGGTTTTTTATTGTACATACCGTTTATATTAATAGACTTAATTGTTGGTAGTATTCTTATGTCTATGGGAATGATGATGCTACCACCAGCTATGGTTTCATTACCATTTAAATTATTGTTATTTGTAATGGTAGATGGATGGAATCTGCTAGTGAAGTCTTTGATTGTCAGTTTTGGGTAAAATGAGAGGTGAAATAAGATATGACAGAAAGTTTAATATCCGGTGTACTTAAAGATGCTATAACAACAGCATTAACAGTAGCTGCACCTATGCTTATAGTAGCAGTTGTAATAGGACTTATAATTAGTATATTACAAGCAACAACTCAGATTCATGAGCAAACATTAACATTCTTGCCTAAATTAATTGGTATGGCCATTATAGGAATAATGACAGGAAGTTGGATGCTACATAAGTTAACAGCATTTACAGAAAGAATTTTTGATATAATAAGCAAAATAACTTCATAGGGGGTAGAGCATGATAGATACAGCCTACTTTCTAGCATTATTTTTTATATTTATTAGAATAACAACATTTTTATTAGCTACAAAAGTATTTTTTCCAAATGGAACACCTAAGATACTAAAAGGAGTTATAGGAATGATTCTGTCTTTTGGCGTGATTTCAGGTATAGACTATGGATCAGTTCTTAATATAGATAGTAATTATTCTTTGATTTATGGCCTTTTATGTGAAGTTTTGTGTGGTGTGACTTTGGGAATAATAGTTAATATAGTATTCCAAGTAGTCAAGATGGCTGGTGCATTTATAGATCTTCAAGTTGGATTTGCTATGATGAATGTAGTAGATCCAAATAGTTCTGAAAATACTACTATTTTGTCTAATTTAATGCACAATATAGCATTAGTTTTATTTTTTGTAGCAAATGGTCACTATGTATTAATCGGTTGTTTAATAAAAAGCTTTAGTATTGTTCCTATAGGAAAAGGAATTAATTTTTCTAATTCTTTTGAAACATTGATAGGTGCTTTTGTTAAATATTTCGAACTAGGTATAAGAATAGCATTACCAATAATACTTGTAATATTTATTGCGGAAATGTCTATGGCTCTTGTTTCTAGAACTGTTCCGCAGATTAATATATTAATTTTAGGAATTCCAATAAAGATAGTTATTGGATTAGTTACATTAACAGCTATATTACCTATATTATTAAAAACTCTTAATTATGGATTTGATGGAATAGAGAAGATACTTTATAACATACTAAAAGCATTTACAGCTTGCCCTATAGTATTTTTCTTTGCGAAAGATGATAAGACAGAAGAACCAACAAGTAAGAAATTATCTGATGCTAAGAAAAAAGGTCAGGTGGCAAGAAGTAAAGATTTACCTCTTGCAGTATCATTAGTTGCATGTACACTTCTTATTCTACTTGCAACTGGATTAATAGCTTCTACACTTAAGGATGTAATGCAATTTTATTTGAGTGATGGCTTACTAATTGATGTTACTGATTTATCATTAAAACAAATTACTCTTAATTTCATGATAAAGTCAGCAATATGCGTATTACCATTTCTAGTATCTATAAGTATTGCAGGTATGGTTGCTAGTATAGTGCAAACAGGTTTTATGTTTACATCAGAACCACTTAAGTTTAACTTAAATAAGATAAATCCTATAAATGGTTTTAAAAATCTTTTTTCTAAGAAAGCTTTATTAGATCTTGTTAAAAATCTAATTGTAGTAACAATGATAGGGTTTTTTGCTTATTCGTTTGTAAAAGAAAATTATAATTCATTACTTCAAGTTGGTAATATAAGAATTATAGAAATAGCTAAAGAAGTTAAAAGTTTAATTGTGAATTTATTCTTTAGAATATCATTATTTATGGTTATATTATCAATTATAGATTACATCTTACAGAAGAGAATATTCAAAAAAGATATGAGAATGACAAAACAAGAAGTAAAAGATGAATACAAGCAAATGGAAGGAGATCCAAAGATTAAGAGTAAGATAAGACAGAAACAAAGACAGATAGCAACTAGAAGAATGATGGAAGCTGTTCCAGATGCAACAGTAGTTATAACTAACCCTACTCATTTAGCTATAGCTATAAAGTATATCGATGGAGAGATGGAAGCTCCGAAGGTAGTAGCAAAGGGTGCTGATAATATAGCACTTAAAATAAAAGAAATAGCAAAAGAACATGATGTGCCAATTATGGAGAATAAACCTCTCGCTAGAATGATGTATGAGAAAGTTGAGATTGATGAAGAAATTCCTCAAGATATGTATCAAGCGGTAGCAGAAATTTTAGCTATGGTATTTAAATTAAAAAACAAGAAGTAACACTTGTATAAATGTGTAAAGAGAAGGATGGGATTAAATTGTTACAAGAAAGAAAGAGTCGAATAAACATAAAAGATAATCTAGATATATTTGTTGCAGTTGCCATTATAATGATTGTAATGATGATTATAATACCTCTGCCTAAAGGTGTGTTAGATTTATTATTAGCTATTAATATAACATTAGCTATAACAATTATGTTAATTACTGTATTTGCCACAAATGTATTGCAATTATCAGTATTTCCAACATTATTACTTGTTACAACATTATATAGATTAGCATTAAATATATCATCTACAAGACTTATATTAACAGAAGGTGATGCTGGTAATATAATAGATGCTTTTGGTGAATTCGTTATAGGAGGTAATTATGTTGTTGGTATAATTATTTTCCTTATCATTATGGTAATTCAGTTTATAGTAATTACAAATGGTTCTGGTAGAGTTTCAGAAGTATCAGCTAGATTTACACTTGATGCTATGCCAGGTAAACAAATGAGTATAGATGCTGATTTAAATGCAGGTCTTATTGACGAAGCAACAGCAAAGAAAAAGAGACAAGAATTGCAAGAAGAAGCAGACTTCTATGGTTCTATGGATGGTGCTTCTAAGTTCGTAAAAGGTGATGCTATAGCAGGTATAGTTATTACAATGATTAATATACTAGGTGGTATAGTAATTGGTGTGGTAATGAAAAATATGGATATAGCAGATGCGGCACAAAGATACATAAGATTAACAGTTGGTGATGGGTTAGTAGGTCAGATTCCAGCACTACTTATATCAACATCATCAGGTATATTAGTTACTCGTGCAGGTAATAGCGATAATGTAGGTAAGAATTTGGCAAAACAATTAACAGGATTCCCAGTAGCTATTGCTATAGCTAGTGGAGTTATGTTTGCATTAGCTCTTATTCCACAAATGCCTAAGGTACCATTTTTATTTGCTTCAGCAGCAACTGGATTTTTAGCTTATATGTTATTTAAAGAAAATAAAAATAAGCAGAAACTTGAGCAAGTGTTAGAGCAAGAAGAAACAATGGAAGTAGAGAGAAGAGAACCAGAAAATGTTATGAATCTTATTTCTGTTGAACCAATGGAGGTAGAAATAGGATATGGTTTAATACCACTTGCAGATGAATCATCAGGTGGTGATTTATTACAGAGAATTGCATCTGTAAGAAGACAATGTGCTATAGAGATGGGTATTGTTGTACAACCTATTAGAATAAGAGATAATCTTCAGTTAAAGACAAATGAGTATGTTATTAAAATAAGAGGAACAGTAATAGCATCTGCAGAGCTTATGGCTAATATGTTGTTATGTATGGACCCAACTGGAGAAAATTCAGATATACCTGGAATTAAAACTATAGAACCTACATTTAACCTTCCAGCTGTATGGATTAATAAAGATCAGAGAGAAGAAGCTGAAATTAAAGGATTAACAGTAGTTGATCCAACAACTGTTATGGTTACACATTTAACTGAAACTATTAAGGCACATGCATATGAATTATTAGGTAGACAAGAAGTTAAATTACTTGTTGATAACTTAAAAGAGAAGTATTCAGCTGTTGTTGAAGAATTAATACCAGATCTTCTTACAATAGGAGAATTACAGAAGGTATTACAAAATTTATTAAGAGAAAAAGTTCCTATAAAAGATCTTGTAACAATTATGGAATCACTTGCTGATAATTCTAGAAACACAAAAGATATTGAGGTTCTTACTGAATACGTAAGATATGCACTTGCAAGGACAATATGTAATCAAGTGGTTAATGAAGATAGAGCAATAACTGTAGTTACATTAGATCCTCAAATAGAACAATTAATTGCAAGTAATGTTCAAAAATCTATAAATGGATCATTCCCAGCAATAGATCCTGATGTTACAACTAATTTATTTAAGAAATTAAAAGAAACTTTAGATAGTGTTTATTTCTATAATAATCAACAAATAGTATTAGTTTCACCTAATATAAGACCAGTATTTAGAAAGTTAGTAGAGATGGCATTCCCACATTTAATGGTATTATCGCTAAATGAAATACCAAATGATGTTGAAATAAGAACAGAAGGGGTTGTGAGGTTGTAGTGGTTATAAAAAAGTATATTGCAAATAATATGAATGAAGCAATGACAAGAATAAGGCATGAACTAGGAAGAGATGCAGTAATAATAAGCCATAGAAAAATAAAGAGATCAGGAATTAAAGGATTATTTAAAGGTAAACAAATAGAAGTTACTGCAGCAATAGAGAATTATTCAAAAGATGAAAAAGATGTTAATATGCAAGATTCTATCAAGAATATGCAGAATTTCATAAGCAAAGAATTTATGAATAAGAAAAAAGAAGATAAGGTTATTACTGAATCTATTGCTACAAATAATACAGATAATAAAGTTATAAATCAAGAACAACAGAATATTGAGAATGAAATGAAGGCTATGAAGGAATTACTTAATGAAGTAATTAAAAATACAACTAAAGAAAAACCTAAAGAAGATGAACTTATTACCATACTTAAAGATTTAGATATAGATTCTGATTTTTATGATGAATTTAATGAAAAGGTAAATAGAGATAATCTAGAAGAT
The DNA here is from genome assembly GCF_018918325.1 of Clostridium sp. MSJ-8. Lineage (GTDB taxonomy): Bacteria > Bacillota > Clostridia > Clostridiales > Clostridiaceae > Clostridium. The sequence goes on along the minus strand of NZ_JAHLQH010000043.1, from coordinate 16,816 downwards.
AGTTTAAGAGAATACATAAAAAATTCTATAGAAATATCTACTGAAGAATTAAGAGGAAAAGTAGTTTTAGTAGGACCTACTGGAGTAGGTAAAACTACCACTATAGCAAAGCTTGCTGGTAGATTGGCACTTGTTGAAAAAAAGAAAGTAGGACTTATAACTATAGATACATATAGAATAGGAGCAGTTGAACAACTTAAAACTTATGCAGAGATAATGAATATAGATTTTAAGGTTGTAATTACTACCAAAGAAATGGAAACAGCAATAGAAAATATGAAAGAGTGTGATGTTATTCTTATTGATACAACTGGTAGAAGCAGTAAGAATTCTATGCAGATTTCAGAACTTAGAGCTTTTGTGGAGAGGGCAAAGCCAGATAGTATAAGTGTTGTAATAAGTGCTACAACTAAGAATAGAGATATAAAAACTATATTAGATGGATATCGAGAATTGAATTATGACAAAGTTATTATAACTAAGTTAGATGAAACTACCACCTATGGATCTTTGTACAATATTGAAAAAAGGGCAGAAAAGCCATTAAAGTTTATAACTATAGGACAAAATGTTCCAGATGATATAAAAGAGCCAACAAAGGATGATATAGTTAAATTCATATTTGGGGAGGAAGCTCTATGTTAGATCAAGCTGAAAGACTAAGAAGGATGGTTGAAGGAGATTCTATAGTTCCCGATTTAAACACAAATAATGAAGTTAAAAAGGAAGATAAGGCCAAGATAATAACAGTTACTTCAGGAAAAGGTGGAGTAGGCAAGAGTAATTTTGTTGTAAATCTTGGAATAACGTTACAAAAGCAAGGAAAGAAAGTTCTTATATTTGATGCTGATATTGGTATGGGAAATGATGATGTACTTATGGGGGTATTTCCAAAGTATTCAATGTTTGATGTTATAAAAGGAAGAGAGATAGAAGAGATAGTAGAGGAAGGACCCTATGGTATAAAGTTATTATCAGGAGGTTCTGGAATTAATCAAATAGAGGATTTAAAACAAGAAGAGAGAAAAATTTTTCTAGATAAATTAGAAAATTTAAATGGATTTGATTACATACTTATGGACACAGGAGCAGGAATAAATAGAAGTGCATTAGCATTTATAGCTTGTTCAGATGAGGTGATAGTTATAACAACACCAGAGCCTACTTCATTAACTGATGCATATAGTTTAATAAAGACAGCTGATCACTTTAAGGTTAAAGATAAAGTGAAAATAGTAGTTAATAGAGCACTTGATGAAGAAGAAGGTATGCAAACATACAATAGGTTATATAGTGTTGTTACAAAATTTTTAAATATGGACGCATCATTTTTAGGATATATATTAGATGATAGAAAACTTGTAAAAGGTGTAAGAGAACAAGTCCCTTTTTCAATAAAATATCCTAATTCAGATGCAGCAAGATGTATAGAGCTGATATCAAATAAGATACTAGAAAATAATAAAAATCAGGGTATTGGGGCAAAAGGTTTATTTAAAAAGTTATTTAAGTTATTTGCATAGGGGGTATAAATATGGTTGGTAATATGAAAATATCGTTAAATGGAAATATTGTAATATATAATGAGGATGTCGCATACAAAAGTTCAATAGAAGATATTGAGGAAAAGGAATCAATAGTAATAAATATTCCAGTAGGAAAGGGCAAACAATTATTTATAGAAGAATTGGGAGAATTGGAAATAAATTATTATGGAGATTCCTGCTATTATATATTTAATTCAAGATTTATTTCAAGAGAAAAGGATGCAGAAATGCAGATGCCATTATATAAGATAGAGTGGCCATACAATGTAAAGAAGATTCAAAGACGAGATTTTGTAAGGGTAGATTTTGTAGATTATATGTATACAAGACCTATAATAGAGGGAATAGATAGTAAATGGCATAAAGATTTATTACTTAATTTAAGTGGGGGAGGACTTAGATTTAAGTCTCAAAGTGAATATAACATTCATGATGTTGTAGAATTTAAGTTATTTTTAGATGGAAATTCATATTTTATAAAGGCAAGAATAGTAAGAGATATGGAAAAAACTGATAATGGTAAGATTTATGCAGCAGAATTTATAGACATAAAGGAATCAATCAGAGAAAAAGTAATACAACATGTATTTAAACAAATGAGAAAGCAGCATAACAGTTTATAAAAAGAGAGGAGAAAACTAAGATGGGTGCCTATAATACAACAATGGGAAAAGAGAATATAATAGAACAGTATATACCGCTTGTAAAGTATATTGCTTCTAGAATAAGCTTAGGGAAAAATAGCGTTATGGATTATGAAGATTTGGTGAGTTATGGAGTAATAGGATTAATGGATGCGCTATCAAAATTCGATGAAAGCAAGGGTATCAAGTTTTCTTCATATGCATCAATAAGAATAAAAGGGGCTATTATCGATGAAATTAGAAAATCTAGACCAATATCTAAAGGGGCTATGGATAAGCTAAATAAATATAATACAGCAGTTGAAAAGTTACAAAAAAAATTATTTAGAGAACCTAGTAATGATGAGATTGCGAAAGAATTAAACTTATCTCTAACAGAAGTTGGGGAGATAGAAAACTATATTAATTACATATCAGTAGTTTCATTAGAAGATGTAGTTTTTTCAGATGATGAAGATATGACAATTATGGGGATAATAGAAGATAAAAATAGCCCAAGTCCAGAAGAGTCATATGAATATAGTGAAAAGCTAGATATTTTAGCAAAAGCTATAGAAGAATTAAATGAAAAAGATAGAATAGTATTGAATTTGTATTATTATGAAGGATTAACATTAAAGGAGATAGGTACAGTACTTAATGTATCTGAGTCGAGAGTTTGTCAATTACATAGTAGAGCTATTAGAAATTTACGTGCAAAAATGAAAGAGTTAAATTATATATAAAGAAGGAAGTTTGAATAATGCCAGTAGTTATAATATTCTTTGGAATTTGTTTAATAATTGTTAACATAATATCTATAAAAAAGGAAAAAAGGCCATTTAATTCTGTGTTAAAATATAAAGAGGAGAATATGACTGAAGTAAACTTAGAATTAGCAGCTCTTAGAAAAGATTTTGCAGAGACTATATTAGAGTTACAGACAGATATTGTAGAATTAAAAAAAAGAATAGATATATTAGAAGGAAAAGAGACTATAGCTATTCAGAATTCAGAACAAGAACCGATATTAAATAGTAGTAAAGATATTAATGTGAAAGATGATGTTATTAATGACATTAATATGGATAGTAAATCTAATAGGATAAAGGAATTAATAGATTTAGGTTTAAGTGATGATGAAATATGTGAAAAGCTATCGTTAGGAAAGGGTGAAGTCCTATTAGTAAGAAATTTATACAAGTAATTAAATCAATTCTAGATGTTATATGTGATAAAAAAGTACTACTAGGCATTGGAATTGGATTAGTTATTGGTGTAATAAGTATGTTAGGGTATAAATATGAGGCATCACTATCAGATGCACAAATAGAAGAAAAAGCAAGAGCTTTAGGAATGCATACTAGTGATGACTGCAAAGCTTTTTTTAATGAGGAGGAAGGAAAATGATCAGAAGTTTGTATAACTGTGTTTCAGGGATGATTACATTAGAAAATAAGCAGAATACAATAACTAATAATATAAGTAATGCTAATACGAATGCATATAAGGCAGAAGATTTGGCAGTTAGTAATTTTAATGAAGTACTTATTCAAAACAAAGATAAAATAGTTGGTAACAAAAATGTGAAACATACAATAGGTTCCATGAGTTTAGGTGCTTCAATAGATACAGTTATTACAAAATTTACTCAAGGGGATATAAAGAAAACAGAAAATAATACTGATTTTGCAATAGATGGAAGAGGTTTTTTTGTAGTTCAATCAGGAAATAACCAAGTATTTACTAGAGATGGTAAATTCCTTATAGATAATGCAGGATATCTTGTTACAACAACAGGTGATAGGGTATTATCAACTAATAATCAAACAGGTGCTGTAGAGCCAATATTTGTAGGAAGAGACAATTCAGATTTTTACATAGATGATGATAATAAAGTATATGTTAATGGACAATCTACTAATACAATGTTAACAGCTGACTTTCAAGATTATTCTACACTTGATAAAATAGGAGACAATTATTATCAAGGTGCTAATCCTATATTTAATGCAGTTGTAAATGTACATCAGAATGCTTTAGAATCATCTAATGTAAGTGTTACAAATGAAACTGTTAATATGATAAATGTTATGAGAAACTTTGAATCAGTTCAAAAGGCTATGACTATGGTAGATGAATCATTAGGAATAGCAGCAAGTAAAGTAGGAAAAGTATAATATAAAATTATGGATAAAAGAGTAGAGAAGGAGATGTAACTTAATGTTAAGAAGTATTTGGACAAGTAAAACAGGTTTAGATGCAAATCAAGATAGATTAGATGTTATTTCAAATAACCTTGCAAATACAACAACTACAGGATATAAGAAGCTAGATGTTTCATTCAAAGATTTAATGAGTGAAAGCTTGGATAGAAAAGGATATCCACTTCAAGATAAATCTGCAATAATGGGTACAGGTACTAGAACTACTGATTGGTTTCGTTCAAATAAACAAGGTAATTTAACTAGTACAGGGTTAAATACAGATTTATGTATAGATGGAGAAAATCATTATTTTAGATTAACTACACCTAAAGGAGAAAAGGTGTATACAAGAGATGGATCTTTTCAGATTGATTCAGCTGGAAAGCTTGTAGATTCTTATGGAAATCATCTTGATATAGACTATAATCCTGGATATGAAAATACATTTTTAGCATCAGATAAAATGACTATTAATGAAGAGGGATATATATATCTTACAGAAAACAATGGTACAAATATTCAAATAGGTAAGATTAATTTGTATACTGCTGTAGGTGATAAAGCATTTATATCCAATGGAGATAGTACATTTGTTCCAGCAGACAATGCACAAGTATATCAATCAGGAGATGCATATATTCACCAAGGGTATATAGAAGCATCTAATGTTGATATGGCTCAAGAATTTACAGATATGATAGTTACACAAAGAGCATTCCAATTATCAACTAAAGCTCTACAAACAGCAGATGATATGTGGGGAATGATTAACAATATTAGATAACTTATATTTTACAATGATTAATATCAAAATTATATGTTTAAGTAAATAATATAATACGTATAAAATCCAATGTTATTTGGTTTGATTAATATTATGTTTATAATTAGTATCAATATTATATGTTTTCATAAATAGCATAATTTCATTAAGTATTTCTAACTATAGAAAAATTAAGGTATTATTGTTAGATAACTTATATTTTACAATAATTAATATCAAAATTATATGTTCTAAGTAAATAATATAATATCATTAAGTATTTACTAATATAATAAAAAAGAGTAAAGATCCCTAAATACTATAAACTCGCTAAAGCTCAAACAGTATAGTATTTTTAACGGGATCTTTACTTTTTTATTATAAGAAATACTAAATTCTATTATAGATAATTTACTTGAATCAATAATTTGATATTAATTAACTTAAAAGATAAGTAATCAAAAAATATATTAGATAATCTTTTAAAATTAAGAATTACTGAATACTTAAGATACTTGAAATAATATAGATACACTAAAAATTACCATAACGCTTAAATAATTAAAATATAATAAGCTTAGTGGAAGTAACCATTATTGTTAGGGTTAGAATTATAGGTAGATATAGAATGATATAACTATGAAGAATTAGAGATTAGTATGAATAATATGGAACAATAGGTTACTGAACTAATGCTATTATATTTTAATTATAAACATTCTATTTTAATAGAAAACTGTAAAGATTTATTCAACAATTTGTAAAGTCAAACTGTACAATCTAAAAATATGTTATCATAATTATAGGACAAAATATGACAAATAGTCATAAGTTTGTATTTTTAAATAACTACAAAATAATACATATTTAGATAGAGACTTAAGGGAGGTTATAAATTATGAAGAAGTTGAATCAAATGAATGTAAAAGAAAGGATACAGAATTCATTCAAAATTGTAGGAATGTTTACATCAGCAGTAGCTATATTAGTATGTGTATTTTTGATTATTGTAGCCAATAGATATTCTTTTACACTTAAAAATTATGCGTTTCCACAAGGAGACATAGGAAAGGCTATGGTTACATTTTCTGAAACTAGAAGTGCACTTCGTGGGGTTTTAGGATATGATGATGAAGATAATTTAAAGAGTTTAGAAAAAACTTATTATGAGAAACAAGAATCATTTGAAAAGTATATGAAAGATATAAAAAAGAGCATGGTTACAGCAGAAGGTAACAAGGCTTATTCTGAATTAGAAAATGAATTAGAAGGTTATTGGGAGATATCTGATAAGATATTTAAACTTGGTACAGATAGACAAAATGATGCTGACAGACAAAAAGCTCAAGATTTAGCTGTAAGTGAACTTAGACCTCAATATGAAGCTGTGTATAATAGCTTTGTAAAATTGATGAATGTCAATGTTGATAAAGGTGACAATATGGCTAAAATATTAATGACTGTAGAAATTATTCTTATAATAGTTGCAATTGTTTGTATAGGATTATCAGCAGTAATAGGTATAAAATTAGGAGATAGAATAGCTAATAGTATAGAAGAACCATTAGATAAATTAGTTAAGCGTCTACATGAATTAGCACAAGGTGATTTATCTTCACCATTCCCATCTTTTGATGCTAAGGATGAAATAACTAATATGATTGATGAAGCAGAAGAAATGGCAGGTACATTAAAATTAATTGTAAATGATATTGGACAATTATTAGGAGATATGGCAGATGGAAATTATGCAACAAGCACAAAAATTCCAGATAAATATTTAGGAGAATTTGAAGAAATAAATGTTGCTATGAATAAGATGAATGATAAGATGAATAAAACATTACGTGAAATAGAAGATTCATCAAATCAAGTATCTGCAAGTTCAAGTAATTTATCTGAAGCATCACAAGCTATGGCAGAAGGTGCAATGAATCAAGCAAGTGCTGTTGAAGAATTACAAGCAAGTATATCTAATCTTACAGAACATGTAGAAAAAACAGCAACTCATGTTAATGAATCTTATGAGAAGGCAGAAAAGTATGCTTCTCAAGCTAATGATAGTATATCTCAAGTGGATAAGATGATAGAAACTATGAATAGAATAAGTGAGACATCAAAGAATATAGAGAAGATTATATCTGATATAGAAGATATATCTAGTCAAACTAACTTATTATCATTAAATGCAGCAATAGAAGCAGCTAGAGCAGGAGATGCAGGAAAAGGATTTGCAGTTGTTGCTGATGAAATAAGAAATCTAGCAGAACAAAGTGCAAAATCAGCAATAAATACACGTGAACTTATAGAGGGTGCTATAAACGAAATTGAAGCAGGTAATAAAGTTGCAGAAGAAGTTGCTTCAGCTATAACAGAAGTAGTTGAAGGTGTAAAAGATATAGCAAATGCATCTAAAGAGTTAAGTGAAATTTCTGCAGAACAAGCAGAAGAAATGAAACAAGCTGAAGCTGGTACAACTCAAATATCAGATGTAGTTCAAGCAAATTCAGCAACAGCACAAGAGTGTTCAGCTACTAGTGAAGAATTATCTGCTCAAGCATTATCAATGGATGCATTAGTTAATAGATTTGTTCTTAAAGATGATGAAGAAGATAAGAGTACTACTGTAATAGATGAAGATATTGAAGAATAATATAATCATAGACTGTATGAAGTTTTTCTGTAAATAGCTTTCTATGATAAATTAATTAAAAGGTATGAGGTATGAGATTTTTCTCATACCTTGATTAAACTATAATATTTCCTACTAATTCTTACTCTTTCATTCATCAGAGGTATATAGTTAAAATACGTGAGGTCTTTGACACTTACAATTCACGACTTTGATGTAATATGATATAATAATTAAGAAGAAATAAGGTAGATTATAACTTAGGATGTGAAATGATGATAAAAGTATTAACAATATTCGGTACAAGGCCAGAAGCAATTAAGATGGCTCCACTAGTTAAAGAATTAGAGAGCAGAGAAGAAATTAAAAGTATAGTTTGTGTTACTGCTCAACATAGAGAAATGTTAGATCAAGTTTTAGAAGCTTTTAAGATAGTTCCAGATTATGATTTGAATATAATGAAGCAAGGTCAAACGTTGACAGATATAACAACTATAGCATTAACTAAACTAGATACAGTTATAAAAGAAGTTAAACCAGATATAGTATTAGTTCATGGAGATACTACTACTACACTATCGGGAAGCTTAGCAGCTTTTTATAATCAAGTTATGTTAGGTCATGTTGAAGCAGGACTTAGAACATACAATAAATTTTCTCCATATCCAGAAGAGGTTAATAGAAGAATAACAAGTGTAATAGCAGATATGAACTTTGCACCTACTGAAGTTGCAAAAAACAATTTGATAAAAGAAAATATATCAGAAGATACAATATATGTTACTGGAAACACAGCCATTGATGCACTAAAAACAACAGTTGATGATAGTTATGATAATTCATTATTAGAAGAGTTAAAAGATAGCAGAATTATACTTTTAACGGCTCATAGGAGAGAAAACTTAGGTGATCCTATGCGTCATATGTTTAGAGCTATTAATAGAATAACTAAGGAATTTTCAGATGTTCAAGTAATATATCCAGTTCATTTAAATCCTATGGTAAGACAAATTGCATCAGAAGAATTAGGAGATAATAAAAAGGTTCATTTGATTAAGCCATTAGAAGTTTTAGATTTTCATAACTTTTTAAGCAGGGCACATATAATAATGACAGATAGTGGTGGAATTCAAGAAGAAGCACCATCATTAGGTAAACCTGTATTAGTCTTAAGAGACACAACAGAAAGACCAGAAGGTGTTGCAGCAGGAACTTTAAAACTTGCTGGTACGGATGAAGAAACTATATATAAGCTTGCAAGAGAATTATTGGTTAATGAAGAAGAATATAATAAAATGGCACATGCTAGTAATCCATATGGAGATGGTAGAGCTAGTGAGAGAATTGTAGATGCTATAATTAAACAAGTGAATAAGTAATAAAAAAATCGACGGCTTCAAATCAAATAGTCGTCGATTTTTTATTCTAGTTATTAAGAATTAATTGTTGCTGTAAGTGGTGGAATAACTTGTTTCTTTCTAGATAAAACTCCAGGTAAGAAAGCAGTATTATCTTCTATACTTACACCAAATGTCTTTTCAACTATTTCAACATTAGAACCTACAAATAATAATTGAGATCCTTCTGTTAATATATCAGTAAGAAGTAATAACATGAAATCAAAACCTTCACTGTCAGCTTTTGAATTCATATATTCAAGCATTTCATCTTTTAGAGGCATAAAACCTTCTATATCCATTGTATTAACTTGAGCAACACCAATCTTAAGGTCACCTATGTTAAATGGTTTGAAATCTTGATTGTAGATTTCTTCAACAGTCTTTCCTTTTAATGAAGTACCAGCTTTGAACATTTCTGTTGCAAATGCTTCAAGATCTTTTATACCAGCTATTTCAGCAAGTTTATTACAGATTTCTACATCTTCATTAGTACAAGTTGGACTTCTGAATAATAATGTGTCAGAAATAATAGCTCCCATTAAAAGACCAGCAACTTCTCTTGAAGGTGTCATACCTTTTTCAAAATAACATTTTGCAACTATAGAAGAACTACTTCCTATAGGTTCATTTCTGAAGAATATTGGATTACCAGTTTGAATATCAGCTATTCTATGGTGATCGATAATTTCTAGTATTTCAGCATCTTCTAAACCATCAACTGATTGACCTCTTTCATTATGGTCAACTTGGATAACTTGTTTCTTACAATCAGATATTAAGTGATATCTAGATATTGTACCAATTACTTTTCCATTAGTAGCATCAATAACAGGATAACTTCTATATCTAGTTTCTCTCATTATTCCTTTAATGTCATCTACAAGCTCATCAGTAGTAAATGAAACAAGATTCTCTCTTACCATTACATAACTTACAGGAATACTTTGAACTATTATTCTTGAAGTTGTGAATGAATCATGTGGTGTACTGATAACAGTAACATTATTAGCTTTAGCTAAACTTGTTAAGTCAGCGTCTAAGTTATGAGAACCTGTTATAATCATTAATGAAACTTTTTGGTTTATTAATTCTTCTTGAGCTTCACGTCTATCTCCAACTATTGCTATATCACCTTCAGAAACAACATTCTTCATACTGTCAGGATGCATAGCAGCAACTGTGATTTTACCTGGGAAAGTTTTAGCACGATCTTCTACTGAAATTTCAGTTGCAGAAAGTGTTTCGATTATACTATCAATAGTTGTATTACTCTTATATAGGATTGAATTATCCCATTCATCCATATATGATGATGTTAAGTTAGATATAGATAGTATTCCTAGTAAATGACCGTTTTTGTCAGCTACTGGTAATGATTTTACATTTTGATCCTTCATTATATTCCAAGCTTTTCTAAGTGAAATAGTTGGAAGTACAGGTCCAATATTATCAATTTTTAAGTCTTCAACTTTTAGTTTAACAGTTTCAAGATATTCAGGAGCTTCAACTCCAAAATAATCTAAAATAAATTGAGTTTCTCTATTTACATCTCCAAGTCTAACTGGAACAGCAGGAGTTTTACTTCCACATAGATTCTTAAATGTTGCATAACCATAAGCAGCACCAATTGAGTCAGAATCAGGGTTCTTATGTCCAGTTACGTATATTACGTTCTTCAAATTATTTCCTCCTCTAATACAAAAATAACATAAACAATATTATTTTAAATCAATTAGTAAATTAATTCAACTACCGTAGTATTTTATAGCTTAAATTTATATTTTCAATAGTCATAATATATTTTAAAATTAAATTGATGACAGTGGCTGTATGTTTTAGAGTGTTGCAAACAGCTGAAGGTATAATATTTGCTTATATAACAGATAATCAAGCAGGAACAATTCATATTCGTTCAATGATACAAACAAGTGAACATGATGCTTTTGTTTTTTCTATGAATAGATAAAAATTATAGAAACTTAGTTCTAAAAAATAGGACTAAGTTTTTTTTTATTTAAATATACTAAAAAGAAGTATTTAATAGTGGGGAGAGGAAAAAAGGTGATACAGGAAAAGAAGATTATTCCCGGATTAACAACAAAAGAAGCAGAAAAGCGGATAAAGGAGTACGGATATAATGAATTAGAACATAAAAAAAGAGTATCTCCTATTAAGATTTTTTTATCACAATTTAATGATTTTATGGTATGGGTTCTGTTAGGAGCAACTGTTGTATCAAGTATTATGGGAGATAAAGCTGATGCTGTAACAATTATAATTATAGTTATAGTTAATGCTATATTAGGTTTTATACAAGAATTTAGAACAGAAAAATCGTTAGAAGCATTAAATAATCTTGCAGCTCCTACATGCAAAGTATACAGAGATGGAAGTATAAAAATTATTAATTCTAGATTATTAACTATAGGCGATATGGTTGTGTTAGAAGCTGGTGATAGAATTCCAGGAGATGGAGAGTTTGTAGAATCTTCAGGAATCATGGTAGATGAATCACTGTTAACAGGTGAGTCAATAGGAGTAACTAAAGATTGGCATAGTTCTAAAAATAATAAGGGATATATGGGAACTACATTATTAAAGGGTAAAGGATTATTTAAGGTTCAGTTTATTGGAATGGATACTGAAATGGGTAAGATAGCAAATCTTTTAGGAAATATAAAAGAAGATAAATCACCTCTTAAAGAAAGATTAGAGGTTTTAGGAAGAGTGCTTGTTATAATATGTTTGGTAATATGTATGATTGTAACAATACTTGGTATAATTAGAGGGAATAATATAACAGATATGTTTTTATTGGGAGTTAGTTTGGCAGTAGCAGCTATTCCGGAGGGGTTAGCAGCTATAGTAACAGTATCATTAGCCTTAGGAATGTCTAGAATGCTTAAGAGAAATGTTCTTATAAGAAAACTTCCAGCGGTAGAAACACTAGGGTGTACCTCTGTCATATGTTCAGATAAAACAGGAACATTGACTCAGAATAGAATGACAGTAAAAGAAGTATATATTAATGGACGAATTACAAAGGTTGATGAAGAGAAGCTTCATAATGAATCAATGCTAAAAAAGGCTTTTATTTATTGTAATGATTGTAATTATGATTTTAATTATAGTTCTATGGAGAAAGTTCTTCATGGTGATCCAACGGAGACAGCACTTATTAGAGTGTTTTTTGATAATGTAGTAGCATTAAAAGGATTTCTAAGTTGTGCAACAAGAGTATATGATATTCCATTTGATTCTACTAGAAAAATGATGTCTGTTGTTATGAAAGAGGATAATAAAGAAGTAGCTTATGTAAAAGGTGCACCTGAGAGAATAATTGAAAGATGTTCATATATATTAGAAAATAATGTTGTAAAGATATTAACTATTCAAAAGAAAAAACAGATTAATTCATTAATTGAATCTATGTCATCTAGAGCACTTAGATGTATTGCATGTGCATATAAAGTTGAAGGTATAGTTAAGAATGAAAAGTTAGAAGATAATCTTATATTTATAGGGGTAGCAGGTAGCATAGATCCTCCTAGAAAAGAAGCTAGGGATGCTGTGTTAAAGTGTAAGATAGCAGGGATTAAGCCAGTAATGATAACAGGAGATCATAAGAATACAGCGTTAGCTATAGCTAAAGAATTAAGTATATGTAGTAATGATAGTCAAGTTATGACAGGAGAAGAATTACAAAGCATAAATGATGCAGAACTAGATAAGAAAATAGATAAAATAAGGGTATTTGCAAGAGTTTCACCTGATCATAAACTTAGAATAGTAAAAAGTCTTAAGGCTAAGAATAATATAGTTGCAATGACTGGAGATGGTGTTAATGATGCTCCTGCTATAAAGGAAGCTGATATAGGAATATCCATGGGATTATCAGGAACAGATGTTACAAAAGAAGCTTCTTCTATGATACTTCTAGATGATAATTTTAGTACAATTGTTGCAGCTGTAGAAGAAGGAAGAATTATATATGATAATATTAGAAAATTTATAAGGTATCTCTTATCATGCAACTTAGGTGAAGTACTTACAATGTTTTTGGCATCATTATTTACATTACCTAATCCATTGACACCTATTCAGATTCTTTTTGTTAATCTTGCAACTGATGGACTTCCAGCAATTGCATTAGGAGTAGATCCAGCAGATAAAGATATAATGAGAATGTCACCTAGAAATAAAAAAGAAAATATCTTTGCAAGAGGTTTAGCTGAAAAGATAATTGTAAGGGGATGTCTTATAGGAATTTGTACATTATTATCATTTATAATAAGTAGATTTATGAAGATGGATTTAATTACATGTAGAACAATAGCATTATCAACTCTTATAATGTCTCAATTATTTCATGTATTTGAATGTAGATCAGAGAGATATTCGATATTTTCTATAAAATTATTAAGCAATCCGTATTTACTAGGAGCTGTATCAGTATCTATTGTAATGCTCATTTGCGTATTATACATTCCATTTTTACAAGGAATATTTCATACAGTACCTTTAAATTTAAAGATGTGGTGTATAGTTTTTGTGTTTTCTGGAACCATAGCTATGATTAATAGTTTATTTTTGTATATAAAGAGAAAGTAAATTGCATAATATTAAATATTAGAAATAGGTAAAGATACCTAAATGCTATGTAAACTTATTAAGGTTCAGACAATATAGCATTTCTAATGGTATCTTTATCTAATATTGAAAACAAATTATTTCTGTTTCGATTTTTTCCCTAATTGGTATGTCTATTGTAATAAGCTGTGTTTTATTGTATAATATTTACAATGAAATTGAAAATAGGGGGATATTTGGTCGGAGTGGCCAAAGCAATGTAAAGGTATGAATATAAAAAAGATATTATCAGGAATGTTAATAGGGGGAATGGCATTTTCATTTGTAGGTTGTGGTGGTGAAAATGCTAAAATTGAATTTACCCCACAAGTTGGAAGCAAATATAATTGTGGAATACAAGATAAAACTGATTTTGTAGTCAACAGAGAAAAAATTTATTCAAATGATACTAATTTATCAACTGATATAGATATAAAATCTAAGACAGATGATGGATATCTTATAGGATTTAATATAGATGATTTTTCTTCAGAGGTAAAATTAAAAAATAAGCTAGATAAAGAAAAATCTATAATTAGAAGTGATGAAAAGTATAGAAAATTCTATGATGCATTAGATAACTTAAATATAGAATATGAAGTGAGTGATGAAGGTAAGGTTCTTGCTGCAGATGTTGGTCAAATGGATGAGTATATAAAAGCAGCTTTTGGTGATGAAATGCTTATGTCATTTTTAGATACAAGTATGGGAACATTTTCGGGAATAACATTTTCTGAAGGAGGATTAGCTGTCTATAGAAATATTCTTGGGGATAATTATTTGCTTAAAGACTTGGTGCAAGTAGATATATTGCAAAACTCAGACATAAAACTATCTGATATAGGCACAAAACTTATAATAAAAGATATAACTGATAATTTTGTATTAGTTAAATTAGAGGGGAATAAAAAGATAGTTAATACTACATATGATTTAAATATATCATATTTAGTAGATAGAAGTAGTGGAATTGTAACAAAGAGTGAATGTAGATTAAACATAGATCATATTCAATGGCAAGAAGCTGGAACAAGTGAAAGAGGAGATTTTTCTTTTGTAGAAACATCTGAATGGAAAGAAAAAGAATAATAGATTAAATAATAAATGCCATCATACTTTAATAGTATGATGGCATATTTGTTTACTTATATCTTATTCTATTAGCTTGTTGTCTTGATTTCTTTATCTGAGAATGATCCATAGGAATTAAATCACGTTTAGTTGTTAAGTTAAGGATGTTTTGTACAGCAACAACTTCAGAATTTTCTTTACCTTTAACTCCTTTAAGTCCCATAATCATTACTTTATGACCCATGCTTATAGGGATGAAGTCAACCTTCTTAAACCATCTTCTTTTACTATATCTAGCTTTAACAACGCCTCTACTTGTATCAGATTTTATTACAAGATCTACAATTAATTTTTTTATTATAATGTAATTCTTTTCTTGCATCTTAATAGAAACAACAGTTCCAGAAGCACTAGTTATTCTATCACCATATTTCTGCATATATGATTCAGTGTAATATTTGTTTAATTTATCTTTAAAACCCATATTCTTTAACTCCTTTATAAAAAATTCCCTCGATATATCACTATAATAGTGAATAATTCACCAATTATTAAGTATTATATCATATATTAAATGATTGTAAAATAAACAAAATTAATATAATGTTAGCCAACATTTATTCTATATTAAAGAATAGTTAACATTTGCAGGATTAAGTAATATGTAAACAAACACGATAAGTAATTAAGAAATGACAAGATTATGAATTGGGGTGGAATATATGGAGAATAACATATTATTAGAATCAGGCACTGGTGAATTAGAAATAATAGAATTTGTGGTTAACGGGGTTCATTATGCAATAAATGTTGTTAAAGTAAAAGAAGTTATAGAAATGAATAAAAATGCAATTACTGAATTACCAGATCCTAAACCAGAATTAGCTGGTTTGCTTTTATGTAGGCAAGATATATTAACACTTGTAGATTTGAAGTATATATTAACTAGACAAAAGAGCGAGAATATGGGGTCTAAAGTTATTATATGTGAATTTAACAAGGTTAAAGTGGCATTTAATATAGATGATATACTTGCAATCCATAGAATTAAATGGAGTGAAATAGAGAAGCCAGATGATTTAACTGAATCTTCTTTAGGTGTAGGTAACATCATAATAAACGGAAGAGTTGTTATAATGTTGGATTTCGAAAAAATAGTAACAGATATAGCACCTAATGCAGGAATAAGTGAAGATAGATTAGTGAAGGTAGAGTATAAAGATAGAGGAAATGTAAAACTTGTATTAGCAGATGATTCACCTTTAATTAGAAGATTATTAAAAGATACTTTAACTAAGGCTGGATTCAAGAATTTAACTATATTTGATGATGGAAAACAAGCTTTAGATTATTTAAAGGGATTAGCTAAGGATTATGGTGAAAACTTTAAAGATGAAGCTCAGATGTTAATTACAGATATTGAGATGCCTCAACTAGATGGTTTAACATTAACAAGAAGAATTAAGGAAGATCCTATATTATCTAAGTTACCTGTAATAATATTCTCATCTTTAATTACTGATGAATTAAGACATAAAGGTGAAGAAGTTAAAGCTGACGCACAACTAAGCAAACCTGAAGTAGAACAATTAGTTGAAGTTGTAGATAAATTGTTAGAATTATAATTATTAATGAAAAGGTGAATATATTTTTTTGTATAATATATAATCTGAAAAAGGGGCTGTCGCATTAGCAGTTAAAAACTGCTAGCGGCAAACCCTTTTTTCATGTCTTAAATTAATGATTAAAACTATAAAAAGTACTTTTCTTAAAAATAGGTGCACTTTAATAAGGAAATATAAAAATCATATTTTTTTACTAAATTTTAAGCTATTTTTTGAATATGAAATAAATGTGTTCCTGTTTTTCCTGATTGAATTTTATTATGTAACTTATTTATATTATGTGCTAAGGCAAGCAAAATACTTTCAGCTAATACATTTT